>MEMO01000020.1 GCA_001767955.1 Alphaproteobacteria bacterium RIFCSPLOWO2_01_FULL_40_26 | reverse complement strand
CCGCTGTATTCAACATACTGCAAAAAATTTTGCCAAAAAACGAGCCAAAATTTATGGAAAAGCGAGGCGCGGTGGGTTTTAAGACAGGCTCTAATAAAAACCGACATCGAATTTGGCTTCATCGTAAATGAAGGAGATCATCGAGTCTACGCCATCTGGCTCGAATAATATTTTTACTCAAACCATCCCCTCAATTTTAACATACCACCCCCTCCAAACCCTTGCCATCACTGAATCCAAAAAATAAGGTAATTCCTGCCACGTGGCAGGAATTCAAAAATAACAGCAATTGAAAAAATAAAAAATCTCTTCTCCCCATGAGTAAAAATAAAAAAAACACCAAAATAACTTCAGCAAAAAAGCTTAAACCAACCAAGTCTTTGGAAAAAATTTCTCAGACGAAAGTTGCTCTAAATAACTACGCCAACCTTCTTTCAAGCATTCAAAAACACATTGCCCAAACTCAAAATAACATCATCGAAACTGTTACCAGGCAAAAAGTAGTGATGGCTTGGCAAATCGGAAAAATAATTGAAGAGCATTTGTCTAAAAATAATAAATCCGGTTACGGCGAAGAATTATTCAAACAACTCGAGCATGACATTGGAATTACGGAAACAGTTTTGTACAAAATGCGTAGCTTTTACAAAACTTATCCAAAGCTTCCAAAAGACAGTAGTAGCCTGAACTGGAGCCATTACCGAATTCTCAGCGGAATAAAAAAATCCGATGAAAGAAAATATCTCGAAGATTTAACCAAGCAAAATAGTTGGGATGTTGACACTCTTCAACAAGAGGCAAAAAAGTCGAAAAATGCTGAGGTTTTAAACGAGAAAGAAAGCGGTAACAAAAAAACCGCTGCAACAAAAACATCAAAAAAAATTACCAATAAAAAACTCTACCCACTCCGAGGCCAATTATTTTCTTACCCACTCACAACAATCGCCGGATCAACAAAATCCTTCTTCGATTTGGGTTTTAATATTTTTAGAGAAGTAGAGGAATCGCTGCCTCAAGCTGTAAAAAAAGAAAATCCAATTGTTGACGTAACTAAAAATTTGTCGCGCTCCGCGTCAACGGGAAAGAATAAAAGTTACTCAGCAAAAAAATCAAACTTACATCCACGCAAGCTCTACGCCTACAAAGCCTACCTGGAAAGAGTCGTCGATGGCGACACCATCCGCGTGATTCTTGATTTAGGATTCAAAACTTTTCACGAAGAAATTCTGCGATTAAAAGGAATTGACGCGCCTGAGAAAAGCACTGACGCAGGAAAAAAAAGTGCCAGAGTTTTGACTAACATCCTAAAAAATATTCCATTTCTCATCCTTAAAACCATCAAGATCGACATCTACGGAAGATACGTTGCCGATGTTTTTTTTGATGAAAAAAAATCAGAAGTTGATCCACAAAAGGTTGCTGATGATGGGGTTTATTTGAATCAAATGCTGTTGGATAAAGGATCGGCTGGGATGTTGGAAGAGTAATTAACCCCAATAACGCTTAAGGAATTATGGCTTAAGTCTACAAACTCTGAGTAAAACCAATAAACTCCACCACACTGTCACCCCGCACTTGTTGCGGGGTCCATTTGGTCGCAACCAATAAAATCAAGTCTTTGACGAGATGGACCCCGCAACAAGTGCGGGGTGACAGTGTGGTGAGATTTGTGATTTAGCTTAGAGTCTGTAAATTTGAATCTGGGTTTCTTAAACGTTATTGGGGTTAAAAAAGATTTTTACATCGATCTGCTTTTTTATCACATCAAGCTTCGGTGCTACGTGGTAATCGAATTAAAATCTGGAGAGTTCAAAGCTGAGCATGCCGGCAAAATGAATCTCTACCTTTCTGCGATTGATGATTCATTAAAATCGCCGGGGGACAATCCTTCAATCGGATTAATTCTCTGTCGTGAAAAAAATAAAATTCTCGCTGAATATGCTTTGCGCGATGTCAATAAACCAATAGGACTTTCTGAATATCGTCTAACAAAAATTCTTCCAAAAAATATCAAAACATTTGAAAGGGGCTACGAATGCGGCAATAGTGCGGCAATGAAATCTAATGTAAAATTCTAGAAATCTTACTGAGCTTAGAAAGAAATGGCTCCCCGGGAAGGATTCGAACCTCCGACCAATTGGTTAACAGCCAACTGCTCTACCGCTGAGCTACCGGGGAATGTGTTAGAGCCTGTCTTCAAACTCATCACAGCTCGCTTTTCCACAAATTTTGGCTCGTTTTCCGGCAAAATTTTTTGCAGTATGCCAGATACAGCGGCAAAATTTTGCCGGAAAGTCGCTCAAAATTTCTGAAAAATCGAGCTGTGATGAGTTTGAAGACAGGCTCTAGAAACTGTTTATGAAGGAAGGGGCGCGCAAATTATGGGCGGGGTTTGAAAAATCAAGAAAGTTGAAGTGGCATAAAAAAGGGCGGGATGGCTCCGCCCTTTTGAGTTTGAAAGTTTGAAAATTAGCCTCTTCTGTCGCCAAAGAATCTAAGCAACATCAGGAAGAGGTTGATGAAATCCATGTAGAGATTCAAAGCGCCAAGCACGGCCATTTTGCTGACCATTTCGCTATTGCCGGCGAAATGATAGTAGGTTTGTTTGATGCGTTGAGTGTCGTAGGCGGTGAGACCTATAAAAAGAAAAACGCCAATGATTGAAATAGCGAATTCCATGGCTGAACTTCTGAGAAAGAGATTGACCAGTGAAGCGATGATGATGCCAATTAAGCCCATGATCAAAAATGAACCCATGCCGGTTAAATCTTTTTTGGTTGTGTAGCCATAAAAACTCATGGCGCCAAAAACTGAAGCGGTGATGAAGAAGACGCGTGCTACTGAAGTTCCGGTATAAACCACAAAAATTGTGGCAAGTGACAAACCCATTAGGCCGGAGTAAATCCATAGATAATTTTGTGCTTTCTGCGCTGAAATTGAGTTAAGTTTTACGCTGAAAAAAATCACGAAACCAAGTGGAGCAAGCATTACCACCCATGCCAGAGGAGTGCCGAAAAATAGCTGCATTAAAGCCGGAGAGCTTGCAACCAGAAAAGCCACAACGCCTGAAATTCCAAGCGCGATTGCCATAAAATTGTAAACCTTCACCATATAATCGCGCAGGGCGGAATCATATGTTGTTGCCCTACTTGCTGTTGAAGCGAAGGAAGTTCTGTTGAAATCTGACATATTACCTCATTTGAATTGTTTAAATTTGCGGATTCGTGATTTAAATTTGTAAAGATTATTTTCAAGTAAATGAAAATGAAAAAGAAAATTATTGCAATTATTGGCCTGATGGGAGTTGGTAAAACCACCATCGGCGTTAAACTGGCAGAAAAACTCGGTTATTATTTTATTGATTGCGATTGCGAAATTGAAGATCGCGAACGTAAACCAATCACCGCAATCTTTGCCGAAAATGGCGAAAAATATTTCCGTCAAATTGAAGCTGATGTCATTAAGGAAATTGTTATGCGCGATGAGAGCATCGTTTTTTCTCTCGGTGGCGGCGCTTTTATTAATGAAGAAACGCAAAAGATTCTGAAAGAGCGGGCAATCGTCATTTGGCTTTATGCCTCGGTTGATGAAATTTTACATCGTATCGGCAATAAAACCACGCGTCCGCTTTTGAACCAAAGTTTGAACCAAAGTTTGAACCAAAAAAATAAAAGAGAAGTGCTGGAAGAATTGGCGCAAAAGCGTTATCCGATTTATGCCAAAGCCGATTTTAAATTTGACACCACCAATTGTAATCATGAAGCTTTGGTCAAAAAAATAATTCACAAAATCAATGCCAAATAAGGTTTCGCTCTCTTTGGGAGAGAGAAGTTATGATATCGTAATTGAAAAAAATGCGCTTGATTTTTTGCCACAATTTTTAGCAGAAAAAAAATACAGTAAAATTTTTGTTATCACTGACGAAAATGTTGCAAACCTCCATTTATCAAGGCTTTGCGGTGTTTTGCATAATGCTGAAAAAATCATTCTTCCCTGTGGCGAAAAAACAAAATCCTTCGCATTGCTTGAAAAAACCTGTGAAGAAATTTTAAGCAAAGGAATTGATCGCAGATCACTGATTGTCGCTTTCGGTGGTGGAGTAGTTGGGGATTTTGCCGGATTTGCCGCTTCGATTTTATTGCGCGGAATTGATTTTATTCAGATTCCAACCACTTTGCTTGCCATGGTGGACAGCTCGGTTGGCGGCAAAACCGCAATAAATTCGCATGTGGGAAAAAATCTCGTTGGCAGTTTTTATCAGCCGAAACTGGTTTTGTGCGATATAGAATTTTTAAAAACATTACCATTGCGCGAATTGAGATCTGGCTATGCCGAAGTGGTGAAATATGGTTTTATTCGTGATGAAAAGTTTTTTGAATTTTTAGAGAAAAATCACCAAAAAATTTTTTCGTTTGATGAAGAAATTCTGCAAACAATCATCACGAATTCATGCAGATTCAAAGCAGAAATTGTTGGTCGTGATGAGCGCGAATCAAGTGAAAGAGCTTTGCTAAATTTTGGTCACACTTTCGGTCATATTTTTGAAACCGAATGTGGATATTCCGATGAAATTCTGCATGGTGAAGCAGTTGCTTTGGGGATGGTAATGGCAGCAAAAATGTCGCAAAATTTTGGTATGATTTTACGCGATGATTTTGTGCGCATTGTTTCACATCTTGAAAATTGCGGCTTTATCACTGATCCAAAAAATTTGCGTAAAAACTGGAATAAAGAAAATTTGACTTGCCATCTTTTTAAAGACAAAAAAGTTGAAGACCAAAAATTAACCTTCATCTTGCTTGAAAGAATTGGCAAGGCAGTGGTTAGAAAGGGTGTTGAGTTAAAAGAATTTAAAAAGGTTTTGCGGGAGTTTGTTGACATACCCCGCGATCAGCGCTGCTAAAGCAACGCTGATGCGCCTTTTTGCTAAAATCGTGCGTTAAGCACGATTTTTTAACGCAAAAAGCCCGCGTGATGGAATGGTAGACATAACGGACTTAAAATCCGTGGGGAGTTTAATCCCTTGCCGGTTCAAGTCCGGCCGCGGGTACCAAGTGATAAGTTGGAAATGACCAAAAAAATTACACAAATACTGTTTCTGATTTTTTTGGCCTTGTTCGTTGTTTCCTGTGAAGAAGGTTGTGTTGATCCCGATGAATTTGATGTGCAAACCACACTTATAGAATCAAAGCCGGTTGCTGATGGAATCTATGGAACTTATGATCCACTTGGCGGCGGTCAGCGCGTCGATTGGCATGATACTGGTTTCAAATCAAACGGTGACAGATTTTTGATGTATATCAGTGGCAAATGGGCGCCGCTTATGGGTGATACCATGAATGCTTCAACTTTAGCCGCATTGCCACGCTGTAATTTTTGTGCTAAAAAACACGGACAAGCCAATATGAATTGCATGTGTTATGATGGCCAAAGTCCAGCGCCGGAAAATGGTCCGGGTGGAAATCCAATCAGCACCGATTGTTCTACTGCCGCTAATCAAAACGATCCGGCAAAATGCACTTGCACCACTTTGCAGGGGTCGGTGTTGGGTTATGGTGCTTACCATTTTCCACTCAATATCCTCAACAAAGATGAAACTGTCAAAAGTTCTGATCGTCAGACTAACTGCAAATTTGATCGCGGCATGGGCGCTTATATTGCCCTGTGGGGATCGCGTGGCACTAATGTTCCTCTGCGAGCCTATCATCTGTTTTCGCAAGAGGAAATTTGTAGTGTAAAACGTAACAGCGATGGACAATGTGTCGATGATAGTGGCAATGATATCACACGTTATGAGATCATAAGTCCAAACAGCCGTATTTTCATGAAAGATGATAAAAACGACAATAATGGCACTGATACCAACACCGCCGATGATGAATATCACACTCCCAATGAAGTGATTAAACACATAATGTGGGATCAGTATTATTCCGATAATTATGGCCAATATAATCTCCACATTATACGCGGCGTTGGAAACAGATATGAGCCCGGATTAATCGAATATCTGGTTGGCATTGTCGAAGATGTTTTGATTGGGCCGGTAGGTGATGACGGCAAAAGAAGCGGTGGCATTCTGGAATTCATGTATAAGGCAATCGTCAAGGATTCCGGCTTTGTCATGGCGGTTCATGTGTCGCTGATATTATACATAGCGCTTTTCGGCGCGGCGCATCTTTTCGGTGTTGTTGAGATGAACAAAAAAGAAGTTCTGAACCGCATTTTAAAAATCGGCCTGATAGTTTTTTTTACCAGTGGTGAAAGCTGGTATTTTTACAACAAAATCGTTGTCGCCTTCTTCAAGGATTCCATGGATTACGTAGTGGCGATGATTATGGATTTATCCGATGCCAATCAGGATCCAAGCTCAATGACTATAGTTGCGCAGATGGATCGCACCACCGCAACTAGCAGTGCCACACGTTTTTCTTATGTTGACTTGATGATTCGAAATCTGATGTCGCTTGCGGTTGCAAAAAAAATCCTCGGTTTGTTTTTCTTTAATCTTTTTGGCTTTCTCTACCTTCCGCTAATTTATGCGCTGATTGGCTTTTTCATCTATGTCATGCTCTTCGTGGCTTCGATGTATATCATCAATGTGATAAAAATTGTCTTCGTTTTGGCTTTAGGTCCGATTTTCATGGTGTTCACCCTGTTTACCAAAACTGCCAATATGTTTAAAAACTGGCTGGCATTTTTGGGAGCGAGATCGCTTGAGATCATCATCATGTTCACCGTGCTTTATTTTTTCCTCAATATTCTCGATCGGAATTTCAACGATTTGTTTTATTATCGCGCTTGCGGCGAAAGCCACAGTCTTGGCCTCTTTTCGATCATAATTTATCACTCCTACATCGACCGCACTTTCATTGATTGGATGACCAGATTTGTCACCATCGCCGGTCTAATTTTCATCACCAAGATGATGGTGGAAAAAGCAATGCATATTGCCGGATCTTTGATTTCAATTGGCGGTGTGGCGAATAAAGGTGGAGATGGTAAAGGACATGGCGAGTCAGGCGCTGCACTTGCTGGAAGCATGATGGGAAACGCTCTCGGTCTTGCCAAAGGCGCCGCATCGCATCTTGGTCATGCAGCTGCAACCGCCGGAAGATATGGCGTTCGTGGTTTAACACTTGGCGCCAGAACTTCCGGCATTGCCGATAAATTTAATGCGCTTGGCGATAAAATACCTTTCCGCGGTCCAAGATCAAAATGGCGCGACAGCATAATTGACGGCGCAATCAAAAGAGCTGAATCAGTTGCTGGCGCCAGATCAGGCGCTGCGCGCGATAAGTTTATAAGAGAAGCTGCAATGAAGGAATTGCAGGCTGAGATGTATAACAATCCAAACAAAATGGGTTTTCTTGGTGTTGATATGCACAATATCAGCAAGCGTTTTGATCAAAAGCTGGTAAAAGAACCTCTAAAAAACTTCCTCAAAGCCGAGGCAAAAAAATTGAAAAAACAGGATCCAGGAAAAGTTCTGTTTGGTAAAGAAATGAGAGAGGCCTTGAGAAACGCGGCAACAAATTGGGCGGACAAAAATTTTTATGGCGGCGCCAGAGAAAAAGTTGGAGAATATTTGGCCACTTCCGCCATGAAAGACCTGGTCAGAAGCGAAGGTGAATTAAGCTCATCTCAGGCGGCAAAACATTTTGCCGGCAATGAAGAATTGAAAAATCGCTATCTGCAACATCTCAAAGACAATGAGGCGCGCTTGGCAAGAAAAAGAGCTGAAGCCGGCAAACATTGGTATACACAAATTCCAAACGCTCTTGGTCGCGCCAAAGCCGCTTTGCTTCGCGATTCTGCGCATAATCCGAAGATGATGCAAAGCAGTTTTTTTCGTAAAGTCGGATATGAAGAAAAAGATCAAAGCAGCGCTTCTAGAAGAATGTTCGGCATTAGCCCCTCAAAAGGTTGGAATCCACTCAAGAGAATCAACATACTTGACAAAGCGTTGCACAGAAAAGCTATTACAGCTCAAACTGATGCGGCAAACAGAAAGGCTATAGCTTCCCGTTTGGCTTCCGATAAAAGTTTTACATCTGACGCCAAGCCAAAAACCAAAAAAGAACAAAGAAGAGCGGAGAGGGAACAACAAAAGAGACGGTTTCTGCAGAATCAGATGCGCACAATGGCGACACGCGATATTGCTGATCAGGATCCGGTATTGGTTGGAGCAAAGCTAATTGACGATCTAACCAGAAATGACGGCAGATCATTATTCGAAAAAACCGCAAGACTTGACGCGGCATTCGCAGGTGAAGGCAGAGCCAGCGCGCAGATAGTTCTTTCGCAGATGATCGCAGAAAAATTCTCATCTTTGGCAGGGGATGTGAGAGGAGACAATATAACCGCGCAGCAAGCATTGCAAATGCGAGAGCAACTAGGGCAGTTGCGCAGTAGCGGCATATATTCATCTTCAGCGCTTAGTGGTCAAATGAAGTGGGAGTTTTTAGCCAGATGGAGGCCATCAAAAGATGATGCTTTGTTAAAAGCGGCAAACAATGAAGCGACAAAAAAATTGCTTGAAAATATTGCCAATGACACTCTTGATAAAGATGTCAAAACCATCGCTAAAAATGCCGGAGAGTTGGACAAGGCGATTGTCGAAAAATCAGCAGAAAGAAGAGCTGAAGTTGATAAGGCTGATGCAGAGCTTGAGGGAAAAATCAAAAATATCGCAAATCTATCTGCAGCAGAAAAAGAGGGAGCACTTAAGGCGATCAAAACCGAATATGGTCTGGTGGCGCAAAAATTTGAAGTTGAGTTTGGTCAATCAGTTACCGATGCCCTGCTGAAACAAGCCGATATTGGCCTGAAGGCTTCAAATATAGTGTTAGGCGTTGCTCCAAAAGAGGATGGAAAAATTGATCCGGCAACCGTCAATGCTATGAAGATCAACAGTAATCAGATTCACGGCAAGTTGAAATTGAGCAAAATGAATTTGAAGATTAAACAATTTGAACTGGAGCAGAAAAAGACCGCTGGTGCTGATAAGCATGAAATTGTTGCTATGGAGCAGGAAATCAAAGAATTGGAACGCGATGTTGGAAATTATGAAACAGAAGTTGAAAGAATTGATCTGGACATCAAGAATGTGGATAAATAATGGCAGGCGTAGCTCAGTTGGTTAGAGCATCAGGTTGTGGTTCTGAGGGTCGCGGGTTCGAATCCCGTCGCTTGCCCCAATAAACATCATAGCAATTCAAACCCGCTAATTTAACCCCAATAACGTTTAAGAAACCCAGATTCAAATTTACAGACTCTAAGCTAAATCACAAATCTCATCACACTGTCACCCCGCACTTGTTGCGGGGTCCATCTCGTCAAAGACTTGATTTTATTGGTTGCGACCAAATGGACCCCGCAACAAGTGCGGGGTGACAGTGTGGTGGAGTTTATTGGTTTTACTTAGAGTTTGTAGACTTAAGCCATAATTCCTTAAGCGTTATTGGGGTAAATCATTTCATAAATTCATGGACATCATCTTTTTTGCGGCTCTTGCCTTCTACATCTTCTTCAAATTAAGCAAGCATCTTGGCCGCATTGATGATGAAGAAAAAAAACAGATTGAAATAAAAATTGCCAAACAAAAAGCCGCGATGTTTGCGGCGGTGCAGCAGGCTGTCCAACAAAATGTTGCTGCTCCGGAAAAAGTTGTTGGTGCGGCTTCAACCGCAGAAAAAAAGAAAACCGTCGATGATGAAATTCTTGAAACTCTTGATGCGGCAACAAGGGAAAATCTTACTGGCATTTTGCAGCGCACAAACATGACGGCAGAATTTTTTCTTCAAGGCGCCAAATCAGCTTTTGAGATGGTGATCAAAGCTTTTTCTGCTGGTGATTTGGAGATGTTAAAAAATCTTCTTTCTGAAAAAATCTTTTCTGGTTTTGAAACGGCGATAAACCAGCGCAAAGAGCAGGAAAAAATTTTAATCACCAATCTGATTGCCATCGAAAAACCTGAAATAATTTCAGCGATGATGCTGGAAAATTTTGCTTCGATCACGGTGAAATTCGTTTCAAAACAGATCAACTACATCACAAGTAAAGAAGGCCAGATCATTGAAGGTAGAAAAGATGAAATTTCCGAAATAGTCGATATTTGGACATTTAAAAAAGATGTCATTTCTGCCAATCCAAACTGGTTGGTTTCCTCAACAAATTAAGGTCGATATGACAGAATTTATCGCAAAATCATCTCTCACATCTGGTGCAAAAAATTATCAGTTTTTTCCCCTTCCCGAGGTGGCAAAAAAAGTTGGGCGCGACATTTCAAAATTGCCCTTCAGTTTGAAAATTCTTTTGGAAAATTTGGTGCGGAATTTTGACGGCGATGAAATCAGAGAAGAGCATATTTTAGCGGTGATTGACTCAGTAAAAAATCCTGAAAAAAGAATTGAAATCGCTTTTTCTCCGGCTCGTGTTTTGATGCAGGATTTCACCGGAGTGCCTGCCGTTGTTGATTTGGCAGCGATGCGTGATGCGGTTGCAAAAATGAAAAAAGATCCAAAAAAAATTAATCCGTTAGTGCCGGTTGATTTGGTTATTGATCATTCGGTGCAGGTTGATTTCTACGGCGATAAAAATTCCTTTCAAAAAAATGTCGATCTTGAATTTGAACGTAATTGCGAGCGTTATGAATTTTTAAAATGGGCGCAAAAATCCTTCGATAATTTCCGCGCCGTGCCGCCCGGAACCGGCATTTGCCATCAGGTGAATTTGGAAAATCTGGCACGCGTGGTATGGCAAAAAAATGATCTCGCTTATTTCGACACCGTAGTTGGAACCGACAGCCACACCACCATGATCAACGGTCTTGCGGTTTTGGGTTGGGGTGTTGGTGGTATTGAAGCGGAAGCGGCGATGTTAGGCCAGCCAATCTCAATGCTGATTCCGGAAGTAATCGGTTTTAAACTAACCGGAAAATTGCCGGAAGGCATCACCGCAACCGATCTCGTTTTAACCATAACGCAAATGCTGCGCAAAAAAGGTGTGGTAGGAAAATTTGTCGAATTTTTTGGCGAAGGCGTTGCCGCGCTTTCTCTGGCCGATCGCGCAACGATAGCAAATATGGCACCGGAATATGGCGCAACTTGCGGCATTTTTCCGATTGATAAAATTACGCTAGATTATTTGCATCTCACCGCGCGCGATGAAGAAACCATCGCGCTTGTTGAAAACTACGCCAAGGCACAAGGAGTTTTTGTCGAAAACCATAAAAATGAGCCACAATTTAGCGATGTTCTCGAGCTTGATATTGCCAGCGTCAAACCAAGTCTGGCTGGCCCGAAACGTCCGCAGGATCGTGTGCTGTTGGAAGATGTTTCCAAATCTTATGAAACTTTACAAAAAGAGCTCGGCAATGTTCATGAAAACAAATATCTCATTTCCGGATTAAACACTGATTTGTCTGATGGCGATGTTGTTATTGCCGCTATCACTTCTTGCACCAACACCTCCAATCCTTCAGTTTTGATTGCTGCCGGATTGCTTGCCAAAAAAGCGGTTGAACATGGTTTGAAAATAAAAGGCCATGTCAAAACCTCGTTAGCTCCCGGTTCGCAAGTGGTTAGCGAATATCTCGAAAAATCAGCTTTGCAGAAATATCTCGACCAGCTCGGATTTAATCTGGTTGGTTATGGTTGCACAACTTGCATCGGCAATTCTGGTCCATTGCATCCGCAAATTGAGGAAACCATCAAAGGAAAAAATCTTCTGGTTGGGGCGGTTCTATCGGGAAACCGCAATTTTGAAGGCCGCGTTCATTCTTTAGTCAAAGCAAATTATCTTGCCTCTCCGCCTTTGGTTGTTGCTTACGCGCTTGCCGGAACTTTAAAAATCAATCTTGCTTCCGATCCAATTGCCACCGATATGACGGGGAAAAAGGTTTATTTGAGGGACATCTGGCCAAGCAAAGCTGAAATTGATGCGGTAATCAACGCGCAAATCAGACGCGAAGTTTTTGCCAAAAAATATGCCGATTTATTTTCCGGCGGTTCTGATTGGCAAAAAATTCAAGTCGAAAAATCCGACATTTATGATTGGCAAAATAACAGCACTTACATTCGCCTGCCAAATTTTTTCGATGATCTTAATCGTGATAACGCCACTGAAATCAAGGATGCGCGCATATTGGCAATTTTTGGCGATTCCATCACCACCGATCACATTTCTCCGGCAGGAAACATTTCCGCCACTTCGCCAGCCGCCGCTTATCTGCTTTCAAAATCCGTTGAGAAAAAAGATTTTAATTCCTACGGCGCCAGGCGCGGCAATCATGAAGTGATGATGCGCGGCACTTTTGCCAATATCAGAATCAAGAATGAAATGCTGGCAGGAAAGGAAGGTGGCTTCACCAAAGATGCCAAAGGTGAGGTGGTTTCAATCTATGATGCGGCAATGTCATTTAAGGAAAAAAATATGCCGCTGGTGATTTTTGCCGGCAAAGAATATGGCACCGGCTCTTCACGCGACTGGGCAGCAAAAGGCACATTTTTGCTTGGTGTCAAAGCGGTGATTGCCGAAAGTTTTGAAAGAATTCATCGCTCCAATTTGATCGGCATGGGCGTTTTGCCATTTGTTTTTAAAGAGGGAGAAAATCGTAAAAATTTTGGTCTAACCGGTGACGAGAAGATTGATATTTTGGGCATAAATACCGAAATAAAACCAAAACAATATTTCAAATGCATCATCACCAAAGCAGATGGTTCTAAAGTCGAAACCGAATTACTCTGTCGTCTCGACACTGGAAATGAAGTCGAATATTTCAAACGCGGCGGAATTTTGCAGTATGTGATGAGTCAGATTGTAGAATGAAATCCTCCCTCTCCCACCTCCCAAAAAACAAACAAAACGAGCTAAAAAAAATCATCGCAACAATTAGCGATATTGCTGATGTTGAGATGATCATTTTATTCGGTTCTTATGCGAGAGGAAATTGGCGCGAGGCCAAAGATGTAGTAGCGGACAAACCAGGTTTTAGAAGAATTTCCGATTATGACAT
>MEMO01000019.1 GCA_001767955.1 Alphaproteobacteria bacterium RIFCSPLOWO2_01_FULL_40_26 | reverse complement strand
AGGGTTTTCTTGACCTCCTTTGAAAAAGGAGGTGGCGCGAAGCGCCGGAGGATTTTTGGGAGACAAACTCCAATTCAAAGTTTATCTCCCAAAAATCACCCGTCATCGCACTTCGTGCGATGCCACCCTCTTTTTCAAAGAGGGTTATTTTTATTTTTTTTCACAAAGGGTTTGTGGAAAATTGTTCGATAAGTTTTTTGATGTCATCTCTGTTTTGCCTTGCCACTCTTTTTGCCTCAATGATTGAGCGGATTTTTTGATAGGTGGCGTTGAGATCATCATTTATCAAAATGAAATCATATTCGTCATAATGACTGATTTCGCTGCGGGCTTTTTTCATACGGTCTTGCACTATTTCTTCAGGATCGGAAGCGCGGGCGCGCAGGCGTCTCTCTAACTCTTGCATTGATGGTGGAAGGATAAAAATCAAAACAACTGAATCACGATCAGATTTTTCCTTAATCTGTCGCGCCCCTTGCCAATCAATGTCAAACAGCACACAATTGCCCTTTTTTATTTCTTCCTCAACCATCTTTTTTGGCGTTCCATAATTATGATCAAAAACCTTGGCGTTTTCCAAAAATTCTGCGTTTTTTTTCATCTCATCAAACTCGTTTTGTGAGATAAAAAAATAATGCTGACCATCAATTTCCTGTGGTCTTTTGATTCTTGTCGTTGCTGAAACAGAAAGTTTTATTAGTGGATCGTTCTGGATAATCATGCGGCAAAGTGTTGATTTGCCAGCACCGGAAGGAGAAGAAATGATAATCAGGAAGGGCTGGTGATTGATAAACATCACCAGCAATTTTTAAATTTGCGAAGCACGCCTCACTCTCCGTCTTTAATAATCGAAAGATCAGGTGCATCTGGAGCTTTCATGCCAACGACATGATATCCGGCGTCAACGTGAAGAGTTTCGCCAGTAACACCGTTACCAAGAGATGAGAGAAGAAAAACCGCAGCACCACCAACATCTTGCAAGCTGATATTGCGGCGTAGCGGAGCGTTATATTCATTCCATTTGAAAATGAGACGGAAATCGCCAATGCCGCTTGCGGCAAGGGTTTTAACCGGACCTGCGGAAATTGCGTTAACGCGGATATTGTCTTTGCCCATATCCATGGCGAGATAACGCACGGAGGCTTCAAGCGCTGCTTTGGCAACGCCCATGACATTGTAATGTGGCATCACTTTTTCAGCGCCATAATAGCTCAAAGTGATTATCGAACCGCCGCCGGCTTTTTTCATCAAACCTTCAGCTTCTTTAGCAATTGCAACCAGTGAAAAAGCGGAGATGTTCATGGTGTTGGCGAAATTTTCTGGAGAGGTGTGCAGATATTTCCCGCGCAATTCTTCTTTATCGGAATAGGCGATGGCGTGAACGACAAAATCAAGCTTTCCCCATTTTTTATCGAGTTCTTCAAAAACCTGTTTGACTGAGGTGCTGTCAGTGACATCGCATGGAAGAACGATATCAGAGCCAACTGAAGCTGCCAAAGGTTCAACACGTTTTTGTAAGGCTTCGCCCTGATATGTGAAAGCCAGATCAGCGCCGAATTTTTTGCATTCTTCGGCAATGCCCCAGGCAATTGAACGATTATTTGCTACGCCCATGATTAGGCCTTTTTTTCCCGCTAGAATTGTCATAGAGATTTAGTTTAGTTGTACAGCCAAGGGGTTTCTTGTCTGTTTTTTGATTCAAAATCAGAAATTTTGTTTTCTTTTTGCAGAGTTAATCCGATGTCGTCAAGCCCTTCAATGAGGCAGTGTTTCTTAAAGGGATCGATTTCAAATTTATAAATTTTATTGCCGGCGCGTAATTCCTGATTTGGCAGATCAATGGTGAAATTGTTGTTTTCAGCTTTTGCGAACTCAAGCAATTCATCAATTTGATCATGAGGCAGAATGATTGGCAGAATGCTGTTTTTGAAACAATTATTGTAAAAAATATCAGCAAAAGATGGCGCGATAACAGAGTAAATTCCGAAATCTGCCAAAGCCCACGGTGCGTGCTCACGGCTTGATCCACAACCAAAATTATCGCGTGCAACCAGAATTTTGGCATGGCGGAATTCTGCTTTGTTTAAAACAAAATCGGGAATTTCTTTGTCGTTTAAATCGAAGCGCATTTCATAAAAAAGCGCTTGGCCAAGACCGGTTCTTTTGATGGTTTTAAGAAATTGTTTTGGAATGATCATATCGGTGTCAATATTGACTAGCGGCAAAGCGGCGGCGATTGATGTCAGAGTTGTAAATTTTTCCATGAATTTTGATTGTAAATCGAGTTGGCGCATGAAACCAATGACCTTAAAAATTACAAGGTAATTTTGGGTGGTTTTATATACCCATTCCAGCTGAAGAAGCCGATTTATGACGAAGCATTTTTGAGAAAAAATTGCGACGGAGAATGCAGGCTGTATCAAGTGATACAGCCAAATTCTCCGAGCAAATTTTTACCAAAAAGGCGAAGTCAGAAATTGGCTTCTTCAGCTGGAATGGGTATAGATCCTGAAACAAGTTCAGGATGACATTTTTGATGAGTTTCTACATCTCGCGTCATCCTGAACTTGTTTCAGGATCTATTTGATTTATATCCCTCTCAATCTGCTGCTTTAACTCCCCAAGCGAAGCAAATTTTTTTTCCTCGCGAATGAAATCAAGAAATTCGACATGAATTTTTTTTCCGTAAATTTCTTTATTAAAGTCGGGAATATTGGTTTCAAAAAGTGGTTCGTCCTGATCTTGATGAAGAGTTGGTTTTATGCCAAAATTTGTGATCGAAGAAAATTTTTGGTTGAGATGCGGAATAAAAGTTCTGGTTTTGTAAACGCCAAATTTTGGTTTAATAATGTGCGGTTTTACCGCAAGATTCATGGTTGGAAAGCCTAGTTGCGATGCCAGTTTTTTTCCTTCATTGACGATGCCAGTAATTGAAAAATTTCTGCCCAAAATCTCATTTGCTTCTGAAATTTTTCCTTCGGTGATGAATTTTCGTATTGAACTTGAGGAGCAAGTGCGATTAGCGATTTTTGTCGGAGAAATTTCATTCAAACCAAAATGGGACTGTCGCAAATCCCCATTTCTTACCATTTTTAAACTCGACGAGCCCTTGTAAATCAAGGGTTCAGATTTTTCAGAAAGTTGATTTGCGACATGGCCAAAATCGAATTTTTCCAGCATCTTGAAATTTCCTTCGCGATTTTTGCCGAAAGTAAAATCATAACCGATGGTAAGATGCTTGATATTCAAGGTTTCAAGCAGAATTTTTTGCACAAAATCTGGCGCAGAAATTTCGGATAATTTTTGGTTAAAGGGCAAAATGATTACCAAATCAATTTCTTCATCGTGAAAAATTTTTAACTTTTGCGCCAAGCTGGTGATACGGAAATCTCCAGGTTTTTCAGGATGCAAGAATGCAATTGGATGCGGTTCAAAAGTTAAAATTCCCGAAGCCAGATTTTTTTCTTTGGCAATTTTTTTTACTTGTTTGAGTATCGCAGAATGTCCCAAATGTACACCGTCAAAATTGCCGATTGTAAGCGCGAGAGGTGTTATTGATTTTGAACAGTTTTTTAGATTACGAATGACTTTCATCAGATTCTTTTTGCTGATTTTTTTGATTGTTTTGCCGGCTATGGCCGATGATTTTTCTCACGGAATTTCTATCTTTGGCGATCTCAAATATCCAAAAAATTTTCAGAGTTTTGATTATGCAAATCCTAACGCCCCAAAACGCGGCGAAGTAAAATTTGGTGTTGAAGGTGGATTTAATTCTTTGAATCAGTTTATTTTAAAAGGCATTCCGGCATCAGGCCTGTCCTATCTTTACGACAGTTTAACCGAAAGCGCCGATGATGAAATTTCTTCGCGCTACGGACTTGTTGCCGAAGCGATCAATCTTGCGTCCGACAAAAGCTGGATTGAGTTTAAGCTACGTAAAGAAGCGCGTTTTCATGATGGTATCGCAATTACTGCCGATGATGTTGTTTTTACTTTTAACAAGCTGATTGCTGAAGGTCATCCGTCCTACAAAATGGCATTTCGCGATGTTTTTGCGGCAAAAAAAATTAACCCACATTTGGTGCGTTTTATTTTCAAAAATAATCGCAATCGCGATTTGCCATTGCTTGTGGCATCACTTCCGGTTTTGCCAAAACATTTTTACGAAAAAATTGATTTTTCTAAAACTACATTACAACCACCTCTCGGCTCTGGTCCTTACAAAATCAAGGAAGTAAAGCCAAATCGTTCAATTGTTTATCAACGTGCAAAAGATTATTGGGCAAAAGATTTGCCGGTGAATCGCGGGCGCTATAATTTCGATCAAATCACTTTTGATTATTATCGCGATGCCAATGTTTTGGTCGAGGCTTTCAAATCGCAAAAATATGATTTTCGTCAGGAAAATGTAGCGCGCAAATGGGCTACTGCATATGACATTGATGCCATTAAAAATGGTGAGATCATCAAGCGTGAAATCATGCACAGCTTGCCTGCGCCTATGCAAACATTTGTTTTGAATTTACGTCGTGAAAAGTTCCAAAATATCGCTTTGCGCCAGGCGTTGACTTATGCCTTTGAGTTTGAATGGCTAAAAAATCACATTTTTTATGGCGCTTACAAGCGCACGGAAAGTTATTTCGCCAATTCGGAATTTGGGTCTAAAAATGTTTACTTACCGCAATCAAATGGCGATGGTTTTAACCGTGAAAATCTTTTGAAGGCGCGCGAAATCTTGCTTAAAGCCGGATATAAATTTTTGGATGGAAAATTAATTGATCCAAAAACCGGCGAAAAAATCACCATCGAATTCCTCATCGATCAGGCCAGTTTTGAAATGATCATTGCGCCTTTTGTTAAAAATTTGCGCAAACTTGGAATTGAAGCAAAAGTGCGATTGGTTGAGGAAAATCAATATCAGACGCGGGTTAATGATTTTGATTTTGATGTCATTACTGCGGTGTTTGGGCAATCAACAATTCCCGGAGATGAACTATTTGCTTATTTTCATTCTTCGCAAAAAGACATTAAAGGCAGTCGAAATTTATCCGGTTTGGATGACAAAATTATTGATGATTTGGTAAAAAAAATCTTACATGCCAAATCAAAAAATGAGCTGAAAAATCTTACACAAAAACTTGATTTGAGGTTACTTACAAACCACTACACCATTCCGCAATGGCACAATAATTCCTACAGAATCCTATATCGCGATATTTTCGAATTTCCAAAAATTAAGCCAAAATATTCATTGGCTGTGGATAGTTGGTGGGTGAAATAATTTGTGTTTTGGTATAGAATTTATGATATAAAAATTTCCAAACCATAAATTCTAAATTTTAATTTTATGTTCATTCAAACCGAAGAAACGCCAAATCCTGCAACTCTGAAATTTATTCCGGACGGGCAGGTTGTTGTCGAAAAAGGAAGTGTCGAATTTAAAAATCAAAAACAGGCTGGAGCCAAGTCGCCATTGGCAACACAGCTTTTTGAAATTTCCGGAGTTGAAGCGGTTTTTTTGGGACATGATTTTATCACCATTACAAAATCTGAAAAAACCGATTGGCAAAAAATCAAAGCAGAAATTCTGGCGACGATCATGGATTTTTTTGTCACCGGCAAGTCAGTGATGTTTGAGCAAAAAATTGCGGAAAATATTTCAACAGAAGATTCGGAAATCGTTAAACAAATCAAAGAACTTATCAAAATCAAAGTGCGTCCGGCCGTTGCCATGGACGGTGGTGATATCATTTTCCATTCTTTTGAAGATGGCATTGTGCGCCTGGTTTTAAAAGGCTCGTGCTCCGGCTGTCCAAGCTCAACTATCACCTTGAAAAACGGAATTGAAAATATGCTCAAGCATTACATTCCGGAAGTTGAAGCGGTTGAGCAGGTTGAAGAGGACTAGAGCCTGTCTTAAAACCCAACGTGTCTCGATTTTCCATAAATTTTGGCTCGTTTTTTAGGAAATTTTTGCGCTCGTAGCTCAACTGGATAGAGTGTTGCTTTCCGAAGGCAAAGGTTGGAGGTTCAACTCCTCTCGAGCGCACCATTTGATTATGAAAAAAGACGTTGTTACTGCAGCAATGATAATTATCGGCGATGAGATTCTCTCCGGACGTACTGCTGATTCCAATCTGAATTTTCTGGCGCAAAATTTAACCAAAATGGGAATTTCTCTGCGCGAGGTACGCGTGATTCCTGATGTTGAGAATGAAATTATTGATGCTGTTTTAGCCATGCATAAAAAATTTGATTATGTTTTTACTTCCGGCGGGATTGGTCCAACGCATGATGATATTACTGTTTCGTCAATCGCAAAGGCCTTTGGTAGGATTCCCAAAGAAAAGCCGGATTTCAGTTTCAAAATTGAAAATGTTTTTATTTTGGCTGGCGTGCCGCGGATTTTTCAGAAAATGTTTTTTTCGGCGCAAAAAGAATTGGCTGGCGGCAAAAAAATAAAATCGCGTGAAATTAAAGTTTTTTTGCGCGAAGAAAAGATTGCCAAAGATTTTGCTGACTTGCAAAAAAAATATCCGCAAATTGCAATGGGTAGCTATCCTTTTGATGGCGGAACTTCGCTGGTGTTTCGCGGCGCTGAAGAAGATCTGCTTGAAAAAGTGATTGGCGAAATGACGCAAATTCTGCAACATGGAACAAAAGCTTGAGGAAATAAAAAACGAAGACAGCGAGCAAGCGAAGGAATATTTTAATTTTATTAAATCTTCCGTCGCCGATGGCAGTTATTTCAAAGATGCCGTAAACTGGTATTTCTTTCGCTACGTAACACCGATTTGTGACCGCACCTTGTTGATTTTTGGCGCTATGATTGCCGCGGTGGTGTTCTATTTTTTATGGCAGATGATTCAGGGCGCTTTTCCTTTGGTTGTGCAGGAGCCAGTGTTTATCAGGGCAAAAGATCAGTCAAAAATTTTTCCTTCTTTGGTGGCGTTAAAGCCGAAAAAAAGTCAGGCCGATTATGATCAAGCAATCAAGACTGTTGACGAAGCCGTGCTGAAATATCTTCTTTCTGTTTATGTTGAAGACCGTGAGAGTTATGATTTTAGCAAAGCACGAATTGAAGATGTGAATCAGAAATTTAATCGCATCAGAAACACTTCAATGGAATCGGAATATAAAAATTTCCAGCTGATAATGAGCAAAGATAATCCAGCTAGTCCGATTCACAATTTTGGTCAAAATGTGATTAAAAAAATTACCATTGATTCGGTGCATTTTGTTAAAATAGGGACGCAGGATTTTGCCGCTAGAGCTTTGCAATATCTGTCCAATGACATTCCAAAAGAGGCAGAAATCAGATTTTCAGCCATAACCACAACAATCGATGCTTATGGAGAAGCCAAGTATAACAGGGAATCATACCTTGCTAAAATTATTTTTGCTTTTGATGGAGTTGATAAAAACAACAAATCGGGAATTTTAAGATTTACGGTTAATAACTACCAATTGTTTAAAGTGAGATGATTTTATTCGTGCTTCGTGCAGCCTGCGCTGAACTTGTTTCAGTGTGCTTTGTGCTTCGTATTTTTTTTATTTTTTTTATTTTTGTTGCCTCTGCGCAGGCTGCGCAATTGCCGCGTTATCTTGGTTCGGAAAAAAAATTCAGAAGTTTTATTTACAATCCCAATGATGTTTATCGCTATTTCGGGCACTATACCTATCAAGGCTTCATTGAGTTTGAGGAAGGTGAAACTATTGGCACTATTTCAATGGGAAATCCTTCTTTATGGCTGTTTGAGAGTTTGGGAAATCGTCTTTTTCTAAAGCCGGTTGGTGAAGATAATTCTGAAACCAACATGACAATTATCAGCAGCAAAAGAGTTTATCACTTTGAGCTGGTGGCAAAAGAAGCCAAAAGCATCACTGACAAAGATCTGATTTTTGTGGTGAAATTTGTTTACCCTGACGAGAAAGATAAAAACATTCTGGCCTTTCCAAAAATTCCGCCATCTGATGAGCCGGACATGCGCGATTTGAGCGCTTACAACTTCAATTATCAATATACCGGCGAGCCAACGATAGCGCCAATAAAAGTGTTTGATAATGGTGAATTCACCTATTTCCAATTTCCGAAAAAAAACGCCGAAATTCCGGCGATTTTCAATGTTGATGCTGAAGGATATGAATCTTTGGTCAATTTCAGATCAGCGGGAAATTACATCATCGTTGAAAGAGTCGGTGCGCAATTTACTTTGCGAAACGGTTCTGACATTGTCTGTGTTTACAACATGAATCTCTACAGCAGCGGACGTGAAAGAATGTCCACTCTGAAGCGCAAAGATGGAACGCCAAATATCAAAAACTTTCCTGGTTCTGCCACTGAAATTTCACCGCAAAATTCTCCCGTGATGCCAGCGATGCCAGGTTTTCCAAAACTGCCGGGCCAATAAATTTCCTCAAAATGAAAGTCGAAGTTCCAAACTACAACCACAAATTTGCTGAGCAAAAATGGCAAAAAAAGTGGGAAGAAGAGCAGATTTTTAAATTTGATGAAACCTCGTCAAAGCCAAAATATTACGTGCTCGAAATGTTTCCTTATCCATCGGGAAAAATTCACATGGGACATTTGCGCAACTATACAATCGGTGATGCCATAGCGCGTTTCAAAAAAATGCAGGGTTTTAATGTTCTTCATCCGATGGGGTTTGATGCTTTTGGTTTGCCTGCAGAAAATGCAGCTTTGGAGCATAAAATTCATCCGCAAGATTGGACATTAAAAAACATCGCGCAGATGAAGGATGAATTAAAATCAATCGGATTATCTCTCGATTGGAGCCGCGAAATTGCAACCTGCCTGCCTGATTATTACAAACATGAACAAAAAATTTTCCTCGATTTCGTCAAAGCCGGCCTGGCTTATCAAAAAGAATCTTACGTAAATTGGGATCCGATTGATCAAACAGTTTTGGCAAATGAACAAGTTATTGACGGCCGTGGCTGGCGTTCCGGTGCGCTGGTTGAAAAAAAGAAATTGAAACAGTGGTTCCTAAAAGTTTCCGAATTTTCCGAAGAACTTTTGTCTGAACTAAAAAACCTAAAAGGTTGGGACGAGCGCGTCCTAACTATGCAGGAAAAATGGATCGGGAAGAGTGAAGGGCTTTTGATTGAGTTCGTGCTTTGTGCTTCGTGCTTCGTGCTTCGGGAGGATGGGGTTTCTGTTTATACTACGCGTCCCGACACTTTGTTTGGCGCGTCTTTTATTGCCATTTCCCCACATCATCCAATCGCGCAGGAATTGGCAAAAACTGATTCTGAAATCAAAAATTTTATTGATGAATGTAATCGCTGCGCTGTTGATGAGCAAACTATCGAGAAGCAGGAAAAGAAAGGCATCAAAACCCCTTTGCAAGTAATTCATCCGCTTGATGAAAACTGGAAACTTGATGTTTACATCGCCAATTTTGTTTTGATGGAATATGGCACCGGCGCGGTTTTTGGCTGTCCGGCACATGATTTGCGCGATTTTGAGTTTGCAAAAAAATATGATTTGCCGATTCGACAAGTTGTTCGCCCTCACTCCAATATTATTCTCGGACAAACCCCCTCTCCCTTGAGGGGAGAGGGTTGGGGTGAGGGTGATTTGCCTTATCTCGAAGATGGAATTTTAACTAACTCCACCTTCCTTGACGGCCTCACTTGTGCACAAGCCAAAGAAAAAGTTTTTGAAATTTTGTCAGCAAAAAATCAGGCGACAAAAAAAATAAATTACCGCCTGCGCGATTGGGGCATTTCGCGCCAACGTTATTGGGGTTGTCCGATTCCGATAGTTTATCTTGAAGATGGATCAGTGGTTTTGGTGCCGGAAAATGAATTACCGGTTGAATTGCCGCTAGATGTTGAATTCAAAGGCGCTGGAAATCCGCTCGCAGCTCATCCCACTTGGAAATATACCACTTACAAAGGAAGAAAAGCCATTCGCGAAACCGACACTTTTGACACTTTTTTTGAAAGCTCCTGGTATTTTCTACGCTACATTTCACAACCGCAAAACAAGGCTTTTGAGCGCGATCTTGTCAATAAAATCATGCCGGTTGATCAATATGTCGGTGGCGTTGAGCATGCGGTTTTGCATTTGCTTTATGCCAGATTTTTTACCAAAGCGCTAAAAAAATGCGGATATCTCGATGTTTCCGAACCGTTCAAGAATCTGCTTACGCAAGGCATGGTTTGCCATCAAACCTACAAAGATAAAAATACCGGCAAATGGCTTTCTCCGGATGAAGCAATAGGGCGCGATGATGTCATAACCGGCCGCAGCGAAAAAATGAGCAAATCGAAAAAAAATACCGTTGAGCCATCCAGCATTGTTGAAGCCTATGGCGCCGATGTGGCACGCCTATTCATGCTTTCCGACACCCCGCCTTCACGCGATCTCGATTGGTCAGAAAGCGGAATTGATGGTTGTTGGAAATATGTTAACCGCCTGTGGCGCTTAGTCGTAAGTCGTAAGTTGTTAGCTGTAAGTCAGTTTAAAAATGATTCAGAGATTTTAAGAATTACCCACAAAACCATTGCTGCAGTTAAAGACGAATATGAGAAAATGGGCTTCAATCGTGCTATTGCCAAGATTCGCGAGTTTTCAAATGCTTTAGAAAAATTTGAAGAAAATTCGCAAGCGATGAATTTTGCACTAAAAAATTTGGTGATTTTAACTTCACCAATCATGCCACATTTGGCTGAGGAATTATGGGAAAAATTGGGAAATAAAACTTTGGTTTGTGAAGAAAAATTTCCTGATTTTGATCCAGATTTGATTGTTGATGATGAGGTTAACATCGCCATTCAAGTTGCAGGAAAACTACGTGCCATAGTGCAAATGCCAAAAGACCTTACCAATGACGAAATGCAAAAACGCGCTTTCGAAAACGAAAATGTCAAAAAATTTGTTGAAGGAAAAGAGATCAAAAAAGTGATCGTGGTGCAAGGTAGGTTGGTGAATATAGTTTACTGCTGAAAACAAGTTCAACGCAAGCTGTGCAAAATATTCCATACTAAAAACCTCCTTTGAAAAAGGAGGTGGCGCGAAGCGCCGGAGGATTTCAAAAACCTCCTTTGAAAAAGGAGGTGGCTGATTGCGA
>MEMO01000018.1 GCA_001767955.1 Alphaproteobacteria bacterium RIFCSPLOWO2_01_FULL_40_26 | reverse complement strand
GTGACAGTGTGGTGAGATTTGTGATTTAGCTTAGAGTCTGTAAATTTGAATCTGGGTTTCTTAAACGTTATTGTGGTTATAAACAGTTTCTCATACCACCTAATCCTGAAAAGACAGGGTGCTGTGGCAGCTGTCACTAAATTCGTTTATTGGTTTAACTAAATTTACAAAATGTATGAGTGAGTTTTATTACACATTTTTCTTTGGCATTTATCCTTATTTGTGCCTGTCAGTATTTGCGATTGGAACGATTATCCGCTATGACAGAGAGCAGTATAGTTGGCGCGCTTCTTCCAGCCAAATTCTTGCAGATAAAGGCTTGAAGTTAGGCAATGTGCTTTTTCACATTGGGGTCATTTTCATTTTCTTCGGGCATTTAGTTGGTCTGCTTACCCCGCACGCTCTCTACGAAAAATTTATTAGCGCTGAACAGAAACAGCTGGTTGCCATAATTGCTGGTGGAATTGCTGGAACCATCGGCTTCATTGGTTTAACCATGCTAGTTTTCAGACGCTTATTTGTTGAAAGAATCAGAGCCACAAGCACCAAAAGTGACATTGCAATTCTGTTGATTTTATGGATTCAAATCACGCTTGGATTACTAACAATTCCCGCTTCTTTGTCACATCATGATGCAACTGTGATGATCAACTTGTCTGAGTGGGCACAGCACATTCTAACATTTAGAGCCAACGCTTCTGATTACATTGTTGAAACTGATTTCATCTTCCATCTCCACCTGATTTTGGGAATGACCATATTCCTGCTTTTCCCTTTCACTCGCTTGGTTCACTTGCTGAGTGCGCCTGTCAAATACATCACCAGACCATATCAGGTGGTTCGCAGTAAAAATGGGAGAAGATAATGCCAGTAATCGTTAGAGCCTGTTTTCAAATTCATTTGTCTTTGATTTTTTGTAAATTTTTAGCGACTTTTTTGAAGAATTTTGCAGCTGTATTAGACATACTGCAAAAAATTCTTCAAAAAAATGAGCAAAAATTTGCGGAAAAGCAAAGACAAATGAATTTGAAAACAGGCTCTAAAGTGTCCGATTCGTCTCTAATTCAATAATTTTAAAGATTTATGAAAAAAATTTTACTTACCTCACTCATAGCTTTACCGCTACTATGCCAAACTTCTTTGGCAGCGGAAGTTGAAAAAAGTAATGATAAAAATTCTGAACAATCGTCGGAGTTTTTGAATTTCTTAAAGAAAGGAAAGCCGATTCTTAACATTCGTTACCTACATGAATCGGACAATCAGAAGGGCATAGCAAACCAGGCGAACGCTAACACGATAAGAACAAGAATTGGCTACGAAACTGCCAAGCTTCATGATTTTAGCGGGTTGATTGAGTTTGAAAATGTCAAAAGAATTGGTGCTGCAGATTACAATGATACCACCAACAACAGAACAAAATATCCAACAGTTGCCGACCCAAACGACGTCAATCTTAACCGTCTTTATCTCCAATATTCAGGTATGGAAAAAACTGAGATTACAGTGGGAAGACAAGCGCTAAACCTGGATAATCAACGCTTTATCGGCAGTATTGAATGGAGACAAAACAACCAAACCATGGATGCAGCGGTAATCAAGACCAGGTTCTTCAAAAATAGCGAAATATTTTACGCCCACGCTAATCGTGTTAATCGTGTTTTTGGTAATAAGTCAAAAGTCGGAACGTTTAACAATGATAACATCGATTTGCTTAACGGTTCCTACAGCATAACTCCGTCAGTAAAAATAACTGGTTATTCGTACTTACTCGACATCCCGGACAGTGCCACACTTTCAAGCGCAACTTACGGTTCAAAAGTAGCTGCTAAGCATAAGTTTAACGATCACTTTGAAGGTGCTCTCGATTTTGAATATGCTTACCAGAGAGGTTATGCCGACAATCCTGAAGATGCGGTATTCAATTACTTCGTAGTAGAGCCATCAATCTCATATGATAAACTAACCCTAAAGGGCGGGTATAACTCAATAGGTGGCAATGGAACAAGCGCGATGCAGTTTGCTCTTGGAACAAATCACGCTTTCAGCGGCTGGACTGATAAATTCTTAACCACTCCGGTTAATGGTCTCGTTGAATCTAGCGTGGCTTTAGAATATGTTTTCAAAACAGACTTCAATTGGTTAAATGGTGCCAAAGCAGTGGTGAAGTACTACAAGTTCAGAGCTGCTAATAGAACGCAGAATATGGATTACGGTTCAGAAACCAATTTTGGCTTCGAAAAAGCTTTCAAGAACAACCTCACAATCGGCATTCAAGCGGGAAAATACACCGCAAAGAGTCTCTATACCGATACGGTTAAGATCATGCCTTACCTGATCTACAAGCTCTAGAACCTGTTTAAAATTATCCGAGCTCAGGGTTCGCCAGCATTGGCAGCCCTAAGCCGCATTCAGAGTTTCTCTGTTTGCCAGGGTTGAATTGAAAACAATTCAGCCTCCCTAAATTTGGAAAGGATATAATGAAATCTCTGCAAGATAACTTCAAAAGGAAGTTCTCCTATCTACGCCTCTCCATAACGGATCAATGTAATTTTCGTTGCCAATATTGCTTGCCTAATGGTTACCAAAAAAGTGGTGACAGCTCTTGCTTTCTCAGCGCTGCCGAGGTGGCAAGATTAGCTACAGCCTTTGCTGGTCTTGGGGTAGAAAAAATAAGACTTACTGGTGGAGAGCCGACTCTTAGAAAAGATATTACACTCATTTCGTCTGTAATCTCGCAAATTCCTGGAATACACACAATCGCAGTAACCACCAATGGTTATAATCTGGGCAGGAAGGCGAAAGATTTTTATGACTCAGGAGTTAACGCGCTAAATGTCAGCGTTGACAGTTTAGACGCCAAAAAATTTTACGAAATTACTGGCCACGACAAGCTGGATGCTGTAATGGATGGAATAGAAAAAGCCAAAAAAGCCGGATTTAGCAAAGTCAAAATAAATACCGTTTTACTTAAAGGTTTTAACGACAACGAACTGCCGCAAATTCTTAGATGGATTAAGGATCAGGACCTTAGCGTTAGATTTATCGAGCTGATGCAAACAGGAGATAATTTTGCCTACTTCAAGAAACATCACCTCAGCGCTGAAGTTATAAAACAACAGTTGCTACAGCACGGATTTATGCCGTCAGAAAGGAAAAAGAATGACGGGCCGGCGCAAGAATTTGAGCATCCAGAATATCGGGGAAAGATTGGTATCATCGCGCCATACTCCAAAGATTTTTGCAAAACATGCAATCGTTTGCGCGTGACATCTAAAGGCGATCTTAGATTATGTTTGTTTGGAGAGACCGGATATTCGCTGCGTCCACTTCTAAATGATGATGAACAAATCAACGAGTTACAAAACAAGATATTAGAGCTGCTGCACTTCAAACACGAGACGCACTATTTGGATCGCGGCCTTACCGGTATTACTACAAACTTGGCATCATTAGGAGGATAATTAGGAGGATAAATGCAAAATACATTCAAGATGATTGATGTTGGAGACAAGCCAATCACACATCGCGTTGCCGTTGCAAGCGGCGAAATATCTGTTGGAGCTGGAGCTTTTAAACTAATTCGAGATAAAGAATTACCTAAAGGTGACGCGCTGATTTTGGCAGAAATTGCTGGCATCACCGGCGCCAAGAAGGCTTACGAAATGATTCCTTTGTGTCATCCGATGGGTTTGGATTACGTAAAGATTATCACGGAGCTCGATGCCGAAAATCATAAAATCATTGTAACCTGCTTTGCTTCAACTCATGCAAAAACCGGTATTGAGATGGAAGCGCTGGCAGGAGTCAAGGGCGCGTTGCTCACGATTTGGGATCTAACAAAAATGGTTGAGCCAAATCTTAACATCGGCAATGTTCGATTGCTTGCAAAATCCGGTGGAAAGAAGGGTTTGTGGTTGAATCCAAACGGAGTTTCGCATACGGTATTAAAGGCGATACAGCCACAAATAGAGCAGGTTTTGTCAGGTAGAAAATCAGTGGTAATTACTTTAAGTGATCGCGCTTCGAGAGGTGAATATGAAGATCAATCCGGTGTAATTTTGAAAGAAATTTTGTTGAGTTATGGTGCGGAGATTTCGGATTATGCCGTAATTCCTGACGATAAAGAAACGATAAAATCAAAAATACAAAGCAGCATAAAATCCCTCACGCCAGATCTAATCATCTGCACTGGCGGTACCGGAGTTTCAAAACGCGATGTTACTCCGGAAGCAGTTGGTGAATTATTCGAAAAAAAAATTCCCGGAGTTGGTGAGCTGATTAGATCTGACGGCGCAAAATACACCACGCTGTCATGGAGTAGCAGAGCCGTTGCCGGTATCGTTGGTAAAACGCTCATTGTTACTTTACCAGGAAATCCAAAAGCAGTTCGTGAAGCAATGAGCGCGTTAATGCCAAAACTAATTCCGCATTTGATCAAAATTACTCAGAACCTGTCCTGAATCTTTTTTAACCCCAGATTTTGGCATGTTTTTAGCGCTTTTTTGACAAAATTACGAAGCGTATCTGGAAATACGGTGAGTAATTTTGTCAAAAAATAAGCAAAAACAGGGTAAAATATGGGGTTAAAAAAGATTCAGGACAGGTTCTCAGGGGATAAAATGATCAGCTATCAAGAAGCATTAGAAATAATTCATGCCAATTCAAACTTATCGCCAACAGAGAATTTACCCGTTCTCTTGGCAGCAAAGAAAATTTCGTCGTTGGAAATTTTTAGTAAAATACAAGTGCCGTCTTTTAATAATTCAGCGATGGATGGTTTTGCGATAAGGTCTGCTGACATTGAATTGGCAAGCGCAGACAACAAAAAGAAATTAAAAATAATCGCAACCATTGCTGCTGGAGAAGTCTCAACAAAGAGCGGAGAAGGAGCTTTGCAAATTATGACCGGAGCACCAGTGCCGGATGGTTATGATGCTGTAATTCCAATCGAAGAGGTCGAGCTGGATGGTGAGAATGTAATTCTGAAGCGCCATGCGAAAAGAAACGAAAACATCAGATTTGCTGGCGAAGATGTTGCGTTTGGGCAAAAAGTTTTGGATCGAGGAAAAAAAATAACTGCCGAAGACATTATGCTGCTATCAGCCGTTGGAGTTAGTCAGATCTCAGTTTACAAAACGCCATCTTTAAAAATTTTTAGCACAGGTAATGAAATTACTGACAATTACGATGCCGAATTACCTGAAGGAAAAATTTATAACTCCAACTCGCCATATCTTGTTTCTAAAGCTCTTGAAGAAGGTTTTAATGTTGATTATGGCGGCGTCATTGCAGACGACAAAATAAGGTTTGAAGCCGCAATTGATAAGGTTGCACCTGGCACCATAATCATTTCAACTGGTGCGGTGTCGAAGGGAAAATGGGACTTTATTCCAGAAAGTTTAAAGAGCCTTGGAGCAAAAATACATTTCCACAGAGTTAACATCAGGCCAGGAAAGCCGGTGCTATTCGCCACATTACCAAACGGAAATTATTTTTTCGGATTGCCGGGAAATCCAATTTCCGCCGCTATTGGTTTCCGTTTTTTTGTCACTCCACTGTTAAGAAAAATACAAGGTCTTGGTGATGAGAAGATAGTGTTTGCAACGCTTAAGAGCGGTTTTGTTAAGAAAGGATATTTCAAACAACTCCTCAAATCTATTCTCGAAATTGATGCGCAAGGTCGTTTGCAGGTGACGATAAGCGATGGTCAAGAATCGTTCAAAATAAGTCCGATGGCACAAAGCAATGCGTGGACAATTCTTGAAGAAAATAAAACGGAATTTCTGTCAGGAGATCTGTTGCGAGTAGTTCCAATCTCATTAGAGCCTGTTTATGATCTTTTTTAACGCTCAAACACTGCAAATTTCTACGCCGCGTAGAAAATTCAAAAAAATCCTCCGTCGCTCCGCGCCACCTCCTTTTTCAAAGGAGGTTTGGTTCAAAAGACCCTCTTTGAAAAAGAGGGTGGCATCGCACGAAGTGCGATGACGGGTGATTTGTGGGAGACGAACTTTGAATTGGAGTTTGTCTCCCCAAAAACTCAAATAAACATGACTTACGCAAAACCTACCTTTTGCTTTGAACCGCAGAATTTCTTTGTAAAAGCGGTTTTGCGTAAGTCCTCTCATTTAAAATCTAACCATGATTAAAATTAAAATTACTGCCTTCGGTGCGCTTGGTAAGTTAACAATTTCTGAACCGATGGTAATTGAAATTGCTTCCGGCACAAAACTTTTTGAAACAAGAGAACAAATCAAAAAAGAGATTTTAAAAATCTCACCGCAGTTTAATGACTTCGCGGTGCTAGAGAAATCAGCCTTGGCAGATGATCGGGAAGTTTTGGGTAAAGACCATATCTTTGACAGAGATACAAATTTGGCAATTTTGCCGCCAATTTGTGGCGGCTAAGAACCTGTCTAAAATGAGTCAGAATTTTTTTGTAAATATCAGTGAAGATTTTTTGTCAGTGCAGAAGGCTATTGATTTCGTCGACGCTAAAGAAAATGGCGCCGCTGATATTTTTGTTGGCAAAGTAAGAAATCATAACCTTGGCAAAGAAGTTACTGCGGTAACATATGATGCCTTCACTCCACTGGCTTGCAATGTGATGAAAAAATTATGCGAAGAAGTAATCGAAAAATTTGGCAGCCAACTGCGTTGTTACATTGAGCATTACAAGGGTAGATTGGAGATAGGCGGCATCAGCGTTATCATTGCAGTTGGCTCTCCGCATCGCGACGTGTCTTTTAAGGCTTGCCGCTATTTGATCGAGGAATTAAAAGTTAGGGTGCCAGTTTGGAAGCAAGAACATTACGTTGATGGTGATGCCAATTGGCTTAATGGACAGGCTCTAGTTGAGGAGAAGTAACCTATACCAACCCCAATAACGTTTAAGAAACCCAGATTCAAACTTACAGACTCTAAGCTAAATCACAAATCTCACCACACTGTCACCCCGCACTTGTTGCGGGGTCCATCTCGTCAGAGACTTGATTTTATTGGTTGCGACCAAATGGACCCCGCAACAAGTGCGGGGTGACAGTGTGGTGGAGTTTATTTGGTATATGACAGAACGAATTGCATCAGTAATATTGGCCGGAGGTAAGTCATCCAGAATGGGCGAAGATAAGGCTTCGTTGATGTTTTATGGTTCAAGATTGGTTGATCATGTTGCAAAAGCTTTAACAGTTTCAGCCATCACCAGCATTTTTGTTAGTGGCAAAATTGAAGGTTATGCTGGCATAGCAGATGTGACTCTAAACAAGGGGCCAGTTGGTGGAATATGCTCAAGTTTAATTCACTGCTACGAGAAAAATTTTACCAAAGTGCTCATCATTCCTGTTGATATGCCGCTGATTTCACCAGCAGTAATAAAGCTTCTGATCGCTTCTTCAGATGATTCTGCATTCACTCATTTTGAGGGAAAACCGCTACCGCTCGCAGTAAAAATCACTGAACCAATCGCAAATTTTTGTGCCAAGACAAACCTGAATCTTGCCAACGGAGAAGAGATGTCGGTAAAATCTTTTTTAAAAAATTTCACAAGATCGGCAATTAAGGTTCCAGAAAATCTTACTAAAGATTTAACCAATGCCAACACCACAAACGAATGGCAGGAGGCACAAAATGAATATCAGAATCAGCGAAAAGCAGATTAGGTTTCGCATTAAGAAAGAAGAGATGAGCATCATGGAAAATGGCGAAAGATTGGTTCTTCAATCTCCGCTGCAAGCATATCCAAAGGCATATGTTATTGATGTCTATGAAGGACCAAAACCGCTTCTTCTTGAAGAAAAGAATGAAAATCTCGTGCTGTTTGTTAGTAAAAATTCTTTGATTGAGCTGAAGGAAAAACTTCCTTCGAAAGACGGCATAGCAGATGAAGTTTTGGTAAGCGGTCAACTGATCAGAATTGCTCTGGAAGTTGATGTAAAAAGGTAATTGTTGACGCAATTTGGAATCAATTTTGAAAAGTATGACATCAGGAATTCTCTCGCCAATTCTGATCCTATTGAGCTGTATTTGTTTTTCTGTGAATGCGGTAAATGCAAAAGATGACAACATTCTTCAAATTGCGACTGCAGCAAATTTTAATAGCACGTTGCAGAAAATTTCTGAGAAATATCACGAACTTCATCCTGATCTTGAGATAAAAATAATTCCTGGAGCTACGGCAAATCTTTATTCGCAAATCATCAATGGCGCTCTATTTGATTTGTTTTTCTCTGCTGATGCGAAGCATGTTGATTTGTTGGTGGAGAAAAATTTTGCCACCTCCAACTCCTCATTTGTCTACGCCAGCGGACGCTTATGTCTGCTTGCATCAAGTTCAAAACCAACAGGGATCAATGAAAAAACTTTGCGTGAAAAAAATTTCAAATTCTTGGCAATCGCCAAGCCGGAAACTGCTCCATACGGTTTTGCTGCCAAAGAAGTTTTAGAAAAATTAGCATTGTGGGATGAGCTAAAAGAGAAATTGGTTTATGCTCAAGACGTTGGCGGAGTAGTAAGCTTCGTCGCTAGCGGCAATGTTGATTCTGGTTTTGTCGCTTTGTCGCAAATAATTTCTTGGAAGGAAAAAAGCGGTCAAAATTTCTGGATCGTGCCACAAAATCTTTACAGCCCGATTGATCAGAAAGTTGTTGCGTTGAATGGTTCAAAAGAAAAAGAAGCAGAAAAATTTCTAAAATTTGTTAAAAGCTCTGCAGTAAGAAATTTAATCAAAGAAAGTGGTTACAACTAATGTAGGAGCGGTCGAAATGGATTTATCTTCGCTCTTCTTATCCTTAAAATTAGCAACAATTACAACCGCAATTTTGCTTTTGGTTGGCACTCCGATTGCTTATTTTCTTTCACAGAAGCGCGGAAAAATAAAATCTTTGATTGAGGCGCTGGTGCTACTTCCACTCATTTTGCCGCCAACTATCCTTGGTTTTTATTTGTTGGTTTTGCTAGGTCCAAATGGGTTTATTGGAAGTTTCTGGAAGTCATTTTCTGGCGGAAATTTAACGTTTAGTTTTGCCGCTTTGGTGATTGGTTCAGTGGTTTATTCTTTACCTTTTGTGGTGAAGCCGATTCAAAATAGTTTTGAAACGATTGATAAAAATTGGCTAGAAATCGCTTCAACTTTGCGCGCTTCGAAGTGGAAACAATTCACTGCAGTGATTCTTCCGCTGTCGCGCGGCGGATTTATTTCTGCTATTGTTTTTGGCTTCATTCATACGATGGGTGAGTTTGGAGTTGTGCTGATGCTTGGCGGAAATATTCCAGGCAAAACAAAAACTATCTCGATCGCAATTTACGATTATGTCGAACTTTTGGAATATAACAAAGCGCACATGTTGTCCCTGATATTGGTAGTTTTTTGTTTATTGAGTTTGGTTCTGCTTTTTATGTTTGGTGACAGAAGGCGGGGAGGGGCGGATGGCTGGAACTAGAGCCTGTTTTCAAATTCATTTGTCTTTGCTTTTCCGCAAATTTTTGCTCATTTTTTTGAAGAATTTTTTGCAGTATGTCTAATACAGCTGCAAAATTCTTCAAAAAAGTCGCTAAAAATTTACAAAAAATCAAAGACAAATGAATTTGAAAACAGGCTCTAGAATTAGAGTGTTGTTAACAAAAAAAGATTTTTCACTCGATGTCGATTTTGCAATTGCAGAACCGCAAATCATTGTTATTCATGGCGAATCCGGAAGCGGTAAAACAACTTTGCTACGTTGCATAGCTGGTTTGGAGAGGGCTGATGAGGCTTACATATCTGTAAAAGACAAGCTTTTGCAGGATTCTAAAAATAATTTTTTTCTACCAACTCACTTGCGAAAAATTGGTTATGTAGCGCAAAAAAATAATTTATTCCCGCATTTATCGGTGAAAGAGAATCTGATATTTGGTTATAAGAAAACTAAAGAAGAGGATTGTAGAATTGATTATCACCAGGTTGTTGAATGGTTTAAAATTAGTCATCTCTTGGAAAGAAGTGCGGATAAATTATCCGGTGGTGAAGCACAAAGAATTTCAACTGCTAGAGCATTGCTTACCAATCCTGATTTGTTGCTGTTGGATGAACCTTTTTCTGCAGTTGATAGCAAAGGAAAAATGGAGATACTTAGCTTGGTAAAAAACATTAAGTCGCAACTGTCTTTGCCAATAATTTATGTTAGTCATCTAAAGGAAGAAACGAACTATCTTGCAGACAAGGTGGTAAATTTTGTTTGAGGGCATAATTTGTAAGAAACTGTTTAGCATCTTTTTTGGGTTGTTCTTAAAATTTTGTGTCCAAAAAATCAGATCCTGAAACAAGTTCAGGATGACAATTAGGGAAAGATGGTTCCAAAACATGTCATCCTGAACTTGTTTCAGGATCTGTTTTTTCTGGACACAAAATTTAAGAACAACCCTTTTTTGGCCACAGATTTTATCATGGTTAAAATTACCGAAGCATGAAGCACGACCGCATATTTCTACTTCTTCTTCGCTCTGGAAACCAATGATCTTTTTCCGCCAGATTCTCTTTGAAACACGTGTAAAATCTTTTCCGCATCTTCGAAAGGCACGGCGAAAAATGAGAAAGAGTCGAATAATTTTACATCATCGATGTGACGCTGATCAACGCTGGTTTTGCTTTGGATGAACTCAACCAATTTTCTTGGATCCATGCCGTCATTTTTACCTTTGGCGATGAAGAGGCGCGCGGTGCCTTTGCGATCGACATAACTTCTTTTATCTTGATCCCCGATGGGACGATAGCCGCTCATGCCACGGTCATCATAATAAAAATCTTTATTCTTTTTGTAGGCGCCAATGTCGTTGATTTCGCTGTAATTGCTTTCATTCAATTCATCTTTGAAAGCCATTTTAAGCAAAGCGGCAAGCGCTTTCTTGGCATCAGGATTTTCTTGCAAAATTTCTTCGGCAATCGGTTCCAAATCGGAAAAATTTTCAGCAGAAATAATTTCAGACAAAGTGTTTTTGATGCGTTGTTTTTTACTGTCGATTACTTCGGCAACACCGGGGATTTTTTGTTTGGTGATTTTGGTGTTGGCAATTCTCTGGATCGAAATCAGTTTGCGATATTCTGAAGGCGTGATCAGGGTGATTGCTGTTCCACTTTTACCAGCTCGGCCAGTGCGACCGATACGATGCACATAGCTTTCCGGATCTTGCGGCAGTGAATAATTTATAACGTGAGTTAAGTCTTCGACATCGATTCCGCGCGCCGCCACATCGGTTGCAACTAAAACAGTGATTCTGCGATTACGAAATTTTTGTAAAACTTTTTCGCGCTGGCCTTGCGATAAATCGCCGTGAATTGCTTCTGCCCTGCATCCGCGATTGGCAAGTTTGTGAGCGATTTCATCGGCGTCAATTTTGGTTCGGCAAAAAACCATGCCGTAAAAACTCTCTTCAACATCGATGATTCTGAAAAGCGCTTCAAATTTGTCGGCTTGCGAAACTTCGAAATAAATTTGCTCAACATTATCGCGATTGAGTTGCTCGCTTGAAACTGAAATTACTTCATATTCGCCCATATATTGCTTGGCGAGACGCTCGATATGATGCGGCATTGTTGCCGAAAACAAAACGGTGCGACGTTGCTTCGGAGCTGCTTTCAGGATTGATTCGATATCGTCAATAAAACCCATATTCAGCATTTCATCAGCTTCATCGAGAACAACGTAGGAAACGTGCGAGAGATTGAGTGTGCGACGTTCGAGATGATCCAGAATTCTGCCAGGAGTGCCAACCACAATATCAACTCCGCGCGAAAGACGCGCAATTTGACGCTCGATTGGCTGACCGCCATAAACCGCGATAATTCTGGTTTTTTGCTCTTCAGCAAATGAGCTTAATTCTTCAGTCACTTGAATCGCCAATTCGCGTGTCGGCGCTAGAATTATCGCCTGAATTTTTTTTGAATCTGGCACAATATTCTCAATGATCGGAATGCCAAAAGCGGCAGTTTTGCCGGTTCCGGTTTGTGCCTTGCCGATTAAATCTTTTTTATTTTGGAGAAGAAAAGGAATGGTTTTAGCTTGGATTGGCGTTGGTTCTTCAAAACCTTTTTTGTGCAGTGATGCAAGCATGGTTTCGGAAAGTCCCAACTCACGGAATTTGGTTAAATTTGACATATTTTAAAAATTGAGTTGAGGCTTGAGAAGAGCGCGTGTAGGCTATCTACATAAGTTTCAATGTCAAATTTATGATGACCAAACTCTCCTTTCATCACCTCCTTGATGCCAATCAAATCAAAGACAACGACATTAAAAAGCTCATCGCTCTCGCAGAAAAATATCGTAAAACCAATCGCAAAAAAACTTTTACAGATGGCGATTGCAATGGACTTATCGCCGCAACTTTGTTTTTTGAACCAAGCACACGCACCAGAATGTCTTTTGAATCCGCGATGATCAGGCTTGGCGGACAAGTAATTTCGCTCGAAAACGGCCAAACTTCTTCGGTGAAAAAAGGTGAAACTCTTTCTGACACAGGACGCATCGTCAGCAATTATGCCGACATCGTCATCATGCGTCATCCGCAAGTTGGATCGGTTGCCGAATTTGCAAAACATGCAACCATTCCGGTAATCAATGCCGGAGATGGAGAGAATCAGCATCCAACCCAATCGCTGGTCGATGTTTATGCTATTTTTTGTGAAAAGAAAAAACTGGACAATTTGAAAATCGGCATAGTCGGTGATTTAAAATATAGCCGCGCGGTACGCTCGCTGCTTGCTTTGATGAGCAATTATCGCAACAACCATTTTGCTCTGATCTCACATCCTTCCTTAAAAATTTCTACGCAACAGAAAAAAATTCTGACGAAACGCGGATGTAAAATCACTGAAACTTCTGATTTGGAATCGGCAATAAAAGACCTCGATATTCTATACGCCACGCGTGTGCAACAGGAACGTTTCAGTGATAAAAAAGAATATGAAAAAGTGAAAAATTTTTATCGCATCGACAAAAACCTGCTTTCTTTTGCCAAGAAAAATCTGACCATCTTTCACCCTCTGCCACGCCTTAACGAAATTGATGAAGAAGTTGATAGCACTTCACATGCCAAATATTTCACTCAAGCCAATTATGCGATTTACATGCGTATGGCGTTGCTTGCGAGCCTCTGCAAACAGAAAACCTCATAATCATTTTCCTCATGCAATTTTGCGATTGATCTGGCAAAGCATTTTGCCGCTTCAATTGTGGTAATATGAAAGATACGATTCATCAAAGCGGCGCGGCGTAAACTGAAACTTTCGACGATTGATTCGGCATCATAGGTGGTGTTAATAACCACATCAAATTTACGGTTCTTGATTAGATCAACCACGGTTATTCCTCCTTCTCTTTCCTTCCTCACCGACTCAACATTTTCTATGCCATTATCATATAAAAATTTTGTTGTGCCGCTGGTTGCGGAAATTTTGAAACCGTGCTGTTGCAGCTGCTTGGTGATTTTGATGACATCATTGGTTTTATCGCAATTGGCAATCGAGATAAAAACATTGCCGCTTTTAACCACCTTGTTTCCTGCGGCCAATTGAGCTTTCAGGAAAGCCATTTCAAAACTTCTGTCAATTCCCATCACCTCGCCGGTTGATTTCATTTCCGGTCCCAGAATCGTGTCAACATTGGCGAAGCGCACAAAGGGAAATACCACCTCTTTTACCGAAAAATAATTTTTGCTGTAATTTTCGATTTTCTCCAACTCAAATTCGGCAAGCTTTCTTTCCACCATCAAAAGAGAGGCGAAATGAGCGATATTAATGCCGGTTGATTTGGCCACAAACGGCACTGTTCTGGACGCTCTGGGATTTACTTCAATTACATAAAGCTTTCCGTCTTTTACGGCATATTGCACATTCATCAAACCAACCACGGAAATAGCGCGCGCCAGTTTCATCGTTGCCATTTTTATCTCTTCGATAATTTCTGCCGGCAAAGAATAAGGCGGCAGAGAACAGGCCGAATCACCGGAATGAATACCGGCCTCCTCAACATGTTGCATAATGCCGGCAATAAAAACATCCGTGCTATCGCATAAAGCATCAACGTCAATTTCGATGGCGCCATCCAAAAATCTGTCCACCAAAATTGGTCCATCGAGAATGAATTTTCCGTGAGTTTTGATGTATTTTTCTAAGCCCTTTTTATCACGGATAATTTCCATAGCACGTCCGCCAAGCACATTACTTGGACGAATTACCGCCGGATATCCGACTTCCCTGGCAGCTTTTTCAATATCGGAAAGCTGATGACAAATGGTATTTTGTGGCTGCACCAATTTGATTTCATGCAGAAGATTCTGGAATCTTTCCCGATCTTCAGCCAGATCAATTTTGTCATATTGCGTGCCAATAATTGGAATGCCTGCCGCATCAAGATGACGCGCTAATTTTAAGGAGGTTTGTCCGCCAAATTGCACAATAACCCCAACCAACTCGCCATTTTGCTGTTCTTTGCGAATGATTTCGATGACATGTTCCGGCGTCATCGGCTCAAAATAAAGACGATTTGAAGTGTCGTAATCGGTCGAAACCGTTTCAGGATTGCAATTGATCATGATAGTTTCAAAGCTGGCTTTCGACAAGGTGAATGCGGCATGGACGCAGGCATAATCAAACTCGATGCCCTGCCCGATGCGATTCGGCCCACCGCCAAGAATCACCACTTTTTTGGCATCGGTTGGATTTGCTTCGCATTCAGGCTCGTTTACTGAATCGCCCTCATAGCAGGAATAGATGTATGGCGTAGCAGACGCAAATTCGGCAGAGCAAGTATCAACTGTTTTGTAAACCGGATAAACGCCGAATTTTTGACGTAGCTGATAAACTTCTCGCGCTTTTTTTCCGGTTAATTCGGCAATTCTTTCATCGGAAAAACCAAGCTTTTTCAGACGCAAAAGGCCAAATTTATCTTGTGGCAAACCCTGTTCTTTCAGCTCATTTTCAACATTAACGATTTTTTCAATCTCACGCACAAACCATGGATCATAATGGGTGATTTCACAGATTTCTTTGACGGAAATTTTATCGCGTAAAGCCTGTGCAATGCGTAATAGACGATCGGGAGACAAGGCTTTCAGCGATTCACAAATATCGCCATCAATCTTTTGCTCATTGAAACCGGTTAAACCAATCTCCATCGAATAAAGCGCTTTTTGCAAAGCCTCGGCAAAAGAACGGCCAATTGACATTACCTCACCAACCGAACGCATTGCGCTTGAAAGGGTTGGTTGTGCTTCATTAAACTTTTCAAAAGTAAAGCGCGGAATCTTGACAATTACATAGTCAATCGTTGGCTCAAAGGAAGCCGGTGTTACTTTTGTTATGTCGTTTTGAATTTCATCAAGACTATAGCCAATCGCCAATTTCGCCGCCACTTTGGCAATGGGAAAACCGGTTGCTTTTGAAGCAAGGGCTGAAGAGCGCGAAACCCGCGGATTCATTTCAATCACCACCATGCGACCATCTTGCGGATTCACCGCAAATTGCACATTTGAGCCACCAGTTTCGACACCAATTTCACGCAATACCGCAATTGAAGCATCGCGCATTCTTTGATATTCCTTGTCGGTAAGAGTGAGGGCGGGGGCAACGGTAATGGAATCTCCGGTGTGAACACCCATCGGATCAATATTTTCAATGGAACAGACAATTATGGCATTGTCATTTTTATCACGAATCACCTCCATCTCATATTCCTTCCAGCCGAGAATCGACTCATCAATTAGCACTTCGTGAGTTGGCGAAAGATCAAGCCCATAAGAAACAATTTCCCTAAACTCCTCTTCAGTGTTGGCAATTCCTCCTCCGGAACCACCAAGGGTAAAAGATGGACGAATGATTGCCGGCAAACCTATTTTTTTTAGCGCGGCCATCGCCTCTTCAAGTGAGGAAACAACAGCATTCTTCGGCACTTCCAAACCGATATTAGCCATAGCCTGGTTGAATTTTTTTCTATCTTCAGCCTTCTCGATAGCATCCGGATTTGCGCCAATCATTTTTACAAAATATTTTTCAAGCACACCCATCTTATGCAAAGCCAAAGCACAATTAAGCGCAGTTTGTCCGCCAACAGTTGGCAAGATTGCCTGCGGCCTTTCTTTGGCGATGATTTTTTCAACAATTTCCGGCGTGATTGGTTCAATGTAAGTGGCGTCGGCCATCTCATGATCGGTCATGATGGTCGCCGGATTGGAATTAACTAGAATGACGCGATAACCTTCACTCTTTAAAACCTTGCATGCCTGCGTTCCGGAATAATCAAACTCACAAGCCTGACCAATAACGATCGGGCCTGAACCGATAACAAGAATTGAATCAATGTCTAATTTTGGCATCTTTAATTAACCCGATGAATTGTTTGAAAAGATATCTGCTGTCATGCGGCCCGGGGGAACTTTCAGGATGATATTGCACAGAAAAAGCCGGTGCGTTTTTGAGACGGATTCCTTCAATTGTTTGATCAAAAAGTGAGATGTGAGTCACTTCGATATGGCTTGGAATATTTTCATTTGAAACGCAAAAACCGTGATTTTGGCTGGTAATTTCAACCGTGCCATTTTGCAGATTTTTCACCGGATGATTGGCGCCGCGATGCCCCTGAAACATCTTTATGGTTTTAAGCCCACAGGCAATTGAGAGTAGCTGATGTCCCATACAAATTCCAAAAAGCGGAATATTTTTTTCAAGAATCCGGCGAATTACCGGCGCCGCGTATTTAGCCGTAGCATCAGGATCACCCGGACCATTGGATAAAAATATACCATCCGGCTCATATTTTGCGATATCAGCAAAGGAAGATTCAGCAGAAAGCACAGTGACTTTAAAACCATGATCAACAAGGCAATTGAGGATGTTTTCCTTCACACCAAAATCCATCACTACAACATGATAATCATGGCTGAATTTTTTGGTTTCAATTTTGCCAAGGGGGATAGCAAGGGGGATAGCAAGGGGAATACCAAGGGGAATAGTTTTACTTTTCCAATCATAGGATTTTTTGGTTGAAACTTGCGCACAAAGTTCAGCTCCGGCAAGGGTTGGTAAATTTTTGATTTTTGCCGCAAGTTTTTCAGTATCGAACTCCTCACCTTCAGCAACGCAAGCAATGATGGCATTGCCGGCGCCTTTGGTTCTGATGTAGCGCGTTAAGGCTCTGGTATCGATGCCGCAAATACCGGTAAGATTATTTTTAATCAGCCAGGAATTGAGATGTTCTTCGCTGCGGAAATTGGAATCCTGCGTAATATCTTCGCGAACCACCAAACCTTTGCAAAACGGTTTGCGCGCCTCGTTGTCATTTTGGTTGCAACCAACATTGCCAATATGCGGGAAGGTGAAAGTGATGATTTGGCCAGCATAGGAAGGATCAGTCAAAATTTCCTGATATCCGGTGATTGCGGTATTAAAACAAATTTCACCAATAGCTTCACCAATCTTTCCAATAGCCTTACCTAAAAAAAAACTGCCATCCGTAAAACAGATGACAGAATTTAAATTTTTATCAGCCCTAAACTTCATTTTATTTCGCATTCTCAAAAGTTTTGTGATGACTGATCTGGGTTAAATGGGTGCATAGAGCCTGTCTTAAAAAAGTCGCTCAAAATTTATGGAAAAGCGAGGCGCGGTGGGTTTTAAGAACCTGTCCTGAATCTTTTTTAACCCCATATTTTACCCTGTTTTTGCTTATTTTTTGACAAAATTATTCACCGTATTGCCAGATACGCTTCATAATTTTGTCAAAAAAGCGCTAAAAACATGCTAAAATCTGGGGTTAAAAAAGATTCAGGACAGGTTCTAAGACAGGCTCTAATCAATTGTTGTAATACATTTCAAATTCCACCGGATGCGGCATTTGTTCATAACGCTCAACTTCTTGCATCTTTAAAGCGATATAGGCATCAATTTGGTTGTTGGTGAAAACATTGCCGGCAAGAAGAAATTCACGATCTTTATCAAGCGCGCCCAAAGCCTCACGAAGGGAGCGCGAAACAGTTGGAATTTTTTTCAGCTCTTTTTCGGGCAGGTGATAAAGATCTTTGTTTTTTGGTTCTCCCGGATGAATTTTATTTTTGACACCATCAAGACCAGCCATCAAAAGCGCGGCGAAAGTAAGATATGGATTCGATGCCGGATCAGGGAAACGGGTTTCAATTCTGCGCGCATTTTCATTGGCGACATTGGGAATACGAATTGAAGCTGAACGATTTTTCGGTGAATAGGCCAAAAGCACCGGGGCTTCAAAACCTGGCACTAAACGCTTGTAGCTGTTGGTTGTGGCGTTGGAGAAAGCATTGATTGCTCTGGCATGTTTGATAATGCCACCGATGTAATAAAGCGCGAGTTCGGAAAGGCCGGCATGTTCTTTGCCAACAAAAAGATTTTTGCCATTTTTCCAGATTGACTGATGAACATGCATGCCGGAACCATTGTCGGCATAGATTGGTTTTGGCATGAAAGTTGCGGTTTTTCCATAAGCCTGACAGACATTATGCACCACATATTTCAGTTTTTGCACATTGTCTCCGGTGTTGATTAGAGTGCTGTATTTGAAACCGATTTCGGATTGCGAAGTGGCAACCTCATGATGATGCAAAATTGGCGTGATGCCGACTTGACGCAAAGTTTCAGCTATTTCACAACGTAAATCCTGAGCGCTATCAAGCGGAATTGAATCAAAATAAGCGCCTTTAACTTGTGAGCGGCGACCGAGATTTCCACCATCAATAATTTTAGCGGAATTATGCGGAGCTTCTTCGGAATCAATTTCATAAAAATTGCCGTGTGATTTGTTGCCAAAACGCACATCGTCGAAAATAAAAAATTCCGGTTCCGGACCAAAATATGCCGCATCGCCAATGCCACTATTTGCGAGATATTCTTCAGCCTTTTTCGCGGTAAAACGTGGGTCGCGTTCATATCCGGAATTAGTGACCGGTTCGATCACATCACAAATCAGAACTAAAGTTGGATTTGTTGCGAAAGGATCAATAAAGGCGGTATGTAATTGCGGCATTAAAATCATGTCTGATTCGTTGATTTCCTTCCATGCCGGAACCGAAGATCCGTCAAAAGCTATGCCGTTTGTTAGCTCATCCTCACTGATTGCATCAGCGCAATATGAGATATGAAGCCACTCCCCGCAATAATCGGAAAAGCGAAAATCGATGAATTTAATGTTGTTATTTTTGACCATCTCAAAAATAGCAGAAGTGTCATTTATTTTAATCATGAAATACTCCGTATAGACGCGCAAACAGATTCAGCTGACTCATACAAAATTAAGTCAACTGTTGCTGCGCTTTCTAAACATTTGGAAAAATTAATCGGAAAAAGAGATGTGATTTCCTGGGGGCGGGATTATTTAAAAAATTACAAAGTAGAATCAAGATTAATTTCTTCAGTGATGATTTTGCTAACATTGCCAAACTGGTCTGCAATCAACAAATTTCCACTTTCATCAATATCAGAAAAAATTCCGCTCACTCCATTTGAAAGCGTGATTTTTTCACCAAGTTTATAAGCGGAATTTTTCCATTTATTTCTAATCACAAAAAATCCGAATTGCCGATATTCCTCTTCAAGTCGCAAAAAAAATGTGCTGAATTTTTGTAAAAAATCTTCACGGGAAATTTTGTGATTCACGAGAGAAATGGCATAATCAGGAGCTGAAACCAGATTCAATCCAACGCCAATTACCAAATGGGACTGTCGCAAATCCCCATTTCTTACCATTTTTAAACTCGACGAGCCCTTGTAAATCAAGGGTTCAGATTTTTCAGAAAGTTGATTTGCGACATGGCCCAAATTTGTTTTTTGAGATTGTAGCAAAATGCCGGCAAGTTTTTTACCGGAAAGCATGATATCATTTGGCCATTTGTATTTTGTTTCAATTCCAAAAGATCGTAAAACATCACCAACTACGCAAGCGGTTAAAAAAGAATAATCGCTGATACGAGACATATTTTCCGGCTGTAAAACAAGCGACATGTAAAGATTGCCGCGCGGAGAAATCCATTGACGCTCTCCTCTGCCGCGTCCTTTGGTTTGTGAATTGGCAATGATAATGCCCGGCGCTTGCAGGTGATTTTTTTCAAGCAATTCAAGAGCAAGAAGATTGGTGCTTTCAACTTCATCAAAATGGATAATATTCATTTTTCCTCAGGACAGGTTCTCAGATCCAACAGCCTCGGAGATATTTTTAAATCCGTCTTTTGCCACCATCGCGCTTAATTCCTTTTTCATTTTTTCAACTAATCCAAAACCTTGATAGACAAAGGCAGAATAAAGCTGAACCACAGAAGAGCCAAGTTTTATTTTTTTGTAAGCATCGGCGGCGCATGAAATTCCGCCAACCCCGATGAGTGGAATTTTTCCTGCGGTAAATTGATAAAAATTTTTCAGCGTTTCATTTGACATTTCAAACAACGGTTTACCACTTAAACCACCGCTTTCAGAAACGAATTTGCTTTGCAGATTTTGTGGACGCAGGATCGTAGTGTTTGAAATTATCAGACCATCAATCTGATTTTTAATTACGATTTCAGCGATTTTTTCTTGCTGCTCTCTAGTCAAGTCTGGCGCAACTTTAAGCAAGATCGGAACATTTTTTTTGCAGCGCATATTCAGCTCATTTTTTTTCTTCATAATCTCGCTTAAAAACAAATCCAACTGATCTTCTTTTTGTAAATCACGCAGATTTTTTGTATTGGGTGAAGAGATGTTGAGTGTGATGTAAGAAGATTTGGCATAAAATTTTTTCAGCAGCAAAAGATAGTCCAAAAGAGCATCTTCAGTGTTTTTATTCTTGCCAAGATTGATGCCGAAAGGAATGGAAATTTTTGACAAATTTTTTTCAACATTTTCCAAAAAAACTTCCACGCCCAAATTGTTAAATCCCATGCGGTTGATTATGGCCTCATCATTATCAAGTCGAAAAAGGCGCGGCTTGTCATTACCGCTTTGCGCTTTTGGCGTAACAGTTCCAACTTCCAGAAATCCAAAACCAAATTTTGCCAGAGTGGCAAAAACTTCGGCATTTTTGTCAAAACCAGCGGCCATTCCTATCGGATTTGCAAAATCAATATCAAACAACCTGACATGCAGATTCTCATAATCACGATTGAAGGCAAAAAGCGTGGCAGAATTTGGCATGAATTTAAGAAAATTTATTGCCAAATTATGTGCGATTTCAGCATCAAACTTGAAAATCAGCGGACGGAAAAATTTATATGGACTCATCGGATTTTTTATTCGACATCAGAAGTAAACCGGAGCTCACCGCAACTATGATCAAAATCACATCCGATGAACGTTTAAGTAAAAAATTATCCGATAATTTATCCTTGAGCCGAGCTCTTTTTCTGTCATTGTTTTCAAGCGCGATTGAAACTTTATCTGACAAATCATCTTCAAATTTTTTTCCAAAATAAAATTGTTTAACCGCAATATGGGCGGGGTGAGATGGTAGAATCATCGGATTTAGCATAACCTCTTCCTGCAAGGACATTTTTTTTTCAGCAACAATTTCGCTAAATCTGGCGATATTTTTTACCACCGCAAAAAACGTTGTAAAAGCCACAAAAATCAATGGTAAAAAAATTATCATCAAATGTCGGCGCGGGGTTTTATTTTTTTCTCCAAAGTCAAACTCGTCATAATTTGAAATCAGAAACAAAATCACCATCGAATAAACAATCAAAGCCAATGTGATTTCCTTGAACAAATTGTAATTGGCAATCGAAACGCTGAAAAACAAAATCACCACAAGATGAGCAATGATAAGGCTGGTAACTGTTGTGGTACGTGTTTTGACTAAAAAAAGAATCAAAAAATTGATGGTGATAAAGATCAGGAGAATAGACACTGTCCTAAAAATTTGGCATCAAATGACATTGCGCAACAGTTCATTTACCGATGTTTTAGCGCGAGTTTTTTCATCAACTTTTTTGACAATCACCGCGGCATAAAGTGAAAGATTTTTTTCGCCTTTGTTTGAAGCGATATTGCCAGAAACTACAACTGAGTAAGCTGGAACACGACCGTAAAAAATTTCACCACTTTCGCGATCAATGATTTTTGTTGAAGCGCCGATATAAACTCCCATCGAGATAACCGAACCTTTTTCAACAATTACACCTTCAGCAATTTCGCTGCGAGCGCCGATGAAACAATCATCTTCGATAATGACAGGATTAACCTGCAAAGGCTCAAGAACTCCGCCAATTCCAACGCCGCCGGAAATGTGACAATTTTTTCCGATTTGTGCGCAAGAGCCAATTGTTGCCCAGGTATCAACCATGGCGCCCTCGTCAACATAAGCGCCGAGATTCACAAAAGACGGCATCAAAACCACATTCTTACCGATGAAGGCGGAATAGCGCACAACAGAGCCTGGTAAGGCGCGAAAACCCGCCCTTCTGAAATCTTCTTCATTCCAATCCAAAAATTTCAGCGGCGCTTTATCAAAAGAAATCACATCACCGCTTCTACTCAAAACATTGTCGTTGAGGCAAAATGACAACAAAATCGCCTTCTTCATCCATTGATTCACCTGCCAGGCAGAAGAGATTTTTTCGCAAATCCTGATTTTGCCGCAATCAAGCAGAGCCAATGTTTCACTAACGGCATAGCGCACATCGCCCCGCGTTGTTAAATTGATCTCCGCTCTTTTCTCAAAGGCGTTTTCGATGATTTGAATTAGATCTTTCATTTTGCTTATGACTAAATTTGTTAGAGCTTGAACAAAATAACTTCAAAATCTTTGCACAAATTGCAATAAAGTTCTATCGCAAATCCCCATTTCTTAGAACCTGTCTAAAATCTTTTTTAACCCCATATTTTACCCTGTTTTTGCTTATTTTTTGACAAAATTACTCACCGTATTTCCAGATACGCTTCGTAATTTTGTCAAAAAAGCGCTAAAAACATGCTAAAATCTGGGGTTAAAAAAGATTCAGGACAGGCTCTAGTCATTATCAATGACGTTTTGGAAGAAGATTTTAGTCATGTTTTATTTCCAATAACGCTTCGCAAGCCTGTACTTCCTTGCTCGATTGGAATTGTCAGCAACTTCCAGAAATTTTTCTTCACACCATTTTTTACAAATTTGCGAATTAGTTCTTGGTTTAAATCCAAATAATTTTCCGATTTGAGATGAGGTGACAGTTTCAAATTCTTCAAAAAGTTCTAACACCTTACGCTGGCGAATATCAAGGCCCCGTCGCAAATCAACTTTCTGAAAAATCTGAACCCTTGATTTACAAGGGCTCGTCGAGTTTAAAAATGGTAAGAAATGGGGATTTGCGACAGTCCCATCAAGGCTTCGCAATATTTTTGAATTATCTTTTTGTTTGAAAATTTGCGCTTCATTCATGTGTCTAAGAACATTTTCGAATGACGTTGCTGCGCCATCAATAAAATACTCTACCCATTTAGTGATGTCTGATTTTGCTCTGCCAAAATAATAATTATGATGGTCTCCGACACTGATCGCATCGTAGTAGGATTGAAGATTTTTGGCATAATATTCTTCGAGCGAATAAAGACCTTTTAAATCATATCCTCCGTGATGAAGAAGCATCGTAGTCAATAACCGCGCCGTTCTACCATTGCCGTCAAAATAAGGATGAATCGTGGCAAATTGGTAATGAGCAATTGCTGCAACTATTGGACAGGGGATTTTCCACAATCTGGTTTTGTCATCAATTTTGGAATTTTCTTTAATCCAGAGGAGCAGGTTTTTCATTAGCACTGGAACATCTTTAGCTTCCGGAGGCATGTAGATTATTGAGTTACTTCTGCTGTCGCGAATGACATTTTGCCCATCGCGATAAGGAGTTGGCTTCACTTTTTCACGCCCGCCAGCCATTGCCAGAGCATGAATGGTTTGGACGGTTTTTTCAGTGATCGCATCGCCGGATGCCACCCATTTTTCGATTTGACTTAGAGCTTCGTAGTAACCTTTTACTTCTCTTTCATCGCGCCGCTTCGTAGAGATTGTAGATTTCTTTTTGATGACTTTAGCAACTTCATCGGCGCGTAATTTATTTCCCTCAATTGCAGTTGAGTAATGAGTAGTAAAAAGTTTAGCACTCTCACGCAAAGAACGAAGGGTGAGAGGAGTTAGAGGAAGGTGAAAAACTTTTTCTTTTACTGATTCAATTCGAATGAGGCCAGAAGCAACTCGAGAGGTGATTTGATAATTTGGATAGAAGGTAGATATCATGCAAAATGATAAGATGGGATTAAAAACACGAAAGCATCATAAAATTTTATCGGCAGTTTACAAGCAATTTATCGGCATCTGGAGAAATTTTGCTTTGCCGATAAATCTTAGAACCTGTTTAGAGCCTGTCTTTAACAAATTTTTCGATAAAATCTTTCAAAGAAATTATTTGATACTCATTACGAAGCGAAAGTAGGTCATCATCTCCGGTAATCAAATAGTCAGCATAGCTTGCTTTAAATGTTGCGAGAATGTGATTATCTTTGGAGTCTTTCGGAACCTTTGCTTTGACATTTTTTATTTTGCACAGGTTGAAGCGAAATCGTAATAAGGCACAGTAATTTTCAATTTCTGATTCGGATAAATTTAGGCGTTTTTTGATTTTAGGATAAAATAAAACTCGCTCTATTTCACAGATCAACTCTTCGCTCAAACAGAGATCATATCTTCCAATCATGCACAAGTTCAGAATCTTTCCGGCATTGCTTTTTGGAAGAAATAATCCTGAAACAAAAACGTTGGTGTCGAGAACAAGCTTCATGGTTTTTTACGACGGGAATATTTTACCGCTTCATTAAGCAAGTCTTGAACTGCGTTGGTATTTTCACCTTTAAAAGAAGATCGCAATCTTGCTGTTAGACGATCAAATTCTTTTTGCATTAGCTGAATTTTTTCAAACAACTCAATGTTAATCAAAGCAGCAACTGGCTTTGAACTTTTGGTAATTTCAACTGAGGCATGGCGATATTGTACTTGATTGATAAGCTCGCCGAAATTCTGACGAACCTTCATAGCTGTAGCTTCGATCATCATAAAAAGGAAATTTGTTTTGAATTAAAGCCATATCAACTGATATGATTGATAGAATTGTAGTAACTCATAGAAAACTACAAGGTTTATTTTTGTATAAAATCAATGCCAGAATCTTGCATATTTGTATTCGAAATGGACTTCGATTATCTCGCCATCTTTTTCGATGATGAGGATGCCGGAATCGATGGTTTTGGATTTTATGGGGAAGGTGTGGCGGGTGTAGTCGTAGAGGGCTGGGGATTTTGTTGATTCGTAGATTTGTCCGTTTTCAAGTTTTAGCTTGATGGTTGCGGTGGGTTTAGATTGGACGATAAAAAAATTACATGGGTTATTTTTGCCGAAAGATATTGCACGAAAATTTGGAATTGGGATTGGGGGAGTAAGCGATAAGATACAGCGGCAAAATTTTGCCGAAAAGTCGCTCAAAATTTCTGAAAAATCGAGCTGTGATGAGTTTGAAGACAGGCTCTAGATAAATTTTCTCTGATTTTAACAAAAGGTATCCATGGCTGTATGGGTATTTTACGGGATCAAATTGGTTTTCATAAATTACAGATTTTTCTATTTTGTAATATCCATCCCACCCCGCCATACTAGTATCGTTATTTGAGTCTAGAAGATTAGCATCGTTGGTTTGAACGGTGTTTTGCATGCCGTTTTGATAGAAGATGTTGGTTTTCATGTTGTTTTAGGTTGGGCATCGAACAGCTTAAACAAGTTTTGATAGTTGCCATAATCAGCTTTTCTCAAAGACTGGATATAGTTTTTACGAAGTTCATCGATGGATTCAAATTTTTTCCCTAGCAAATTCTTGCCACTCCAATCAATCTTCTTTGTTGGATCGAATTTTCTGATTATACAGTCTGCAACCAGCCTAGCATGACGTCCATTGCCATTTGGAAAGATATGAATTTTTACCAGTCTGTGATGAACAACTAATGCAATTTGCTTTATTGAGTAAGTTTGGTTATCAACCCAAAACTTGAAATCATTTTGCAGATTTTTCAGTTCAATTCGGATTTTGTTTGGATCGCATCCAATGTTTTTATCAGTTTTGCGTAATTGGCCAGCCCATTTCCAGGTTTTGTCAAACATTTTTTTATGAAGTTTGGTCAGGAAATCAAAATCTAATAAATCAGATTTTTTAATTATATTTGAACCACCAACCCATTTCTGTGCTTCAATTATATTTTCTTGTTCAAAAATGTTTAGATCATCAAGTGTATCCAGATCTGGAATTAAGTCATGCTTCTCATCTTCATCAATTGGGGTCTGACCAAAAGAAGAAAATTTTATTTTATTCATCTTTTAGCTCCAAAGTTTTGAGCTGAAATTTTTTACAAGCTCTTTAGCTAGAATTTTTTCTGACCTTCTGGAATTTTTTACCTTCTGATTTTCAAGAGACATCGAACTGTCAACGTCATAAACTAAATTTTTAGCCTTAATGGCAGACCGTTTTTCCAACATTTTTTTTAAAGATTTCTGATTGGGAATCAAAGCATAATGAAGATGGCAATCCATTGCTTCGGCTAAACGACGTAAGGTTTTAAGAGTAATAGTTTCATCAATCTCGCTTTGTTCCGTCTGAAACACAGCTTGTGGAGAAATATTAAGCCTCTGCGCTGCAAAAGAAATCGGCATAGCAACTGAGGTGCGGATAGTTCTGATCCAGCCGTTTTTAGGGCGGGAAACAAAACGAATTTTGGAGATTTTTTTATCAAGTGCTTCGAGTTGGAGTTTTTTAAATTTAGAAGTCATAAAGTTATGAGTTTAATTAAGCTTATAGTTATTAAAGTTATAGCTTTATGATTAGCAATAGATAATCAAGTTGATTCTTTACTAGAGCCTGTCTTCAAACTCATCACAGCTCGATTTTTCAGAAATTTTGAGCGACTTCAGAACCTGTGCGGCTTTGATGATATCTTCATTACCGGCAGAGTGAACTATAACTAAATTCTTTGCATTGCCATTATTACCGATTTGCTGCAAGACCTCGCCATTAAGAACATCTTTGAGATAGAGTTTATGCGGAAGATATTCGACAATATCTCCCACAGTGCCTAGTGTGGGATTGGTGCTGTTGATGATAAGACCAACTGATTTTCCGGTTTTTTGTTTAATTAAATCTCCGATTGAATTGGAAGATTTAACGGTGTTTTGCATGCCGTTTTGATAGAAGATGTTGAGCATAGATTTGTCCTCCGCTGTTAAATTTGAGTTAAACATCATGTTGGTTAAAGTGCTGGAATAGCTAGCTCCAGCCCCTCCAGTCATGAGTGCCAGCGGAGGGAGAATTGATGATTAGATCACCCGCTGCGGCAATAACACTGCCCATTCCCTGTTGTTCCCTAATGTTTCCGGATGTCGTGCCTGTGCCGCTGTTGAGGAGTTTTAGGGTGTTTTGTGAGAGATAGATTTTGGGGGCTAAGACATCAAACATTCTCACGCATGAACTGGTTTGGATCATAGCCGATGATTTTGTAGTAAAAATTGCTGGTTTTGAATTGATGCTGATTGGTGAACTGGCTTCTGGCTTCGATGAGGGTTGAGTTTGAAGAGGCCGGAAAAGTGTCTTGGAAGCGGAGCTTTGTATTCAAAACAAATCAGAATGTGTCCCTGTCCTGTAAAGAATTACCAACTCATCCGTAATTTCATAAATCAATAACCAGTCTGGTTCGATGTGGCATTCCATTTTATCTGCGTAGTTACCGATTAGTCTGTGAGGCTTGTGGCGTGGCTCTAGCTCTACTCCTTTGGCAAGTTTCTCAATTATTGCGTAAAGTTTATCAAGATTTTTTGAGCGCTTCGTCACTTTCTTTAAATCACGTTTAAAGCTGTTCGCTTGTCTGACGATTCTCATTTTTTTGTCTTCAGAGATTTTTTAAAATCAGCAAGAGTTGAATCGGAATATTTACCTTTCTTCACCTCGTCAAAGGCTGCAATCGTGTCACTGTTCGGAACCTTGTTAGCACGAGGCTGAAATGGCAAAGCCTGATCGTTAATAGTTTGTTGCAAAAACATCCTGATCGCTTCGGAAATCTTCAGCCCCATGGCAAAAAGCACTGCGTCAGCATGTTTTTTTAGTTTAGAATCAACTCTGATTTGAATTAGGGAATCGGTCATAAAAGAATAGTTTGTATTGTTTTTGTAAGATTATCGTAGGCGTTTGTCACGTTTAGTAATTACAGATTTCCTACAAATCAAATAAAAAATACGGATTGTTAATAGAGCCTGTCTTCAAACCCACCACATTTCGCTTTTGCCCAAATTTTGGCTCGTTTTTTGGCAAAATTTTTTGCAGTGTTTGAGCGTTAAAAAATCGCGAAGCGATTTTAGCGAAAACGGGCATGAGCGCAAAGCGCGAATCCCGATAAGATACAGCGGCAAAATTTTGCCAAAAAGTCGCACAAAATTTGTACAAAAGCGAAATGTGGTGGGTTTGAAGACAGGCTCTAGTGTCCAAAGAGGATGTTTACTGCCTTTGAAATAAAGAATAAACGTTTCTGGTTAGAGCTGGAGAGGTTCATTAAAAATATTCATAGGCTTCTATTCATAGGCTTCGATGATTTTTCCGGAGCCTTTCATGATTTTGCCGGTGAAGATGCCGATTGGGTAATTTAGTTGAAGATCACTACTGCTTTGATAACACAAAGTCTCGGCTTAAACCAGATAGCGAATGGGAGTAATGCAGCTAACACAGCAAACACAATCTCAACTACCACTAACTCCATAACCACCAGCGAAAGAATCCTAACCAATGCACAAATTGCCTTACAGAAGGCCTCAATCGCAACAAGTTCGAATCTGCTGGCAAACTCACTGGTTAGGAATGAATCACTCAATGATTCAATCGCAAGGCTCGGAGGAGAAAATAACCTCTTGACTAACATTCTGATTCAGTCATTCGCAGAAACCGGAGCTAGAGAAATCGGCCACCTAGCTCACACCAACCAGACCGACCAACTCGGCAATGCCATCAAAGATCCAATCACCAATGAACCACTAAAACTAATCTCCCAGCCAGTTCAACTAGCAGCGCATGGAATTCTGGGAGCAGGAATCTCAGCGGCATTAGGAAATGATAACATAGCGGGAATATTATCCGGAGCAGCTGCGGGAGTGGTTGGGGAATATGTGGCGGATACAACCTTCCGTAACGGTTTTACAGCAAACAATGCCATAACAGCTGGACAAGTTACAGGCTCTCTAGCCTCTCTTACCACCTCACTCATTCTTGGAAGTGATGATGAAGAAACTGTGAGGAATGTTCAGAGTGGGAGTTTTGTCTCCTCAAACGCCATCATCAACAACACGCTATCGACTCCTGATATTGGAACAGCGGTTCCAGGACTTGATGATGAGGATTTGGAACAAATTGATAGAACAAGAACGAAAGTTGTAGAAGCAACTGCTGAGGCTGCTTATGAGGTTTCTCCGATGGGGGTGAATAAAACAATTGAGGCAAATAGGGGTAGTGAGCAAAGTTGGGCTGCCGGTACTTCTGCGGTTTATAAGTCAGGGAATGAATGGAATGGGGTGATTGATTCGAAGGCGAATAATATTGGGATTGCAAATATAGCAATGAAGGATGGAAAATTGGATATGAGTAAAGTCGGTCAACCAGTACAATTTGAGTAGCTCCGGCTGCCAATCCCGATATTGCGATATTTTTAAGTGATTCTTTTGCTGTCGTGTCTTTGGCGGTGGTTTTGGAAATAGTTTTTAGTTGATTGAAGGCACTGCCGTCAGAGTTCATTGAGGTATTGGTGGCGGAAGTAGCGGCGATTGAGGCGGCAACGACAGTTCCTGCAGCAGCTGCGTTGAGAATTTCTGTATTAATACTTCCCGAATTGCCATTGGATTGCGAGTTAAGTGCCTTTGGATTTATTAGTTTCAGTGGAGGTTGAGAAGTTTTGAGCGGTAAGGAATAAAAGATTATTGTCAGCAATGATGTTGATGCTACCTTCCTGTTTACTTTACCAATTCTTGTTCGTTAATTTTAATGCCAGATTTTTTTGTGGCTTGGAGAGTAATGTCACTCCGGGTGGTGATGGTAATGTTGTTGCCGCTGTTTATTTCTGAAGATGCTGATAAGTCGTGAGGTAGCTTTGGAAGTTTTGTTAGAGCCTGTATTCAAATTCATTCGCCCCCGATTTTTTAGGAAATTTTTAGCGATTTTTGCATAAAATTTTTCAT
>MEMO01000017.1:86327-87730 GCA_001767955.1 Alphaproteobacteria bacterium RIFCSPLOWO2_01_FULL_40_26 | reverse complement strand
TTGCTTCGCAATCAGCCACCTCCTTTTTCAAAGGAGGTTAGCCCTCTTTGAAAAAGAGGGTGGCATCGCACGAAGTGCGATGACGGGTGATTTGAAAGAGACAAACTTCAATCCAAAGTTTGTCTCCCACAAATCCTCCGGCGCTTCGCGCCACCTCCTTTTTCAAAGGAGGTTGGGCTTAGCGTCGGAGGATTTTTTTCTTCATTTTTTTAATCACATTAGCAAGCCCGTCAAATATAGCTTCGCCGATGATAAAATGGCCGATGTTGAGTTCGCGGATTTGGGGGATTTTAGAAATTATTTTTGCGGTTTCGTAATTTAATCCATGGCCGGCATGGCATTCTAAACCTAGCATTTCTGCGGTTTTGGCACATTTTCTGATTTTATGAAATTCGGTTTTGAATGGTTTACGGCAAAATTCTCCAGTATGAATTTCAACGATGTTAGCGCCGATTTTTTTTGCCGCTGCGATTTGCTTTTCATTGGCGTCAACAAAAAGTGAAACTTTGATTTTTTTGGCGTGAATTTTTTTAATCATTTCTCGCAAAAACTTTTCATTTTTTATTACATCAAGTCCGCCTTCAGTTGTTACTTCCTGTCTTTTTTCTGGTACGATGCAAACCGCGTTGGGCTTGGTTTTAAGAGCTATTGCCAGCATTTCTTTTGTTGCTGCCATTTCCAGATTTATTGGCAATTTTATTTCTTTTTTCAGACGTTTTAAATCGTAATCGCGAATGTGTCTCCTGTCTTCACGTAAGTGAATTGTGATTCCATCGGCGCCGGATTTTTGCGACAGAATTGCTGCCATTACAGGATCAGGATGAGAGCCGCCGCGTGCGTTTCTAATGGTTGCAACATGATCAATATTGACGCCTAATCTAATTTTTTTGCGAATATTTTTTTTCATAAGTGACTAAAAAAGTGAAATAAAAAACCGTGCTTAAAATCATTGCGATAGGAAAACCCTGTGTGCCAAAAATATCAATTAGAAAGCCGGTAATTAAGCCTCCGCACAGCGATCCCATTGAGCCGATAATTTGGAATGTAGAATTAGCGGCAACCAGTTTTTCTTTTTCATAATCTTCGTTGGTGATTTTAAAAACCGAAACGTAAACGCAAGCAACCGACAATCCAAAAGTGAAATATAGAATTAGCAAAAGCAGATATGATTTGCTGTAGAGAGCGATGATAATGAAGCAATAAATGCAACCTAAAAATCCGATATTTATCATTTTGTAAGGGCTGATTTTTTTTAGGGCGAAACCAACCCAGACATCAAAGAATCCTGTAGCCATGAAAGCAGTGATTAAAAGGCCGGCTGCCTCGTATGACAAACCAATTCTGCTGCCAAAAATTACTGTAAAAATCAACAAACTATAACTTAAAAAATCGAGAAAAAATCG
>MEMO01000017.1:0-86307 GCA_001767955.1 Alphaproteobacteria bacterium RIFCSPLOWO2_01_FULL_40_26 | reverse complement strand
TGTTATTAAAAAATTCCTTGAGCGAAATTTTTTGCGATGAAATTTGTGGTGGCGGAGATTTTTTTAGAAATGAGATGCAAAGATATGAAGCTACAACCAGAGCGGCCGAAATCACGAAAGATGAATAATTTTCAGCGCCGCTAAATTTGACGATAATTGGTCCAATTGCCATTCCGCCTGCAATGATCATGCTGAATATTCCGGTTGCGATTCCTCTTTGTTCATTGCTTAAGAGGATGTTCATCCAGGCTTGACGTGTAATGACATAAATGAACCAGCAGCATCCCATGAAAAAAACAAATGCCAGCCAGAGGAAAAAATTTTGGTAAAAGTAAATCAGTAAAATCGAGGTGGCGTAGGCAGATGAGGAGATGCGCAAAGCTCTAATCATACCTGTTTTTGCAACCAGACGGCTTAAAAAAAATGAAGCTAAAATTCCGCCAATCACCTCAGAAACACCGGCGATGCCAATTAAACCCGGGTTGACATTGTTTCTGCTTAAAATGGTGGGGAAGGTAACAAGATCTATGCCAAGAGCGCAGGCAAAGAGGAAGATGCTGATGAAAAGCAAATTGAGTTCTTTGCTGAATTTTAAATCTTGAAGCATTTTTGAGATTTTGATTTTAGATTTGCAATTACTCTATTCTCTATGAGTCATTTGCCCCTCACAAAATATGTCTTCTCAAGCTAACATTCAAAAGTTAAATGACCAAAACTCCTTTACTCAATCAGGTTAAAATTCCTGCCGATCTAAAAAAATTTTCGCCGGAAGAAATAAAAAAACTGGCTGATGAGCTGCGTTTTGAAACGATTTTTGCCGTGTCGCAAACTGGCGGACATTTGGGTGCGGGGCTTGGTGTGGTTGAGTTGACATGCGCTTTGCATTATGTTTTTGATACGCCGCGCGATATTTTGATTTGGGATGTTGGTCATCAATCTTATCCGCACAAAATTCTAACCGGTCGGCGCGAAAAAATGAAAACCATCCGCCAGCCTTCCGGCCTGTCTGGTTTCACAAAAAGAAAAGAAAGCGAATATGATCCATTTGGGGCAGGGCATAGCTCCACTTCTATTTCCGCCGCGCTTGGATTTTCTGTTGCCAAAAAATTCAAAAACGAAAAATCACATGTTATTGCAGTGATTGGAGATGGTGCAATGTCAGCGGGAATGGCCTTTGAAGCCATGAATAACGCTGGTGCGCTTGAGGATGAATTTTTTCATGACAATCGTCTCATCGTGATTTTGAATGACAATGATATGTCAATTGCGCCACCAACCGGTGCAATGTCGCATTATCTTTCGCGCGTTGCCTCATCAAAATCCTATCTGAAAATTCGCGATCTTGCCAAAAAAATTACTGAAAAACTTCCAAATGCCATTTCGCATTTTCCGCGCAAATTGGAAAAGGCGACAAAGGAATGGTGGATGGGCGGCAATATTTTTGAGGAGCTTGGATTTTATTATGTCGGGCCGGTTGACGGGCATAATCTCGATGTTTTGATTCCGATTTTACAAAATATTCGTGATGATCACTCAACTGATCCAATCCTCATCCATTGTGTGACCGAGAAGGGTTATGGCTATAATGAGGTGATGAAAAGCGCGGATAAACTTCATGCCGTTGCCAAATTTGATCCCGAAACCGGAGAGCAGCAAAAGTCCGTGAGTTCTGGCGTCAGTTACTCAAAAATTTTTGGCAGACATCTTGCCGAGCTGGCAAAAAAAGATGAAAAAATTTTGGCAATTACTGCGGCAATGCCTTCCGGCACTGGTTTGGATGAGTTTGCTAAAATTCATAAAAAAAGAATGTTTGATGTTGGCATCGCCGAACAGCATGCGGTCACATTTGCTACCGGCCTTGCAGCTTGCGGTATGAAGCCCTACGTGGCGATTTACTCAACTTTTTTGCAACGTGCTTATGATCAGGTGATTCATGATGTGGCAGTACAAAAATTGCCAGTGCGTTTTGCTATCGATCGTGCCGGATTTGTTGGTGCTGATGGTCCGACTCATGCAGGTTCATATGACATCGCCTATCTCATAAATTTACCGGATTTTGTTTTAATGGCGCCATCAGGCGGGCAGGAGTTGGTGAAAGCGATTAACACAGCAAACGCGATTGATGATCGTCCGTCAGCGTTTCGTTTTCCACGTGGCGAAACAAATTGTGAAATAGATTTTAATGATGATGAAATTATGGAAATTGGCAAAGGGCGCTTGATTCAGGAAGGAAGCGGAGTTGCAGTGATTGCTTGTGGAACGATTTTAAGCAATGTCATGAAAGCGGCAAAAATCTTGCAGGAAAAACATGGTATAAAAATTACCATTGCCGATGCACGTTTTGCCAAGCCTATCGATGAAAATCTGTTGTGCGATTTAGCAAAAAATCACGAAGCGCTAATCACAATTGAAGAAGGTGCAGTCGGTGGATTCGGCTCGGCTGTAGCACAATTCCTGCTTGCAAACGCAATGCTCGACGGCAATTTAAAATTCCGCTCACTTTTTATGGCTGATAAATTCATCGAACAAAATTCACAGGAAAAGATGCAAAATGAGTCGGGAATTGGCGCTGATGCCATCGTCTTAACAATAACGCAGCTTTATGAAAAACTCGTTTGATCATCTTCCCAAATCAAAACAGCTGGAACTAAAAAAGATTGTCAGCTTAATTCGTAATCTTGCCGATATTGAAATGATAATTTTATTCGGCTCTTACGCCAGAGGAAGTTGGCGCGAAGTTAAAGATGTGGTGCCAGACAAGCCGGGTTTTAGAAGAATTTCTGATTATGACATTTTGGTTATCACGGAAAAAAAAGATAAATCTCGATGGCATAAAATTGCTTCAGTATGTCAGAAATTGAAATTAAGTGCTTTGGTAAGAACAGAATTTCATGATATTGGAATGCTGAATATCAAGCTCGCAGAAGGGCAGTATTTTTTTTCTGATATCAAAAAAGAAGGGATCATGCTTTATGATTCAACAAGGTTTAAATTGGCAAAAAAAAGAAGATTAAAACCGGAGGAAAAGCAAAGAATTGCAAGGGATTATTTCGATGAAACTTTTCAGTGTGCACAAGATTTTTTTGAAACTTATAAATTTTGTTTTCGCACAAAGCGTTGGAACAGGGCAGCATTTCATTTGCATCAAACTGCAGAACATGCCTATAAAACCCTACATCTGGTTTTTACCAACTACTCTCCCCACGAACATTTTCTCTCATATCTTGTGCAAGATGTTAACCATCTTCATTCCGATTTAAAAAAACTTTTCCCTCAAAAAACCAAATCACAACAGGATCGTTTTGAACTTCTTGAAGAGGCTTACATTAGTGGCAGATATGATGCCGATTTTTATGTGGCAAAAGAGGATTTGGAGATTCTGGCAAAAGATGTGAAGAAACTTTTGCAGATCACTGAGAAAATTTGTCAAAATAAGATTGGGAGTTGTTTGTAAACTCATAATCATGTTCAACCTTGCAAATTCTGACTTTGTAGGCCGAATACCATTTTTCTTTGCCTTGTTTTTGCGCAAAAAGATGTGTGGAATTTTCTTTCCATTTTTTGATTGATTCAAGATTGCGCCAATATGAAACCGTAATTCCTAAGTCTTCGCGAGCAGATTCATATCCCAAACACCCATCTTGTTTTTGTGCCAATTCAATCATTTTTTTAGACATAGCCAGATAGCCATTATCTTTTGCAAAACGAAGAGAGGTGAAGATTACGGCGTAGCATGGCGCTTGTGTAGTGTTGGCTATTTTCATCAAAAAATAATTTTAACCGGATATTTCGAAAATTTTTTGTCGGGCGTAATGATGGCCATGTGGTTGTTGATGGCTTGTGAAATCAGGAGGCGATCGAAAGGGTCAGAGTGGATTCTTGGAAGTGCAAAAACGCCTTCAATATCTTCTTGCTCAAGATTAAGTAGTTCGGTTTCGCTTTCGATTCTGAAACTTTTAAAATAGTGAATTATTGGTTCTGTTATGCCCGGAATCTTGTGTTTGAGGTGTTTTACCGACATTTCAATTTGTGAAATAATACTGATGTAAATCTTGTTGTTTTTATTTTGGAAAATTTCTTTCACCTCATTCGATAGCTTTTCATGATTAGTTATAATCCAGATATAGGTGCAGGTGTCTAGTAGGTATTTCATGATTATTTAGGGGTTTTTTTGCGTTTTTTTTGTAAAGTTTTTGGGAAAATGTTATTAGTGTAAAAAGAATCAATAATGTCTTGCGATGTTTCATTAAAATCATCCGGTAAAATGATTTTATCTTTACAAACCCCAAGTTTTCTTTTGCTAACAGGCTCTATCGCCTTTAATTCAGCAACCGGAACATTATGGTTGCAAATGATGATTGGCTTGCCTTTTTTGATGGCGAGGTTGAGATAATAAGAAAAATTCGTTTTGATTTCGCTAATATTTTCAGAGATCATAGGTCAGGAAATTAGTTTTGAAAAAGACCATAAAAATGGTCAACAAAATGGTCAATCTATTTTATGAAAAAATTTTTTAACACGCCGCTTGCAGATGCAATGCGTCCGAAAAATCTGGAAGAGGTGATCGGGCAAGAACATCTTTTTTGTGAAAATGGTGCATTGCAGGTGATTATCCAAAGCAAAAATGTGCCATCGATGATTTTATGGGGGCCAACGGGAGTAGGAAAGACAACGATTGCCAAAGCTCTGGCAAAAATTTGTGACGCAGAATTTATTGCAATTTCGGCGATAAATTCTGGTGTGGCTGACATCAGAAAAATTGTTGAAACAGCAAGAAAATATGTTGGCAAAACCATCCTCATGATTGATGAAATTCATCACTTCAACAAAACACAACAGGATCTTTTTTTGCCTTTTGTTGAAGATGGAACAATTACGCTGATTGGTACCACAACTGAAAATCCGTCATTTTATCTTAACTCGGCGCTGCTTTCACGCTGTAAAATTATCACTCTGAAAATTCTTGATGAAAATGCTTTGGAAAAAATTTTGCAGCGCGTTGAAAAACAGATGGAGAAGAAATTGCCGTTAGATTCTGTAGCGCGCGAAGCCTTGATTTCTCTGTCTTGTGGTGACGCGCGTTATTTGCTCAATGCTTGCGAAGAATTAATAAATCTCAAAACAACAAAACTTCTGGATGTTGATGATTTACAAAAACTTATCTCAAAACGTGCGGCAAATTTTGATAAAAATGGCGATGTTCATTTCAATTTAATCAGCGCCTTTCATAAATCTTTGCGTGGTTCGGATGTTGATGCGGCACTTTATTATCTTGCTCGAATGATGGTGGCAAAAGAAGATCCATATTACATTTTGCGTAGGCTGGCACGCTTTGCTACTGAAGATATTGGTCTGTCTGATCCAAATGCGCTTTTGCAAGTGATGGCGGCGAAAGAAAATTACGATTTTCTCGGCTCGCCGGAAGGTGATTATGCTTTGAGCTATGCAACGATTTATTGTGCCACTGCGCCAAAATCCAACTCTGCTTATCTGGCACACAAGGCAGCAATGGAAGCAGCAGAAAATTCGACACAATTAATGCCACCAAAAAATATTTTAAATGCGCCAACAAAAATGATGAAGGAAGAAGGCTATGGTCAAGGCTATATCTACGATCATGACACGCCAAATTGTTTTTCTGGACAGAATTTTTTCCCCGAAGAATTACTAAAAAAATCCCATCCAAAATTCTTTGAGCCAAATGAGCGAGGATTTGAACGAGAATTGAAAAAGCGGTTGGAATATTGGCGGGATTTGAAAAGAGGAAATTGTCTGCTAAAAACTAGTTTTTCATCAATTTGTAAGTGATGGAATCGTGTAGCGCGCGGAAGGAAGCTTCAACAATATTTTCGGAAACGCCGATGGTTGTCCATTTGTCTTTGCCATCGGTTGATTCGATTTGTACCCGAGTTATGGCCTTGGTGCCGGCTTTGGGGGTGAGAATGCGCACTTTGTAATCGGTAAGTTGAACATTTTTTAAGCTGGGATATTTTTTGGAAAGGCTTTTGCGCAAAGCCTTATCTAGCGCGTTTACGGGGCCATTTCCTTCAGCAACTGACATTACGGTTTTATTGCCGATTCTGATTTTAATTGTTGCTTCTGATGTTTTGCCTTGCTCGTCAAGTACGCGGAAAGAAATCAAATCAAAAAAATTCGGCACTGAAGAAAGGGATTTTTTAGCCAGAATTTCAAAGCTCGCATCGGCGGCGTCATAAGCATATCCTTGTGCTTCAAGCTCTTTTACCTTATTTACCAAATCAGTAACCTGGCTCACCTTGATCTTATCACGTAGCTCAATTCCAATCTCTTTTAAACGCTCAATCACATTAGAGCGACCAGATTGGTCAGAAATCATGATTTCACGCCGGTTTCCCACCTTTTCCGGTTCGATATGTTCATAACATTTGGCATTTTTTGCCACTGCCGAAACATGCAATCCGCCCTTATGCGCGAAGGCATATTTGCCAACATAAGGTGCGAATTTATCGCGTTCTTTATTTAAAAGATCGTCGAGAAAATTGGCGGTTTTTACCAAATTTTTCAGATGTTTTTCATCAATGCCGACATTGCATTTCATCTTCAAAATCAAGGTTGGAATGATGGAAGTTAGATTGGTATTGCCGCATCTTTCACCGAGTCCGTTGATGGTTCCCTGAATTTGACAAACGCCGGCAAGCACGGCAGCAAGTGAGTTGGCAATGGCATTGCCAGTATCGTTGTGGCAATGAATTCCAAGATTCTCGCCAGGAATTTTTTTTGTAACTGTGGTGATGATTGCAGAAATTTCGTGTGGCAAAGTTCCGCCATTAGTGTCGCAAAGCACGATCCATCTGGCTCCAGCTTGATATGCAGTTTCGATAACGCGCATGGCAAATTTTGGATTTGCTTTATAGCCGTCGAAAAAATGTTCGGCATCAAACATCGCTTCTTTTTTCTTCTTTACGATTTGTTTGATTGAGTCGGCGATCATTGCCAAATTTTCTTTTTTGGAAATATGCAAAGCATGTTCAAGATGAAAATCCCAGCTTTTGCCAACGATACAAACTGCTTTGACATTGGCATTGATGAGAGCATTTAAACCCGCGTCATTTGCGGCTGAAGTGTTGTTGCGGCGTGTCATGCCGAAAGCAACAAATTGTGATTTTTTTAATGCAGGGAGATTGGCAAAAAATTCATCATCAGTTGGATTGGCGGAAGGCCAGCCGCCTTCGATATAGTCGATTCCAAGTTCATCAATTACTTTTGCAATCTCGATTTTATCGCGCACGCTAAAATTGACGGTGCCAGTTTGCGCGCCGTCGCGCAGGGTGGAGTCGTAAAGATAAATGCGAGGTTTTTTTGTCATTTTATAATAAAAATATTCCCATCCCAAGTGCTGCAAACAAGATGGATGCAAGCCAGAATCTTCTGACAACTTCAATTTCCTTCCAGCCTTTTTTTTCAAAATGGTGATGGATTGGCGCCATTAAGAAAATTCTTTTTTTGCGTAGTTTGTAAGAAGTGACTTGTAAAATTACTGATGCGGCTTCGGCAACAAAAAGCAGGGAAATTATAAAAAAAATAAATTCCTGTTTGATGATGATGGCTATAAGGCCAAGAACCGAGCCAATTGCCAGACTTCCAACATCGCCCATAAAAATTTTTGCCGGTTTTAAATTAAAAGTAAGAAAGGCCAGAATTGAGCCAACCAGTGCGACGCAAAAGAAAATTAATTCACCGGAAAATTTGACATGAGGCACATGAAAACCGGCGGCAAGTTGTGGTGTTGATGAGGCGTAAATCATTAAAATCAGGCAGCACAGGCTGATGATTGCGGGAACCGAAACTAGCCCGTCCAGCCCGTCAGTGAGGTTTACGGCGTTGGAAGTTCCAACAATGACAATATTGACGAACAAAACATAAAGCACGATGCCAAGAGTGATGTAATGGCCGCGGCCGAATGGTAGAAAAACTTTGTTTCTGAAGTGGATTTCATCAATCGAACCAAGCCAGAGAAAGGCGATGCCGATGACGGTGAATTGGATAATTAGTTTGATGCTGCCGCGAAAACCTTTGCTGTTTTTATAAAGTATTTTCATCAAATCGTCAGTTAATCCGATTGCGGCAAATGTCAGAAAAATTACGCCGACAACCAAAATATAGCGATTGTTGAAATCAATGAAAAGCAGCGTGGTTGTAAGAGTGGCAAGGATAATAAAAATCCCGCCCATTGTTGGAGTTTTTTGTTTTGTTTGTATGTGGTTTTCAGGGCCATCACTACGAATTGGCTGAAAAAACTTCGGATTGGTATGAGCAAAACCGATGTATTTTTTGATACTAAAAAATCCGATTATGTAAGATGAAGCAAGACAAACAAAGGCTTTAAGCCACAGATGCTGTGCAAGAAAATCAGTGAGCACCTTTTTGATTAGTTAGATTTTTAATCAACTTTTCCACCAACTTTTCCATCTTCATTCCTCTAGAACCCTTGACATAGAGAATGTCTCCGTCTTGCAGGAGGCTTTCAATTTCAAGGCTTGCTGTTTGTGAATCAGAAAAAGTTTTGTAGGAATTTGTGGGAAGATTTTTGCTGATTTGCGTCATGTTGTTTCCAACCAAAACGGCAAAATCGATATGAAATTGAAGCAGATAATCGGCAATTTCTTCATGCAATTCAACGGATTTTTCACCAAGTTCAAGCATATCGCCGAGCGCAGCAACCACTCTTTTTTTGCCGAGGATTTTTTTCAGGTTTGCTGCATGTTCGAGTCCGGCACGCATGGAAAGCACGCTGGCGTTGTAGCTGTCATCAATGATGGTGAGGTTATTTGTTTCGATAACATTACCTCTGCCATTTGCAGTTTTGAGATTTTTCATCGATGATATTCCTTTGGCGAAATCATTTCCGAGTAGGTCAAGACAGGCAACGGTTATGATTGAATTAAAGATTGTTGCCGGTTGTGAAGTGGCGATTTCGTAGTAGATTTTGTTTCCGTTTTTCAGCTTGGCTTCAACCACTGAATTGTTTGCGCTGCTGGTTTCAGATTTGATGATTTGGTAATCGCAAGGTTTTTTTTCTCCGAAAGAAACATAATTCTTTGCCAGTTTTTTTAAGAGTTCGAAATGCTTATTATCTGCGTTTATCAGGCAAATTCCGCCATCAACAAGGCCGGAAAAAATTTCTGCTTTTGCTTTGGCGATTTCTTCCTCATTTTTGAAAAATTCGATGTGAACTGGGCCAACGTTGGTAATCAAAGCAAGATGTGGTTTTACAAGTTTTGATAGAGGTTCGATTTCTCCCGCATGATTCATTCCCATCTCAAAAATTCCAAAATCAGAATCGCGTGCGAAATTACACAAACAAAGCGGGAGGCCGATATGATTGTTAAGATTTCCTGCCGTGGCAAAAGTTTTTCCCTGACTTTCAAAAACCAGTTTTAGCATTTCTTTTGTTCCGGTTTTTCCAACTGATCCGGTAATGGCGATGATTTTGGCTTTGCTTCTTTTGCGGGAAAATTCGGCGAGTTTGTAGAGGGCGGTGAAGGTGTTTTTTACGAGAATAGTGGTAAGTGGTAAGTGGTAAGTGGTAAGTTTATCGATGATTGCGGTAGTGCAGCCATTTTCTGTGGCTTGGTTGAGAAAATCATGGCCGTCGTTTTTTTCGCCTTTGATGGCGATGAAGAGGCCGTTTTTTGTGGCTTTTCGTCCGTCTATTACAACTTCGTCAATTACAAGATTTTCTGGTAGATTATTTTGTAGAAGCTCATCTCCCAAGGCCGCAATGAGCTCTTCTTTATTCCAAAGATTCATACGAGTTTGAGTTTTAAAGTTTCTTCTTTCTCAAAGCGTGCGCCAAATTTTTGGATGATTTGTGCGGCGAGAAGATTGCCGAAATAGCCGCATTTTTCCAGATCGAAATCATTGACTAAACCGTAGAAAAACCCAGCGGCAAAGGCATCGCCAGCTCCGGTGGTATCAACCATTTTTTCAACCGGTTTTGCTGCAACTTCAAACAGATTTCCACTGTCGAAAATCATACAGCCTTTTTCGCTTCTGGTGACAATTGCGGTTAGATTTGGGTTTTTTGCAAAAGTTTTTCCTAAAATTTCAACGGAAAAATCAGGGCGGGAAATAAGCTCCAAAGCTTCATGTTCATTGGCAAAAACTATATCGAGATCGTTGATTACCAGATTAAGAAAATCTTTTTTATGACGTGCGACACAAAAGGAATCAGAAAGAGAGAAAGCAATTTTTAATCCATCTTTTTTTGCCAGATTTATGGCTTTCTTAAGGCCGGAAATAGTTTCTTCACGATCCCACAAATAGCCTTCCAAATAGAGATAATGGGCATCTTTGAAATTTTTGTCGTCGATATCATTTTCGTTTATTTCGGAAGCGCAGCCAAGAAAAGTGCACATGGTGCGGTGTGCATCCGGTGTTATCATAACGAAAGATTTTGCCGAAGTACGACCATAAGCACTTTCGCCGATGAATTGAGTGCCGGTTTTTTCCAATTCGCTGATAAATTTTGTGCCAAAATTGTCAGATCCAACTTTGCCAATAAAGCTGGTTTTGCAGCCCAATTGCCCCAAGGTTGCAATGGCATTACTAACCGATCCGCCGCAAGTTATTTTTTCCGGTTTTAGCAGCGATAATTTGTTTGCCGTATCGTCGTCGATCAAAGACATTGAATTTTTGATCAGACTATGTTCATGCAAAAATCCATCTTGGACTTTGCATAAAATATCAACGATGGCATTGCCGATGCCGATTATTTTTTTTGTCATAAAATTTAACTCCAATAACGTTTAAGAAACCCAGATTCAAATTTACAGACTCTAAGCTAAATCACAAATCTCACCACACTGTCACCCCGCACTTGTTGCGGGGTCCATCTCGTCAAAGACTTGATTTTATTGGTTGCGACCAAATGGACCCCGCAACAAGTGCGGGGTGACAGTGTGGTGGAGTTTATTGGTTTTACTCAGAGTTTGTAGACTTAAGCCATAATTCCTTAAGCGTTATTGGGGTTAAAATTTAACTCCAGTTTTCTCCAATTTTGATATCCACCTTCAATGGCACATCAAGATTCATCACGTTTTCCATTTCCGATGTAAGAATTTTTGCGGCGGTTTCAGCTTCTTCCCGCGGCGCTTCTACAATCAACTCATCATGAATTTGCAGAATTATTTTTGAACGCAAGTTGTTTTTGTGAAGTTTGTTATCCAGGGCAATCATCGCTTTTTTGATTATATCAGCCGCGCTTCCCTGAATTGGTGCGTTGATTGCCAATCTTTCAGATTCCTGCCTGATTATGGGATTTTTATCATTGATGCCATGAATAAAACATTTGCGTCCGGAAATGGTTGAAACATAGCCATTTTGGCGCGCCATTTCGATATAATTTTTCATATAATCATCAATGCCAGGATAGGTTGCGAGATATGATTTTATATAATCCGCCGCCTCATTTCGCGCGATGTTGAGTTGACGTGCCAGCCCAAAAGCGCTGATGCCATAAATTATGCCGAAATTTATCGCTTTTGCTTTGTTTCTGATATTTTCATCAACTTCATTTTCTGGAATTTTAAAAATTTGTGCAGCGGTAATTTTGTGGATGTCCTTATCTTCCTCGAAGGCCTGAATCAGAGCTTCAATTTTTGCCATGTGAGCGATAACACGCAGTTCAATTTGCGAATAATCTGCCGCGATCAAAAGATGGTTTTTTTCAGCGATAAAACATTGATGGATTTTTTTGCCTTCAGCTGTTTTTATCGGAATATTTTGCAGATTGGGATTGCTCGAGCTGAGCCGGCCAGTGATGGTTGAAATGGTTGAAAAATTGCTGTGAATTCTGCCGGTCTCCGGATTGATTTCTTTTGGCAAAGCATCGGTGTAAGTGTTTTTCAGTTTGGAAAATTTTCTGAATTCCAGAATTTTTTGTGCAATTGGATAACCCTCTTCGGAAAGCTCTTCCAACACTTTTGCGCCAGTTGAAAGCGCGCCGGTTTTTTTTGATTTTTTTGAAGATGTAAGACCGAGTTTTTCAAACAGAACTTCGCTTAATTGTTTTGTTGAAGCGATATTAAATTCACAGCCGGCAAGCACATAAATTTCCTTTTTTAATTCTTCAATTCTGCCGCCGAATTCCTGCGATAATTCTTTTAATTTTTTATCATCAATCTTGATGCCGTTTTTTTCCATACGCGCTAGAACTGCAAGCAATGGTAGCTCAAAGGAAATGTAAGCATTATTCAGTTTCAGCTCAAAAATTTGGGGGCGTAGAATTTTATAAAGCTTGTAAATGGCAAAATTTCTGAAGCAGAAAAAATCGATTTTTTTTTCGGAAAAATTTTTTGCTTTTTCCGCTTTTGCAAAAATTTCACCAAATCCGCGTTCTTCGAGATTTTCATCAAGATTTATGTTAATTAACTCGCGCAGATCGTTTTTGACGGAAGAGTTGAGGAGGTGGTTGATGAGGGAGACGTCTTCGAGAATCGTGCTTCGTGTAGCCTGTGCTGAACTTGTTTCAGTATGCTTCGTGCTTCGTAGGAATGATTTGCTATTGAAGGAGATTTTTTTGATTGAGTTGTTGAGAAGGAGGTTTTGTAGGTGTTGTGGGTTTGGGGTGAATTCGTTGGTGGTGAAGAGGTCGGTGGTTTTTGTTTCGAAATAAAAAATTTCCTGTGGTGATTCATTGGTTTTGCAAGTTGAAATTGTCAGGAAATCGTTTTGTAGATCTATGATTGCAATGCCGTTTTTTGCTGCTTGTTGATACAATTCGTCAATGGTTTTTTGATTGGTGATTTTGATTTTTTTTACGTCATCGAATGAATTTTTTGCTGTTGCTATGTTGTTGTCGGCAATGGCAAATTCTTTTTTAACGCGCGTAACTAGCGATCTAAACCCCTGTTCTTCCAAGAAAATCAGCAATTTGTGAGGGTCTATTGCTTTGATTTCCAAATCTTTCAGGGAGATTCCAAGTTCGACATCTTCTTTCAAGGTAATCAAAGTTTTGGAAAGTTGGGCTTTTTCAATGCCATCTGTGAGCATTTGTCGTCTTTTTTCCTGTTTGATTTCAGAGAGATGATCGAAAAGATTTTCCAGAGTGCCGAATTGTGAAATCAATTCTGCTGCGGTTTTGGGGCCAATTCCTCTTACTCCCGGAACATTATCAGATGAGTCTCCAATCAAGGCCAAAACATCAAGAAGCTGATTTGGTTCAACAAAAAATTTTTCCTTCACCTCTGATTTGCCGATGAATTTATTGCGCATGGCATCATACATAAAAACATGTTCATCGACCAGCTGCATCAGATCCTTATCGGAAGAAACAATCAAAACTTCATAATTGTTAGCTGCAGATTTTTTGGCGATGGTGGCGATTATGTCATCAGCTTCAAAGCCGATTTTTTCCAGCACCGGAATATTGAGAGATTCCGCGGTTTTGCGAACCAATGGAAATTGCGGTTTTAAATCTTCAGGGCAGGGCGGGCGGTTGGCTTTATATTCGGGAAAGATTTCATTGCGAAAAGTTTTTGATCCGGAATCAAAAACAACGGCGATATGCGAAACATCAAGTCCGGCAAGCAATTTAATCAGCATGTTAGTGAAGCCGTAAACAGCTCCGACTTGTGTGCCATCTGCTCTGGTTAATGGCGGTAGCGCATGGTAAGCGCGAAAAACAAAACCATAGCCATCGATGAGAGCGATTTTTTTGGACATACATTTTAGAATTTAGGATTTAAAAAAGATCATAAACAGGCTCTAAATCATAAATAAATTCTATGTATCGTCTCTACCATCATCCAATCTGTCCTTACTCTCGCAAGGTTCGCACTTATCTAGCGGCGAAAGAAATTGGTTTTGAATTAATTCAGGAAAATTTTTGGGAAAGGCGTAAAGAGTTTATTGCCATGAATCCGGCGGGAACAATTCCAGTTTTGTTTGATAACAGCAATGCCGTTGTTGTGGTAAATAGTTCGGTGATTATTGAATACCTTGAAGAAAAGCACGATGGTAGCAAAAATATTTTGGGCGAATCTCTGACCAAGCGCGCCGAAATAAGGCGTTTGCAATATTGGTTTGATGAAAAATTTTATCACGAGGTGAGTAAACATGTCTTAAATGAGCGTTATTTTAACCGCTATTTGCCAGGCGCCAATTCACCAAGTTCTGAAGTTTTGCGTGTGGCCAGACGCAATTTGAACATTCATTTGAGCTATATCGAATATCTTTTGGAGAATAGAAAATACTTGGCTGGAGATCATATATCGGTTGCTGATTTTGCCGCAGCGGCACAAATTTCTTCCCTCGATTATTTTGGAGATATCAACTGGCATCATTATCTGCCGGCCAAGGATTGGTATAGTTTAATCAAATCGCATAAAATTTTTGGTGAGATTTTAAAAGATCGTCTTCCCAACATCACTCCACCTGAGTGGTATTCCAAATTGGATTTTTAATGACCATTGCTCTTGACGAGAAACGGGCGCGCGAATTTTTGGCAAAACATGGAATTGCCCAGGGAGTTACTGATTGCGGAATAAAAAAAATCGCCGGCGACGCCTCTTTCCGTTCTTACTACCGTATTTCTACAACGACATTTTGTGCCATTTCGTACTTCGATAATCTCAGCCAACGAAGCACGAAGCACGAAGCACGAAGCACGAATAAAAACAATTCCTTCATCTTAATGTTCGCCCCGCCGCAATATGAGAAGATCGAACCTTTTATTGCCATCGACGAGTTTTTGGTTTCGCATGATTTTTCCGCGCCGAAAATTTTTGCGCGCGATGAGAAAGAAGGCTTTTTGTTATTGGAAGATTTGGGCGATGAAACCTACGGAAAAGCGCTTTTATTGGACGTATCAAAAGAGTTTACGCTTTATGAAAAAGCCTGCGATGTTCTGCTCGAATTGCATAAACTTGCGACGCCAAAAAATATTCCAAACTATAACCATTCTTTGCTATTTCGTGAAGTAATGTTGTTTGTTGATTGGTATCTGCCTTTGCAAAAAAAACCTATGAGTTTGCAGGAAAAAGCTTGTTTCAAATTTTTGTGGTTTGAACTTTTTGATTTGTTAAGCAGAGAAAATCAGGTTTTGGTTCTACGCGATTATCATGCCGATAATCTTATGATTTTGCCAGATAGAGTGGGACATAAAACAGTTGGATTGCTTGATTTTCAGGATGCGGTGGCTGGCTCAAAAGCCTATGATCTTGTTTCATTGCTTGAAGATGCCAGACGCGATGTTGATGAAAAAAACCGCCAAAAGATTTTGGAATATTATTTGCAGAAATCCGGTTGTGATGAGGCGATTTTTATGCGCGATTATGAAATTTTATCTTTGCAGCGTAATATAAAAATTCTTGGAATTTTTGCGCGTCTTTCAGTGCGTGATGGCAAACATTCTTATCTGCAACTATTACCGCGTGTGCTTGCTTTTGTTATAGCGCGCCTTAATTCTCAAAGCAGAATTTTTTTTGAAATTTCTGATTTGTTAAAAAGATTTTTATGAGTTCTCTTCCCTCAACATCTCCAACAAAAGTTTCTATCGACATCATCGCCGATCTAAAATTAATCAGCGAAGTTTTTCAAAAAGTTGAAGAAGAAACCGCTGAAGTTGCTGAAATGATTTTTGGTTATTTGATTGATATTGATGATGAGCATATAATTAACGGCACTATTCCCAATCATCAAAATCCAAAGCTTCAGGGTTACATTAAAATCCTTAACCGCCTTTTCCGCCTTTCAAAAAAACGCGCCGATGACGGCGCAATCAATGTGATTATCATCAATCGTAAAGCAGTGCAGGCGCTGGATAAAAAAACCTATGCTATTTCAATGTGTTTTGACGGCGGCGTCTCTCTGGATATTATGTGCGACATCGTCAATGAAGAAAATCGTGCGCGCACTCCGACAAAATCTCCGGTAAAAATCACCATCAAAAAAGCGTTTGGCGAGCATCAAAGAACAAAATAAAAACAAAACAAAAAGGCGGAATCTCTGTTGAGACTCCGCCCTTCCTGACTTGAGCAACCCGCTCTTCCCATTTTTTTTGATTCAGTAAAATCAGGCCTCTGCAAGATATTTTTTCTGATTTTACCGCACTAAGGAGAAGTTTTTTATCTAAAAATGCTGAAGAAATCATATCAAATTCAGGTAATCAATTTTTCCCGAGCCACTGAAATCAAGGCTCCATTTTGCTCAGAAAAAAACGAATTATCTTCAAATATAAGTTATCAACAGAAAAAGTAGAAAAATTGAATAAAAAATAAAAGCCTAAGCCTAGGAATCCGCTCTGTTATTGAATCCAACTATTCTGTCAGGATGCCGCACTAATTTGCTCAACTTGGGAAGCGTTTGGCGAGCATCAAAGAACAAAATAAAAACAAAACAAAAAGGCGGAATCTCTGTTGAGACTCCGCCCTTTTTTACTTTTTAGATTTGTTGCTTACTTATCTTTTTTTCTTTTTAGCAGCTGTTTTTTTAGCTGGTTTTTTAACCACTTTTTTTACTGCTTTTTTCTTAGTAGCCATGTTGCTTACCTTTTTTGTTATTAAAATTTTTACCAATGAGAATGACAATTTCGAAGAGTAATATCAACAAAACTGCCAAACTCATCTGACTTACGACATCAGGTGGGGTAAGGATCGCGGCCGCTATGAAAATAGCCACAATACAGTACCTTCTCTTTTGTCGCAAATCATTAACCGACAAACAATCAACTTTGATTAAAAAAAGCAACAAGATTGGTAATTGAAATGCGATGCCAAATCCAAACAGCATATTTTTGACGAAAGAAAAATATTCACTGATTTTTGTTTCGAATAAAATTGAAAAATTTTGATAGGCTATGGAATCAGTAATTTCAAAGCTTGCGAAGAATTGTAATGCTAGTGGTAAAATAAAAAAATAAGCAAAAGTTGCACCACATAAAAACAAAAAAGGTGCGAAGAAAAAAATCAGCAAAACATTTTTTTTCTCATTTTTGTAAAGCGCCGGAGATAAAAAAAGATAAATTTCAGCAAGAAAAATCGGCAAAGAAAAAAACAATGCTGAATGAATTGAAAGTTTGAGATAGGTCATGAAGGCTTCAGCTGGGCTGGTGTAGATCAATTTACGATTTTGATGATTTCCTGAAACTTCAAGAAATGGTTGCAATAAAAATTGATAAATTTCCTGCGAAAAAAAATAGCAAATAATTGCCGTGATAAAAAAAAATATTACGCAAAAAATTGTGCGTTGTCTTAATTCCAGAAAATGTTCTTTTAAGGTGTGCTGATATTCGCTTTTCTTCACAGTTTTTCAAAAATTTTTAGCAATTTAACATGAATTTGAATACAGGCTCTAACATCAAGAGACCTCGGCCACTAAAGTGGCCAAGGATGGCGGGTGGCGAGTGGGGGGAGGTTGGGGTGAAGTGTTTCACTTTGCTTCAATTCTCAACTGACAAACTGGTCCGAGAGCGTTTTGATCATATTCACCAAATTTTACGCATTTATCATTCTCAAGAATATTCAGAGTGTTGAATCCTGCAGACATAACTCTTCCTTTTTGCGGATTGCCATCATCAATTTTTTTATCAAACATCAGAGCTTCTTTGGTGGTCAAGCTGTTATTGTTGGTGTAGAGACGATCAATGTTGGAAAAAATAAAACCGATTTGATAAAAAGTTTTTCCTTCAGCTCCAAAAGCGACAATTCCTATTTTTTCTCCGATTTTGCTTGTCGGGAAAGTGTTGCCGGTTTTGGCATTTTCATTTTCTGCTCCGTTATAATTTTCATCGAGCATTTTTGATTTTGATAAATGCATCCAGAAATTTACAATCTCGCCATTGGCTTGCAGAATTTTTTTGTTGTAGTCGGTGATGACATTATCTCCATCACCATCAGTGTTGGTCTCTGTTATGCCATATGTTACTGTTCCCACCACATCTCCCGGCAAAGCGTGATATTTTTGCGTGAATGAATTAAGCGCGGCATCGTATTTTTTTATCTGCATCACCAAAGATTTAATGTCGCTTTCTTTGGCAGTTTTTTTAACGAAGAAGATGATGCCAAACAAAGTTGTGATGATGAAAATTACGATTGCCGTTTCCATAAAGGTAAAGGCATTTTTGTTTATCATGTTGTTCTTGTTGATGGTGCTGCCGGTGGAGTAGAAGCAGGTGGTGTTACTGGTTCTGAATGTTCTGGCATTGCATATTCGTGATGTTTTGCTTCAAATCTTTCAAAATCTTTCGCGCTCTTTAAATCAGAATATTCTTTTTCAATGCTGTCGGCCACTTGTTCTTGCATGGTTTCGCCACCTTTAGATTGGTTGCGCCTATTCTCGCGCCATCTGCTAAATTTTTCCCGTATTGTTTTTGGTGCATCGGTTTTGTCCCGATGTGCTTCAACAACCCCTTCATGAGTAGCTGAACGTAGCGACTCCCTGGAATTTCTGGCAGCTTCTCTTGCTCTTTGAACTATTGCTTTTGCGCCGGACATTTTGCTGTCGAATTTTTGTAGATTGTCTCTTTTTTCACGTAAGCCTCTATGTCTTGCTTCAAGCTTATTTGCGGCGGTTGCGGCTTTTTGTTTTCTTGAGTTAAGTTCTGCCAGTTTTGGATCTGATTTTACCGCTGTCAGTTTTTTTCTTACTTCTGCCAGTTCTTTCTTTTTTTCCTGTCTTGCCGCTCTGCCTGAAGCGTTAATTTGTTTTCCCAGTTCTGTTGCCATGGTTTCCAGGCTTTCCATTTCCTTATATTGATCGGAACCTTTTAGATCCTTATCAGCTTCTTCAAATTCTTTGGATGCTGATTTGCGCCCTTCATTAACATCCTTCATTTCCTCTTCTGTTGCGGCAAGTTCAGATGCGACTCTTTCGGCGGCTTTGTTTCTGATTGATTGAAGAGCAGTGCTTCTTGCTTCTGTTCCGAGCGACGGACTTAAATTTCTTTTTCTCCACGCTTCCAATTTTTGTCCGGTTTTTTTCATCAATCCTTCATCCGGACCAATACCTTCAACTTCACCAAGACGCTGTGATTCTCTTTCGAGTTCAGCGACAGCGGATTTATCGCCAGTTTTTAATTCTACTTTTTTTTGCGCGGCATTATTTTTTGCTCTTGCTCTGATCATTTTCTTTTCAGCATCGCTTCTGGTCCAATTGGCTCCAGTTGCCATTCTGGTTACTAACCCTTCGGCTTCTAACTCTTTTGTGGCCTCGTCATAATCACGGTTTTCCTGTCTGTTTTCTTTGGCTGCTTTGCCAATCGCCTTTCCTCCTCTTATCATACCTTCCGATAATCCAAGAGTAGCTAATCCAGCCACTACTCTTGCTGCTGTTTTGGCTTTATTTTCTCTTGCGTAGTCCAGGCTGCTTTGTCCAACTTTCACTTTTCCTTCCTGTGCGGCTGCAACAAATTTTTCTCTTTCTTCTTTGCTCATTTTTTTCAAAGCCTGTTGACCTTCGGAATGGGAGAATTTTGTTGAGACTTTTCTGTCTTCGATTGCCGTTCTTAAGCTTCCACCCTTTGTTGCTGCCTGTTTGAGTGCTTGTAGTCCTGCACCAAATACGTTGGTATCTTCGTATTTCAGGCCTTTATCGGATTTCAGGGATTTTATCTTGTCGTCATCGAGACCGAGTTTTTTTCCTTCTTTTGACATTGCTGCATCTCTTACGCTTGCAAGTTTTGCTCTTTGTTCTTCCCTGCCCATACCGGCAAGCTCTGAAGCATTGCTCTTTTTATATGCGCTGACGGCTCTTTCTCCCTCTCTTGTCATTGCCCCTTTGTTTTTAAGATCGGCAGCATTTTGTTTTTTGCGTGAAAGTCTGGCTTCTTCAGCCATTTTGCCGGAGTCAAACAAAGCCATGTCAAGCCTTCTGACAGCCTGCATGCCGCTTTTATCCCAAGCGGCTTTTGCCTTGCTGGCAGCAAAGTTTTTGGCTTTGCTGGCAAAATCAGCAACGCCGCTTCCAAGCGAGCTGGCTTTTAATCCTCCGGAAATTGTAGCGGCAAGGTTGGTCATGAATTCGATGAATTTTTTCATCAGCGAAGCAATAACCCAGATGAACAAAATAGTGAATAAGGACGGAATTCCTTCAGGGTTGCCGATGTTTCCTACTTCAGATTGGGCGTTGGTGCGCGGCGGCAGAGAGGCGATAGTCCAGAATGACAGCAATGTGATGCGAGTGACGTAGAGGTTCATTGTCCACACTTCATCCCAGCAAATTTTATAGCCGAGCGACATTTTGATGACCTCATACATCAGCATGTTGAAGAAGGCTAAAGTGGTGAGCAAAAAGATCTGTTGCAGCGAGAAGCCAATCAGCTGCTTTAGCCAGTTGTCAAACATTTCCTTGGTTTGGGCAAAAAGGGTGAAGATAAAGAAAATTGGACCAAGAACAAAAAGAATCGAAATGAAGACTTGTGCGGTTAGATACAGAAGTACGGCGTTAGCAACGGCATAGACATATCCTAAAAAGCTTGAGTAGATGATGAGCAAATAGGCCCAACCAAAAATACTGGCAAAGAGCAAAGCGGAGATTTTTTTCTGCACCGCTGATGAAAAGAACAGGCTGAATACCTTGTCAACGCTGGTAAAGAGAATCGATTTATCCTGAAAGGCATTGTTGTTGATGGCATTGGTTAATTCCGGTGAATTATCGAAGGACGAGGCCATCATGAAGGCCAGATAGTTAGTGCCGTCTTTGAAAAATCTGACGACGATTTTATTGAACCATTCCCATCCCTGCTCGCCGACGAAGAGATAAATCAGACCGATTTTAATGATGCGGTTGATGATTTCTGCGTGGTTCAACTCGCTAACGCCGAGAAGATAACCGAAGCCGTAGAAGGTAAACATTGTTACCAGACAGATGTTTAAAATTGCCTTGTATCTGGCATCGGCAATCAACAGCCTGTAAACTCTTTCAGCTTGTCCCAAAGTTGTTTCATTGCCATCAATTACCTCAACAATCGGATTGATCACCGAGCCAACTATACTTGAAACCGCTCCGCCTGATGGAACCTTTACTTTAACATTGACGTAATATTTTCCGGAATTGTTGGCATATCTGTTGGCACAATAAAACTCTTTTTTACAACCGGTATCTCCGGGAATTTCTGATGGTGAACAGGTTGCTCCGGTGTTGCTGGAAGTTGCGGGATCGTAAAATGGGTTTTTCATTTTGATGCCGTCATTTATTCCAAGCAAATTGCAATTGCCGATTTCGGGATCGAGAATTTTAAAGGTGATTCTGAGTTTTGAGATTTCGGAATTAATGGTGTCTTGCTCAGAAGTGCTTTTAGCCTTCAGGTCTGCCGGTGTAAAATAGAGGTAGGTGTGGCAATAAAACAGAGAGCCGGCAAGAGTCGCAACGCCATGTGAAGCTAATGTGCAATCTCCTGAAACTCCAGGCGAGGTAAAACGTGTAATGTTGCCATAGGCGTCAAATTTATAATTTCCGCTCCAGTTTGGAGGCGTTCCTATTGGATCAGAACTACTTGGCGCTGTTATTGAAGTCAAAGTTGGTACTTTGTTGCTGAAGTCGCCAATACTACCACCATGGTTTGCACCTGTGAAGGTGGTTGGGTTTGCGCCCTTGCAAACCGTGCCAGTGTCGCTGGTTTCCTTGCATATTCTGGCTTGAAGCCACTGGCCATTGCTGAATTCAAGCGTGCCGGAAATTTGTACCCTAAAACCATTACTGCCGGAATAGCTACCACCGGCGATGGTGTTATTGTTGGCCGCTCCTGTCTCCTTGAAGCTCATTCCATCAAGCATGATAAATTTTAATCTTCCGGGTGTGGTGAAGGTAAGTGGGATTTTTAGCTGATAGATTTTATTGCTATTTGCGCCATCGGTTGAACCAGAATCTGCAAACTCGGCAAAATTTCCGTAAGAGCCACTGAAGGTGCTGAGCTTGGTTAAACCTTTCGCTTTAGTGGGAGTGTTAAGGAAACCGTCAACGTTTTCGGTGGTTGTTGATGTTCCTGAGATCGGCGGAATATTGGCAATTTTTCCGTTATAGTTGCTGGCGTCATAACATTGATCAATATCGTTGACTGACAATCTTGCTGCAAGTCCGGCAGCAGTTTTCATTAAGCTGAAACAACTTGAGCATGTAGAATTGTTTGGAGCGGAACCATCGCTCGGATATGTGCAGTCACTTGGTGTGGAATAAGATGATGGGCCACAGGCGGTTTTTTGGAAATTGTTGCTTTCAGTGCCTGCGGTGCATGTGATTGTTGCCTGACAAGTTCCAGGACAAAAAGAGCTCGATCCGGAATCATTGCAACTTTCATTAAGTGCTTTGCATCCAATCAAAGTGCCGCTGCTGTTATAATCAAGCGAACAGGCGGGATTGTATATTAAACTGCTTGCTCTTCCGCGACATAGAACTGCTGGACTTGGATCAATCATCATTGCCATGCCAATGCCGCATTTTCTGGTTGAAGCGTCGTCAGTTGTCCATGTGCCATTCCAGCTTTCCGGGGAGAAACGTATTTTTTGTCCTTTGCGCACAAAAAACGAACTTGACCAATTCAATGCGCTAGAAGTTGATGCGCTAACGTTAAGGTTGGCTAATGGATCTACAGGCGAGGTGGCGGCAAATGAATCATATTCATAAAAATCTGCGGTGTAGTTGGGATCTTCGCTGTCGCTATGGCTTCCGCCAGGATTGACAATTCTGCCTTTAATTGTGCAGTTTCCGGATCCGCGAAGAATGGTGAGTTTGACAAAACCTGATTGTTCCATGGTGAGATCGTGATATTTGGTGAATCGAACCCCGATTAGTCTGCCACAATTTATTCCCGAAGAACTTGCGGTGTTTGTGGCAATGACCAGCTTTTGATTTGGTTCCAGCGCGATATGTCCTGATGTCCAAGAGCTATTGCTGATGGCGACATTGGTGAGGTTGTAATATGCTAAATTTGTAATTGAGCCGGTATTGGCGACACGAATGCTTGAGATTGTGATATTGCAAGCGTTATCGCTTGTTAAGGATTTGAAAGAAACTTTATAGGAATCAGAAGTGTTTGGACTTTGTATTTCAATACCTCCGGAAATATCGCCCATTATTCTGCCCTGGGTTGCAGGTATATCACCTATGTTAGTGCATCCGGTGCTGGCATCACAACTCACAGCTGCTGTAGCAATAAAAGGATCAAAATTATTATCCTGCAATCCATCACCATCCCATCTGATGACACCACCATATTTTGTTAGAATTGTTGATCTGACATTTGATTTTATTGGAAAAGCAGCGTCGGCAAGGGCGTCATTGACGTTTGGATATATAGCATGATAGTAGCTATTGCTGCAGGAGGATTGTGTTTGAGTGATTCCGGAATAGCTGCATTGCCATAGGCGCGGATCTGGCAGAAGCGGAACATCTTTTGATCCCTGTTCTTCGGAAGTTTTTGAAGAGTCAAAATCATATTCGCTCGGATGTGCTATCAAAAACGCCACTATTCTTCTGGCGCCGTTGTAAATTTCCGCATCTGAAGCCGTGTTCCCCTGTGAGGAAAAAGCAGTTGAGCCACCGCCGACATAAGTGCTTGCTGATTCTGGCGTGTCTGCTCCATCCTGCCATCTGCCGCTGAATTTTACCATCAGGCTTTGATTGGCTCTGGCGTCAAAAAATACATCACTCCATGAAGAATTTTTGGAATGTGCCATGGGATTGTTTGCCTGAACGTAAATATCGGGATATGTGATTGCTTCGCCAAGCACGACTGAACCAACAGTTCTTATGATAACCTGCGCGCCCGGTCTGATGGTAATGCCAACATTTCTTCCTGAAATTTTTTTATCGGTTGAAGTCCAGTTTGGTTCGGCGCTTGCGGTGCTGCCGGAACTGGCCGCAGCCTGACATTGCTGCACACAGTTTGAAATGCAGAGATTTCTAAATTTGACATCGGTAAATCCTTCACAACCGCTGCCAGCAGGAGTGCTTAATTGTGTAGCGCCGGTTTCATCTGTAATTGAGTGTGTTCCGGAAGTAAGGCATGGTTTTATACCACTGCCATGGGATGGATCAGCTACATCAGGTTTTGAGGAATCAAATGTGCAACTTTCTGCCGAGGCATTGGCCACGACAGTGACGGTTTGTGTTTCATATTCACCAAAATCATCGGCTTCGATACAACCTTGATCAGAGCAGGAAGAAAGTAGAAAAGGCAATAAAACAACTAAAAGATAAGCTCTGATTTGTTTGAAAGATGTTTTCTGCCGCACCAATGAATATATGAAAATTTCCGCGAAGCTAAAAATGCATGAAGAGTTAATCAACTAAAATTTGCTTCTGATCAAAGTGGCAACGCGTTTTGTCTCCTGTAATTTTTTTGGTGAAAAATCTTTCAGTTCAAAAATGTCTTTGGTTAATTTTTTGGCGTAATTTTCTGACGATAAATCCCGATGAAATTTGCGGTGTTTTTTTGAGGAAATTTTTTTCTCGTCAAAAATATAAACCGGTTTCCCGCTTGAACAGCATTCTGAAATCATCGAAACCGAATCGCCGCTGATGATGAAAAAATCAGCATAGCCGATAATGGCGAGATAGGGGTTGTTGTTTTTTACTTCCCGCCAGTCAAAAAACTGAAAATCGCATTTGAGGTTGGATTTTATTGTTTCGCTGATTTCTTCCGAAGTTCTTCTGCTGTTTAAAACCAGCAAAACTGCATTCATATTTTCCGCCAGGTCGGAAGAAATTTTTGCCAGCCTTTCCGCCGATTTTTTTTCAAATTTTGTTTTCTTTGATGATCCGCCAAGCAGAAGAGCAATTTTGATTTTTTCAATATTTCCAAACCATGGCGAGAATTTTTCTTTCTCGCTTGCAATCACATTATCCCTGATTTTGGTTAATGATCCGATGGTGGTAATGACATTTTTGAATTTGCTTTCATCAACCAAGTCATGCTTTGGCAAAATAACAAAATCGAATTTTGTCAAATTACATTCCGGCCGCATGATTTGAATTATTTTGGTTTGGTTTTGTGATTGTTTTTTTAAATGTAGCGCAATTGGCGCAGAGCGTCTGCCGGCAGAGATTATCAGGCTTGGTAAATATTCGGATTCTGTCAGTTTTTTTCTGATATTTTTTGAGAGACGAATAAGCGAATCGCCAAAGAAACAATTTGGCAAAGAGGCAAAAATGCTGTAGGAGAGATTGATGATTTTATATTCAAAACCAATTTCTTCAGCCAGTCCGATTGATTGTGAAACCGTGCCCGGTCTGTTGTCGGCAAGAATCCAGATTTCATCTTTTATATCCATCCCGATTGTTCTTAAAATTTTGTGTATTTTCCTAATGGTTTAAAATTACCGAAGCACGAAGCACGGTGCACGAAGCACGAAACTAACATCATGACTTCAGTTTTTCTGCCAGTTTTTCTGCTACATTTGCTGAAACGAATTTTGAAACATCACCTCCAAGTTTTGCCACCTCTTTAACCAATCTTGAAGCGATGAAATGATTGGTTTCAGAAGCGGGTAGAAAAATGGTTTGGATTGAAGAATCGAGTTTTGAATTCATGCCAAACATCTGAAATTCAAACTCGAAATCAGAAACAGCGCGAAGTCCGCGAATAATTACTTTGGCATTTTTTTTGCGCGCAAACTCAACCAAAAGTCCTTCAAATTTTTCGATAGAAATTTTTGCCGGAAGAGAAAGATTTTTTATTTCTTCTTCAATCAGTTTCACTCTCTCATCAAGAGTAAACATGGGATTTTTGTAATTGTCTTTTGCCGGCGCAATGATCAAATGGTCAAAAATTTCAGCGGCGCGCTTGATGATATCAATATGGCCAAAAGTGATGGGATCAAAGGTTCCCGGATAGATTGCGATTTTCATGAAAATGAGAAATGTTAAATGCTAAATGCTAAATGCTAAATGAATGAGGATTACGATTTTATCAATCGGAAAATTTGAAAATTCCCCGCATCGGCTGGTTTTTGAGGATTATTTGCGGCGTCTGAAATGGAAAGTTGAACTTAAGGAACTGGAATCAAAGAATCCTAAAATCAGTGAAGAAGAGTTGATTTTAAAGGCTCTAAACCCCGCCTCAAAATTGATAGCATGTGATGAAAAAGGCAAACAATTCAGTAGTCGTGAATTTGCCAAAATAATTTCCGATTTGGCCGTGCAAGGTGATTCCAATTTAACTTTTGTAATTGGCGGTGCGGATGGTTTGTCAGAGAAAATTCTCAAAAAATCTTCGCTTAAAATTTCGTTTGGTTTGATGACCTTACCACATCTCATGGCGCGCTGCGTTTTGGTAGAGCAGCTTTATCGTGCGCAAAGCATTATCAGAAATCATCCTTATCATCGAGACTAGAGCCTGTCTTGAGACAGGCTCTAGTTTTTATCCTGAATCACGCTCAACCATCTGCTTCTTGCTCTCAATTTTCTGCTATCAATATGGCCGCGAAGTTTTGCGCCTTTTTCTTTTAGACTGATTGCATCTTGCCATTTGAAAGGTTTGTCGGTGTTTCTTTGTAATGACATTCCTCTTTGCAGAATAGACGATTCTTTTTGTGCTTTTTCGCGTTTGGCCAAAGCTCTTTTTCTGGCGTTGGTGATGACGATGGCGCGGTTGCGATCATGCAGTCTTTTGTGATGCATGATGATGTTGTCGACAAAACGCCGACGTCTTCTGTTGATAAGTTTTCTGATTTCACGACGGTTCAAACCATGTCGGCGATGACGTATGTGGCTGTAGAGTATATGTGCTAAAGCATGTCCGGCAATTTCATGAATTAAAGCTGGATTTGAGGTGAGGAGATTACCTATGTCGAATGTTAGAGAGCCGATTGGCCGACTGATGAAGCTCACGTGATTATTTTTATTTTCCTATACAAAAGCGTGAAAAGACAATGTCCAAAATATTTTCAATATCAACCTTGCCGATGATTTTTCCAATTTCATTTGTGGCCAACCGCAAATCTTCGGCGGCAAGTTCGATGTTTTTTGTAAGTGAAAAATGTTCCAAATTTTCCACAGAATTTTGTAAAGCAGTGCGATAACGCTCCTGTGTAATCAGCGGCGAATTCTGTTTTGGCGCGAGTTCCAAAACTTTTTCTTCGAGTTTTTCAAGCAATGTTGAGGTATTAATCCTATCAGTAAGAGAAAGCTCAATAGCTGATAATTGATGATTGATCATTGATAATTTACTTCCGCCAAGATCAATTTTATTGACCACCAGCAACGTATTTTCATCAATCAAATCCTCGCGCAAAACCGGATTTACGGCATCAAACATGAAGATTTTTATATCGGCTAATCTGGCTTTTTGTAAGGCGCGGGCGATTCCTTCTTTTTCGATTGGATCAGAAGTTTCGCGTAATCCCGCAGTGTCAGAAATTTTTACCGGCATGCCGGCAATTGACAGATGCACCTCAACCACATCGCGCGTTGTTCCTGGAATTTCTGAAACAATTGCCACTTCACTTTGTGCAAGAAAATTTATCAGCGAAGATTTGCCAACATTTGGTGCGCCAATAATGGCAAGGCTTAAACCATCTTTAATTTTTTGTCCGGATTTTTTGTCATCTAGATGTTTCTTAATTTCATTGCGCAAATTTTGAACATTTTCTTCAACTGAAGTGATGATATTTTCTGGCAAATCTTCGTCTGGAAAATCAATTGCTGCTGCAATAAAAGCTGAAATTTCAATCAGGCGTAAACGCCAGTTTTCATAAATTTTACCAAGCTTTCCTTCAAGCTGCATCAAGGCCTGGCGATGTTGTAATTCAGTTTCTGCCGCGATTAAGTCTGGAATTGCTTCAGCTTGAACGAGATCAAGTTTTCCGTTTAAAAAAGCGCGTTTGGAAAATTCTCCCGCTTCGGCGAGGCGACAGTTTTTTTGCGTCGATAAAATTTCGAGAATTTTTTTTAGGATAAAGGGTGAGGCATGAATTGAGATTTCAGCAACATCTTCGCCGGTAAAACTTTGTGGTGCTTTGAAAAATGAAACCAAAACTTCATCGATTTTTTCAGCAGTTTTTGGATCAAAGATTTTTTGAAATGAAATTTTTTGATGTTGTAGCGCGCCTTTAAATCCAAGGTTTTTTAGACATTGCAATGTTTCATCTCCGGAAATGCGGATCACAGAAATTCCGGCACGAAATGGTGAAGTGATTAAAGCAAAAATTGTTGACATTTTTCATGGAAATAGTGGAACAAATTCCAACCCTTCTCTTTCGTCAAATCCAAAAACAATATTCATATTCTGCACTGCCTGTCCAGATGCACCTTTGCAGAGATTATCAATAACGGAAACAATGATGACTTTACCCTTGGTGCGCGCAGCTTTGACGCTCATGATGCAGAAATTAGTGCCAACTACATCCTTGATGTTCGGATCGCCAGAAATCACTTTTACAAAAGGTTCATCCTCATATTTTTTTTCCAGACAATTCTGGATGTCAGAAGCAGAAAATTTTGTTTTGGCATAAATTGTTGAGATGATTCCGCGATTAATCGGCAGTAAGTGTGGCGTGAAATCCACTTCGATTTTTTCACCGCAAGCTTTTGCAAGTTCCTGCTCGATTTCAGCAGTATGTCTGTGTTTTCCAACCGAATATGCTTTTACGGATTCGTTAATTTCACAAAATAAATTTGATTGTTTCACTGATCTGCCAGCGCCGGTTACGCCTGATTTGGAATCGATTATGATATCATGTTTTTCGATCAAATTATTTTGCAAAAGCGGAATTAATGACAGCAAAGCAGAAGTTGGGTAACATCCCGGGCAGGCGATTAAATTTGATTTTTTTATTTTATTTCTGTGAATTTCGGAAAGGCCGTAGATTGCTTGTGGTTGTAGGCTTTGTGCGCTATGCTCATGTTCATACCATTTGGCATAATCTGATGGGTTTTCCAATCTGAAATCAGCGGAAAGATCAATCACTTTTAAGTGAGAATTTTGCGCTAGAAGTTTTTTGAAAACTTCTTGTGAAGTAGTGTGCGGCAAGCATCCAAAGGCGAGATCAATTTTTGTAAAATCAATTTCTTCCGGTGTTTTCAAATCAGGCAGATTGTAGTGAATCAAATGCGGATAAAGTTGCTCGATCTTTTGTCCGGCATTGCTGTTTGCAACCAAAGCTGCAATTTCCACCTTTTTGTGATTAAGCAGAATCCTGACGAGCTCCGCTCCCGTATATCCCGATGCGCCGATGATGGCGATTTGAAGTTTTTTCATTTTTTAATTTTGTCTCGGATTTTCTTTGCGATAATCTTTTGGTAATTGAAATGTGCCTTGCCAGATGCCGATTTTTGCTGTTTGAGCTTCTTTTTCCAGCTTTTCCATTTTTTCGTCTGATTCGGTAAAATTGTAAATTACCGCCATGCCGTTTTTGATGATTTCTTCATTGATTGAAAGTTTGTCGACATAGCATTTGCCAAGATAGCGATCATATTTGTCTTTTATGGCATAAAAACATTCAACCTGTTTTCCGCCGGCGAGACTGATGAGGAAATCGCGGCTTTTCTGGCCGCAGGCATATTCTTTGTTTTTTTCGTTGAAGCATTTTTGGTTATATTCTGGCGCGTCGAGTCCAAAAAGACGGACTTCCTTACCGCCAACTTTTATTGAGTCGCCATCGAGAATAAAAGCGTTGCCAGAAAATTTCTGATCAAATTGTAAATGCGATTTAACGCGAAAATTCCGGCTTTGCGAGCTTGCCGATTTGACTGTTGAAAAGATCGTAACAATGAAAATTGCTACAAAAATTGTGACGGCGAAATTGAGAATTTTTTTTGTCATCAGCTTCTAACCAGTTGATTGTAATCATACATGAGATCAAGCGTTGTCTGGCTTGCTTGTGGATAGTTGTATTTGTCTTCAACCGAACTGATGCGAGTGATTTCAGCAGCGCTGCCGGTTAAGAAGGCGTCAATTGCATCGGCCAATTCTTCCTTCTTGATGTGGCGTTCAACCACTTTAATGCCGCGTTTTTTGGCAAGATCAATCACGGTTAAGCGTGTGATGCCGTTGAGAAAGCAATCAGCGAGTGGTGTGTGCAGCTCACCATTTTTCATCACCAAAAATAAATTGGCTCCGGTTGCTTCGGCCAAGAAACCGCGATAATCAAGCATTAAAGCGTCATTATAACCATCGCGCTCGGCCTCATGTTTGGAAATAGTGCAGATCATATAAAGTCCGGCGGCCTTTGCGGCAGTTGGTGCAGTTTCAGGTGAAGGGCGTTTGTAGCGCGCAAATTTCAGCTTCAAACCGGCGCGACGCGCTTCTTCTGAATAATATGGCGGCCATGGCCAGCAGGCGATAGCGACGTGAATTTTGTTATGTTGTGCCGAAACTGCCATTTTGTCGGAACCGCGCCAAGCAAAGCAGCGCATATATCCATCAACAATTCCCTGTTTTTTTGCCAATTCATTTTTGGCTCTGTTTAAATCATCGCGGGAGTAGGGGATTGTAAAATCCATCAGCTGTGCTGAAGCATGAAGTCTTTTGGTATGCTCTTCGCCTTTGAAAATTTTTCCGTTGTAAATTCTTTCACCTTCAAACACGCATGAAGCATAGTGCAAACCATGATTTAACACGTGAACCTTGGCCTCTTTCCACGGCACAAAATTACCATTATACCAAATAAAACCATCGCGCTGATCGAAGGGGATTATGTCTGTCATAAATTTTGATTTTTAAAAATGAGATGAAAAATTGCCTAAAATCAAAGCAGCAGCCATTTAACTTTCTAGAAAAATTTTCATGAAAATTTCGTTAATTATCACCAGCTTTAATGCAGAAAAATTTTTACCTAAAGCCATCGAATCTTTTTTGGAGCAGAATTATTCAGACAAGGAACTATTGATTGTCGACGACATTTCAACCGATCAAACCCATACGATAATTGCCGATTATCAAAAAAAATTTCCGCAACTTATTTTCTGGATTAAGGAAAAAGATTCAGGAATTTCTCATGCGCGCAATCTGGCTTTGAGGCATGTGACTGGAGATGTGGTTGGCTTTCTTGGTGCTGATGATTTTTTGCATAAGAATTTTTTTGAAGAAATGGCCTATTATGCTAAAAAAAACCCGCAATTCGATGTGATGTATTTCAATAATTATTGCATCGGTTTGCACAATTCTTTTGATGCCAGCGCTACAATTCCGGTGACGGTTAGAAATCTTATCAAACACTGTCCTATCGGCTCTGGTGAGTCTTTTTATTATCGCAGAAAAATCTTTGATGAATTTAAATTTAACGAAAAAAATCGTTATTCAATGGATTACGAACTCAATATGAGTCTGGCTTCACAGAAGAAATATCTTTTTTATCCGGTGAATATCACTGCAGTTTTTAATGTTAACACCGGAGAAAATATTTCAGCTTCAAATGGCTTGAAGCAAAGGCTGGAAACGGTTGCGGTGCAGATAAAATATTCCAAAAATTGCTGTGAAAAATTCAGAATTTTATGGCGGGCAAAAAAATTAATTATAAAAAATCGCCATCAATTTTTACAAATTTCTAAAAATCTTTCTTCATGACAGAGAAGCATGCTTTGATCACAGGTATTACCGGCATGGTCGGTTCTCATCTGACTGATTTTTTACTCGAAAATACCGACTGGGAAATCTATGGCATGTGTCGTTGGCGCAGCCCGCTTGACAACCTTTCACATCTCATTGAACGCATTAACACAAAAGATCGCATCCATCTGCTCTACGGCGATTTGCGTGATTATATTTCGATTCATGATGTGATGAAAAAATCCAGGCCGGATTACATTTTCCACCTCGCAGCGCAGAGCTATCCGCAAACCAGTTTTGAATCTCCGCTTGATACGTTTGAAACCAATATTCAAGGCACAGCGCGCGTTTTGGAAGCGGTGCGTAAAATGCCGGAATTAAAACCGGTGATTCATGTTTGTGCATCAAGCGAAGTGTTTGGCCGCGTGCCGAAAGAAAAACTCCCGATTGATGAAGAATGCACATTTCATCCCGCTTCGCCTTATGCCATTTCAAAAGTCGGAACTGATCTGGTTGGTCGTTATTACGCTGAAGCCTATGGCATGACAGTGATGACCACGCGTATGTTCACCCACACCGGCCCACGCCGTGGCGATGTTTTTGCTGAAAGCACTTTCGCCAAACAAATTGCCATGATCGAAGCGGGTTTGATTCCAGCGGTGGTGAAGGTTGGCAATCTCGATTCATTGCGTACTTTTGCCGATGTGCGTGATGCTGTGCGTGCTTATTACATGCTGGTCACCGTCAATCCAAAAGCCGGAGAATATTACAACATTGGCGGCACTTTTAGTTGTACCATTCGCGAAATGCTCGATTACCTGATTTCAATTTCAGTGATGAAAGGCAAAATCAAAATCGAGACCGATCCGGAAAGATTGCGCCCAATTGATGCCGATTTGCAAGTTCCAAACACTAAAAAATTTGAAAAACACACGGGCTGGAAACCGGAAATCAAATTCGAAAAGATCATGCAAGATCTCCTTGATTATTGGCGTATGAGGGTTGCCAAAGGCGAAAAATTTTTAACCAGGTAAAATGTCTGAACTTTTTCTAATTCGTTCTCGCTCCCCGCTTCGCCTCGGCCTTGCCGGTGGTGGAACTGATATGGAAGCGTTTTATTTGCAGCATGGTGGCTGTGTTTTGAATGCTACGATTGATCTTTATGCCTGCTGCACCATCAAGCCGAAGAATGATGGAAAAATTTGTTTTGTTGCTTCTGACATCAACGAAGAATTTGAAACTGAAATTACCAATTTCATTGAACCGGAAGGCAATCTCAAATTGCACAAGGCAATCTATAACCGCATCGTCAAAGATTTTAACCACAGCAAACCGCTCGGCGCTTTCAAGATGACAACCTATTGCGATTCACCACCAGGTTCTGGCCTCGGCTCTTCTTCAACTCTTACGGTTTCTATTGTTAAAGCCTATGTTGAATGGCTATCAATTCCATTCGGTGATTATGATATTGCGCAACTCGCTTACGATATCGAACGTAGAGAATTGAAAATGAAAGGCGGCAAGCAAGATCAATATGCCGCAACTTTTGGCGGCGTAAATTTTATGGAATTTTATGGTGATGATAAAACCATAATCAACCCGCTTAAAGTGCGTAGATGGATCATGTCTGAGTTGGAGCAATCGCTGATTTTATTCTACACCGGTGTGTCACGCGAGTCGCACAATATCATCGAGGAGCAAAGCAAAAATATCGAAGAAAAAACTGGCAACACTTTGGAAATGATGACGAAGATCAAACAGGAAGCTTATGACATGAAAGAGGCTTTGCTCAAGGGTAATATTATGGAAATGGCGGAATCAATGCGACGTGGCTGGGAAGCCAAAAAAGCCTCATCAACAAAAATTTCCAACAGCAATATTGACCGTATTTATGATGTGGCGATGAATGCAGGAGCAATGGCTGGAAAAGTTTCCGGTGCTGGTGGTGGCGGGTTTTTTATGTTTCTCGTTCCACCATCAAAAAGAATGAAAATTCTGCGCCTTTTTGAACAAGAGAAAAATGGCAGAACCATGCCCTGTCATTTTGTTGATGAAGGCTCGCAAAGTTGGAGAATAAACAAATGAAAAATTACATCGTTTCAGAACTCACCAAAACTCGTGATTTATTCGAAAGAATTTTGACTGACGAAAATCTACAAAAAAATATCGAAATTATCGCCAATGTTTGTGTGCAATCTTTGCAGCGTGGCAATAAAATCATGTTTTGTGGCAATGGTGGTTCAGCGGCTGATTCACAACATTTGGCAGCAGAGTTGGTAAGCAAACTTTCCTATGATCGTCCGGCGTTAAATGCCATCGCACTCACAGTTGACACATCAGCTTTAACCGCGATTGGCAATGATTACGGCTATGTTTATTCTTTCTCGCGCCAAGTTCAGGCAATTGGAAATGATGGCGATATTTTAATTGGAATTTCAACTTCCGGCCGCAGCAAAAACGTCGTTGAAGCCATGAAATCAGCGAAGGCAAAAAAAATTATCACCGTTGGATTTTTAGGCAGAGAAGGACGAGATATCGGCGAAATTTCTGATTACCAAATCAATATTCCATCCGACGAAACGCCAAAAATTCAGGAAGGTCATATCGCCTGCGGCCATATAATTTGTGCTTTGATCGAAGATCATTTTTTTGGCAAATGCAGGCAATAATTTTAGCAGGTGGTTTCGGAACCAGACTGCAAGCGGTTGTAAAAGACGTTCCGAAATCTTTAGCAGATATTTCTGGAAGACCTTTTTTAGCCTATCTTTTGCAAAATTTGCGTAATCACGGCGTGAAAAAAGTGGTGATTTCCGTCGGATATTTGCAGGAAAAAATCATCGGATATTTTGGTGATTCATATCTCGGCATGGAAGTTGTTTACGCCAGAGAAGACAAGCCTTTGGGCACAGGTGGAGCAATTGTAAATTCATTAAAATTTATCGATCAAAACAAACCTGTTTTAGTGCTTAACGGCGACAGTTTTTTAAAAGTCGATTACTCCAAATTATTTTCTCGCTGTGGCAATCTCGTAATGGTTTTGCGTAAAATGGATGATTGCAGCCGTTACGGTCGCGTGATTTTTGATGAAAATTCTTTGATTAAAAATTTTGAAGAAAAGTCGTCAGAAAAAAATCCAGGATTTATCAATGCTGGAATTTATCTTTTAAATCCAAAAATTTTTCAGAAATTCTCACTCCAAGAACAATTTTCTTTTGAGTCTGATTTTCTTGCCAAACACTTGTTAGAAGTTGAGCCACAAGCATTTATTGCAGATGGATATTTCATCGATATCGGCGTTCCGGAAGATTACACAAAAGCAAAAAAAGAGCTGCCAAGCTTAACAAAAAACAAAGCACTTTTCCTCGATCGTGATGGTGTAATCAACATCAATCATGGACATGTTTTTGAGAAAGAAAAATTTCATTTTGTCGACGGAATTTTTGATTTTTGTAAACGTGCACAGGAGCTTGGCTATTTGCTTATTGTGGTCACAAATCAGGCTGGAATTGCTAAGGGTTTTTATACGGAAGAACAATTTCTTGAACTAACTAAATGGATGGAAAATGAATTCCAAAAACACGGCATAAAAATTACTAAAACTTTTTACTGTCCCTATCACATCGAAGCAAAAATTAAAAAATACCGCCAGGATTCTTTCGATCGCAAACCTAATCCCGGCATGCTTTTAAAGGCGATTGCAGAATTTAATATTGATCCAAAAAAATCTCTGATAATTGGGGATAAAGAAAGCGATATGCAGGCGGCGAAGAGTGCGGGAATTGCTTCTAAAATTATGGTAGATAGCTTGTCGGTTAAGAATTTAAATTTTGAAAAATGACTAAGAAGAAAAATATTTTAGTAACTGGAGCTACTGGATTTATTGGGAAGTTCTTATTGAGGCGTTTAGTTGCGCTAGGACATAACGTATCAATTTTAGTGCGCAGAGATTCTAATTTAAGTATAGTTGGAGATGTGTTGAATAGAATAAAATTTTTCTATTTTGATGAAGATTATGATTCCATTGATGTGGCGTTTGGTAGTTCAAATTTCGATTTAGTATTTCATCTTGCTGCTTTTGGAAATTATGAGCATGAAAGCTCGGCAATCTCTCGCATGATTGACTCAAACATAAAGCTTGGAGCATTTATTTTAGAGGCAATGAAAAATCATGGATGTAAAAATATCGTTAGTACTAGCACTTATTGGCAGCATTACGGTGGCAAGAAAAAATATGAGCCAATCGCTCTTTATGCCGCAACTAAAAAATCTTTTGAAAACATAATCGAATATTACGCGATCTCTTCTGGAATTAAGGCTATCACTCTCAAGCTTTATGATGTTTACGGTTACGGCGATCACAGAAAGAAATTTATCAATTCACTTTTTAGTGCAGAAAATGGTGCGAAATATGATTTAACTGAAGGAAGGCAGCTGTTCTACATGGTTTTCATAGATGATGTTGTGGATGGTTATCTGACAGCAGCACAACTTGTTTCTAATAGAGAGTCTGATTTGGATGGATATCACAAGGTCTACGCTTTGCGAGGTAAGGAGAAATATTCTTTAAGGCAGATCGTCGCCATGATTTTCGAAATATCGAAAAAATCCTTTAGTGCTAACTGGGGGGGGAAGCCTTATTATCCTCTTCAAATCATGCGACCATATTCTGAAAAAATATTGCCGGGCTGGACATCAAAAACTTCTTTAAGAGACGGAATAAAAATAATTATAAAAAACAACTCATTATGACAAATTCTAAAGAACTTATCTCGATTGTTACTCCGGTTTATAACGAAGAGGATATAGTCGCTGAATACTATAAGAGGATGTCAAATGTTCTCGATGGTTTGTCTGACGCTTATGATTTTGAAATAATTTTTACCGATAATTGCAGTACGGATAATACCTTTTTTGAGCTAGAGAAGCTCGCCGCAAAAGATCGCAGAATAATGGTTTATAGTTTTTCTAAGAATTTTGGTTATCAGAAATCAATTTGGATGGGATACGCAAAATCCAATGGTGCTGCTGCGATAGAATTTGACGCCGATTTGCAAGATCCACCTGAGATGTTGGCAGAGATGTTAAGTTACAGAAAAAAGGGATTTAAAATTGTTTACGGAATCAGGAAGGACCGGAAAGAAAGTGCTTTTATCAATGGACTTAGAAAGGTTTTTTACAGATTGGTTCGCGGTATAAGTGATTACGATATTCCTAACGACGCCGGTGATTTTATGCTGATTGATAGGGACGTGATTGCGAATTTGAAAGAGGTGAAGCTATGCGATCCTTACCTGCGTGGAGTGATTTTTGGCTTCGGTTATTCGCGTAGAGGGATAGAATATTCTCGCGATCAAAGAGTTGCTGGAGTGAGTAAATTTCCTTTGTCTAAAATGATAAAATTAGCCATGGATGCCATAATCAACACCTCCATTTTTCCACTTAGAATAGCTTCGATAATTGGTGCCGCTGTTGGAGTATTTTCAATGGCTGCTGCCGGATGGTTTATTATTGATAAATTGTTTATGAATCCTGAGTTGCCTAGAGGGGTTACGGCCATACTAGTTCTGGTATTGGCATCGATAGCTATTAACGCTTTTTTAATCGGTATTTTGGGTGAGTATATTGGCAAGATATACAGGCAGGTATCGGCTCACAACGCGGTGCCAATTATTGAAAAAGAAATAAACCACAGGAGCTAACTCATGAAAAGAAATATCGAAGGAATGATAAAATTTCTGGAGCCAGAATTTGTTTTTGAAAATCAGATGGGAAAGATAAGGCAGCTTGTTAGTAGCGGTTGGAGTCAGATTAATTTTATCAACTCATTTCCTGGAAGTATTCGTGGTGGGCATTATCACAAAAATAATCGCGAGATGTTTTTTGTGATTTCTGGAAAATTTAATTTAGTGCTAAAAAAATATGATCGCGTTGAGTCCTTCTTAATAAAGGCTGAAGACATGTTTGTAATTGAAAAAAATGTCTCACATTCTTTCGAGTATCTGGAAGAAGCTTCCTTGATCTCAATGTATGATCTGGGAGTGGAAGAAAAACCAATCGGCAAAAAAGATATTTATCGAGATGAGTAGAACTTTTTTAATAATAGGCGCATCAGGCTATATCGGGTCTTATTTTCTAAAGAATATTTTAGAGACTACTGAGCTAAACATAATCGCGACTAAGACCAAAAATTCATCAGCTTCAATCTCGCACGAGAGGGTTAAATGGCTCGATCTTGACATTTCTGATTTTGCTGAAGTTGATTCATTCTGTGATCAATTATCGAAGCTTAACACCAAGCTCGACGTCATTTACTTGGCGGCTTATCACCATCCAGATAATGTGGAAAAAGATCCGCAATTTGCTTGGGGAATTAACATCGTCGCCTTGGGCAATATCATTAATAAAATTCCCTCAATTCGTACATTTTATTACTCATCAACTGACTCTGTTTACGGCGAGAGTTTTGACGGATATCGATTCAAAGAGACTGATGATCACGTACCATTTAACGAATATGGCAAACAAAAATCCTTAGCTGAGAAAATAGTTTTATCTCGTGGTTATAGCGTGATTCATTATCCGTTCTTAATCGGCCCAAGTCTCGCCAATAAAAAGCATTTTTACGACATGATAGTCGATGATTTTGCGAGTGGTAAAAAAGTGGAAGCCTTCTCTGATTCTTGTCGCAGTTCTTTAGATTTTAATTCCGCCTCTCTTTACGCACTACAGCTCATTGAGCGCGGCGATAATTTTGGCACGGTGAATATTTGTGCTGACATCGGATATTCTAAGCATAATATAATTCTGCGAGTTGCCAATAGGCACGGATTTGGCGCTGAAAATATCAAATCAATTTTAGCCAAAGAATCCAATTGGGTTTCTATCGCCAAGAGGCCTTTGGTAACGCTGTTAGATAATTCTAAACTAAAAAAAATCTTAGCTCTCGAGAAGATCGAGCCAAAAATATAATTTAATCAAAACCTATGAAGGCTCTTCACGATTGGCTTAAGGACATTTTCAGAAAACTTTTAAAGAAGTCGGGAGTCATAACTAATCGCGATCTACTAAAGCGTATTGATACCGCAAATCAGAGTGTGGAAAGACTTGAAGGAATTCTCAGGCACGTGGAGTGGAACATCATTAACAGCAAATTAGTCTTGGCTGAAATTTTTAGTGGTAATGCAATTCTTTACGGAGATGTCATAAGAATTCTCGAATCAAATGGATCGAATATTTTACTCCATAATCGTGAGATAAAACTCATCACTGATCATAGAATTGCCGTTGAAAGCAGTGATCATATTTTTCCAGAATCAACATTAGAGGGATTGGTTAGATATCCAAGATTAGTCAAAAAAGCAAAGGAGATATTCGGAGATAATATGTCCTTTTTGGATATCGGATGTGGAGCAGGGGCTCTGGTTTTTGATTTTGCCATAGAGGGAGTTTTATCTATTGGGATAGATGGATCGGATACTTGTTTAAGAGCTAACAACAATTACTGGCGTAATTTGCCCAAGAATTTTTTTACCTGCGACGTAACCAAAAAATTTTCCTTCGTTGATTCCTCAGAAAAGCAAAAGAAGTTTGATCTAATAACTTCATGGGAAGTTCTCGAGCACATACCGGAGTCCGGATTGAATCAGATGTTAAAAAACATTCAGGATCATCTGACTGATGACGGCTATTTTATCGGCACATGTTCTTTGTTGGAATATTCCAATCCCAAGACTGGCGTGATTTATCACGTCACGCTGAAGAGTAAGGAGTGGTGGTCGAATCTTTTTAGAGAGGAGAATTTACAGATTGTTGAAGACGGACACCTATTTTCTTTCAATGATTTTTATCGTGGTGTTGGGGGCAGGTATGAAGATCTGCATAATTATTCAGATGATCCAAGCGCTGGATTTCAGTTCGTTGCAAAAAAATTAATAAAATAAATGACAGTTTACTATCAAAGACTTGAGGCTTCGTTGGATAAAATAATCAGGCATGGCTTCGTTCTATTTTGTAAGCATAAGATGCTCGTAGTTTCTGCAATCTTTACCACTTTATTTTTCTTAGAGTCTTTGCGCAAAGAAGGTGCGGACGCGAGATTTGCCTTGATTGGCGATAATGTGATATTGTGGGTTCCGCAGTTGATAAATGTGATATCTCAGTTCAAGAGTCTGAATTTTTTTGGTGTAGATTTTTATACTTGGGGCGGATCTTCCGAGTTTTTTCTCAGGCCAAATCTGATTATTTATAATCCATTTATAATCCTCTGCGCGGCGATTCCGATGAAGTATTTAACGCCGGAAAATACGATCTTCATCATGGTGATCATGTTTTACATCCACGCCTTTTTGTCCTGCTATTTTCTGCAAAAGCTCTGCGTAAGATTTTTTAAGTTTAACTACACAACTGCCGTCTTTGTCGCGGTTGGTTACAGCTTTTCCATATATGTGGTAAGGGCTTTAACGTTTTTTACGTTCCCTTTTTATGTTTGGCTTTTGCCAGTCGGAATTTATTGCGCTCTATCTCTTGGAGAAAAATTTTCTCGTAAAAATTTCATACTATCTGCAGCGACATTCATACTAATTTACACCAGCGGATATGTGACTCTGTCGATGGCTACGCTTATATTGATTGGTATTTTTGTAACATCTTATCACTACTCATATTTTAGCTACGATGTTGCGATAAGAAAAATATTTACAGCGCTATCACCGGCATTCCTTGCCACTCTTATTGTTCTGCCTTTTTACCTAGCTGTTCACAAATTTTTTATTCTTACCAATCCGGCGGGAGACTTTGGTTTAAATGGCTCTGCTCATGCTTTAGCAGATTCTCCGCTCTTTTTATTGCGAGCAATTTCTCACAATATTCACCTAAAAGATGCGCCGGTTTATGAATCAACTTTGATACTCGGCATTCTATCAATAACTATCGCATTGGTGTTTTTCATAAATTTGAAAAAAGAAAAATTTAACTCGGAGTATTCTTTCAAAACATTTGGCATCTCGCTAATTATTTTTCTTATCAGCGTCCTAATTACATTTGGAAATTCTACCGCTCTAAGTGACCTATTTTATTACCTGTTAAGGCCGATCGGCGGGATGCACATTTATCAAAGATATCTGATGCTCACCAATATTTTTGTGATGATTGCTGTAGGTGCGATGTTGCAATATTTCACTAAAGATATTGATGGTTTGAGTAGCGTTAAGAAAGTTTTAGCAATTTACGTGACTCTCTTGGCTGTAGCTCTCTGCGCAAATCAATCAGGATTACTTGCTTTAAGCGGAAGCCTTGTTTTTGAATTTATCGCGGTTCTGATTTTTTTATTTTCTTTGTGTTTTTTCAGCGGAAAAACAGCTCAAGTTTTGGCGATAATCGTGATATTTTTTGTTCCGCTGAACGACATGTATAACTATTCCAGAGATCAGCAAATATTGTTATCGTCTAGAGCTGGTAATGTCATTCTTGATCATGCAAACGAAGTTAAGTTAAGAAATTATTTCGAGTCCAATTCGACCAAAGCTCTAAGCAGATATATTGATATTGTTCCAGAATTTACCTCCTACACATCGAAGAACTATCCTTGGATTTACAACTCAAATAGTGACTCTGAAAACAAGATATCTTCTTACCTTGGTTACGAGGCTCACATCGCTACAATTTTGAGCTACAGAGATATTGTGAAGTTGCGGAATCCAACCCCGGGAGCTTGGGCTTTTTATCCAGATATTAATTTCCTCAAAGCAACCGGCGCTGATTTTATTATCTACGACAAGGCCAGTCCCTACAACGATTCAGAGCTTTTGAAATATATCGATAACTCAAATCCAAAAAAGATTTTAGCGCTAAAGGATAATATTGTTGTAGCGCCCCTCAAGATCGCGAATTCGGTGGAAGAAAAATACAATAACGGCTACATTAAAATTTTGTCCGATGGCGAGGATGTTGATGTCAAAAACTTCAAAACTAATGGCGCCAATAAGATTCAATTCTCGACTAGCTCCAATAATAAAATTTCAATCAGTTACCTGTTTTGGCCGAATGAAAGAATCCGTTTTTACGTCGATAATAAGCCGGTGAAATATGAGCTAAGTGACGAGGGTTTGATGAGGATTAATCTCGACGCCGGATCACATGAGATAAAGATCAAATATAAGAACGGCGCGCTTTATTACTTCTTTGCGACTTACTCAATTTTCGTCATTAGCGCCGTCATAATTTTATTAAGGAGAAGAGATAAATCATGTTAAGCAGCTCATCAAAAAATTGTTTCGCACTTTTATGCGATTGGCCTCACGCCAAAGCTGCAGAGAACGAAACCATAAAAAGAATTTCCAGCGCAGCGAAATCTCTTAATAAAAATGTGTTGGTCATCAATCGAAAAGGCGAGGTGATCGATCTTGAAAATGACATTCATGCTTCGGATCGAATTATCACAAACGACGATGTTGATTTTGTCATCAACCTGCATTTCACATCACCACGCGTATATGACGGCTTCTCCTATCTGTTATTGTGGAATCCTCTAAAGTTTCTTCACGATTGGAATTATGAAAGATACGCCGCCAGCATGGCCTCAAACCATGATTCAATTTCTTGTGGCTCAAGTTTTGCTGACGAGTGTTTTTACAGATACAGCTTTTGCCAAGGCTATCAGCATCTATTTCCGCAGATTAGATTAAATCACACCAATTCCGGTCCATATTTTGATTTTTACGATGGCAGATCTGGTGTGTTTTATTGCGGAATTGGCTGGGACAAAAATAATGCAAATCCACAACAAAGATTTCATGACGTTTTCACAATTCTTGACAAGAAATCGGTGCTAAAAATTTACGGCCCTAAAAAACTAGGAAAGTCTGAGCCATGGAAAAATTTTGCAAGTTATCAAGGCGAAATAGCCTTTGATGGAACATCACTATTCAAGACTATTTCACAATCTTTGTTAGGTCTTGCAATCAGTCATTCAGCACACTTAGAAACAGAAATTGCCACTTCTCGTATTTTTGAAATCATCGCCGGTGGCGCTTTACCGCTTTGTGACAACAATAGTTTTATCAAAAAGAATTTCGGCGACAGAGTTTTGTATATCGATGGAAAAACTCCCGAAGAAAAAGCCTCTTCAATTCTTCAACATCACGAATGGGCATTGAATAACAAGCCAGCGGTGAAAACTATGGTGGAAGATTTACAAAATTTGATGAAGGAGAAATTTGATCTAGCGGTTCAGCTAAAGAAATTATACGAGCAACATTTCGTCAGAAGAAAAGAGATCGAAGAAATGTATTTTGCGCGATCTGAGAAAATGCGCGTAAACATGATCTATTTTCTCAATCGCAGAGAAGATGATTTAAGCACTCTGATAAGGTCATTTAAGGCGCAATCATACGGCAATAAATCTCTATTTATTCTCAGCATTTTCAGCGATTTCGATTACTCTTCTCTTGAAAAAGAAGGCATAAATTATCACCTGTTAAAAAGTGATAATGTGAGTGATGAAACTCAATTTGGTCAAATGTTGCAATCGGCGCGAAATCAATTGCCAAGCGGCGAGAATGAGCGTTACATGGTTTTTACCAAAAATTCCCTGATGTTTTACGATCACTTAACTTCGCTAGTGAGGGTTCTTGAGGATGATGGTGAAGTTGAAGTGGCAGATTTTTTGGCGGCAAGATTGCTCGGTAGTGGCGAAACTTCTGATGCTATACTTATTGATGACGAGCTTTTGATCAAAAAGGGAGGCGCTATTTTATGTAAGCCATTCTTACTAAGAGATCTCCCGCCATTTTTTATTCTTAATAGTTTGAGTCTCAATCATTTTACTGTGGTAATTTTGGCATTTTTTAAGAAGAAAAAAAATACAAAAAGAACGACTTCTGCCGAGACTCCTCTCGTGACAAAACTCACTTCAAAAAAGTTGGTCAATTACAATGATCTATCCTTGTTTTGCGACGTAATTCTGCTAAATCGCGATATTCCCAATATTCTTGAATATGATCTCAAAGTAACCAAAAATGATATTTACAAAATAATGAAAAAGATGTCCGTCTTTAAGCCACTAATGTGTGTTAGAAAATTTATTTTAAAGATTCGCAACTCAATTCGCGGAATTGTTAGATAAATATAGTTTCCAGTTTTTCTCGATTAAGAAGCCCCCACTGAAGAACCAATTTTTCGCTTTCAGCATTTTTTTCAAATCGATAGAATCTTGGGCATAATTAGTCCCCCCTGAAGAACCCACTTCCCACTCTCAACAATTCCCAAACCGATAAGTTTTTGGCAGAAAAATCTCCAGCAGTCGAAGTAAAATTTGGATTAAAAAATTCTTTAGTTTTCCAAGTTTCAGCAACTTCCTGATGTGATTTAGGATCAGCTGGAGATTGTGTCCTGCTGCGGTTAGGATGGCATTGATCTGATCACCAATAATCCCTTTAAGCCTACAGAGGCCCAGCTTCCCTTCTTGCTTCCACTCTTCCAACAATAGTCCTCAAATGCTTGATCGCCTTCCTTGTGCGCTTCATTTGTTTAGCGTGAAGATATCCTGAGATTTTACGCAGAAGAGTTTTGGCGACGAGGTTGTAGTTTTGTCTGAGTTCAATTTCGTATTTGGAGGCAAGCTTGACCAATCTTTTTCGAGCTTTGTCGTAAAGCTTTGAGTCGGTGGGGAACTTGATGTTCTTTGGCATCACGGTGGTGTCGACATTCACCTTTTTTAAATCTTTCACTTTTACTGCTTTTGATTCAACGGCTACAGAAACAGTTAGGGAAAGGATTTTTTCCATGCGATTGGCTCCAATCCTATTTCTGAAGCGAGTGAGAGAAGATGGGTCAATTGGGAAGTTCCATTGCAGAAAGTCGTAGCCACAGAAGAATTGCCAGTAAGGATTTTCTACCCAGCCACACACAACTTGTTCATCAGAAAGATTGTGCAGATGTTGCAACAAAAGAATTCCAATCATCAAGCGGATTGGCTTTGGAGGCTGACCGCCGACACTTCCATTCGATTGGTAAAGATCAGAAAATTCAGACTCCAAACTATCCCACGGAATCAGGCGGGATAAAATCATCATCTCATGTTTGGGGTTGAGCTCGTTGCTCAATCTTCCCCTAAAAATATCTTCCTGACGATTATCGATTTTAGTCGGCTGCATGAATTTCTGTTAATTTTTACTGAATTTATTTGCCAGAAAATGAGGGGCGACCACTCGATTTCTGGTAAAAAAAGATAGTTAAAAAGTCTTGTGGAGGCAAGTGGAATGTGGGGTTAGGAGGTATTTCAGGATGGACTAACTAGAGCCTGTTTTCAAACCCAGCGCGTTTCGATTTTGCCCAAATTTTGGCTCGTTTTTTGGCAAAATTTTTTGCAGTATGCCAGATACAGCGGCAAAATTTTGCCAAAAAGTCGCACAAAATTTGGGCAAAATCGAAACGCGCTGGGTTTGAAAACAGGCTCTAGATGTGTGGTTTTTAATTTCAATCATACATAATGAAAGTGCGATCTTTGTTGGTGTCGAGATCGTGCAGTTGAATTTCTGTGCCGCCGGCAGCTGATTGCATGAACAGCACTTTGGCGGTGTGATAATTGTCGTCTTTGTTATCGTAAAATTGGATCATCAGACCTTCGCGCACCAGATTTCCCGGTCCGATATCAACTTCAGTTTTGTTGTCATAATCATAACCGCTCCAAGCCATTGCCGAAATTGATTTGAGAAGGATCAGAGTTGCGCAGAAGAATATTTCTTTCATGGTTTTTTGGAGGTTCCTTTGGTCGGGGCGGAGAGATTTGAACTCCCGACCCTCTGGTCCCAAACCAGATGCGCTAGCCAGACTGCGCTACGCCCCGAGAAAACGGCCTAAACGGCCGTTTTTGGCATGAGATCTAAAAGCTATGGCACTTAATTTTAGGAGCAACGCGTGTCGCACCAACTAAATGAAAGCCTTAGAACCTGCTCAAAATCTCTACCTGCGATGAGCCAGAAATGGCGAATTCCCTGCGCTTCGCTCCTCACGTATGTCTGTGATACGCTGCGGTGCGATGCTCGTGAATCCGCCATTTCTGGCTCATCGCAGCGAGATTTTGAACAGGTTCTTAAACCTATGAAAAAAAGGGGTGCAATCAAATTCAATGTTGAAAAAAAGTCAACTTGGTCTTTCTTTCTTTTCAAAAATTTCTCCGCTGCCAGCATTTTCATCAAACATCACAATATCCTTTACTACCTCTGAATTAATTTCTCGAAAAGCGTTTAAAGCGTTGTTGATTTCCAAGCTGCTAGTGCCAATTGAAGCCAGAGCAGCATGGCTTAATTGCAGGCCGGTTTCGAGATTTTTGGAAACCACATAGCTGGCGCCAACTTTTTTGAAACGGTCGGCATTGTTGATAGTTTCCGATTTGGTGATCACCGCGATATGCGGAAAATTTTCATGGATGAAGCGAGTGATTTTCATGCAGGCGATTTCATCTTCCATTGCAACTACCACCGATTCGCAGCGCTCAATGCCGATATAGCGCAGAATGTCGATATTCATGGAATCGCCATAATAGATGTTATAGCCGTTATTTTTTTCGATGCGCACGATGCGGTGATTATTTTCGAGCACGATGTAGCTAATTCCGCGTTTGCGTAAAATGTGTGAGACGATGCGGCCAGTTTTAGAAAATCCGATTACGATGATATGTTTTTCAATATCGCCGATTTCTCTTTTCAGCTTGTTATCGCGCAAAATTTCTTTGGTGTAGAGTTGTGCTTTGAGCTTACGTCCCAATGTTGCAAGCAAAGGTGTGAGCGCCATGGTGAAAGTTGTGACGGTCATCAGAAATTGTGATAGATCGAGTGGAATCAGCTTTTGATGCACTGCCATCAAAAATACCACAAAGGCAAATTCGCCACCTTGTGAAAGCAGTAATCCAGTGTGAATTGCCGGCGCCAAAGGAAAGCGGAAAATCCGACACAAAATGATGATGATTGAGGATTTGGTCGCGATCAGCGCCAGTGAAGCCAAAATGATGTATGGCAGGCTTTTAAGCAGCAAATCGAAATCAAACGACATGCCAATTGTCATAAAAAACAGTCCCAAAAATAGAGATTTCAGCGAGAGAATTTCATCTTCAACGCGGTATTTATATTCGGTTTCAGCAACCATTAGGCCGGCGATGAAAGCGCCAAGCGCATAGGATAATCCAAAATAATCGCTAAAAAAAGCCGCGCCGAGAACGACGATTAAAGTGAAGCTTAAAAACAGGACATCGCTTTGTGATTCAGCAATCATGCGGTAGAGTGGGCGTAGCAGCAAGCGTCCAATGGCAAAAATTATTGCCATTGCTATCGCGGCATTAAGCAATGCCCCGCCAAGTGCGCTTGCGATATTGAGATGAACTTTTGAAAGAAGAGGCAGAAGAACAAAAATCGGAATTACTGCCAGATCCTGCATCAGTAACACTGAAAAGGCCAAACGTCCGACGCGCGTTGATTGCTCGCCATGTTCAGAAATCACCTGCATGACGATTGCCGTTGAAGACATTGCAAGCGCGCTGCCGATTATTATCGAAGTTTCGGCGGAAAGATGGATGAAACGATAACAGATGAAGGAAATAAACGAAGCGGTTGTGATGATTTGCATACCGCCAAATCCCAAAACATATTTGCGCATAGCAAGTAGTTTGTCGATGGTAAGCTCAAGTCCGATAGCAAAGAGCAAAAAAACTATCCCAAGCTCGGCAAGAGATTTTGTGGTTTCAGTGCTGGTTAAAACGCCGAATCCGAAAGGACCAATTGCCGCGCCAGCCACGAGATAACCAAGTGCCGGACTCAAACCCATTTGTTTGAAGATAATGACAATGGCGACGGAGGCAAATAGAAGGATTAGGATGTCGTGTAAGTAGGAAATGTCGTGCATGAATAATTTACGGATTGTTCTTAAAATTTTGTGTCTTTTTCGTGCTCCGTGCTCCGTGCTCCGTGCTACGTGGATTAAAATTATCGAAGCACGATGCACGAAGCACGAAATATTCCAGACACAGAATTTTACTTAACAACCAATTTACGATTTACGATTTACGATTTACGATTTAAGAAATTGCAACTCGTAAATCGTAAATCGTAAATCGTAAATAGAAATGACAGTCCTTTCCGACAAATCAATCGCTGCACTTGCAAAACAAGGCATGATCGAACCATTTGCTGAAGAACAGATTAGAGTTGATAGTAATGGCAATAAAATCATTTCCTACGGCAATTCATCTTATGGCTACGATGCGCGCGTTGCGAATGAATTTAAAATTTTTACCAACATTGATTCGGCAATTGTTGATCCAAAAAATTTTTGTGAAACCAGCTTTGTTAATCGCACAACCGATGTTTGCATTATTCCGCCAAATAGCTTTGCTCTAGCGCGCACGGTAGAATATTTTCGAATTCCCAAAGATGTTTTGGTTGTGTGTGTCGGCAAATCAACTTATGCGCGTTGCGGTATTATCGTTAACGTAACCCCATTGGAACCTGGCTGGGAAGGACATGTGACTCTGGAATTTTCCAACACAACTCCATTGCCGGCAAAAATTTATGCTTTTGAGGGTGTTTGCCAGTTTCTGTTTTTCAAGGGTGACAAACCGTGTGAGATTTCCTATGACATGAGGGCAGGGAAGTATATGGGGCAAAGAGGGGTGACGTTACCAAAGGTATGAGGGTTTACGATTTGTTATGCAAATTTATGTCTGGCGTATTTCGTGCTTCGTGTTTCGTGCTTCGTGCTTCGTGGTTTAAAACTACCGAAGCACGATGCGCGATGCACGATGCACGAATAAAGACACGATTTATGATTTACAAATTGCTGGTTTTTTTATTCATTTCTTTACCTCTTTTGGCTGACGAAACTCCAAAGGAAATCTACAGTAACGAAGAAACCAAACCCATCGCTTTGCCTGAATTTACTGACATTCAAGGTAAGGCGATGAACACTTATTCCAAAGAAGCGCCATCGCTTTTTTCGCCGCAAACTCCAACTCCTTCACGCTTTTTTGCTGCTGATTTGTCAATGCCGGATGTTTTTGCCACCACCAACAATTTAGCCAAAAAAACCGGTTCATTTTATCGCGCTTTTGGTGAAGTGATTTTTGTTCAGGGAACGATCACCGACTCTTTCGGTGTGCCGATTCAAAACGCAGTAGTTGAAATTTGGCAAACCAATGCCGCGGGAAAATATCACACTTTGCTTGAACCAAATAGCGAATATATCGACAGATTTTTTAGCATGTCCGGACGTGCCATTTCTGACAATATCGGCAATTATCACTTCATCACCATAATGCCTGGAGGCACGGCAGGACGCTCTCCGCACATCAATATGAATATCTACCATCCAAAATTCGGCAAGCTTGAAACCGAAATGTATTTTGAAAATCATCCATTTAACAAAAGCGATTACCAATATCTCGCCTACAGCCACGAGGAGCAAAAACTACTCACCGCATCAGTGCACCATTCCGATATTCTTAATCCACAATCAATCAAGCTTTGCACCTTCAACATCGTGTTGCAAGGTGTGCATCAATACAAAAAGTTCTAAATGAAATCCCAACGTCAACTTCAAATCGGTGAAAATATCAAACGTCTAATGTCGGAAATTTTTTTGCGTGATGATATTTTGTCAGTGCCGGGAAGTCTGATAACAGTGCTTGAGGCCGATGTCAGTCCCGATGCCAAGAATGTCAAAATTTTCATCGATATTTTTGGCAATGAGTCGGCGCATGAAAAAATAACACAGGCCTTGAACAATGCAGCGCCGCATTTTCGTTATGAGTTGGCAAAAAAAGTAAAATTAAGAATTGTGCCGGAGATCATTTTTGCGCTTGATAAAACACAAAGAAAAGCGGTCGAGCTTGAAGCCCTGATTGATAAGGAAGCCAAACAATACAAGCCAAAATACAAACCTGGACGCAAGTGAAGAAAAAAATTTCCATCTTTGGATCAACCGGATCAATCGGTAAAAACACCATCGAGGTGATAAAAAATTCACCAGATGATTTTGAAATTATTGCCTTGGTTGCAAAAAATGATGTTAAGACCCTGATCTCGCAAGCCTTGCTGTTCAAGCCTCGCTATGTGGTTATCGAAAATGAAAAACATTTTCCCAAACTGAAATCCAGCTTAAAAAATTGTGAGATTTTGTGCGGTTGGGAAGCGATTCTGGAAGTGGCAAAAATCAAATGTGATCTGTTCGTTGCGGCAATTGTCGGCTTTGCTGGTATGCTTCCCACGCTAAATGCTATCAAGGCTGGATCAAATATCGCTCTTGCCAATAAGGAATCTCTGGTTTGTGCCGGAAAATTTTTGATGGATGAGGCAAAAAAGCACAAAGTAAAAATCATTCCGGTTGATTCCGAACATAATGCCATTTTCCAAATTTTTGAAAATGAAAATTTGGCGATGATTGACGACATTGTGCTCACCGCATCAGGCGGGCCATTTTTCAATTCCAAAAAAGATTTTAGAAAAATTTCCGTTGCGGAAGCGCTCAAACATCCAAACTGGAAAATGGGCGCCAAAATTTCCATCGATTCAGCAACCATGATGAATAAAGGTTTGGAGATGATTGAAGCCTTCCATCTTTTTCCGCTCAAAAAAAATCAGATAAAAATTCTTACGCATCCGCAATCAATTGTGCATGGTATGGTTAATTATCTTGATGGCTCAAGCCTTGCCATGATTAGTCTGCCAGATATGAAAGTGCCGATTTCCTATGCTTTGACATTTCCCAACCGCATGAAAATCAGGCATCAAAAGCTTGATTTAGCCAAGTTACAAAAATTGGAATTTTTTGCCGTCGATGAAAAAAAATTTCCTGCCGTTAGAATTTGCCGTGAAGCTCTTGAAATTGATGGAAGTGCGCCAACTGTGCTCAATGCCGCTAATGAAATTGCAGTTGCAAAATTTCTTGATGGTGAAATCACTTTTGATTGCATCAGCAAAATTGTTGAAAAAACACTAAATAAAATTTCTCACAAAAAACTTTCCTCAGTTGAAGAGGTGATTTTTTTTGACGAAAAAGCTAGAGCCTGTCTTCAAACTCATCACAGCTCGATTTTTCAGAAATTTTGAGCGACTTTTCGGCAAAATTTTGCCGCTGTATCTTATCGGGATTCGCGCTTTGCGCTCATGCCCGTTTTCGCTAAAATCGCTTCGCGATTTTTTAACGCTCAAACACTGCAAAAAATTTTGCCGGAAAACGAGCCAAAATTTGTGGAAAAGCGAGCTGTGATGAGTTTGAAGACAGGCTCTAGACGCATAGCAACCAATCAAAACAACTAAATGGCACTCACTCAAATAATTTTACACAATCTGTTTTCCTTTATCGCAATCATCTCACTGATTGTCTTCATCCACGAATTTGGCCATTTTTGGGTGGCGCGTTTGTGTGGTGTCAAGATTGATGAATTTGCTATTGGTTTTGGCCAAAGGCTTTTTGGATTTACTGATAAACACGGTACTTTGTGGAATTTCCGTCTGCTGCCTTTTGGTGGCTATGTCAAAATGTATGGCGATCGCAATGGCGCTTCGATGCCGGATTTGGAAGCAATTGCCAAAATGTCTCCTGACGAAAGAAAAATTTCTTTTATTGGCAAAAATGTTTGGCAGCGCATGGCAATTGTTGTGGCGGGGCCAATTGCCAATTTCATTCTGGCGATTGTCATTTTTACGATTCTGTTTCGCCTAAATGGCATCACCAACGTTGCGCCAATTATTGATGAAGTTTTGCCAGATAGCGCGGCGTTTGAATCAGGATTGCAAAAGGGTGATGAAATTCTCGCTATTAACGGCGCTGAAATCAGCGATTTTAGTGAAGTGCGCGATAAGGTTGTAGGAAATATTACCGGTCAATTGTCGTTCAAAATAGCGCGCGGCAATGATGTTTTTGAAATTTACATCACTCCCAAAATTGCAACCAGCAAGGATATGTTTGGTGATGAGGTAAAAACTGCCATGCTTGGCATCGCCGCATCTAAAACCGATCACCGCGATTTAAATTTGGCACAAAGTTTTGTTGAAGCGAATAAAGAAACCTACCGCATTTCCATTGCAATTTTTCGCGTCCTTGGCGAGCTAATCACTGGCCAACGTTCAGTTAAAGAGCTCGGAGGGCCGGTTAAAATCGCCAAATATTCCGGCAAAACTGTTGAGATGGGTTTGAATGTTGTTCTGTGGTTTATGGCGATGATTTCAATCAATCTCGGCGCAATGAATCTTCTGCCAATTCCGGTGCTTGATGGCGGACATCTGTTTTTTTATTTGTTTGAGGCAATTCGTGGCAAGCCTTTATCACAAAAGATACAGCAAATTGGCTTCAGATTTGGTTTAAGCTTGGTTTTGGCTTTAATGATTTTTACTACGGTTAATGACATCAGGCAGTTGTTGCATTAGAAAACATTCATTTGTATTACATTGTAGAGCTTACTATACCAAGCCTAAGATTTGGCATAAACGGAGTAGATATGACAGTTATTTCTATTAGAATTTCCGATGATTTAAATAAACATCTGGATCAGATAGCCCATGAAGAAGAACGTTCAAAAACTTTTCTGATTCGTAAGGCAATCGAAAATTATCTTGAAGATTTTCAAGATTATCATTTGGCAGAAGAAGGTTATAAAAGATATCTGGCTGGTGGCAAAAAAGGTTACACAATTGAAGAAGTTGCAAAACGCCTGAATATTAACCCCAAAGAATTGGCATAATGTGGAAAGTGGTTTTTGAGGAAAAGGCTTTAAAGCTTTTATCCAAGCTTGATAAAACAGTGCAAAAACAAATTCTTAAATATCTCAATCGTGATTCTTTTTTAAAAAATCCAAAATCTTTTGGAAAAGCTTTGTTATATGAAAAACGCGGCAATTGGAGGTTTCGTGTTGGCGATTATCGCGTTATTTGCAGATTGGAAGAAAGGCAATTAATTGTTTTGGTTTTGGATTTGGGACATCGTCGTGAAATTTATAAAAAATCATGAGAACCTGTCCTGAATCTTTTTTAACCACAGATTTTAGCATGTTTTTAGCGCTTTTTTGACAAAATTACGAAGCGTATCTGGAAATACGGTGAGTAATTTTGTCAAAAAATAAGCAAAAACAGGGTAAAATATGGGGTTAAAAAAGATTTAGGACAGGTTCTGAGTCAAATTTTTCAAAGTTTTTAATGCCGCTCCTTTGTTAATTATCAAATTCGCCAGCTCAATTCCTTCGCCAATTTCCCTAACTTTTCCTGCCAGTTTCAAAGCAAAAGCAGAGTTTAAAACCACAATATCGCGATAGGCTGATTTTTCTCCTTCAAGAAGAGCAATAAGTTTTTGTGCATTATATTTCGGATCCGCTCCTTTTAAGGCTTCAAGTGCAATTTTCTTAAAACCAAATTTTTCGGGATTGATAATTTCCTCATCAAAAATTTTGCCGTTTTCAAGGCGCAAAAGGTAAGAATTCGTAGTAAGCGTTATTTCATCCATCCCGTCAAAGCCATGAACAAGGTAAGAAGAAGTGATAAGCGTTAAGTGATAAGTGGTAAGGGTTTTGGCCATTTTGCGCATTACATCATGGCGTGAAACTCCGATGAGTTGGCGGGTTGTATTTGCTGGATTTAAGAGTGGGCCGAGGAAATTAAAAATTGTTGGAATGCCAAGGGATTTGCGGATTGCAGCGAGATTTTTTAGTGATTCGTGAAAGAAGGGGGCAAAGAGAAAGCAAAGATTTTTTTCACGCAGGTTTTTTTCAATTTCAGAAATATCAGAAGAAATTTTTATTCCCAATTCGGCAAAAATATCGGCCGATCCTGACTTTGATGATATTGCCTTATTACCATGTTTAGCCACACAAACTCCGGCTGCAGCAACTACAAAACAAACGGCAGTTGAGATATTCAGGGTGTTTAATTTATCACCACCGGTGCCACAAACATCAATTGCTCCTTCGGGCGCAGCAATTTTTTTCATTCTTTTTTTGAGGGCAGACACAGCGCCGATAAAAGAATTTTGCGGAAGATTGGCACAATTGAGATCAAGCAAAAATTTTTTGACTGAATCCTCATCAACTTTGCCATTGAGAATTTCATCAAAAATTTTTTCAAATTCCTGTGCGGAGAAATTATTTAGATTTTCCATTTAACTTCGAGATAATTTCCTGCAGCTTGCCGATTTTTTCAATCAACCACAAAAGCTGCTCTTTTCTGATGCGATAGACGATGTTGTAGCGTGCTTCGATATAGGCGAGCAAAAGGAGTTTATACCAATCTTCGGGATTGTCGCTGTTGTAAAGCCGGTCTATTTCTTTCTTTTGGACAAGGCGATGCGGTTCGTAATCCAGAGGTTTGCTGATTCTTGGAAAAATTTTTAAAAATTCGTCAGAGTAAACAGCACAAAGTTTTCGCAATTCTTCAAGATCATGGGTTTTTGGTTTATAGCCAGTTTTGTGTAGGAGAAATGAGTGGTAAAAGGATTCGGTTGTTTGATGAAGATGAAAAGCGGCATGCGCATATCTATTCTCGCTCATTGCATGAGTAGAATCTGATAAAAATCCTTTGGCGCTGTTAAACCAGTGATTTCCTTCCTTCTTGTTAAGTTTTTCTATTTCTTTCTTGTCAATATTTTTTGTCTTTGCCAATTCGAATTCCTTCGAATCATAAAGCAAAATTCCTTCCTTAATGATATCGGAGAAAAAATATTGTGCCTTCTCAAGCTTTGAATTTACACGCTTTATCGATTCAATCACCAAAGTGGTCGGATGTTCGCGATCAAGATGATTGCGATGAATTTCGGCTTTGATTTTTCTCCATAACTCAAATTCCGGCTTTTTGTTCAAATATTTTTTGGTGATAATCAGGAGATCATAATCGGATGAATAATCGTAAGTGATGCCGTGTTCTTGATAAATATCCTGAACCCAACTTCCCTTGGCGAAAGATCCAAACAAGATAATAAAAGCCACTTTATTTTTGGCCTGTTCCAGAATTATATCAGTGATTTTTTTAAGCTCGTAGAAGTGAGGCTGGGAGCGTTTAGGGAGCGAGGTTTTCATTTCATTTTTTGCTATCGGACTTCAATATTTTATGCAAAAATTCTGGAGCTAAATCAAGGTCATCTCCCCAAGTTATGGTGTGGGAATCAATAACAAAATTTTTGAAATAGGTTTTGTCTTTTAACCTTGTGAAAATTCCGCAATCCTGGTCAAAAAGAAAGTTTTTCAAATCAACAATTCCACTTTTTCCATCATCAAAAGTCAGGAATATTTTGTAGTCATTTTTGTATTGTGCAGTTTCTACATTAAATTTGTGCATAGCTTTAAACTAAAGGTTTAATACTTTTTAAGTTTTTTAATTCTTTTGCTTTGTTCCAATTGTCAAGAAGCTCGTTTTTGTGTAGCGAAGCCCATTCTGTTATCAGGCCATGAATTCTCGGAGGTAAGTTTCCTTTTATGATTGCGAAGTCTTCCATATTTATACTTGCTGTATATTGACCATACTCAACATGAAAATGCGGAGGATTGTGATCCTGAAAATACATTTTAATTACAATTCCCAAGAAGCGGCTGATTTCAGGCATGTTTGGTTAAATTTGTTTTATTTTTTGTCTCTTTTTTCAGCATTTCATACAAAAATTCTGGAGCAAGATCAGCGCCATTGTTCCAGGATAAAGTGTCATTTTCTATTTTAAATTTTTTGAAATATTCCATGTTTCGTAGTGGCCTAAAAACACCGCCTCGATTTTTTAAACTTCTGGTTAAATCAATTTCTCCAGCGCTGCCATCATCAAAGGTGAGCCATATTTTATAGCCATCAATGTGTTTTGCTTTGATTACGGATTCAAACATAACTTACTCCAAAGGTTTTATTTTATTTAAAGGCACGTCTTTAAGCGCCAATTTCCAGTTTTGTAGCAATTCTTTCCTGTGAAGATCATACCAATCAAGCACTGCTCTCAAAGCTCTTTTTGGAAATTTACCGCTGGACAATGCCAGACTCAATTTCAACAGAAATTTTATATCTTCCATATTTTGCATGGAAATGCGGTGGATTGTGTTCGTTGTAATACATCGAAATTACAATTCCCAAGAAGCGGCTGATTTCAGGCATGTTTGGTTAGGTTTTAAATTATTTTCAAAAAATTTTTAATGATTGTGTGGCCGTGTTCTGAGGCGATTGATTCTGGATGAAATTGCACACCAAAAATTTTTAGTTTTTCGTCGGCAATTCCCATGATTATTCCTTCTTTGGTTTCGGCAGTAATCTGCAAATTTTTCGGACAGGTTTTTTTTTCAATTATTAGTGAATGATAGCGTGCTGCCTTAAAAGGCGAGGGCAGACCTTTAAAAATATTTTTTCCTTGATGAAAAATTTCGCTGACTTTTCCATGCATTGGATAAGTCTTTACAACCTTACCGCCAAAGGCTTGACCAATAGCTTGATGACCAAGGCAAACGCCAAAAATCGGAAAAATTCCCTGCAATTTTTTAATGATTTCCAAACAAATTCCTGCGTCATTTGGAGTGCATGGGCCCGGTGATAACACGATACCGCGCGGTTTCATTTTTTTGATTTCGGCAACGGAAATTTCATCATTACGCTTAACCACAACCTGCTTTTCACCGGCTTGAATCAAGTAGTGGTAGAGGTTGTAGGTGAAACTGTCATAGTTATCTATCAGCAGAATCATATTTTTTTATAGTCTTCAAGCGAGTATTCATCGACTTGCATAGCGTCCAACACCGCATTTTGCACATCTTGCAAAAGATGTTTTTCTTCAAGATTTATAATCGTTTTTTCAAATGCCAATTCAACCAAATCTTCCAAACGCTTGTGTGGCAAGGTTTTAGACTTGATTGCTGATTTGATTTTTTCACGCACATTTTCGGATTTTTCTTGCAGGAGCAATGCGTTTTCAAGGCGTCCGAGATTGTCGTTTTTGTCTTTGGCAACAAAAATTCCATGAGTGATCTCGCTACGCAGTTCGCCGTTTTTGATGAAGTTTTTTACTATCGCATGTCCAAGATTATCATCGGCAGGGCATGAAAAAGCATTGAAACGCGCCCACATGGCAAAAGGCCAGAGCAGCATTTTTCCAACGCAACCAAAAAGATTTTGATAGAGCCCGTCAATAGCATTTTGCGCTTTGCCGAGTTGTTCTTTTATGGCATGTTCAACCAAAGGAATTTCTTCTTTTTTGTGGCCATTTTCGTCAAATTTTTTCAGCACACAAACCGCGATATACATGGCAGAAAGCACATCGCCAAAACGTCCGTTAATTTTTTCTTTACGTTTCAAATTGCCGCCGAAACGTGCCAGAGCGACGTCAGCAAGCAAAGCAAAAGTTGCAGAACACCAGGCAATTTTTCTTTCATATTTTGCGATGATACCGTTTTTGAAAGGCTTTCTGAAATAGCCGCGAGTGAGTGATAAAATTATCGAACGTACAAAATTGCTTATGAGATGATTGATATGGGCAAAAAATTCATGATCAAAAGCTTTGAGGTCATTTTTTTCCAAAGCGGTGATTTCCTTGTAGGCATGAGGATGACACATTATCGCGCCCTGTCCGAAATGGATCAGGCTTCTGGTCATGATATTTGCGCCTTCAACCGTGATTGAAATCGGTGTCGAAAAATAAGCATTGGCAAGAATGTTGCGTGGCCCGCGAATGATGCCGCGTCCACCCATGATATCCATGCCGTCATTGATGTTTTGGCGAAACATTTCGGTGGCGTGATATTTGGCAATTGCGGTGATGACTGCCGGTTTTGCGCCGGAATCAACTGAACCTGCAGTGAAGCTACGCATGGCGTCGAGCGCATAAGTTCGTGAAGCGATTCTGGCTAAAACCTCTTCCACACCGTCGAATTTTCCGATGGCAACACCGAATTGCTGACGAATTGCCGAGTAAGCGCTGACAGTGCGCGCCACTAATTTTGAGCCGCCGGAAGAAGTTGAAGGAAGGGAAATTCCGCGGCCTGCGGCCAAACATTCCATCAGCATTTTCCAACCTTTGCCAAGTCCGTTTTGTCCGCCAATTACGGCATCTAAGCCGACGACAACATTTTCGCCATTAAGTGGAGAATTGATGAAAGGAGTGGCGAGCGGATCATGTCTGCGGCCTTGGCGCACGCCTTTGGTTGTGTGCGGAATCAAGGCACAAGTGATGCCGACTTCTTCATTTGCAAAAAGAATTTTTTCTGGATCACGCAATTGAAAAGCAACGCCGATGATGGTGGCATAAGCACCAAGCGTGATGTAACGCTTGTTCCAGTTGAGGCGGATTTTGATTTCATCAGCGTCTTTGAAAAGAGTGCCATTTGCAATTATTGAAGTGGCATCAGAGCCGGCAGTTGGTTCAGTCAAGGCAAAGCAAGGCAATTCACGACCATCAGCAAGGCGTGGCAAATAGTGATCACGTTGTTCTTTAGTGCCATAATGCAGCAATAATTCCGCAGGTCCGAGCGAGTTTGGAACCATGGCGGTGATGGCGAGTGGAACTGAGCGCGAAGAAAGTTTTTCAATGACGCAGCTATGGGCATATGCCGAAAATCCGAGTCCGCCAAATTCTTTGGGAATGATCATGCCGAAGAATTTTTTCTGACGTAAAAATTCCCAAACATTTTCCGGCAAATCGCGCAATTTTTGCACTTCGTAATCAACACAGATTTTGCACAGCTCTTCAACTTCATGTTCAAGAAAGCTATGTTCTTCAGCTGTGAGCTGCGGATATTTTTGGCTAAAAATCCATTTGAAGTTGGGACGTCCGGAAAATAATTCGCCATCAACCCAGATTGTGCCTGAGGTGAGGGCGATTTTTTCAGTTTCAGAAATTTTTGGCAAAAGTCCGAGTTTTTTAATCAGACAAATCAAAGGTTGGGTAATTACGATGCGGCGCGCTAACGGAAAGGTCAAAAAAGTTGCGATAAAGGCGTAGCTTCCCCAGAAAATCAAACCGTAATCATGTTTAAGAAAATAAACCGTTAGAACCAGCAGATAGGGAGATGCAGAAAATTTTTTGTAGGCAAATAATAGGCAGAGCAGGGCAGTTATACAGCCCAAATGCGGAATCTGATCAAGAAAATTTTCAGTGGTGCGAAGAATTGATACTGGTTCAAGATAATCCATAAATTCAAGATTGATTATTTATTAATTCGCAAGCTGCCTTTACCAAAGTGCGAATTTGTGCGATGTAGGAAGCTCTTTCGTTAACCGAAATTGCGCTTCTGGCATCAAGTAGATTTAGAAAATGACTGGCTTTAAGCGCTTGTTCATAAGCTGGAATTGGTAATTTTTTTTCTGATAAAAGTCGCGATTGCGCAACGCTTTCGGCAAAATTTCTAAAAAGAATTTCAAGATTTGAATGCTCAAGAATGAAGGAGGAATTTTCAATTTCGGCCTGTTTGAAAATGTCGGCGTAGGTAAATTCCTCGTTCCACTTGATGTCGAAAACTGAATTGACATTTTGGATATGCATGGCGATGCGCTCCAAACCATAGGTGATTTCGCCGGCAATCAAATCGCATTCAATACCGCCAACTTGTTGCATATAGGTGAATTGCGTGATTTCCATGCCGTTAAACCACACTTCCCATCCCAAGCCCGATGCGCCAACCGACGGATTTTCCCAATCATCTTCAACAAAACGAACATCATTTTCTTTGGTGTTTAAACCAATCAGATCGAGGCTTTGCAGATAGAGATCTTTGATGTTTTTCGGTGCTGGTTTTAGCAAAACCTGGAATTGGTAATAATGCGAAAGGCGATTGGGATTTTGTGCATAGCGTGCGTCAGTTGGTCGGCGCGAAGGTTGAACATAAGCCACTTTCCACGGCTTACTTCCCAAGGCATGCAAAACTGTGGCTGGATGTAAAGTGCCGGCGCCAACTTCAATATCAATTGGTTGCAGAATTGCACAGCCTTGCGCTGCCCAAAAATTTTGAAGGGTGAAGATAATTTGTTGAAAAAACATGGGATAATTTAAACGCTAAATGAACTGCCGCAGCCGCATTTTGCCTTGGCATTCGGATTATTCACTTTGAAATATGATGCTCCGAGTTCTTTTACAAATTCAATTTCTGCGCCATTTAAAAATGGTAAAGAAGTTTCATCGGTGATGGCGATGTTTTTGACGATTTCAACATCATCTTTGTGCCTTTTGCCATCAAGTTCAAAAACATATTGGAAACCGCTGCAACCGCCGCCGGAAACAGAGATGCGCAAAAACTTTTCCCGATTTTCTGGTTTTTGTTTTATCTCGTTAATGCGTGCTAATGCTGTGTTACTCAGAGTTATGCTATTCATTTTAACATGTTGATGATAGATCCTGAAACAAGTTCAGGATGACGTCCTACCACGCTGGTCATCCTGAACTTGTTTCAGGATCTATTTTTATTTCTTTTGTGTAATTCTTTTAAAACTTCATCAAATTCGATTTGTTGTGAAGTCAATAAAACCAAGGTGTGATAGAATAAATCGCAGACTTCGCCGATTAATTCTTTGCGGGTTTTTGTGTTTGAATTTTTTTGGTGGATGAAGCTTGCAATCACCACTTCCAAAGCCTCTTCGCCAATTTTGCGTGTGATTTTTTCAACACCTCCTTTGACAAGCTCGTAGGTGTAGGAATTTTTTTCTTCGGCAGAAATTTTTTGTTTAAGAATGTTAAAAAGTTCTTCGATTGTCATGTTTGTTGAAATTCAAGTTTCAGTTTCTAGCTTGCCGCGCCTCTTTAATTCCAAAATTCAAATTTTTTAAATTATGGCTATCGAACTGACTTTATCCATCATCAAGCCCGACGCAACTAAAAGAAATCTCACTGGCAAAATCAACGCAAAATTTGAAGAGTCTGGTTTAAAAATTGTGGCGCAAAAAAGATTACAGCTTTCAGAAAAAATGGCTGGTGAATTTTATGCCATTCATCGCGAACGTCCATTTTACAAGGATTTGGTGAGATTTATGACATCCGGTCCGGTTGTGGTACAGGTGTTAAAAGGTGAAAATGCTGTGGCAAAAAATCGTGAAATTATGGGAGCAACAAATCCAAAAGATGCAGTTCAAAGCACAATCCGCAAAGAATTTGCTGAATCAATCGAAGCCAATTCCGTTCATGGTTCTGATAATTTAGAGAACGCTAAAAACGAAATCGCATTTTTCTTCGCAGGCTATGAAATTGTTGAATAGCCATTCAGCTTCTTTCGCAGGTTTAAAATCATATCCCGCACCATCTTTTCTAAATCATATTCAACCTTCCATCCCCACTGTTTACGCGATGTGGAATCATCGATTGATCTTGGCCATGAATCGGCAATTTTTTGGCGAAAATCAGGTTGGTATGTGATTTTAAAATCAGGAATATGTTTTTGAATTTCTGCGGCAAGTTCGGCGCAGGAAAAGCTCACTCCCGCGAAATTGAAATCGGAATGGTTTTCGAGTTTTAAAAATTGCGCTTCTGCCAGTTCGATTGTGCCTCTGATGGCATCAGGCATATACATCATCGGCAAGGTTGTGTTAGCTGATAAAAAACATTGATAGGATTTTTTCCTGATCGCTTCGTAAAAAATTTCTACCGCATAATCGGTTGTTCCGCCGCCAGGCAAAGTTTTGTAGCTGATGAGACCAGGATAGCGTAGGCCGCGCACGTCAATGCCGAATTTGGCAACGTAATAATCGCACAATAATTCCCCGGCGGCTTTGGTTAAGCCATACATGGTTTTTGGCAAAATCACTGTTTCTTGCGGAGTGTTGTCGCGCGGCGTTTCCGGCCCGAAAACTGCGATTGAACTTGGGCAGATAATTTGCTTCAAATTCAATTCTCGCGCCATTTCCAAAACATTGTGCAGGCCAGTCATATTCACGTTCCAGCATAAATTATGATTTTTTTCTCCGGCGGCGGAAAGAATTGCCGCAAGGTGATAAATTACTTTGATATCGTGTTTTTTTATGATCTCGGCAAGTCGAGATTTATCTAGCACATCAAGTTTTTCATAAGGCAAAAATTCTTCAGGAATTTGTCCTTCACGCACATCGGAAGTGACAATATTTTTTTCGCCATAATTTTTTTTCAGTTCTGCCGTAAGTTCGGAGCCAATCTGACCAAGAGCGCCGGTGATTAAAATTTTCATTCAGTAGTAAAAGTGATTGAGAACCTGTCTAAAATCTTTTTTAACCCCAGATTTTAGACAGGTTCTGAGGAGCTATAAGCTGAAGCTCATTGTCAGCAGGTGCGATTTTTTTCTTTCGAGGAAGGCTTTGAAAATTTCTTCATAATCATTTGGAAGAGCTTTGCTCAAAGAGCCGCGAGTGATGATGCCTTCAACATAAGCGGAAAGGCTTTTGTGAAGATCAAAAATTTCCAGAGTAAATTTTTGGTCAATGAAGGTGAGGGGTTTGAAGGCTGAGGCAAAAAAGATATCAACCAAAGAAACTTTGTCGCCTTCAAAATAAGGATTGAATTTTAGATGCTTATCAAGAGTTGCCAGTTTTGTTGAAACATCAGCCTTTTTTATGTCGAATTCTTCCTGATTTTGCGAAAAAATAATTCCAAAAGTTCCGGCTAAAACTGAGCTGCTAACTTCCATCCAGGCGCGGTGAGCCGCTTTAGTCAGAGGATCTTTGGGATGAAGAGGGATTTCTAAAAATGTCTCCTCAAGATATTCACAAATGGCGATTGATTCAAATAAAACTTTTTTACCAACATAAAGCAAAGGAGCTTTGCCAAGTGGCGAATCTTTTACAAACCAATCCGGCTTGTTTGCGAGATCAATTTCCTGTTTTTCATAAGGAATATTTTTTTCGATTAGAACCATCTCAACACGATGGCCGTAGGGGGAAAATTTGGATGTGACCAGTTTTATTTTATCAGCCATTTTTGCCTCTAATAGATTGGAAATTGTTTACATAGAGCAACGACTTCAGATTTTATTTTTTGTTCCAAAGCGCGATTGTTCTCCTCGCCATTTTTGACGAAGCCTTCGAGGCAATCGCAAATCATATGGCCGATTTTTTCAAACTCTTTTTCTTTAAAGCCGCGCGTGGTTCCTGCGGCTGTGCCAAAACGGAGACCGGAAGTTATGAAAGGTGAGCGCGGATCATTTGGAATAGCGTTTTTATTGCAGGTGAGGCCGGCGCGCTCCAGAACTTTTTCTGCTTCTTTTCCGGTTAAAGTTTCAAGTGGAGTGAGATCAACAACCATCAAATGGCAATCAGTGCCATTGGTGGTGATTTTCAAACCGCGTTTGACCAAAATTTCTGCCAGAATTTTAGCATTTGCCACGATTTGTTTGGCATAGATTTTAAATTCTGGCTTCAACGCTTCGCCAAAAGCAACGGCTTTTGCTGCAATCACATGCATCAATGGTCCGCCTTGTAATCCGGGGAAAACGGCAGAATTTATTTTTTTTGCCAATTCTTCATTGTTAGTCAAAATCACGCCGCCGCGTGGTCCGCGTAGAGTTTTGTGAGTTGTGGAAGTGACAATATCGGCAATCCCGATTGGAGATGGATAAATTCCTGCAGCAACGAGGCCGGCAATATGCGCCATATCAACCATCAGCAAAGCGCCAATTTCATCAGCGATTTTTTTGAAGCGTGTCCAATCAACAATGCGCGGATATGATGAAATTCCGGCGACGATCAGTTTCGGTTTATGTTCGCGTGCCAGATTTTCTGCCTGTTCATAATCAATCAAACCATCATCAGCGCGAATTCCATATTGTACTGACTTGAACCACATTCCGGAAATTGTGCGCTGTGCGCCATGAGTTAAATGACCACCGGCTGCAAGAGACATCCCTAGAATCGTATCGCCAGGCTGTAATAGCGCGAGATAAACCGAAAGATTTGCCGAGGCGCCGGAGTGAGGTTGAACATTAGCAAACTTTGCGCCAAAAAGCTGGCAAAGCCTGTCAATTGCGGTTTGCTCGATTTCATCGGAAAATTCACAACCGCCATAATAGCGCTTTGCGGGATAGCCTTCGGCATATTTGTTGGTAAAGACTGAACCTTGCGCTTCAAGCACCGCGCGGCTCACGATATTTTCTGACGCAATCAGCTCGATTTGATATTTCTGACGATCAAGTTCTTTTTGAATTGAAGAAAAAATTGTTGGATCTGTTTTTGAAAGTTCAGAGGAAAAAAAAGTCATAAGTTTGCTTGTGTTTTTTTTTTATTTAGGCAGATTGCCAGCCTATTACGATGAGGGGATTACCCGAAGAGTTTCGTCTCAAGGCGACGCCCCTTTTGGGGCTGAGTCCAAAAGGTTTTATCCTGAGGATTTCAGCCTCTTTTTTTATGTTTTTGTAGCTTATCTTTTAGACCTCCCAAGAAACTTATCATGCCGCGTTTATAAAATTCTTTGAAGAGAATCGAATATTTGTTTTTGTTTGGGACAATTAATTTTTCTAATTTTTGATTTTCTTCCAAATATTCAACAAGGCAATGGAAGTCTCCGTCTCCACTTACAATCACAGCCTTATCGTAGTTCTCATATTCAATCATTGTGTGTAAAACCAGTTCGGCGTCAACATTGCCTTTAACACTACCATCGTCCAAAACCAAGGTTGGCTTAAAAACAACAACATATCCGGCTTGTTGCAGTTTTGTGTAAAGACCTTCATTTCCCGGCATATAGCCAATAAACAAAAAGGCTTTTTTGACTGAAAACCGATGGCGCAAATAAACCAAAAATCTTGCAAAATCCAGCTTCCAACCATGACTTTTTATGCCGAGATGCAGATTTTGGCTGTCGATAAAAGCGAAGTTATTTCGTGATGTTTTCATGGGTTAAATTCCAAAATGGTTAAATTTAATGCGCTCTTCAAGCTTGATTATCAAGCTTTCGGCGAGATCGGACTTTTCGGATAGAAAACTTTTTAGCAATCCCTTTTTTGCTGTGATTGGTATGATTTCCACCTTGTTGCCGAATTTTTCTTTAAGCTTTTTTCGCATATCACAAACCTCATCAATAAGCCCTAGTTCAAATGCCTTTTTTCCCGACCAAAACGCGCCGGTGAAAATTTTTTCTTCTGCTTCCTGCAATTTGCCATTACGCCTTGATCTGACAAGTTCTTTAAAGCTTTCGAAAATATCACGCTGGGCGTTTTTTAATATCTCAATATTTTCTTCTTCTTCCGGAAGAAATGGATCAAGAATCGCTTTGTTTTTGCCTTCAGTATAAATGCGACGATCAATGCCGATTTTTTTGATGAGATCAACAAAGCCGAAGCCGGAAAAGATTACACCGATTGAGCCGATGATTGAGGAATTATGGGCATAAATTTCATCGCCAGCCAAAAGAAGCCAATATCCGCCTGATGCGGCGACATCTTGTGCAAAAGTGAAAACCGGAATTTTTTTTTCGTAAGCGAGTTCACGAATGTAATTATAAATCAGTTCTGACTGAACCGGTGAACCGCCTGGTGAATTAATTGAAAGTGCCACCACCTTGACTTTTTTTACCTCGAAAGCGCGCTTCAAAAGCGGCGCGACATTTTCAAAATTTAATCCTGAAGCAATTTTTGAATCCTTGCCGATAACGCCATGCAGATTAACGCAAGCCACGACTGGTTTTTTTTCGCGACAAAAAATGTTTTTAAAAAATCTATGAAGGGACTGTCGCAAATCCCCGTTTCTCACCATTTTCAAACTCGACGAGCCCTTGTAAATCAAGGGTTCAGATTTTTTAGAAAGTTGATTTGCGACATGGCTATGAAGAGCGCAATCACGCTTCTGACAATTGCTCATTTTGATGTTTGTTGAAGATTGAAAAATCGGCTAAAGTTAATTCTTTGCGTATGAATTTTTGTGAATAGTTGAAGCAGCAGAAGAGCAAGAAGAGTAGTAGAATTATCATAATCGAAATCCACAAACCGGATGCCCCGAGGTTTTTCATGATGATGCCTGTGGTTAAAAGGCCGCAGATATTTCCGGTCAAACTTACGCGCGAGAAGGCGCTATTTACTGCAAGCCGTTGCGTTGGTTTGTATTTTTCGTTGATCAAAACGATTGCCGGAAGTTTGATGCCAGCAAGGCAGCCAAACATCAAAAACAGCAAAGTATAAATTTTTTGGATGTCATCGTTAACATAAAGGCCATATAGGCAAATTAACGAAAGAATTGTTGAAAAAATCATCATCATTCTGCGGTTTAAGATGTCGGAAAGATAACCAATTGGGATATAAAGAATTGTGCCGAAAAGCAGCACTGACAAAAGCAGAGAAGCTTCGTTGTTTGGCATGCCGATTTTAATGCCGTAGATTATCGAAAAGGCGCTTGCGGATGACATTGCATAGCTCACAGCAAATCCGGCAAACATGATTTTTGGCGAGTTTTTGATATAGCGCCATATGCTGATTTTCTTTTCTTCGCGCACATTTGATTCGATTTTTTTCAGGCGCGCTAAAGGTAGCATTGAGGCCAGATAACATGAAGCGGCGAATGCGAAAGAAGAAAAAGTTTCTTCCGTTTTTAAAACTCCCAAAATCACCGGACCCAAACTGTTTCCGATTGCAACCAGCATAACGCCAAGAGAAATAATCATCGAGCGCATATGCTGTGGAGCAAGGTCAATCATGAGGGTATTGCGAGTGACGCCGCAGATGAAAAATGAGGTGCCGATGATGTAAATTGTAAAAAGCCAGACGGCATAGCCAAAATACCAATAAAGCAAAAGCGAGCAAATGGCTGATAAAATTGAGCCGATATAAATGCTGTTAATCATGCCGGCTTTTTGTCCAAGTGATGGAAGGAAGCGTGAAAATATAACTCCGGCGCCGATTTGTGCTACGGTGGAAATTGACATCAGAATTTCATCTTTAACATTGGCCTCAAGTTTGAAAGCGATCAATACCATCAATATTCCATAGCCAATTGCCGAAAGAAAAATCGAAGCAAAAACCGCAGCAAGATCTTTGACTAAAGCAACACTCCAATGAAATTTTTGATTATCGGAAATGGATGGTTTTGAAGGTAGTGGTGAAAATCCAGTGCCGGTAAAATCGTAGTTGCGGGTTATTACTTCGTGTTTAGAGCGGAAAAAGACGAGCATTAAATTTACGAATTACGATTTACGGCCATGTCGCAAATCAACTTTCTGAAAAATCTGAACCCTTGATTTACAAGGGCTCGTCGAGTTTAAAAATGGTAAGAAATGGGGATTTGCGACAGTTCCATTTACGGATTTCTTACATCCACCAATCTCCCAGCAATCGCCGCTGCCGCTGCCATTGCCGGACTCATCAAATGTGTTCTGCCTCCTCTTCCTTGTCTTCCTTCGAAATTGCGGTTGGAAGTTGAGGCACAACGTTCGCCGAATTCGAGTTTGTCGGCATTCATAGCCAGGCACATTGAACATCCTGGTTCGCGCCATTCAAATCCGGCGGCGGTAAAAATTTTATCGAGACCTTCTTTTTCAGCCTGTTCTTTAACCAAACCAGATCCCGGAACGATCAGGGCAAGTTTAACATTTCCGGCGATTTTTTTTCCTTTCACCATTTTTGCTGCTTCGCGGAAATCTTCGATGCGTCCGTTTGTACAGGAACCGATGAAAACCTTATCAATCTGAATTGAAGTCAGTGTCTGACCAGCTTCAAGGCCCATATATTCAAGCGATCTTTTAACAGCTTCTTGCTTCCCTTTATCGCTGAAATCTGAAGGTGATGGAACTTTTTCTGTTATTGGTAAAGCATCTTCCGGACTTGTGCCCCAAGTGATGTGAGGAGCAATTTCTTCAGCCTTAAGATGAATTTTTTTGTCGTATTTTGCGAAGGAATCTGATTTCAAAGATTCCCAATATTTTACCGCTTTTTCAAAATCATTTTTTTGCGGCGCCAATGGACGGCCATGTAGATAATCGTAAGTTTTTTGATCGGGAGCAATTAGGCCAGCTTTGGCTCCAGCCTCAATCGACATGTTGCAAATGGTCATTCGACCTTCCATCGAAAGCGCTTCAATTGCGGTTCCGGCATATTCGATTACGAAACCTGTTGCGCCGGCGGTGCCGATTTTGCCGATGATGGCAAGTATGATATCTTTTGCCGTCACGCCATTTCCAAGCTTGCCATCAACTTTAACGAGAAAATTTTTGGCGCGTTTTTGGATTAAAGTTTGGGTGGCTAAAACATGCTCAACTTCAGAAGTGCCAATGCCAAAAGCCAAAGCGCCGAAAGCGCCGTGAGTTGAAGTGTGGCTATCGCCGCAAACAATTACCATTCCTGGCTGTGTCAAACCTTGTTCAGGACCAACAATGTGAACGATACCCTGTTTTTTGTCGTCGAGATCAAAATAGCGAATGCCGAATTCGCGGCAATTTGCTTCCAAAGTTTCAACCTGAATTCGGGAAGTTTGATCTTTAATTCCGGAAGTGCCATGGCCGCGATTTGATGTAGTGGTTGGCACATTGTGATCGGCCACCGCCAAATGTGCTTCCGGCCGGCGCGGCTTGCGATTTTTTATGCGCAGACCTTCAAAAGCCTGTGGTGAAGTGACTTCGTGAATGAGCTGGCGATCAACGTAAATCAAGGATGAAGAACCATCATCATCAACCAAATGCGATTCCCAGATTTTATCGTAAAGTGTTCGTGTCATAGTAAAAAATGAAGTGGTCAAAATTTTCTTCTTTACAAAATTTGCAAGGATTAAAACTATGAAGAGATCAATCAATTCATACAATCATGGCTACAATAATTTCAACAGTAATGGCTCTTGCCGAATCAGAAAAATTGGTTGTTGTCAAAAATGTTGTGTCTCTAAAAATAGATCCTGAAACAAGTTCAGGATGACATGTTTTGGAACCATCTTTCCCTAATTGTCATTTTTCTGGACACAAAATTTTAAGAACCTGTTCTAAATCAAATGGCCGGACATTCACAATTTGCTAACATCAAGCATCGCAAGGGCGCACAGGATGACAAGAAGGCAAAAATTTTTACCAAAATTATTCGCGAGATTACTGTTGCGGCAAAAACCGGACAGCCAGATCCAGAGTTCAATCCACGCTTGCGCAATGCTATCATTGATGCGCGCACCAACAACATGCCGAAAGATCGTGTTGATGCGGCGATAAAAAAGGCCACTTCCGGCGTGGCAGGAGAAAATTTTGAAGAAATTCGTTATGAAGGCTATGCGCCTGGCGGTGTTGCCATTATCGTCGAAGCTCTAACCGACAATCGCAACAGAACAGCAAGCGAAGTGCGTAGCATTTTCACTAAAATGGGCGGTGCTTTGGGAGAGACAGGTTCGGTTGGTTTTATGTTTGATCATGTTGGCATAATTCAATTTGAAGGTAGGGTAGCAAGCGAAGAACAAATGTTTGAAGCCGCGATTGAAGCAGGCGCGGAAGAGGTTGAATCATCTTCTGAAATTCATGTTGCAATCACCAATCCTGAAAATTTCAGTGCCGCGCGCGATGTGCTAATTAAAAAATTTGGCCAGGAAAATATGCTTTCAGCAAAACTTGACTGGAAAGCCAAAACCATTTCCGAAATTTCCGATCTCGAACAGGCACAAAAATTAATCAAATTAATTGATTCCCTGGAAGATTGCGATGATGTGCAATCTGTTACTGGCAATCATGTTTTTGTGCAGGAAATTTTGGAGAAATTATAAATTCATGAAAGAAATCGAAATTACTCCCAAGCTAGTTGAAGAGCATAATCTCGCCGCAGAAGAATATCAAAAAATTCTCGAAATTTTGGGTCGCATTCCAACTATCACCGAGCTTGGAATTTTTTCAGCGATGTGGTCGGAGCATTGTTCTTACAAATCAACCAAAAAATGGCTGAAAACCATGCATACCAAAGCGCCATGGGTAATTTGCGGGCCAGGAGAGAATGCTGGTGTCATTGATATTGGTGATGGGCAGGCGGTTATTTTTAAAATGGAAAGTCATAATCATCCTTCCTTCATCGAGCCATATCAAGGCGCAGCAACCGGCGTTGGCGGAATTTTGCGTGATGTTTTTACCATGGGAGCTCGTCCGATTGCCAATTTAAATGCATTGCGTTTTGGTGATATCAATCATCCAAAAACCAAGCAACTAGTGAATGGGGTAGTGTCAGGAATCGGCGGTTATGGAAATTGTGTTGGCGTTCCAACAGTTGCCGGTGAAGTGACGTTTGATAAAAGCTACAATGGCAATATCATTGTCAACGCCATGACTGTCGGACTTGCCGATAAGGATAAAATTTTTTATTCCGCCGCATCACAAGTTGGTGCAAGTGTGGTTTATGTTGGATCAAAAACTGGTCGCGACGGCATAAAGGGCGCGGTGATGGCCTCTGATGAATTTAAGGAAGGTGATGAAGATAAACGCCCAACAGTGCAAGTTGGCGATCCTTTTACCGAAAAACTTTTGCTCGAAGCTTGCCAGGAGTTGATGCAGTCCGATTGTATTTTATCAATTCAGGATATGGGAGCGGCTGGTTTGACTTCTTCTTCATTTGAAATGTCTGGCAAAGGTGGAACCGGAATTGAACTTAATTTGGAAAAAGTTCCACAGCGCGAAACCGGCATGACGCCTTACGAAATCATGCTTTCCGAAAGTCAGGAAAGAATGCTGATGATCATCAAGCCGGAAAAAGAAGATTTTGCGCAGAAGATTTTTGAAAAATGGGGCTTGGATTTTGCCGTGATTGGCAAGGTGACAGATAGCGGACGCGTGGTGGTAAAAATGAATGGCAAAATTTATGCCGATATTCCTTCAGCGCCTTTGTCAGAAAACGCTCCGGAGTATGATCGTCCTTGGGTCAGTTCATAAAGCGCAATTGCTGCGGCTACCGAAGCATTTAGGCTTTCTACCTTTTTATTGATTTCGATTTTTGCCAGAATATCGCAATTTTTTTTCACAAGATTACGCATTCCTTCGCCCTCTGATCCAATGACAAGAGCGATGTTTTTGTAATTTTTGATTTCACTTAATTTTGTTGTGCCACAAGCATCGAGGCCAATGCACCAATAGCCGATTTTTTTGAGTTTTTCGATTAGATTGTTGAAATTTGTAACGATCACCAAATCAACAAATTCAATGGTTCCAGCCGATGATTTTACGATTGTAGCATTTTCCTTTGGTGCGTTGTGTTCACAAAAAATTATTTTTTTTACGCCAAAACTTGCCGCGCTTCTGATTATTGCTCCGACATTATGCGGATCAGAAATTTGATCTAGTAAGAGTAGTGTAGAAAGCTTTCCTGCCTCTTGCGCCAGGTGAAGTTCTTCAAGTAAATCAAACTGATTTTGTGTTGGTAATTTTGACGCGCGAATAGCAAAACCTTGGTGAATCTGGTTTTTGCCGACAAGATTTTCAATTGCGACATTGTCGACTATCTTGATCTGGTTGTAAGAAAGCTGGTTTTCTTTAAGAAAATTTTGCAGTTCCAAGATGGTATTTTTTGTGACAAGGATTTCAAAAATCTTTCGTCTTTTTCCTTGTAGAGCTGCAAAAACGGGGTGTTTGCCGCAGAGCCATAAATCCTGTTTTAAAGCGGAATTTAGGTTGGTTCTGATGCTACTGTTGTTTTGGTTCTGCTTCAGTTTTTGTTTCTTGTTTTTCTTCCGGAGATTGTTGTTCATTTGACTGTTTTTGTTCTCCTTTCTGTTTGTCTGTCTCTTTTGGTTTGATCAAGAGTTCAACTTTAGCATTTTTGATGATACCGGCATTGATTTCGTTGATTTTATCCTGTGTGAGCTGTGAGCGTATGTTGTCTTTTACCGCCTCAAAATCCAGTGGTTTGGCATCACGCATATCGGAAAATTTCACCAGATGCCAGCCGAATTTGGTTTGAATTGGAGCAGAAACCGTATCTTTTTTTAGAGTTGGCAGAATATCAGCAATTTCTTTTATGACGTTGTCTTCAAGAACATATCCAAGTTCACCACCTTTCTCTGCACTGTCTTGATCAAGGGAATATTTTTTTGCGGCATCAAAAAATTTGAGTGGTTTTTTCCTGTTGTTAAGGTTCTTTAAAATTTTTTCTGCCTCATCTTTGCTTTTAACAATGATATGTGAGATTGAGTATTCCTTTTTGCCAGCAAGTTCATTGGTTAATTCAGCGTATTTATCGTTAACTTTTTGATCGGTGATTTCCTGTTTTATCAGATGATCAATATAAGCCTGGCGCAAGATTTTATCTCTTGCTTCACTGATGCGAGCTTTAGTTTCAGAGTTTTGTGTTACCGCTGATTTTTTTGCTAGCTTGAGCAGTTTTTTGTCTAAATAAATTTCTTTGGTGAGAATCTCGATTACTTCTTTTGGCATATTTTCGATTTCTGGAACTTTTATTGTTTGTTCCTGGCCATCAAAAATATTGCGCAATTTTTGCTCCATTTCTCTTTTGAAAATTTTTTCATTGCCGATTTTTGCAATCGCGATTCCTTTATCTTCTTTGTTGTTTGTGAAGTAATAGGAAAAGGCAAAAATAATCGCGGCAATAAAAGTTGCTGTGGTGAATATTCTGAATGAATTTTTTTTGCGAACGTAGCGTCTCATAACTTTAAATTTGAGATAATAAATTTAGGAAAAATTTGATAATTTTGGCAAATTTCTGTGAGTTTTTTTTCGTCGGCGTTTTGCCAGAATTTTATCTGAAGAGATTTGGCTAAAATTCCGCCGGTGACAAGAATGCTGTCGATTCCAAAGTCATTTGCGCCTTTGATATCTGTTTCCATTCCATCACCAATTGCGATGATTTGGCTTTTTTCAATATGGCCAAAAATTTCGCAAGCCATTTTATAAACTGCTGGAAATGGTTTGCCGTAGTAAAAAACTTTGCCTCCAATTTTTTCATATTCGCGTGCCAGAGCTCCGGCGCAGATCATCTCATCACCATTCTGACGAACTACGATGAGGTCAGGATTAACACAAATCATCGGCAGATCATATTTTTTTGCTGCGATTACTTGCGGCAGTTTTTCTGCCAATGTTGAGGATTCGCCGTCAAAGCCGGTGGTAATTACGATATCAGCATCTTTGGCATCTTCAACTTTGGTGTAGTTTAGGCCTTCAAGAAGATCGATATCTTTTTGTGGTCCGATGTAGAGATAATTGCGGCCAAAATTTTTAAATCCTTCTTCCTGATTTTTTTGCATAGCCAAAAAAGCGGCTTCGCCGGAAGTTAGTATGAAATCATAAAGATCAGCGGTAATTCCAAGTTTTTTGAGTATTTGCACCACTTTGAATGAGCGCCTTGGCGCATTGGACAAGAGGCCAATTTTTTTTCCGGATTTTTTTAAGCGGGATAGAGTTTCAACTACGGAAGGATAGGCTGAAATGCCATCATGCAAAACTCCCCAGACATCGAGGATGAAGTGAGAGTAGTGAGGTGGGAGGTAGGAGAGAGAGGAAAGGGGGAGCATTAAGAATTAAATTATTCCATCAACCTTCCCACCCATTTCAAAAAACTTTTGAATCGGCTTTTTTCATATTTCATTTTTATCATATCTCCGAGCCTGATTGTGTTAGCTTTTTTTTCGTCGTTAATAATTACGAAGCAGGTTTTTGGATCGATAATGTCAGATACTGTGCCGGTTGCGATTATGCGTCTTTCGGTTTCTGTTTCATTGCTGATTGGATTTTCAACTTCGTATTTTCCTATCACTTCGAACTTATCATTTTGTTTTATGCCATCCATTGATCCAAGGTTAATTTTGAAAATTGTTTTACTGCCATTGACGCGTTTTTCGAGAATATAGCCTGTTTTTGCGAAAGCGTTTTTTATTGCTATCTCAACTTCCTCAACAGCATCCTGTCCGGCTCGGCGCACTAGACCATCATCGCGTTCAACACCTTTAACTTTCTCGCCACCGATTTGTAGCATTCCGATGCTTACCCCACCTTTTTGTTGCACATTTTCAGTGCGCGCTCTTTTTCCCTCAAATTCTATGGCTTCAATTACTGTGAGTGATGGAAGTTCGTAAATCTTGATGTTGCCGGCGACGTTTGAATTGTAGATGAATCGCGGCGGGAGTGAAATAACCTGAAAGTTTTTAGGATTGATGTAAGTGGTTCCGCTGACAAATTTGCTTGAAAAATCGGCATTTGCGATAGTGCCGGAAACAGCGTAATCAGCGACTTTTGGGCCTTTGTAGCTTCCAGTATTATGCATTTCTGCCAAAGCTATTTCTTTTTGCAATTTAGTTGCGGCATTACGATCAACCAACTCGGCAAGGCGATGTTTGGCAAGAATATTTTCAACATTATTGGCGATGGAATTTCCGAGTTGCGATTGTTTTGCTGTAGGATTGTCATTTTCATCTAACGGAAAAACTACAATTTTTGGCGCTTTACCATCAAGCCTTTCTGAGCTTGGCATAAATTCAGTGCGCGACAAAAACTGTTTTTGGTAAAGATCGAGATTTTTTATGGTAGTTGAGCAGGAAGAGAGGAGAAAGACTAGAAGCAGGTGTTGGAGTTTCATAATTCGTAATTTTAATTTGTGATTCCTACCACTTTCAAAATTCCTTCCTTTTCGATTTTTTCCTCAAAGGATTTGAGGGCGCTGTGATACGATTCCTTCTCGCTGATAGTTGAGCTGCCGGTGATTTCAACGGAATTACTGGCGAGAATTTTTTCGCCGGAAATATTTTCAAAATCAATCTCCAATTTAGTTAAAAAAGCTTCATAAATTTTGTTGGTGTGGCTTTGGGATTTGATTTTAATTACAATCTGATTGCGATCAGAAGAATTACGGCTTGAGGAGATTTTTAATTTTTCCCTGTTTAAAGCGTTACGGATGATTTTGGCAATTTCCTGTGGCGAATTTATTTCAAAATAAAACTCAATTTTATCGGAAGATTTGTTGAATTGATTTTCGAATTCGGCGATGCGATTTAGTTTTTCTGTAAGGTTAATATTTTCTCCCGTGCCGGCAAGAATGCGGCTTCTTAATTCCAACTCTTTTCCAAGTGATAAAATTTTTATCAGATCATTTCGTTTCTGAATTGGGTTTTTTGTGGCTGAATTTTCATTGAGATCGGCAATCTTTTTTTCCAAAACCATTACTCTTTCCTTCTGATCATTGATGAAAGGTGTGCGTTCGATCGATACTTCAACAAAAAATTTTTCAGCGATTTTATCGCTTCTTGAAACTCTGAAATTGCTGAAGTCAATTTTTTCAATATTCTGCCGCACTTTTTGGCGCATTTCTTCATTAACACTTGTCTGATTTTCTTCGCGAATCAGGCTTGATTCTGCTGAAATGCCGACCATCAAACGGGCTGCAGCATCGGCCAATGCATGTTTTGTTGCTTCCTCGAGAGTGTGGCCCTCAGCAACGCCGTAAAGATTTTCAAAACTATTTTGCTTTGGCGCGATATACCAGGAAGGCGTGTTGGCGTTGAAATTGTTGTTTGAGGCGACACAGGCGGAAAGAAACAGGAGGGTCGCTAAAAGTGGTATGCAAAATTCTGTGTCTGAAATTTTTCGTGCTTCGTGCTTCGTGCTTCGTGCTTCGTGCTTTGAAATTATCGCAGTACGAAGCGCGCTGCGCAATGCACGAAAAAGACACAAAATTTTAAGAACAGGTGATTTACTCATCTAGTTCTTTGAAAGTACCTTGGCTGTTAGATTCGCTAGCATTAATGCGCTGTGATGATGCGGCAGAGCGTCCACTTTTTTCTGCCTCTTCACTCATCCAGACAGCGCATGAAGTTAGATATGAAATTGCTAAAATTATGAATAATTTTTTAGTCATGGCGATAAACATTGAGGTTGAACTCCGCGGCTAAAACCGCGGAGTATGAAATTACATGCCGCGAGGTTTTGATTCTTTTTCTCTTTCTTCTTCGAGTTCTTTGAAGAGTTCTTTGGTTGCAGCTTCAGCTTTGTTTATGTTTTCACGTCCAAAATTTGCTTTAGCCAGACGTGCATCGAAAGTTTTTTGGCTGTTTTCAAGGAATTTGCTGTAATCCTCATTGCCTAGCATCATGTGAACATAAAGCGTGCCATCTTCGCCTTTGAAAATGTTAAGCCTTTTAACGCCGGAAAGTGGTAAATTTTTTACTACTTCTTTGGTTGCTTGAGCGAAGAATTCTTCAACATCATCCTGTTCATTGATGCGCGCTGATCTCAAGGAATCTTTGGTGATTCTGCTGATTTCAGATTGAATGGTTGCGGCGATATTGGCCTTGGCATCAAGTTCGGCTTTAGGAATTTGAAACTTTATTCCACCTTTTGAAGGGCTTGCTATACCAACTGCGGCAACACCTTCTTTCACAGCCGGATCAAGCACCCAGGCTGGAAGATCTTTGAGATCGCCTTTGTTTGTGTTGACTAAAGAAGCGTCTTTTTTTGCGCAGGCAAAAGAAAGTGATAAGGCAATTGCTGATATGGCAATTAGAAGTTTGTTTTTCATAGTATGATTAGTTTGGTTTATGAAGAGGCGGCGAAATCCGCTTTCGGGCGTGAGAATTATTTTTCGAAACTAAAATTACAAGCAGGTTTATAAATTTTCTTTTCGATAGATCAGAAGTGTGCCAATCGCCAGACAGATTGTGGCAATCACCCAGGTTGAAGCGAATATTGAGATTAATCCGGAAGAGCCGAGAGCACTGACTATGCTTGAGATTATGTAGAGTATAAGTCCGATAATTATTCCAAAAAAAATCATCAAAATTGAATTTTGATTGCGTATGTGATTGAGGCCGAAATAGCAGGCAATCATGGTCATTGCCGCAAACAAAATCGGCTTTGCCAGCAGTGAATGAAAATAAACTTTGAATTTTGTTTGTGACAGGCCGGAAAGGCGTAATTCGCTTATCAGTTTTGGTAATTCGAAAACGGAAAATAACTTTACGTTTTGGAAGTTATTGACGATTTTTTGCATGACAAAATCAGCTTTCATGTTTGTTGGAATAGTAACGCTCTCCAGGCTTTTATTTAGTGTTTCTCCCTCGTTAATAGTGACGTTTTTAAGCAACAGATAGCCATCCATCATTAGCATTTTTTTGGCGTCCAGTTTTTTGTAAAATTCATTTTTGCTGTTAAAGAACCAAATTGTCACATCAGCCATCTCCAGATTTTCTTTGTAAACTTTCTTGGCTTGTATGATTAATTCTTCGTTTGGATTATCGACGTTGCTCTGTTTAAGCCAAATTCCTTTTTGCAGCGCCACAATCTCGCGCATTTCATTTTTGACATATTTGGCTTCAAGGGAGTGAAATTTTTTTGTCATCAGAATTGAAAGCGGGCCAAAAGCCACAATCCACAAAACGCCGATGACAAAGGCCGATAATGCCGCGGGTCGAATTATCTGCCACAGCGAAAATCCACTCATTCTGATTATTGAAATTTCGCTTTTTGATGAGAGGGAAAAGAAGCAGGCAATTGCAGCAATTAAAATCAGGGATGGTGCTATGTCATTTAAAAAATCCGGTATTTGCAAAAATGCCATCAGAATTGCCGTATAAAACGGACTATTTGCCGCTTTGATTTTGTCGAGAGCATCAAGAAGATTAATAAAAAAAATCAGCAACGAAAATGCCGTGGCAATCTGCAAAAATTTGATCAAAAAATTTTTGGCGATGTAGAGAGATGTAAGGTTTTTCATTCAGTATCTATACTCATTCAAGTTGAAGAAGCCGAACTCTGACTTCGCCTTTTTGGTAAAAATTTGCTCGGAGAATGACGCTGTATCACTTGATACAGCTTACATTCTCCGTCGCAATTTTTCCCAAAAATTCTTCGTCATAGTTCGGCTTCTTCAACTTGAATGAGTATACGCGGTAATTTCCAATAAGAAGCTTTATGCTGATTGCAGAAAATAGCATGAAATTAAGGTAAGGTATTGCCACAAGTGATGACGATGATTCAATGAGGCTGTAGCTTATGATGGTTAAGCCAAGAAAAATTGTTGCCGCTAAAATTGCGATGATGGTGTTGCGTAAATTGCCATAGCGATTGAATTGGCCATGCAAAATGAAAGCCAGAGCCAGAAAGGAAAAAACTAGCGGCAGTAAAGGATAGGTGAATCTTTGATGAATTTCAGAACGAAATTTTTCCAGCTCAAAATGTTCCACATCTTCTTCCGGATCTATCAATTCCTGCAAATAACGTTCTTTTGCTTTCCAGCGCACCTGTGTTCCGCCTTTTTGATTTTCGCTTAAGTTAAAAACATAATTGTCGAAATGTAGGATTTCCGATTTGTTGTCCTGATAGTTAAATTTTTGAACGGTGCCATTTTCCATATAGAGCAAAGCTGATTTATTTTCGATGAGAATTTCTCCGCTTTTTGCGGTGATGGTGATGGAATATTGGTTTGGTCTCTCGTCATGCAATAAAATGCCAAACAGGTGATTATTTTCATCACGATTTTTGGCATAAATTGTCAGCTCTTTTAAGGTTTCAAAAGTTTGCGGGCTGAATGACAGATTGGCATAATTATCCTTGATATTGATGCGCGAAAGACGAAGTTGTTTGTTGGCATAAGGCATAAGAAAAAAAGCGATAACAAAACAGATCAGCGATAAGATTGCAGCTAAACGCAATACTGGTTTACATATTGCCATTTTGGTTAATCCGGAATTTTTCAGGATAGTAATTTCGTTGCTCGAGAGCAGGCGGTTGAAAGTGAGTAAAATTGCCGCAAAAACTGACACCGGAATTATGAATAGAAGCATCCACGGCAAAATCAGAATGAAGAGATAAAAAAACTGCTTCAACTCCACGCCGTTTTCTGTCACATATTTTACAAAAGAAATCGCGCGACTAAACCAGATAAGCGAGATCAAAATTGCAATTATTGCAAGAAAAGAAATAAGAGTTTTTTGAAAAAAATAACGTTGATAAAGCAAAATAATTTACGATTTAAGATTTAGTTTTAAGATCCTGAAACGAGTTCAGGATGACATAAAAGATTGTTGTCATCCTGAACTCGTTTCAGGATCTTAAAACTAAATCTTAAATCGTAAATTATGATCAAAATTTTTCTTAACGGTGAAGAAAAGATTCTCGAATGCGAAATGAGCATTGCTGAGCTCACCGAATCTCTTGCGCTTGATATAAAAAAAATTGCGGTGGAAAAAGATCGGGAAATTGTTTCCTGCGATCAATTTTCGCAGGTGATTTTAGATGAGGGAAGTCGAGTTGAAATCGTGCATTTTATCGGTGGCGGGTAGCTCCTGGCGGAAATAATTGTCCGCTTGGATGATGCGCTGCATTTGATGGTCTTGCCCGTAATTCGGCGATAGTTTTTTTGGTTTCGCTTTGTAAATCGGCCATCATCTTTTCAAGCTTTTTTTGTGTATCAACTTCTTCTCCCCCAAGACTTTTTGATATTTTTGCGATATCTCTTACGATTTCAGGATCAGCAGCGAACATCTTTCTGACAGCCTCATTTTCTTTTTTATCTCCACTGCCTAGTTCAGAGAGCCAACCTTGTAGGTCGTCCTTGCTGGAAGCATCTTTCGGCATTCGATCCAGCCAACCTTCAAATTCCTCCATCTCTTCATCATTAAGACCAAGAACATTGCGATAATGCTCCAATCCCGCTCTCATGATTATTTTTTCGGTATTTTTTGTTTGTGCTGCTCTGCCTCTTAAAGCTGTATAATTTTCTGTATCATCAGAATCGGAGCTATCGCCAAAACCTAGCTCACTTTGTTGTTCAGCAACGGTTTCACCGGCTTTTTGGGCTAATGTTTTAAATCCGTAAATGCCAAATCCAGACCATGTTTTTCCAATAGATCCTTTGAAGAAATCAGCAAAGGCAGCTAAGGTTTTATCATCCCAAAGCTCACTTCTTGCTCCTAAATGTTGTTTAACGAAATGCGAACTGGCATGTTGGGCAAAGCTTGTGACCGCATAGCATGTGCCAAGCACGCATGTGGCAACTGTGGCTACCGGCAATCCAACCATACATGATGCTACGCCTCGTATGAATTTTGCCAGGGGATTGTTTAAAAAAGTTGTTTTGGCCATTAGTCTCTAAAGTTGATGAATTGTAGCGGGATTTCGTAATTGCCACTGCGCAAAAGTGCAATTATTTGTTGCAGATCATCGCGCTTTTTTCCATCGATACGAACTTCATCGCCTCTGATTGAGGCCTGAACTTTCGCTTTGGAATCCTTGATTTGTTTGACAATTTTTTTGGCGATTTCCTGTTCAATGCCATTGCGCAATTTAACATCCTGTTTGAGCATGTTTCCGCCAGCCTTCTCCTCTTTTTGGAAATCAAAAGATTTAACATCAACACCACGTTTTGTAGCAAAAACTTTTAGTGAATCGCGGATGGCGTCAAGTTTATATTCACTATCGGCGCTCAGTGAAATCAGATTTTCTTTTTGTTTTAATTCCAGCGAAAAGACCGCGCCTTTGAAATCATAGCGATTAGTGAGCTCGCGCAAAACCGAATTTACCGCGTTGTCCACTTCCTGCAGGTTGATTTTGGAAACTATGTCGAAACTTGGCATGGCTATTTCAACGCTTGCTTTAAGTCGCTGATCAAATCATCAGCATTTTCCAGACCGACAGAAAGACGGCACATGGTTTCAGTGATTCCCAATTTTTCCTGTTCATCGCGCGTAATGTTGGAGTGAGTTGTGGTTGATGGGTGGGTGATGAGTGATTTGGCATCGCCGAGATTATTGGAAATGTCGATGATTTGCAGGCGATTCATGAAAGTAAAACAATCTTTCTTTTTGCCTTTGATTTCAAAAGCCATCATGGCGCCGCCATTTTCCATCTGTTTTTTGGCAATGTGATGTTGTGGATGTGACTTTAAGCCAGGATATAAAACGCGTTTAACCTTTGGATGTTTTTCCAAAAATTCGGCAATTTTTTGTGCATTGGCACAATGTCTTTCCATACGCAGAGAAAAGGTTTCCAGTGATTTTAAAATTACCCAAGCGTTGAACGGACTCAAAGCCGGACCGGTATGACGATGAAATGGCAACAAAATTTCCTTGATGAATTTTTCCGATCCCAAAACGGCTCCACCCAGCGTGCGACCTTGTCCGTCCATATGTTTGGTGGTTGAATAAACCACTATATCAGCGCCAAGTGGAAAAGATTTTTGGCAAAAAGGTGAGGCGAAAATATTGTCGATAATCAGCGCCGCGCCGTGTTTATTGCATAGTTTGGCCACCATTTTGATGTCGATGATTTCGAGATTGGGATTGGCCGGAGTTTCAATAAAAACCACCTTGGTATTTTTTTTGAAAGCCTTGCTCCACACCTTTTCATCAGTGCCATCAACCAATGTGACATCAATGCCATAATTGGGCAAAATTTTAGTGGCGATGTGAAAACATGAGCCGAATAAAACTTTTGAAGCGATAAAATGATCTCCGGTTTTGATCTGGCACATGATCGAAGCAAAAACCGCTGCCATTCCAGAAGCCATGACACACGTACTTGTCTTAAAATCTCGACGCGTTGCGTCAGGGGCACCTTCAAGCAACGCCAATTTGTCTTCCAGCATTTTCAAATTCGGATTCAAATAGCGCGAATAAACATAGCCCGGCGCTTCGCCATTAAAGCGGCTTTCGGCAGTTTCAGATGAATTATAAGAAAAACCGGAATTCAAAAAAATCGCTTCGGAAGTTTCACCAAAATTAGAGCGAATAGTGCCACCGCGGACAAGTTTGGTTTCAAGATGAAGTTTGGAAAAATCGAGGCTTTTGTTTTTGTAGGACATGAAATTGTTATTTTTGGAAAGCCAATAAAATCTATGCAACAGTTTCTTAATACAAGCAATAAAATTGCCAGAATTGCCAGAATTGATGGCGAGTAAAATGAAAATTTTGAAAAGATTTTTACAACACAAAATTTTTGAAACAGACAGAAAAGGTTGTTCTTGAAATTTTGTGTCCAAGAAAATTAGATCCTGAAACAAGTTCAGGATGACAATCTGGGAAAGATTGGTTTCAAAACATGTCATCCTGAACTTAAAACATGTCATCCTGAACTTAAAACATGTCATCCTGAACTTGTTTCAGGATCTAAAATTTCAGACACAACATTTTGTACAACAACCGGTGTTTATGCTCCCCAAAACTCCAAACAAAACCGCACTGCCACAGCCTGACAATGCTGATTGGACATATGCAGGAACAGAAAAAATAACAATCACCAATGAAGATGGAACAACTCAAACCATCGTAAGAAACATCGGAGCAAATGATGGGGTAATAAACTCAAATGATGCTGTATTCTCCAAACTAAAAATCTGGCAAGACAGAAACCAAAACGGCATCTCTGAAGCAAATGAACTTAAAACCTTAACTGAACTCGGAATCAAAGAAATCAAAGTCTCCCCTGATTCCATCACTTTGCAAAACTACACCCAAAACGGCAATCTCATAATCTCCAAAGGTCAGTTCACTCAGGAAGTTACTAATCCGGACGGAACAAGAAGCGAAGTAACAAAATCCTACGCCAATCTAGATCTCGCAGTTAACCAAACCAACTCATCCTCCTACAGCTACACCGATCCCGAAGGCAACATCATCGGGGATTATAATCTCAATCTCGAGGTTCTGACTCTGCCTATGATCAGAGGCTATGGTGATGTCAAGGCTTTGCCGGTTGTGGCTTCACAAAATCCTGAATTGCTAAATGCTCTGAAAGAATTATCTGCCTTGCCATTTACCACTTACCACCTGTCATCAATCTCCCAAAAAATTGAAGAAATCATCTATCTCTGGACTAACACTAAAGAAATAACCGGCATGAGAGGAAGTTTTGATGCCAGAAAGCTTGCAGTTCTTGAGGTGATAAGAGGAGAAGAATATAAAAATTCTGATGGCGGCAGTAATGTTCCCTTTGCTTTATCTGCACCAGTAAATGAGGCATGGAGAAGTTTCACAGATGGCATTAAAATAAAACTCCTTATCCAATCTACTTTTAAAAATATCTTCTCCGGAACGGTTACGACAGAAACTGACGAAAGTAATCAATTTGACACATCAATTTTTGAGTCGATGGCAAATGGAAATTGTCATTCTAAAAATCAGCTTAATTCATTAAGAAATTTTAATTAATCACTAACTAACAAGGGAGAAAATATGGCGTTTGTAAGAGAAAAAATGTCCGAGGAAAATAAACAAAAATATGATCGTCTTTATTGGACAGTGGATCGTAAGAGAGGAGTATTTTTAATTGCTTCTGAGATTGGCAGAGAAAACGAAAGAACTTTTGAGCTGTATAATCTAAACGATGGAAAATTTATCTTACGAGCTAGGGCAAAAGATAAATCATCTGGGAATCCAAAAGATGGAATTTTGGAATGGTATGAAATTTATAACCTATTCATAGTTGAGGCGATGCGCTCGGAAGAAAATAAATTAGTGAATGTTTTAACAGATGCTTTGAATGAGTATGGATTAAAAGAGTATGCACAAGGAAATCTAAAAAACTGCACCGTCAAAGTAACATTCCCCAATCATAAATTCGGAGGTACCAAATAATGACAATCTACAACAACGCCTCTGAAGTCTGGTCAGCAATAAATGCAGCAACTTCCATTGATCAAATTAAATCAATTTTAAACGACTCCAATACAAGCGATATTGTGCTGGATCCAAATGATTTGAGGACTTTAGCTCTATCTCAATCTGTTGATGTCGGTGGTGCCAAAACAGCAATACTTTACGCCGGCACCATAAATAGCGGTTTGCCTGATACAGTTTATTCTGGAGATATCGCTAGAAATATTGCTAACTCTAGTAGAGGAACTGTTGCGATTATTGATAATACGGCCGCATCAGTTTTTGTAGGCAGTAATGAGTTTAGGGGTGCCATAAATGTGGCATTCAATAACGATGCGGGAGCTATACGAGAATTCCTCAACGGCACCACCACCTCTAGTGGTACTCGTACTTCCCACGGTTTATTCGGCGACCTCTCCGAAAAATTCATCACCCAAAACCCCTTCACCGAAGTAAGAACAATCTCCGCAACTGCCGATCTTGACTCCATCCTCTTCCAAAAGGAAATCTCTTCTATCCTTCACAACTCCGACTCAACAATAACCAAGATTGACGGAATCGAATTATCTGAACTTAGATCAACACTAGAGAACAAAGGATTAACTGATGTAATAGACAATGTTAAACAATCCTCCGGCGCCCACTTCACCTTACTTGAAACCGGGAAAGACATTAACGGCAATCTGTTAATCGGAACCGGAGAATTCTTCAGAAACTCACAAGATGTAGAAATCTCCCATCTCCCAAATGATGCCACAGATATAAAATCCGGTGCCATCTTGTTAGGCAGAGACTCCTCATGGCTCGGTTCCAAACTTCTTTCCGCATCCACTCTAAACAAGTTAGGAACAGCCGGAGACATAATCTCCTTCGCCTTCGCAGCCAAAGAAGCAGAAGCCGCAATAGCAGCCGGAGACAATGCCAGAGCCTCAACCATCATGCAACATTGGACTGCCGACTTCCTCGGTGGTGCTGCAGGAAGCTATGTGGCAGTTCTGGCAGCAACTCCGTTAATCATGACATTAGCTCCAGGAGCAATAGTTGGAGGAACATTGCTAATTGCCTCCGCTATTGTCGGAGGAGTTTATGGCGGACCGAAAGGAGTTTATCTTTTAGAAAAAGCCAAAGAACTCGGAGTTATTATCCAGGATGAATTACGCGATGATGTAGCTGATTTTACTGATGCGGCTAAGGAGCATCTCAATAGCTTTCTTGATGATGTAATTACAATCGGAACCTCCCTCCAATCCGCCCTCAACTCCCTCCACCAAGCAGAACTCCCAATCCCTGTCCGCCGTATTGACCCCCTTACCCTCGATCTCGATTACGACGGAATCGAGTTGGTAGATGTTCGAAACTCCAAGGCCTTCTTCGATCTCGATCTCCGCAGACTCTCCGGGGAAGAATATGAATCCCTAACTAACCCAGAAAGCCAAAGCTACAACCAATCAGCCCAAATCTATTCCTTCAACAATCCCGATGGAACAATTTCTTATTATCTCGGAGACGGGGTAAAGGAACAGGTAGGATGGATAAGTGCTGACGATGGTCTTCTAACTTTAGATAAAAACAACAACGGCACTATAGACAACATCCTCGAACTCTTCGGCAAGCAGGATAAAACCGGGACAGAAGAACTCCGGGAATATGATCTCAATGATGCAGCTGGGGCTAACGGAGTTGCTGATGGGGTAATAAACAACCAAGATGCTGTATTCTCCAAACTAAAAATCTGGCAAGACAGAAACCAAAACGGCATCTCCGAATCAAATGAACTCAAAACCCTAACTGAACTCGGAATCAAGGAAATCAAAGTCTCCCCCGATTCAATCACAAATCAAAACTACACCCAAAACGGCAATCTCATAATCTCCCAAGGACAGTTTATTCAGGAAGTTACCAATCCTGACGGAACAAGAAGCGAAGTAACAAAATCCTACGCCAATCTAGATCTCGCAGTTAACCAGACAAACTCATCCTCTTACAGCTACACTGATCCTGAAGGTAACATTATTGGGGATTATGATCTTGATCTTGAGGTTTTTTTTAATGAATCTAATCAACCATGCTGAGCTTTGTAAAAAAATTGTTTAAACTAGCAGTATATCTAATCGCGCTACTTGGTCTATCTCTCTGTTTTTTTGCTTATCCAAAGTCACGAGTGTTTTTAACTATTCTAGGAGCGGCACTATTTTTTTTGATGTGGAGTTGCGGCAATAAAAATCAAAGATTTTATGAAGTTTTTCAGAGAATTAATCAGATGATTCGTAGAACAAAAATTTATCGAAGATCTAGAAAGATCATGTTTTTAGTGCCACTGCTCATTGGAATAATATTCATTTTATTGGTTAGTAATAGCAACGAATCATCCTATGGAGAGAAGTTGATGCTTTATGGTTGTATTGCGTTTTTGACTTGGTTCTTCTCGCGTGGTAGGTGGAAGATGGCTTATGATATGAAGTATAGAAGGAAGGTCAGGAAGTTTTGGAAAGTGGAACAAAAGAAGCCATGGAGAAAAAGATGGCATCATCCGCAAACTGAGTCTGCAATTGCTATGCTTATTGTATTTTCTTTTGTAGGTTGCATTTGGCCTATGATTATATTCTTTCGCGAAGGTTTGTTTGATAGAAATTGGAACATTAGTTCCATAATGCTTGCACTGATCTCATTTCTTCTTTTTAAGTTCTGCATCCAGTTTTACAAAAAATGAAATTTATTTAACTCAACCTCAACCAACTAATTTATGCCTCAAATCGCAACCTCTGTCTATCGCTACAACACCGAAACTGGTCAAGTAGAATTCAATTTAGAACTAACAAATGGCATTCCAGAAGCTGACCGAGATTTTGTTGGAGAGGTCTCTGTTGAGGTTATTGATGCAGTTGAAAATTTTGTTAATGAGTCGCTTAAAAATGCTGGAGCTGGTGCTGCAACAAGATTTTTTATTTCTAAACCAATCTTTGCAATAGGCTTTACCCTAGAATCTCTACTAGAACTAAAAGCTGAAAGAGACACACATGGCGAACAATCATTCCAAAACAAACTAGCAACTATTGGCCAAGTTGCCGCCAAAAATCTAGTTGCTGGCTCTGCTTTAGAAGCAGCAGTGTTGATAGGCACTGCTGCAGTTGGAGCTCCTGGTATTGCTACCGTGGTTGCTACAGGTGTTGTTCTCAGTCTGATTACCGATGTTGCTTTTAACTCCCACTTCAATGGAGCACTCGACAAAACCCCATCCGAAGCTCTAGGTGATTTTATGCGTGAGTTTGACGGAGGACAATTTGTAGATGATGTCTTTTTCCTAGCAGAAGAAGGGACAGATCTCACAATTGAATCTGCCAAATCTATTTTAGACTCCCTAATCTCCGACTCCCAAACCATCTCCTCCTACCTCCAATCCACCTTCAACTCCTTAACCTCCGCCGAACAATCCACCTC
>MEMO01000016.1:35734-103478 GCA_001767955.1 Alphaproteobacteria bacterium RIFCSPLOWO2_01_FULL_40_26 | reverse complement strand
TCCTCAAAATTGTTAAACCGTAATTGGTTGAGGAGGTTTTCTAATTGTTTTTAATTAGGAGTATAGATTTTTAGTTTGGTATAACTCCCTCTCCCCTTGTGGGAGAGGGTTGGGGTGAGGGGTAATATTTTTTTGTGAGGGGTAATATTTTGTGAGGGGTAAATGACCTAGAAAGAGTAAAGTGATTACAAATTTTCTTAAGCGTTATTGGGATTATGTTAGAAACTGTTTATGATCTTTGTGATGAAGATTTTAGTTGGCCGCAAGCCGCCAAAACATCATCACCGCGAGTTTTACGAATTGGAGAAATTAAACCGGCGTTTTTTAATTTCTTTTGAAAATTTAAAATCTGTTCTGATTTGGAACAATCATATGCGCAGTCATTCCATGGGTTAAACGGAATCAAGTTGATTTTGACATTCAAGTTAAATTTTCTGACCAAATTAACCAATTCTTGCGCATGAATTTCTGAATCATTCACACCATTTAGCATCACATATTCAAAAGTGATTTTTTGGTTTGGATTTTTACGATTGTAAATTTTGCAAGCAGATAAAAGTTCAGCGAGAGGATATTTTTTGTTGATAGCCATAATTTCGGTTCGAAGCTTGTCATTTGTGGCATGAAGTGAGATTGCCAGATTTGTTTTCAGCTCATCTGCAGCGCGTAAAATTTCAGGAACAAGACCAGAAGTTGAGATAGTGATTTTTCGTGCTGACAAATCCAAACCATCAGAATCATTTAAAATTCTCACCGCTTTGGCGACATTTTCATAATTAAAAAATGGCTCGCCCATGCCCATGAATACTATGTTGGTCAGTTTGCGTTCTTTTTTGTTCCAATCGCAAAGCAAATCTTTTGTAAGTAAAATTTGCGCTACAATTTCATGAAATTCGAGATTTCTAACCCAGGTTTGAGTACCGGTATGGCAGAATTTGCAGGATAGGGTGCAACCGACTTGCGATGAGATGCAGAGCGTGCCGCGGGTTTCTTCTGGAATAAAAACTGTTTCAACTTCACGACAGTCAGAAAATTTTATTAACCATTTTCTGGTGCCATCAGATGAGGTTAAATCTTTGGAAATTTGTGGATGTTCAAATGAGAAATTTTGCGATAAAACTTCACGCGTTTCTTTTGAGATATTCGTCATTTCGTCAAAAGATTTTACGCCGCGCGCATAAATCCAATTCCAAATCTGTTTGGCACGAAATGGCTTCTCGCCTAATCTTATAAGTCCTTCTATAATCTGTTGTTTGGTTAGATAAGTCAGATTTTTAGTCACAATAAAAAGTTTATTTACTAGTTATTTTTCTGATGTTTTAATAACTATTTATGAAAGAAAATTTTTTATAAATCTTTTATGCAAGAACGCGTTATTACAATTTCTGCACAAATTCCAAATCATTTAGATCAAGGATTAACCATGATTTGCAACATGGAGGAGAGATCTAAAAGTTATTTTATCAAAAAAGCCTTGGAAAAACTTTTGGCTGAAAAGCTTGAAGATATTGAGGATTATCACGAGGCAAAAAAAGCCTATGATGAATTCAAAAAATCCAAACAGAAATCCGTTCCATACGATAAAATCAGAAAAAAATACAAGCTCTAAATGTGGCAAATCCATTTCACTAAAAAAGCTGAAAAAGATTTTTCTAAACTAACACCGGAAATCAGAAAAAGGATAGACAGGGCAATAGTAGAAAAGCTCCAGACTGCTCCTGAAAAATATCTCGTACCATTAGCCGGAGATTTGACAGGATTTTACAAATTTCGTGTTGGAGACTATCGCCTTTTATGTGCAAGAGAAGGGGTTCAATTGGTAGTCACTGTGGTTAGAGTTGCTCATCGTCGTGAAGTTTATTCTTAGAAACTAGAGCTATGTTGAGTTTGAAAACAGGCTCTAAACAAAATCAAACTTCGCTTCCTTACTTCTGCTCAATCTTTTGCGCTCATTTGAATCCAAAACTTTTTTGCGCAGACGCAGGGATTTTGGTGTTACTTCTACCAACTCATCATCGCCAACATAAGTGATCATGTCTTCGAGTGTTAATTCGCGTGGCGGAGTAAGGCGAATAGCTTCGTCAGTGCCGGAAGCGCGAATGTTGGTGAGTTGTTTGCCTTTCAAAACATTCACTTCCAAATCACCCTGTTTGGAATTTTCTCCGACAACCATTCCGGAATAAACTTTTTGTTGCGGTTTGATAAATAACGCTCCGCGTTCCTGCAGATTCCATAAAGCGTAGGCCACAGCTTCGCCTGGATCGGTTGCAATTAATGCGCCGCTTTTTTGTTCCGACATTTCGCCTTTATATGGAATATAGGCGTGGAAAATTCTGTTTAGAACGCCGGTGCCTTTAGTATCGGTTAAAAATTCGCTTTGATATCCAATTAACCCGCGCGAAGGCACATAAAAAATAATTCTAGTTTTGCCGCCGGTAGATGGGCGCATATCAATCATTTCGCCTTTGCGCGATGAAAGTTTTTCAACAACAACGCCGCTGAAATTATCATCAACATCAACCACAACTTCTTCCACCGGTTCTGAAATTTCATCATTTTCACCTTTTTTGAAAAGCACACGAGGCCTTGAAACTGAAAGCTCGAAGCCTTCACGACGCATATTTTCAATTAGCACGCCAAGTTGTAATTCACCGCGTCCGCCCACTTCAAAAGCATCTTTGGCCCCTGATTCTTTAACTTTAATGGCGACGTTGGTTTCAGCCTCGGCAAAAAGGCGATCGCGAATCATGCGCGAGGTCACTTTACTACCTTCCGTTCCGGCGAGAGGAGAATCATTGACGCCAATTGTGATGGCCATTGTCGGTGGATCAATTGGCGTTGATTTAATTGGTTCGAAAACTGACAAATCGCAAAGTGTGTCGGAAACTGATGCTTTTTCCAAACCGGCAATTGAGACAATGTCGCCGGCTTTTGCTTCTTCCACCGCAACTTTTTCAACACCGCGAAAGACGTGGAGTTTAGTGAGGCGGCCTTGTTCTACCACTTCACCTTTCAAGTTAATTGCCTTGAAACTCATCAGATTTTTAGCGCGTCCGGAATAGATACGGCCGGTTAGCATGCGGCCAAAATATGGGCTGTGATCGAGAAGAGTGGCCAGCATTTTGAATGGTGCGTCAGTATCAAATTTTGGTGGCGTGATATGCTCGAGGATCAGATCAAAAAGTGGCGAGAGATCTTTGCGCTGATCTTTTTCAATATCGCGAACGCACCAGCCATCGCGGCCAACGGCATATAAAACTGGAAAATCAAGCTGTGCATCATTGGCATTTAGTGAAACGAAAAGATCAAAAATTTCGTTTAAAACTTCATCAGGGCGCGCATCTTGGCGATCAATTTTGTTGATGATTACAATAGGACGAAGTCCGATGGCCAAAGCCTTTGAGAGCACAAATTTGGTTTGTGGCATTACACCTTCTGCAGAATCAACCAAAAGCAGACAGCTATCAGCCATACACAAAACACGCTCAACTTCACCGCCAAAATCGGCATGTCCGGGAGTGTCAATAACATTGATTTTGTTGCCCCCCCACATCAGTGAAGTGCATTTGGCAAGAATGGTAATGCCGCGTTCTTTTTCGAGCGCGTTGGAATCCATCACGCGTGTTTCAACTTGCTGATTGGCACGAAAAGTTCCGCTTTGATGCAACATGGCATCAATCAAAGTGGTTTTGCCATGGTCAACATGAGCGATTATGGCGATGTTGCGAAAATCTGTCATTTTTGGAAGTAAGGTGGTTAAAGGACGCGGCAAAATAGAAACGAGAAACTAACTGTCAAACAGGCTCTACAACATGTTTTCTCGTGATGGAAATTTTTTTGCTTTCACATCGGTGGAAAATTTTTTGACGGCGGTGGAAATTTTTTCTGCCAGATTTTCGTAATGAGTGACGAATTTTGGTTTGAATTCCTGATTTAATCCGAGCAGATCATCAATTACCAAAACTTGCCCGTCGCACTCTGCTGAAGCGCCAATGCCGATTGTTGGAATGGAAATTTCATTTGTGATTTTTGCCGCAAGCTCTGCCGGAACCGCTTCAATCACTAGCGCAAATGCACCGGCTTTTGCTACCAGTTTTGCTGTTGCAAGAATCTCTTTTGCTGAATTTTTATCGCGTCCCTGATAGCGATAGCCACCGATTTTGCGCACATGTTGTGGCAAAAGTCCGACATGTCCCATGACGTTGATTTTGTTGTCGGTTAAAAATTTTACCGTTGCAACCAAATCACCCGAAGTCTCGATTTTAATGGCATCACAGCCTGTTTCGGAAATAATTTTTTTTGCTGAAATAAGCGCCTGTTCTTTGGATTTTTCGTAAGTTCCGTAAGGCAGATCAACAACCACTAATGATTTTTTTGCCGCTTTTGCCACGGCCTTGCCGTGATTAATCATCATTGAAAGTGTGACATCGATCGTGTCTGGCATACCGTAAATTGTCATGCCAAGCGAATCGCCAACCAAAATAATATCACAAAATTCATCGAGAATTTTGGTTATGGGAAAGCTGTAGGAGGTAAGACAAATTATTTTTTCTTGGCCTTTTTTTTGCAGGATTTTTTCGATCATTGTACTGGTTGTTCTGTTTGCTCTGTTTGTGCAGGTAGCATGGATTTCATGGATTCGGCCTGATTTTGTATTTGCGTTACTTCCGGCGGCAATCTCAATTGTGTTTGATCATATATCAGCTGCTGCTGATTTGGCTGTGTTGGAGGTTCTAATGGTGTGGGTATAATGTTTGTGCCTTTTATTAAACCGAGATATTGCTTCACCTGATCAAAGTTGGTGTTTTGTTGTATGTTGTTGGTTGGCCCTTTGAGATTGGTTGCGATGTTGATTGGAGTTTGTTTTTGATGATTTCCGGTAATGAAGATGGCATTAAACAAAGTATCAATCGTTATGTTTTCAGCATTAATCGTACCGGATAAAATGGCGTTGATTGCCGGTGCATTAACATTGATGCGCATTCTTCCATTTTGTCCATTGTTAATCTGAATCGTTCCACTGGCCTGTTTGAAGATGGTTTTGCTTTCCTTGTTGAACAAAATTTTTTCCGGATCGCGCAGCTCATTTTGATAGATTTGTTTGGCGAGCATTTTTTTTACCAGATCGCTTAAACCATATCCTTCAACTATTGGTGCATTGGTGCTGAATTTTACTTCACTGCTTAATTGTTTGGCGAAATCGGATTTCTTATCGGCAATTGAAGTGATGTTTGCTGAGATATTGGCGATTCCGGAAATGTTTTTGATACCAAACATGTCGGATAAAAGTGGCTGCAACTGAGCATCGCTGAATGAAAAATTGCCGTTAATGGTCTTATTGTTTTTGATGCCGATTGTGCCCTTGTAGCTGAATTTTCCATCATATGCATCACAAGCGAATTCTGATTTTTCGATATTTCCATCTTTTAGTTTTCCGGCAAATTTAACGTTTTTGAGTGTAAGATTATCCATGATGACATTGCCAAAATCGAATGAAACTTTGCCATTGAATCCCTCAAGCGATGGTAAAGTGTAAAACTGATCAAGAAAATTTTTGGGTTTCTGTTTTTCATCTTTAATCAATTCACTTTTTTGTGTAGTTTCATAAAGGAAATTTTCACCTTTGGCGTCAATTTCAAAGCGTGGGTTTTTGTCGCTAATATCAATGGTCATATTGGCGTTCAAGTCGGTGTTTTGTGATTTGAGATTAAGATCAGAAATCTGCAAATAACCGCGTCCGAACTTCAATTTCAGCGATTGCTCCGGAAATTCCTCTCCTTTGTAAACCAAACGATCGAACTTTAAATTAAGCTCATTGTTTGATGAGATATTGTTAAGCCAGAACATCTTTTTTAGCAGAGATCCATAGGACAAATAAACATTTTGTCCCGAGGTGAGGAAATAATCGTCAATGTTGAAATTTCCGACTTCAAAGCGGCTAATTATGGTTGTTGTTTTACTTTGACTTTGTGCCTTGATTTCACCGAGCAGCTCGCTTGTGCCATTGTTGATATTGAGATAGAGATTGTTGAGAGACAGGTTGTTTGGCAAAAGCATGACATCGGAGTAAAGGTTGTATTGTCCGAGATTGTCATATTTCAGATTTTGTGATTCGATATTCAGCCACTTAAAAATATCTTTCATGCTTTTGCCGGAAGCATCAATTTTGCCGATGAATTTTGGAAAGGCCAAAGAGTTGTCGACAACGCCATTGATGCGTAAAATTCCATCTCCCGGAATCCTGAAAATCATTGGCAATATCATGATTTCACCATTTTTTGAAATGGTTAGATAAATGTCGGCATCTTTGATTTCACCCTGGCGATATTTGACATTGGCGATTTTGATTTCAGCGGCCAGATCAAAATTTTTGATTTTTGTGCTGAGGCTTAAATCTTGTGAATCCTGTGTTTTATCCTCCCCGTTTGTAATTTGAGTTTCTTCAGTTTGAGCTTCTTTTGTGTTAACGGCATCTGTTGTTTGGACTGTGTCTGTTGACCATAAATTATCGAGATCAAGATTCTCAAAAGACAGCATGGCGTCAATTGTTGTCACTTTATTTGTGCCAGTGAAGTCGAGATTGAAATCGAGATTGAAATCGAGATTGATATTGCCATTTCCCTTTGCCACATCGGAAATCACATTCAAATTTGCGATGGAAATTTCTTTGCCGCTATTTGCAATATCAGCGCTGATTTTTATTGGCTTGGCGTTGTATTTTAATTTTTGCGCCAGCAAGTCATTATTTTTGAAATAGCTTTGATAGGCGGATTTCAGTTCAAAAATTTCCGCTTCAATTTTGCCCTTAAAATCACTAGCCGTGATCCCGCGATTTTCTGAAGTAAAATTTCCGCTTGCGTGCAGTTGTATAAGCGGAGAAGCCAACTCTAAAATTGAGTCATGTTTTCCTGATTTCGAATTAAATTTTGCCAATATTTTAAAATCGCTTTTTACCTCTTCGCTTTGAAAATTTCCTGCAGTGATAATTCTTTCCTTGCTCCATTCTATTTCAGCATTGATGGATTTGATTTCCTTCTTGCGTTCAAATTTATCATATAAAATTGCTTCACCATTTTTGATGGTTATTTGCGGTAATGATGTGGCTGAAAAGTGAGAGGATTTTATGTCTTCAATTGGAAATAATTTTTCACTGATTCCTGATCCTACTTTTTTTTCATTGGAATTGTTGGTGGAATTTTTGGTGAATTGTGTCAGGTTTTCCGTAAATTTATTTTGGCGGGCAAGATCATTATTTGTGGTATAATGTCTTGTGAGAACTACATCGGAGAAAATTATTTTATCTATCGGATTATCTTGTGAATCATGAAAAATCGGAAATTTCACGGTAACGGATTTGGCATAAAAATTATAAATTTTTTGCCCATTTTCATCTACAGATTTTGTCTGATAATTTTGCAAAAACACATCATAGGCAGTGATTTTTGGATATGGTAGCAATGCTATTTTTAGCCCTCCTTTAATTGAAAAATTTGCGTTTGAAATATGGCTGATTTTTTGCGCAATCTGAAATTTCAACGCCGAATTATCAAAAAAAAGCGGCAGAATCATAACCAGCAGAATTATGGAGATAAAAACCACAGCGCCGATTTTGACAGCTTCCGATTTGATGGTAGATAGCAATTTTTGTTTTAGAACCTGTCCTAGATCTTTTTTAATCACAGATTTTGTCATGTTTTGAGCGTTTTTTTGTCAAAATTTTGATAAATATATGGACATATTTTGAAAAATTTTGGCAAAAAATAAGCCAAAACAGGGCAAAATATGGGGTTAAAAAAGATTTAGGACAGGTTCTTAGGTTAAAACTCATTCTTGAACTCAGAAATCAGATTTTTATTGGTAGTTAAATTATCACTGCCTTCGTATGAATTGTAGGCGGAGAGCATCAAAAGAAACAGCAAAATAAAAATCATAGTGAAGTTGAAGATCATATCTTTGCTTGGCGTTAGACTGGTGTTTTCACCAACGTTGATCAGTATGTGCTTTTTGTTTTCGGTATTTTGTTTGATGCCAAGAAATTTGATTTTTTCTTCAATGATTTTTTCATCAATTTTCAAAAATTTTCCATAAGCATGAGCCAGTCCCGGAACATAGAGGTATTTGGCGATTCTGCTTATTTCGTTGTTTTCAAGGGAGATGATATCTTTTTCTTTGACGCGTAAATAAGCGCTGACATCGCTTAAACTCAATTTCAGATTTTGGCGTTTTTCTTTCAAAATTTCTGCAATGGAAATTTCAGTCTCAACATTTGGCAAGGCAATGAATTCGGGAGTTTTTATCGAATCAATTGTTGGTTTCGGAGTTTCAGTAATCACAGAGTCTTTTTAGGTCTTTAGTTGCATTCAGCATTGCCAAAGAGCCTGATTTTTCCGACATTTTTTGCAGATTTTCCGGATTGTCGATAAGCTGTTTTAAAACCTCGCTGATTTTGTTGATGGTAAAATCTTCTTCTTTGATGACAATCGCCGCGCCATGTTTTTCAAGATAGCGCGCATTTTTTTCCTGATGATTATCGGCAGCGGCGGCAAATGGGATCAAAATCATTGGTTTTTTGGCGGCGCAAAATTCAAAAATCGAAGATGATCCGGCGCGCGCGATTATCAGATGTGAATCACGAATCAGCTCATCCATATTCTCGAAAAAAGAATCAATGACGATGTTTAAATTGAAGGCCTGATATTGCTCGAAAGTTTTTTCCATCAGTTCGCTACGACATTGCTGGATGATCTGAATATCATCCTTGTATTTTCCGCCGAGATTGAAGAAGGCTTTGGGTAGAATTTCACTGAAAATTTTCGCTCCGCCGGATCCGCCGATGATCAGAATTTTGAAAAAATCTTTTAGCCTTTCTTTCTCCGATTCATAAAAATCAGATGCCAGAATCACATCATATCCCATTTTGTTGTCTGGCATTATTACCATCTCCTCTGGCTTTGGCAAAGTGTAAGCAAGTTTGTTGAGCGCAAAAATTTCTTCACGAACCGGATTGCCGGTGAGTGCAATTTTTGACAGATTTTTTTGTGAAATCCCCGAAGTTTCAGGAAATGAAATAGCAATTTTTTTGGTAAAATTGGCAAAAATTCTATTCACTTTTCCAAGGTGAGAATTCTGTTCATGAAGAATTATTTTTCTTTTGGTCAAAATTGCCGCAATCAGCATCGGAAAGGTGGCATAGCCGCCAAATGAAACTACATATTGTGGATAAAAGCGCAGACAAAAATAAAAAGATTGTAAAATTCCAAATGAAATTCTGGTTATCGCTTTAAGTAAAAAAAACGGCGATTTTTTTATTTGCGAAGAGCTGATGATGATTGAAGGAAAGCGATCTTCTTTTTTAGTATAATTGGTGAGTTTGGTATCACCAAAAAACATCACTTCACAATTTTCTTTGGCAAGATGCGTGGCAAGACAACGCGCCGGAATAATATGACCACCGGTTCCGCCGCTGACGATAAAAATTTTCTTTGACATTGAGAGTTTGTTTGAAGCCTTGACAAAAGCGAGCCCAACCATAGTTTTTGCCGCTTCCTTAAAAAATTTGCAATGAAACATTTCATCGATCTTGACAAAATTCCGGCGAAGGAATTGCGCAAAATTTTATCACTGGCGAAAAATCTGAAAAAAGAAAAATCAGGAGCGAAATCCGGAAAGTTTTTGCCAGGCAAAAACCTGGCAATGATTTTTGAAAAAAGCTCAACTCGCACGCGTGTTTCCTTTGAGGTTGGTATGAATCAGCTTGGTGGACATGCTATCGTGATGAACAAAAATGACATGCAGCTTGGCAAAGGTGAAGCTGTTTCCGATACTGCCAAAGTTTTATCGCGTTTTGTTGATTGTATCATGATTCGTGCCAACTCGCATCAGACAATTTTAGAGTTGGCAAAACATTCCTCGATTCCGGTGATTAATGCGCTCTCCGATTTTTCTCATCCCTGCCAAATTCTTGCCAGTATTTTGACAGTCGAAGAACATTTGGGAAAAATTTCCGGCAAAAAACTTGTCTGGTTTGGCGATCAAAACAACGTGCTTAACTCCTACATCCATGCCGCCAAAGCCTTTGATTTTGAATTGAGAATTTCCTCGCCGCGAGAGTTCGATTTTTGTAATATCGAAATCAAAAAAGCACAAAAAAACGGCGCCAAAATTTTCTATTTTGAAGATGCAAAAAAAGCAGCAAAAGATGCTGATGTGCTCATCACCGACACTTGGTTTTCCATGGGCGATTTGTCCGAACAAGATGATGCTCTCAAACAAAAAAAGATTAATCTTTTGCGACCATATCAGGTCAATTCAGCGCTGATGAAACTGGCAAAAAGCCATGCAATTTTTACTCATTGTCTGCCGGCTTATCGCGGTTTTGAAGTGAGCGCCGATGTGATTGATTCCAAAAAATCTGCAGTATTTGACGAAGCTGAAAACCGTTTGCATATACAAAAAGCGATCCTTCTATGGTTAATGAGTCGCTATGTTTTTTGATTTACCTTCACCGCCCCTTCTCCGTATTCATTCACACTTCCAAAACCGGCGGATTTTTTTTAATCAGGATTTTATCGATGCGATGGGCATCCATATCGATAATTTCAAAACTATATCCGAATAGATTCAGCGCGTTCCCTTCCTTCAGATCTCCGCCTAAATTTTGATAAACAAAACCTGCTATTGTTTCATAAGAACCAAGGCTTGAGATTTCATCTATGCCGATTTCAAGATTAATTTCATGGATTGAAGTAATGCCATCAACCATCCAGGAACCATTTTCTTTAGGGATTATGTGAGGTCTTTTCTCATCGGAATAATTTGAAGAAATTGTTCCAACTATAGCCTCTAAAATATCGGATAAGGTTATTATTCCCTGCATATCGCCATATTCATCAATCACTGTGATTAAATGAGTCGGGCTGGTTTTAAAAATTTTTAGAGCCTGCAGGCAGTTGGCATTTTCCGGTAAAATTGTTGGTCTTTTAACAAAATCGCCAATATCCGAAAGTTTTGACGATATCGCAGCTTCAAGAATATCTTTTACCTCAATAACGCCCTCTACCTCTCTTTCATTTGAACTAAAAACCGGATATCTCGCGTGACGCGAGTTGCGCACTTTTTGTTTTATCGAATCCAAACTATCATTTTTGTCAAAGAAAGTGATTTCGGTTCTGTGAGACATAATGGATTTCACACTTCTATCCCCGAGTTTAATGATTCTTTGCATCATATCCTGTTCTTCCCGGTTGATAGCTCCGCTCTCGGCGCCTTCATCAATCATTGCTTTTACTTCCGCCTCGGTAACTTTTTTGTTACCGCTTCTAACCACCCCAAAAATCTTCATCGTGATCACGGAGGAAGATTCCAATAATTTCACTAAAGGTGAAAAAATATCAGAAACCAGATTCATCACTGGCGCAACTCTAACAGCTAATTTTTCGGGATTCGAAAGGGCAATTTGTTTTGGAAGCAATTCACCAAAAACGACTGAGAAATAAGTGATTACAACCACTACCAACATTACCGAAACAATTTCTCCATTCGGATTTATTAAGGCTATTGAATCAAAATAAGGCTCTAACTTTTCTGCAATAGTAGCGCCACCATATGCTCCGGCGAGGATTCCAACCAATGTGATTCCTATCTGGACTGTAGAGAGAAATTTTGCGGGCTCTTCAACCAATTTTAAGGTAACCTTCGCTCTTTTATCCCCGGACTTAAACATTGCTTTCAGCCTATATTTGCTTGAGGACACGATGGCAAACTCTGAAAGGGCAAAGAAAGCGTTTAGCAACAATAAAATGACGATTACCGATATTTCGAATAACATAAAATTTTTAAAACTTATCGCTTATACCAAAACATCTTCTCTAAGAAACTCAATCACCACCTGCCCGATTGCCACTGTCTCTCCTTCTTTGAATTTGATTTTGCCGATTTTGACATCGTGATCGGTGCGGATGGAATTTTCCATTTTCATTGCTTCGATGATTACCAGCTCTTGTCCGGCTTTTATCTCTTCACCCTCTTTCACTTTAAAGCGCACGATTTTTCCGGTGATTGGTGAAGTCATGTTTACCGGCTTGGCATTTTTCTCAATTTTTGGCATGAATTTTGAAAGCTCGGCAATTCGCGGAGAATAGACGGTGATGAAAGCATCAAGGCCGGAATATTGCAGCAAGTAGCTTCCAGTATTGTTATTCTCACGAATTTTTACCCCAACATTTCTGCCATTCACAATCGCGCGGAAAAGCTTTTCACCATTATTCCACGAAGTTTTGATAGTGATTTCTTTGTGATCGCATTCGAGAACCAATAACTCATCATTTCTATCGACAATGCTTACCAGATATGGCTTATCGTCAATGATCACCACCCAGCGTTCGGAAATTTGTTTTTCACGATTGCGCAGCTGGCCGGTCATATGGCCGTTGCGCTCGTAATTTTTGAGAAAAATTTCCATTGCTGAAGCGATTAGAACCTCTTCGGCTTGTGAATCCAGTTCGCTGCCAGAAAAGCCTGCCGGAAATTCCTGCTTGATGAAGCTGGTTGAAATATCGCCATTAACAAAACGTTCATTTTTCATGATAGTTTCAAGGAAGCTGATATTGTGCGAAACGCCGCCAATAGCAAAGCTTCCCAGAGCGTGGCGCATATGTTCTATCGCTTCATTCCGGTTGTGTCCGTAGGAGCAAAGTTTTGCGATCATCGCATCATAAAACATGCTAACTTCGCCACCTTCATAAATGCCGGAATCAACGCGAACATGCTCATTTTTTTCGGGCTCGATGTAGAGATTGATGCGGCCTGACGAAGGCAAAAAGCCGCGCGAAGGATCTTCAGCATAAATGCGTGATTCCATGGCCCAGCCCTTGAGTTTGATATCTTCCTGTCTGAAAGGCAGTTTTTCACCAAATGCGATTTTAATCATCAACTCAACCAGATCGAGGCCGGTGATTAGTTCGGTAACCGGATGTTCAACCTGCAGGCGCGTGTTCATTTCGAGGAAATAAAAATTCCTGTTTTTATCCATGATATATTCGATGGTGCCGGCAGAATAATATCTAACTTTTGCGGCCAGAGCTTTGGATTGCTCATACATTTTCTGGCGCGTTTCTTCATCAACAAAAGAGCTCGGCGCTTCTTCAATCACCTTTTGGTTATTGCGCTGAATCGAGCATTCACGTTCGCCAAGGCAAACGATGTTTCCTTGCTTGTCGGCTAAAACCTGAATTTCAATGTGGCGCGGATTTTCAATAAATTTTTCGATGAAAATGCGATCGTCAGCAAAACTGTTGCGCGCCTCGTTTGAAGCGGACAGAAAGGCTTCCGCCATTTCTTCTTTTTTCCACACGATTCTCATTCCCTTTCCGCCACCGCCGGCGGAGGCTTTAACCATCACCGGAAAGCCAATTTCTTCGGCAATTTTTATCGCTTCTTTGTCATCTTTGATGACGCCCATATGGCCAGGAACTGTGCTAACTCCGGCTTCCAACGCCAATTTTTTTGACTGGATTTTATCGCCCATCATTTCGATGGAATGAACTGACGGACCAACAAAAATCACACCGGCTTTTGCGAGCGCGCTAGCGAAATTGCGGTTTTCTGATAAAAATCCATAGCCAGGATGAACCATGGTGGCGCCGGTCTTCTTCACCGCTGCTAAAATTTTTTCAACATTGAGATAGCTTTGTGATGACGGAGAGTGGCCGATATTTATGGCTTCATCAGCCATTTGCACGAAAAGCGAATTAGTATCGGCATCGGAATAAACTGCCACGGTTCTAATCCCCATTTTGCGACAGGTTTTGATAATGCGACAGGCAATTTCACCACGATTGGCAATCAGTAATTTATGCATAGAATCAGTTGTTTAAACGTGCGCGGAAACTAATGAATAAAATCAAAAGTCAAAGATCAAAAATTAAAATGAGAAGTTGAGCCTAAGCCTGTTATTAATTATTAATTTAACCCCAATAACGCTTAGGAAAAATGCTCTCAACCTTACTCTTTGAAGAACATTACCCCTCACCCCAACCCTCTCCCACAAGGGGAGAGGGAGTTAGTCCGAATTCGGCGCTACTCCCTCTCCCCTTGTGGGAGAGGGTTGGGGTGAGGGGTAATATTTTGTGAGGGGTAATATTTTGTGAGTGGTAAATGACCCATGGAGAGTAAAGTGATTACAAATTTTCTTAAGCGTTATCGAGGAATTAATCATGCTTTTTTCTAACCATCTAAAACTTGTAAGATTACATCAGCCAACCGGAATTTGGCTGCTATTTTTGCCATGTCTTTTTGGCATTTTTTTGGCGATAAAAAAATTGCCTGCACTCAATGTCGTAGAAACGTTTCATATAATTTTTTTATTTTTTATCGGATCAATTGTGATGCGCTCTGCTGGCTGCATAATCAATGATTTATTTGATCAGAAATTTGACGAAAAGGTAGCGCGCACCAGAAATCGTCCATTGGTTTGTGGAAAAGTTTCACGTCGCCAAGCCTTGATTTTACTGACTTTGCTATTGTTTTTGGGTTTGCTGATCTTGCTGCAATTTAACCTCAAAACAATTTTAAGCGGATTTTTTGCGCTAGTGCTTGTGATTTCATATCCTCTGATGAAACGCATCACTTACTATCCACAAATTTTTTTAGGTCTGACTTTTAATTTCGGAATTCTGATGTCGAGCTTGGCAATCCTTGAAACTATTGATGTCAGCTCGCTAATCCTTTATTTCTGCTGTATGATCTGGACGGTGATTTACGACACAATTTATGCCTTTCAGGATATCGAAGATGATTTGCATATCGGCGTCAAATCAACCGCAATAAAGTTTCAGAATAGTCCAAAAAAAATTCTGCTTTCATTGAGTGTGATGATGTATCTGGGCTTGATTTATCTTGGTTTACGCGAAGAATTTAAAACAGATTTTTTTGCCATTCTTTTTTTGCCATTCTTTTTTCTGATTTACAAAATCAAAAAATGTGATTTCAAAAATTCCAAAAATTGCATGGCAATTTTTAAGGCCAATTTGTGGATTGGGGTTTTAATTTTAACGGCAATAATTGCGGGATAATGATGGTTATTAATACAAAATGTTCGTGCATCGCGCAGCTTGCACTGAACTTGGTTCAGTGTGCATCGTGCTTCGATAAGTTTAGCTTACGATGAGAGTTGGTTTACTTGGCGGTAGCTTTAATCCGCCGCATCAGGGGCATGTTTATATCAGCGATTTGGCCATAAAAAAACTCGTCCTTGATCAAGTGTGGTGGATTGCAACCAAACAAAACCCGCTGAAAGAAGCAAAAATTTATGAGGGTTATGTGTCTCGCCTTCAAAAATGCGAAAAACTTATTTGGAATCATTCCAGGCTCAAAATTCATCATTTTGATGAAATTCATACCGAAAAATTAATCAAAAAACTCAAAGCTAAATATAAAAATATCGAGTTTTTTTGGATAATGGGCGCGGATAATCTGGAAAGTTTTCACCGTTGGAAAAATTTCAAAAAATTAATTTCAATGATTCATATAGCAATTTTTGCGCGTGAAAAATTTCTGCTAAAAATTAAAAAATTTCCTGCGTGGAATTTCATAAAACAGGGAAAATATTCGATTTTTTTCACAAAAAATTTTGATATTTCTTCGAGTAAAATCAGAAAAAATCTTCATGAATAGCTATATAGTCGATACACATTGCCATCTTGATTTGATTGAGCAAAAAGGTTTAAAGCTCGAGGAAATTGTCGAAAATGCTTTACAAAATAATGTAAAAATTTTGCAAACAATTTGCACGCGCATTACCGAGATTGAAAATTTGCTCAATTACACAAAAAAATATGATTTTATTTACGCTTCGGCCGGAATTCATCCGTGTAATGTCAAAGAACAGCCAAAAATTTCTGCGGCAGAAATTATAAAAATCTGCCAAAATCCAAAAATTATCGGAATCGGCGAAACCGGTCTCGATTATTATCACGATCAATCAACAATCGATCTGCAAAAAATTTCTTTTTTAGAACATATCCAGGCTTCACGTGGAACAAATTTGCCACTGATTATTCACAGTCGTGATTGCGATCATGATATGGCTGAAATTCTAGATTCCGAACAAAAAAATTCTGAATTTCCAGCGATTTTGCATTGTTTTTCCAGTTCAAGAGATTTGGCTAAAAGGGCTGTTGATTTGGGAATTTACATCTCAATTTCTGGCATAGTCACTTTTAAAAATGCCACAAATTTGCAAGAAATTGTTAAAGATTTACCGCTGGAATTTTTGCTAGTTGAAACTGATGCGCCTTATCTTGCCCCCACTCCCCATCGCGGCAAAATTAATCAGCCAGCCTTTACTCGCCAGGTTGTTGAATTCATCGCTGATCTAAAAGGAATTCCAGCTGAAAAAGTTGCTCAAAAAACCACAGAAAATTTTTTTAAAATTTTTAAGAAAGTAAAAGTCTCATGACAAAAAACCACTTCATGAATGAGGCTTTAAAACAGGCAAAAATCGCTTTTGAAAATGATGAGGTACCGGTTGGCGCTGTGTTAGTTGAGCATGGCAAAATTATTGCCAAAGCCTTCAATAAAAATTTAACATTACATGATCCAACTGCTCATGCTGAAATTTTGGTTTTGCGCCAAGCCGCTGAAGTTAAAAATTCATCACGGCTTGATGATTGCGATCTTTATGTAACTCTAGAACCTTGCGCTATGTGCGCCGCCGCAATTTCTCTGGCCAGAATTAAACGTATTTATTATGCCGCAAGCGATAAGAAATTTGGCGCAGTTGAAAATGGCGCCAGAATTTTCCATAGCTCCTCATGTCACCATCAACCAGAAATTTATTCTGGAATCAGCGAAAAAGAATCGCAAAAACTGCTACAAGATTTTTTTAGATTGAAGAGGTAATCGGCGCTATACTTAGAGACGCAATATTACCGAAGCACGATGCACGAAATATTCCAGACACAGGCTCTAGAGCCTGTCTTAAAACCCACCGCGCCTCGATTTTCCATAAATTTTGGCTCGTTTTTTGGCAAAATTTTTTGCAGTATGTTGAATACAGCGGCAAAATTTTGCCAAAAAGTCGCTCAAAATTTATGGAAAATCGAGACACGTTGGGTTTTAAGACAGGCTCTAACAACCACCTAAACAACCGATATCGCCTTTTTATCTCCTCTTTCCTCGATCTCCTTTTCGCTCAGATGAGTTATGGCCAAAGGCTTGTTTTTGGCGATTGATTCTTTTGTTACCGCAATCGATTTGACATTTTTTTGCGACGGAATGTTAAACATCGCATCAAGCAGAATATTTTCGGCAATAGCGCGAAGCCCGCGGGCGCCGGTTTTGCGATCGATTGCGCGTTTGGCGATTTCTTTTAGTGCCGCTTCCTCAAATTCCAGCTCGACTTTGTCCAGAGCAAAAAGTTTTTGATATTGTTTGGTGACCGCATTTTTTGGTTCGGATAAAATTCTGGTTAAATCCTCTTCGGTTAAGCCTTCAAGCGGAGCAATTATTGGCAATCTGCCGACAATTTCTGGAATCATGCCGAATTTTATCAGATCATCAGGCTCAACTTTGGTGAAGATATCCTTGCGCGAGAGATCGTCTTTTTCGCGCACATCGGCGCCAAAGCCGATGGTTGATTTGCTGCCGCGGACCACGATGATTTTTTCCAGACCGGAAAACGCGCCGGCGCAGATAAACAGAATGTTGCGCGTATCAATCTGAACATATTCCTGTTGTGAGTTTTTGCGTCCCGGTTGAGTCGGAACGGAAGCAACCGTGCCCTCGATGATTTTCAACAAACCTTGCTGCACACCCTCGCCGGAAATATCGCGACGCGTATTGTCTTCTGATTTGCGCGCGATTTTGTCAATTTCGTCAATGTAAACAATGCCGCGCTGGGTTTTTTCAATATCATAATTTGCCGCTTGCAAAAGCCTGGCGATGATATTTTCAACATCGTCGCCGACATAACCGGCTTCAGTAAGAGAGGTGGCGTCGGCCATGGTAAAAGGTACATCCAGAATCCGCGCCAAAGTTTGAGCGAGCAGAGTTTTGCCGCAGCCGGTTGGCCCAATCATCAGAATGTTTGATTTGGCCAGCTCGACGCTATCTGCTGCGACGAGACCACTTGAATCAATGCGTTTGTAGTGATTGTAAACCGCAACCGACAAAACTTTTTTGGCGTGATTTTGGCCAACGACATATTCGTTGAGAATTTTGAGAATATCCTGCGGAGTCGGCTTGCCGCCATCAGGCTTTTTCAGCGGCGATTTTTTTTGCTCTTCGCGCAAAATATCCATGCTCAACCCAACGCACTCGTTGCAGATGAAGGACGCCGGACCGGCGATTAGTTTTTTTACTTCATGCTGTGTTTTGCCGCAAAAGGAGCATGATAGCTCTTTTTCGTTTTCGTGTTTTTTATTTGTCATTCTTGTCTGGTCTTCTGGTTATTACTTCATCTACAAGCCCGAATTCTTTAGCTTTCTCTGGCGACATGAAATTATCGCGATCCATGGCTTTTTCGATTGCGGATAATTTTTGTCCGGTGTGCTTGGCATAAATCTCGTTGAGTCTTTTTTTCAGATTTATGGTTTCTTGCGCGTGGATCTCGATATCGCTGGCCTGTCCTTGAAAACCACCACTTGGCTGATGAATCATGATGCGCGAATTGGGCAAACAAAATCTTTTTCCTGAAGTTCCGGCGGCAAGAAGCAGAGAGCCCATCGAAGCCGCCTGTCCGATACAAAGCGTTGCGACATCGGGACGGATATATTGCATGGTATCATACATGGCGAGGCCGGAAGTCACAATACCGCCGGGCGAATTGATGTAAAAATAAATGTCTTTTTTTGGATCTTCCGATTCGAGAAAAAGAAGTTGTGCTACGATCAAAGAGGAAACCTGATCATTCACCGGTCCTGATAAAAAAATGATGCGTTCTTTCAGTAAGCGAGAGTAAATGTCGAAAGAGCGCTCACCTCTTGCGGTTTGTTCGATTACCATCGGAATCAGGTAATTAGCCTGATCGAGAATTTTTTCTGACATGAATTTGTGAAATTTAATTTTGCGAATTTCTATACCCAATCCAGCTGAAGAAGCCGATTTCTGACTTCGCCTTTTTGGTAAAAATTTGCTCGGAGAATTTGGCTGTATCACTTGATACAGCCCGCATTCTGTTTTGTCGCGCTGCGCGTCGACGGGGTCGCAATTTTTCCTCAAAAATGCTTCGTCATAAATCGGCTTCTTCAGCTGGATTGAGTATAAAAATAAAATCTTTGAAAGCAATCTTGAAACTACTGCATCGGAATTTATGTTGTGCGAAAATTCATTAAAAAATGACTGAAGAAAATAAAACTGAAATCGCGCCGGAAAAAAACCCTCTCGAAGAAAAGATTTTGGATCTCGAGCAAAAAAATTCCGAACTAAACGACAAATTATTGCGCGCCCTGGCCGAGCTTGACAATGTGCGTAGAAGATCGCGCGAAGAGCTTGAGAAGACGGCAAAATTTGCCATCTCCAACTTTGTTTCCGATCTGGTTATGGTCGCAGAAAATTTTTTTCTTGCTTCAGAAAATGCGCCAAAAGATGAAATCGAAAAAAATCCTGCGATTAAAAATTATGCCGATGCCATCGCGATGACCGAAAAAGAATTGCTGAAAGTTTTAGAAAAAAATCAGGTCAAAAGAATTCATCCGCTGAATCAGAAATTCGATCACCATTTTCATGAAGCCATTGCCCACATTGAATCGGATGCGGAAGAAGGAATTGTGATGCAGGTTATTCAAGCCGGATATTCCATCGCCGATCGTTTAATCCGTCCAGCTCTGGTTTGCGTGGCCAAGGCAAAGCAATAACTCACTTGCAAAAAAGCTCTCCGTCTCTAATTTGCGCCGCCCCGCACACAATCCCTGATTACGGGCCCTGATTACGGGATTGTAGCTCAGAGGTTAGAGCAGGGCGCTCATAACGCCTTGGTCGTAGGTTCGATTCCTACCAATCCCACATCTTGGATTCATGGGTTTCAAAGCGACCTTGTCCACCCGTGTTTCTGCAATTCAAAGAGGTATCATGCCAAAAATGAAAACAAATAGCAGCGCCAAAAAGCGCTTCAAAGTAACCGGTAGCGGAAAAATTCTGCACAAGCAGGCCGGCAAAAGACACAATCTCGGCAAAAAAAGTCAGAGGCAAATTCGCAGCCTGCGCAAAAGCGCCGTGCTCGCCGAAGGCAATACAGCCAGTGTTTTGAAGTATAAAATGCCGTATAATCATTAAAATATAACCGCAAACTCAAACTATCCTCCACAAAGAAGTCGACGCGTAGTGAGCAAAGCGAACGAATGCGCGACCTCCCCCTATCCCCCTATTTAGTGGGATAGGGGGGCGGGGGGTCAAGAGGGCGCATAACTACAGGAGAAAAATGAGTCGTGTAAAAAGAGGTGTAACCAAAAAAGCCCGTCACAAAAAAATCTTAAAGATGGCCAAAGGCTATCGCGGTCGTGCTAAAAACTGTTTCCGTGTTGCAATTGAGAAGGTTGAAAAGGCGATGCAATATGCCTATCGCGATCGCAAAGTGAGAAAAAGAGATTTTCGTAGTCTTTGGATCCAGCGCATCAACGCCGCGGTTCGCGAGCATGGTTTGATTTATTCAAGATTTATCAGCGGCCTGAAAGCCGCTCAAATTGATCTTGACCGCAAAGTGCTTTCCGATTTGGCGATTAGAGAGCCGGAAACTTTTGGCAAAATTGTTGAAAAGGCCAAAGCGGCGATGAGATGACAAAGATTTACAGCGCTCTGATCAAAAAAAATTCTAACGCAGAAAATCCCGACATTGTTTTGCTTTCGGAAGGTTTTTCTTTCGCAGCATTTTTTTTCAGCATCCTGTGGTTTTTATATCACAGGATGTGGAGAGAAAGCGTAGCGCTGGTTGTGATTAATATCGTTTTTGTCTGGTTCGGCCAGATTTCCTCGTCTTTTGATAAGATGATTTTGGAATTTTTTTTCATCTTCATCGTAGCTCTAAATGCCAATTACTGGCTTTGCGAGCATCTAAAAAAAAGGGGCTATGAGTTTGTCGGTTTTGTTTTTGGGCAGGATCAAACTGATGCAGAATTACGTTTTGCTAAAAGTTTCAGAGTTGCATGAAGATACTCATCATCGATTATGGCGCCGGCAATGTGTGTTCGGTTGCCAATGCTCTATCGCATATTGCCAATCCCCAAGAAATCACGGTTTCGAATAAAATTTCCGATCTCAAATCAGCCAATTATCTGATTTTGCCCGGCGTTGGTGCGTTTGGTGATTGCATGGATAGTCTTAAAAACATGGAAGGATTTTTGCCGGAAATGCGCAATCAGGTTTTAAAAGAAAAAAAACCTTTTCTTGGAATTTGTGTCGGCATGCAGGTTTTGGCCAATATCGGATATGAAAATGGCGAGCATCAGGGATTGGGATTTATCAACGGGCATGTTGAAAAAATTCCTCAAATTCTCGATGCTAATTCAGCGAAGAAGTCGACGCGTATGCGCGACCTCCCGCAAACTCAATCTCTCTTCTCGCAAACTCAATCTCTCTTAACGAAGAAGTCGACGCGTATGCGCGACCTCCCCCTGGAGGGGGATGGGGGGTCGATTCTAAAAATCCCGCATATGGGCTGGAACGATATTATTATTAAACCCAATAAACATGCGGTTCTGCAAGGTATAGAAAATGGTGAACATTTTTATTTTGCCAATTCCTATCACTTTGTTTGTCAGAATGAAAATAACGTTTTGGCGCAAGTTGAATATGGCGATAAACTTACCGCAATTGTGGCGAAGGAAAATATTTTTGGTGTGCAATTCCACCCCGAAAAAAGCGGTGAAACGGGATTAAAATTGTTAAAAAATTTCCTCAATTGGCGGCCATAGGTATTTCACATTTCATGCAAGAAGCCTTGTTTGATAAAGAACAAGGCTATTACCACACCAAAAATCCTCTCGCCGATTTCATAACTTCTCCGGAAATTTCTCAGGTGTTTGGTGAATTAATTGCCGCCTGTTTTTTGCAGATTTTTTCTGCAAAAAAGTCAAAAGTTGCTCTGGTGGAAATGGGCGCGGGAAAGGGAACTTTGTTTTTTGATATTCTGATCACAATCAAAAAATTTGCCGATAAAAAAATCTCACAAGCCATTGATTTTCTTGAGTTTGCAGAACTTCACATCATTGAGATCAATCCGGTTTTAAGAAAAATTCAGCAGGAAAAATTGAAGGATTTTGAAGTTGAATGGCATGAAAGTTTTGATGAGTTTCTGCAACAAAAAAATGGGCAAATTTTTTTCCTTTCCAACGAACTTTTTGATTGTTTTCCCATCGACCAATTCATCAAAACCGACATTGGCTGGTGCGAGCGTTTGATTGATTCAGAAAGGTTTGTGATCAGGAATTTTGATTTGAAACTTCATCAGTTTGTGGAAAAAGAAATAACCTCCCTCGCTAGAATCGGTGCGGTTTTTGAATATAGTTTCGCTGCGCGAAAATTTATGACACAACTCTGCGAAGCCTTGAATATTCACGGTGGAATCGCCATCAATTTTGATTATGGCTATGTCCAAAATGACCATGTCGCAAATCAACTTTCTGAAAAATCTGATCCCTTGATTTACAAGGACTCGTCGAGTTTAAAAATGGTAAGAAATGGGGATTTGCGACAGTCTCAAAATGAATTTGCCAACACTTTGCAAGCTGTAAAAAATCACCGCAAAGTTAGCCTGTTTGAAAAAGATTGCGACATTACCGCCCATGTTGATTTTTCCGCGCTCGATAAAATCGCCAAAAATTTTAATCTGAATTCGCAATTATTAACGCAAAGGGAATTTTTAATTTCGCTTGGCATCGAAGAGCGCCGCAAAAAATTGCCAAACGAAAATTCCGCTATTGATCGTTTAATCGCGCCTGATCAAATGGGCGAGCTCTTCAAATGCCATATTATCTGGAAAGAATAATGAAAGAACTCTGCCAAACGGAATCAACGGAATTACCCGTTTTATCTTACGATTTTAATACTCGTCATGATTGGAAGGTTGCGGAAGTCGAACAACTTTTTGTATTGCCATTTTCCGATCTTGTTTTCAAAGCGGCGGAAATTCATCGCCAAAATCACAATCCGAATGCGGTGCAAATCAGCACGCTTTTAAGCATCAAAACCGGTTCCTGTCCGGAAAATTGCAAATATTGTCCGCAATCGGCGCATTATAACACTGGTCTTGAAAAATCTGCGCTGATGGAAATTTCAAAAATTCTTGATGCCGCCAAAGCAGCGAAAGAAGCTGGTGCTTCAAGGTTTTGCATGGGAGCGGCATGGAGAAATCTTCATGATCGCGATGTAAAAAAGATTTGTGAAATTGTCGATGCGGTAAAAAAAACCGGCCTTGAAACCTGTATGACGCTTGGAATGCTAACCGACTCGCAAAGCAAGAAACTCAAGGATGCCGGGCTTGATTACTACAACCACAATATCGACTCTTCGCCAGAATTTTATTCGGAAATTATTTCCACGCGCAGTTTTGAGGATCGTCTCAACACCCTCAAAAACGTGCGCGAAGCCGGCCTGAATGTTTGTTCGGGCGGAATTGTCGGCATGGGAGAAATGCGTGAAGATCGGGCAAAAATGCTGATCGTGCTCGCTAATTTGCCGAAGCATCCCGAATCAGTTCCAATCAACATGTTGGTGAAAGTCAAGGGCACGCCGCTTGAAAAAGTTGAAGATCTCGATCAATTCGAATTTGTCCGAACCATTGCCGTTGCGCGCATCATGATGCCAAAATCTGTGGTGCGTTTGTCAGCCGGCCGTGAAAATATGAATGAGCAAACCCAAGCTTTGTGTTTTCTTGCCGGAGCTAATTCGATTTTTTATGGCGAAAAATTACTTACCACCTCAAACCCGGAAATGGAGCGCGATCGCAGACTTTTTGAAAAACTTGGGATTGCGGGAAAATAAAAACAAACAAGGAGAACAAATGTCGAAAATTGACCAAAAACTTTCATCGCTCGGAATTGTCTTGCCAACTCCAGCGGTGCCTGTTGCCAACTATGTCGGATTTGTGAAATCGGGAAATCAGATTTTTGTTTCCGGTCAGCTTCCTCTTGCTGAAGGCAAGTTGCAGTTTATCGGCAAAGTCGGATTGGAAATTTCCGCTGAAGATGCCAAGAAAGCCGCACGCCTTTGTGCTATCAACATTCTCGCTCAATTAAAACTTGCCTGCGATGGCAATTTGGATCGCGTAGTTCGCTGCATCAAGCTTGGAATTTTCGTCAATGGCGATGCCGGTTTCAAAGATCATCCATCCGTTGCCAACGGCGCTTCCGACCTTATGGTTGAAGTGTTGGGCGATGCCGGCAAACATGCTCGCGCCGCCGTCGGTTCTGGCTCGCTTCCTTTCGGCGTTGCTGTTGAAGTTGACGCAATTTTTGAAATCAAATAATGATTAGAGCCTGTATTCAAACTCATTCGCCCCCGCTTTTTTCCGAATTAACATTTGACGATGTTTTGAAAGCGCATCGTCGCATTGAAGATCACATCAGAAACACGCCGCTAATTTCAGATCAAAAATTAAACAACGAATTTGGCGCGCAGGTTTTTTTTAAAATGGAAAATCAGCAGGAAACCAATTCTTTCAAGGCGCGTGGAGCGTTTAATGCGGTGTTAAATTTTGCTGAAAAAAATGGAAATTTTCCGAAAAAAATCGTGGTTCACTCTTCAGGAAATCATGCTCAGGCGATCGCTTATGTGGGGGAAAAATTTGGAATTCCGACCCTGATTTACATGATAAAAAAAGCCTCGCCGGTGAAGATTGCTGTGGCAAAAAATCTTGGCGCTGAGGTGGTTTTGTTTGAAAGAAGAGACGAGGTAAATCGTGCCGCGGAAAAAAAACAGCAGGAAGGATATTTTTTCATTCATCCTTCTGACAATGATGATGTGATTTGCGGCCAAGGTACGTCTGCTTTGGAAGCACTTCTAGAAATCGGAGAGGTCGCAGCAATTTTTGCACCTCTTGGTGGCGGTGGATTAATTTCAGGATGTTTTTTGGCGGCGCAAAAACTTTCGCCGCAGGCAAAAATTTTTGGCTGTGAGCCACTAAATGCCAACGATACGGCACGCTCGCTTCGTGAAGGAAAGATTTTTCATTTTGATGACACGCCAGATACAATTGCCGATGGCGCCAGAACTCTAGCGACATCAGAGCGTTGCTTCAATTACATCAAAAAAATTGCTGGCATTTTGGAAATTTCTGAAAAAGAAATAATTTTCTGGCAAAAAAAACTTTCAGAAATTTTGCTGGAAAAAATTGAGCCGACATCAGCACTTGCCGTTGCTGGTTTGGCGCAATTTTTAAAAAACAATCCACCGCAAAGAAACCAGAAATTTTTGGTTATAATTTCTGGCGGCAATATTTAACCGACGCATGTTTCGCCTTTCATTTCTTGTTGCTCTATCCGTATTAACCAGCTCTTGCAAATTGCTTGAAAAAAACACTCTGAGTCCGGGATTTTTTGGGCGCGAATGTTCTTACCGTTTTCAACAGGTGGGAGATGAAAGCGGCTGTTCCTACAGATTAACCGCAACTGATAAGCCAAAAAATGATGCAAATATTCGGGCAAATGAAACTGCCATTAGCGCAATTGTCGAAACAACTCCCCCCTCCCTTCTTCCACCTCTTCAGAGTCATACGGAGTGAATCCCGATGCTACCAAATAAGTTTCTGCCGAATCTTTGCGTGAAGATTCGGGTTTGAAATATTTTACGGTCGAAAAGTTTTTTCTGAGTTTTTTTAGAATTTCGTTGGAACTTCCGCCTTGAAAAATTTTTCCCACAAAACATCCGCCTTGGCGTAAAATTTTTTCCGCCAGATTTAGCGATTCTTCGAGCAGTGCAATGATGCGTAAATGATCGGTTTGTCTATCGCCCATGGTGTTTGCGGCCATGTCGGAAAGCAGAATATCGCATTTTCCTTCCAGTCCGGAAATTATTTTTTTTGCCGCATCTTCTGACAAAAAATTCTGAACAAAAAATTTCACTCCCGGAATCGGATCAATTGGCAAAAGGTCAATCGCAATCACATTGCCCTCACCCACTTTTTGCACCGCATATTGCGACCATCCTCCCGGCGCAGCGCCAAGATCAACCACGATTTTTCCTTTTTTAAAAATTTTAAATTTCTGATCAATTTCAATAATCTTGAAAGCAGCACGAGAGCGCCATCCTTCAGCTTTGGCGCGCTCAATAAAAGGATCATTAATTTGTCGCAACAGCCATTTCTGCGAAGATTTTTTCAAGCGTTTCGCCTTTTTTAATTGTTGGAATTTTTGCGGCATAAATTTGTTGAAAATGTTGTCTCACTTCCTAGCTTGCCGCGCTTTCTCTTTGAAGCTATGAAAAAAATCACAACCATTGGTATCATTGGCGGCGGGCAATTGGGACGCATGACCTGTTTTTATGCGCATATGATGGGCTTTCGCAGCGTTGTGTTTAGCGATCAAAAAAATTCTCCGGCGAGTTTTGTAACCAATCAAATAATCAATGCTGATTATTCCGACAAAATGGCGCTGAAAAAATTTAGCAAGATGGTCGATATCGCCACTTTTGAATTTGAAAATATCCCTTTTGAAACCGCTGATTATCTTGCTTCACAAGTTGAAGTCTGTCCGAAGCCGCAAATTTTAAAAATCACACAAAATCGTATTTTGGAAAAAAATTTTCTTAATTCGATTGGCATAAAAGCCACGGAATATGCTGAAATTCCAAGTCGTGAAGTTCTGCAAAAAAATCTAAAAAAATTTGGCAAAGCCATTTTAAAAACCGCCATGATGGGTTATGATGGCAAGGGGCAGTTTGTTTTGAAAAACGCTGTGGATGCTGATAGAGTCTGGAGTAGTTTGATAGATGGACCCCGCAACAAGTGCGGGGTGACAAGCAACAAGTGCGGGGTGACAAGCAACAAGTGCGGGGTGACAAGCAACAAGTGCGGGGTGACAAGCGCTAGCATCACTCCGAAGCCTGTCACCCCGCACTTGTTGCGGGGTCCAAAATTAATTCTGGAAAAATTTTGTCCATTTGATTCGGAAATTTCGGTGATAGTTGCGCGTTCAAAAAATGGTGAAATTGCTGCTTATGAGCCGTTAACCAACATTCACAAAAACGGCATTTTGGATCAAAGTTTTTATCCGGCACAAATCCCAAAAGGCTTGAGAATAAAGGCGCAAAGCCTGGCAAAAAAAATTGCCAAAGAAATTAATTTGGTTGGAATTTTGGCGGTTGAATTTTTTGTTGTTGGCAGTGAATTGCTCGTAAATGAGTTGGCGCCAAGACCGCACAACTCCGGACATTTTTCGATGGATGGGGCGGTTACTTCACAATTTGAGCAATTGATCCGCGCTATTACTGCTCTTCCGCTTGGTTCAACAAAATTTCATTCTTGCGGTTTTATGAAAAATTTAATCGGCGATGAAGTAAAAAATCTGGACAAATTTTACAAAAATCCGCGTGCAAAAATTCATCTTTACGGCAAAGAGAAAATTGTTGCCGGGCGCAAGATGGGACATGTTAATGTTTTGAATTTTTTATGACCAAAAATTTTGTTCTCTCAAATCTTCTACCGCAAAAATCCGGCTTTCTTGGCATTGAAGAAAAATATCTGAAATCGCTTGATGACGCAAAAGTTGTTGTCGTGCCATTTGGTTTGGAAAAATCGGTGAGCTATGGCGGAGGTACGTCTAAAGGGCCTGCAGCCATTATCAAAGCCTCAAAGCAAGTTGAGCTTTTTGATGAAGAATTTTGGTGCGAACCTTTTCGCAAATATGGCGTGGTGACGATGAAAGAGCAAAAAATTGATCACGCGTCCGTTGTAAAATCCCTGAAGCAGCTCGAAAAAATCACAGAAAAAATTTTGGCAGCGGGAAAGTTTCCGCTGATTCTTGGCGGTGAGCATTCAATTACCGCCGGCTCAATTCGGCCTTTCGTCAAAAAATATCCCGATCTGGCAATTTTGCATTTTGATGCCCATGCCGATTTGCGCGATGGTTATGATGGCGAGCATTATTCGCATGCTTCAGCGCTTCGTCGTGTTATGGATTATCCGATTTCAACACTGATTTCATGTGGCATCAGAAATATTTCCGCGAGTGAAATTCCGTATCTTGAAGCCAATCGCCACCGCATCGCCATTCACTTTGGTAAAGACAAAAGAAAATGGGACGCAAAAAAAATTGTTGCGCCGCTAAAAAATCGTCCGGTTTTTGTTACCTTTGATTTGGATGGATTTGATTCAAGTTTAATGCAGGCAACCGGCACGCCGGAACCAGGAGGCGTGATGTGGGAAGACGCGCTCGATATCATCCGCGAAGCTGGCAAAATTTCCAAATTTGTTGGCGCTGATGTGGTTGAGCTTGCGCCAATAAAACAACTTCATTCCTGCGATTTTCTAGCGGCGAAGCTTTGTTATAAAATTCTTTCTTACGCGTTTTTAGGGGGCGGGAAATAGAGAAGGCGGTATTCGTCAAACTCTTCATTTAACCCCCATGTCTTCTAAAATAACGCAAGTTGCATTTTATTTTTTGGAGACTACCTTGCCGCGCCTTCAATTTAGAGCCAAATCCTCAAACATCTTCTTCACATGCCAAGAATTTCAGTTGTTGCCAAGAATTATGCCAAAGCCTTATTTGTTGCGGCAAGAAAGAATAATTCTCTCGATAAAGTTGCTTCAGAACTCGAAGTATTTAAGCAAAATTTTTCCACCAGCTTTGCTCATGAATTGAAAAATCCGGTGATCGCAAGAACCGATCTGGTTCATATCATCAGCGAGGTGACAAAAAAATTTGAGCTTGGCGCATTAACCTCAAATTTCTTTGCCTCTATTGTGCGCAATCGCCGCTTGAATTTGTTTCCGGAAATTTACGAAGAATTTTCACGATTGGTGAAAGCATATAAAAACATCCTTGAAGTTGAAGTGATTGCGGCAGTGAAGCCAAAAAAATCACAACTTGATCGCGTTAAAATTCTGATTGAAAAAAAATATCCCGGAAAAACCGTCGCCATCAAGGAAACCATTAAGGAAAAAATTTTAGGCGGGATTCAAATCAAAATTGGATCAGAAGTGATTGATGCCAGCCTCAAAAGTCAGTTTGAAAAACTACAGAAAGAATGCCTTGCTGCCATTAACTAGACGCTCACTATCAAGCTAAACTACAAAATCATATGGAATTTAAAATCGAAGAATTCTCAAACATCCTGCAAAAAACTGTCGAAAATTTTCACAGTGTAGCTGAGCTAAAAGAGATTGGTGAAGTCATTAAAGTCGGGGACGGTATCGCCAAAGTTTATGGTTTGGACAAGGTTCAAGCCGGTGAGCTTGTTGAGTTTGATGGTGGCATAAAAGGCATGGCCCTCAATCTTGAAGCCGACAATGTCGGTATCGTAATTTTCGGCAATTCCGAAAAAATCAGGGAAGGTTCGAATGTAAAAAGAACTGGAAAAATCGTTGAAGTTCCAGTTGGCAAAGGTCTGCTCGGCCGTGTTGTTGACGCGCTTGGCAATCCAATTGATGGCAAGGGCTCTTTGCGCAATGTTGAATATCGTCGCGTTGAGGTGAAGGCGCCAGGAATTGTCGCGCGTCAATCAGTTTCCGAACCGATGCAAACCGGCATCAAAGCAATTGACAGTTTGATTCCGATTGGTCGTGGTCAACGCGAATTGATTATTGGCGATCGTCAAACCGGCAAAACCGCTATTGTTATTGACACCTTCATCAATCAAGCCAAAGCCCATGATGAAAATGACGAGAAGAAAAAACTTTACTGCATCTATGTCGCTATTGGACAAAAACGTTCAACCGTAGCACAAATTGTAAAAACTTTGGAAGATGCCGGCGCGATGAAATATTCGGTGGTAGTTTCTGCAACCGCTTCTGAAGCGGCCGCATTGCAATTTTTTGCGCCTTACACCGGTTGCACAATTGGCGAATTTTTCCGCGATAATGGCATGCATGCTTTGGTTGCTTATGATGATTTGAGCAAGCATGCCGTAGCTTATCGCGAGATGTCATTATTGCTTCGCAGGCCGCCTGGACGCGAGGCTTATCCCGGCGATGTGTTCTACATCCATTCACGCCTTCTTGAACGCGCGGCGAAAATGTCCGATGCTTGCGGCGGCGGTTCGCTCACCGCTTTGCCGATTATTGAAACTCAAGCCGGAGATGTTTCGGCCTACATTCCAACCAACGTAATCTCAATTACTGACGGGCAGATTTTCCTTGAAACTGAGCTTTTCTACAAAGGCATTAAGCCGGCGGTTAATGTTGGTCTGTCGGTTTCCCGTGTAGGTTCGGCAGCGCAAACAAAAGCGATGAAACAGGTTGCAGGCACAATCAAGCTAGATTTGGCGCAGTTTCGTGAACTTGAAGCTTTCGCACAATTTGGTTCTGATCTCGACGCGGCAACACAAAAATTGCTCGATAAGGGGCGCAAATTAACCGAACTCCTCAAGCAAAATCAATATTCACCAATGGGTTTTGAAGAACAGGTTGTTTCAATTTATGTCGGTGTGAAAGGTTATCTCGACAAAGTTCCGGCAAAAGAAGTGACTAAATTCGAAAAAGAATTTTTGCGCAAACTTCACGCTTCCCATTCAGAAATTTTAGCTTCGATTAAAGAGGAGCAAAAAATTACTGAAGCCAATGAGGCCAAGCTAAAAAAGGCAATTGAAGAGTTTTTGAAAGTGTTTTTGCAGTAGTCGAGATGGCCAATCTAAAAACTCTCAAAATCAGGATTAAGTCAGTCAAATCGACGCAGAAGATGACCAAAGCCATGAAGATGGTTGCGGCGTCGCGTTTAAAAAAGGCCAAGCATGCGGTTGAAGCTTCCCGTCCCTACGCTGAAAAACTACATGAAATGATCACAACAATTGCGGGAAATGTTTCAGTGCGCGACAATTTCAATGAAAAATTTCCGCTACTAACCGGCAGAAACAAGTCACAAACTTATCTGATCGCAATCATTTCCTCTGATCGTGGTTTGTGTGGCGGTTTGAATAGCGCTACGGTGAAGTTTGCCAAGAGCCGCATTAATGCTTTGGTTGCACAAGGTTATGAAGTAAAAATTTTTTGCGTCGGTCGTAAAGCTTATGAGCAGCTCAAATCAGCTTATGGCCAGCAGATAATCGAGCATGTTTCCGGAATTTTTAAAAGTGTAATCACCCATAAATCAGCTGAAGGATTGGCAGAAAAATTAACCAATTTTTTCAATGAAAAACAGTTTGATGTTTGTGAGGCGATTTACAGCAAATTCAAATCGGCAATCGCGCAGGAACAGGTTTGCAAGCAGATTATTCCAGCTTTGATCTCGTTTAAATCCAATTCAAACGCCAATTCAAATAGTTTTGAATCTCCGGTGCGCTACGAGCCAGGTGAAGAAGAGGTTTTATCCGAACTCTTGCCTAAAAATGTGGCAATGCAGATTTACAATGAGCTTCTCGAAAATAGCGCTTCTGAACAGGGAGCCAGAATGGCGGCGATGGAAGCCGCAACCAACAATGCCGGCAAGATGATCAAAAATTTGACATTGGTCTATAACCGCACAAGGCAAGCGAATATTACGAAAGAACTGATCGATATCATCTCTGGTGCAAACACGGTGTAAACTTTCTGAACAAAATCTCTGGCTTAATATTGACAAACCCATCGGCTTTTCTTCTGCCAAAACTGTTGCGATAGTTAAAAAAATTACCGGTGCAAAAAAAGTTGGTCATGGTGGAACGCTTGATCCATTTGCTTTTGGCGTGCTTCCGATTGCTTTAAATAAGGCAACAAAAACCTCTGAAAAATTGATGTCGGCGCAAAAAAAATATTTTTTTCGCATAACTTTTGGTGAGTTTCGCGATACTGATGATGTTGAAGGAAAATGCGTAGAATCTAGCTTGATGCGACCAACAACAGAAAAATTAATTTCGGTTTTGCCATTTTTTGTCGGAAAAATTTTACAACATCCTTCGCGATTTTCAGCAATAAAAATTAATGGTGAACGTGCTTACAATATGGCCCGCAAAGGTATTGCATTTGAAATTCCTGCTCGCGCAGTGGAAATTTTTTCACTAAAATTATTCGAAAATAATTCTGAATTTGCCGAGCTTGAAGTTGAATGTTCAAAAGGAACTTATATCCGCTCATTAGCGCGCGATATCTGCAAAGAAGCCGGTGTGTGCGGTTTTGTTTCACAATTGATTCGTCTGCAAGTCGGAAAGTTTTTTTATGAAAAAACAATTTCTCTTGACGCCTTAAAATCCATCGCTACTTATGGCGGCCGTTTTTCTGACGGGTCGCTGCTCTTGATGCAGGATGTCTAAACGAAGTCCTTTAGAAAAGTCCTTTAGAAAAGTCTTTAGAAAAGTCTTTAGAAAAGTCTTTTAGAATCAGAGAGAAATAAACTTCAAAAATGTCGCTTCTTACTAAATCAAAAAAAGAAATCGTAGCTGAATTTGCCAAGGTTAAAAATGATACTGGTTCAGTCGATGTGCAATGCGCTGTTCTAACCAGACAGATTAATAATTTAACCGAACATCTAAAAACTCACAAAAAAGATTTTTCTTCGCGTCGTGGTTTGCTGATTTTGGTCGGTAAGAGAAGAAGATTGCTTGATTACCTCAAGAAGTCTGACCAGAAATGTTATGATGATTTAATCGTAAAACTTGATATCAGAAAATAGTGTCCGGTGTGTTGCTTGGCGCTGTTTTAATCCTCCTTTATTAACTTAACTTTAAAAGCTGAAACTATGTTCAATGTTGTAAAAAAAGAAATCGAATGGAATGGAAAAATTCTATCGCTTGAAACCGGAAAAATAGCTCGTCAAGCCGGCGGCTCAGTTGTTGCAAAATATGGAAATACCACCGTGCTTTGTGCGGTGACTGTTGCGCAAAAGCCTCTTGATGGTGTGGATTTTCTTCCTTTAACCGTAAATTATATCGAAAAATATTATGCCGGCGGAAAAATCCCCGGTGGCTTTTTTAAACGCGAAGCCAAACCTTCAGATGTTGCAACTCTGACTTCGCGCTTGATTGATCGTCCGATTCGTCCGCTTTTTCCGTCAAATTTTTATAATGAAGTCAATGTGGTCTGCACTCTGCTTTCTTATGATGCGGCCTGCACCCCCGATATTGTTGCATTGATTGGCGCTTCTGCCGCTCTTGCAATTTCCGAAGCGCCATTTTTGGAGCCGATTGCGGGAATTAGAGTTGGCTTTGTTAATGATCAATTTGTCATTAATCCTAGTGCTGAAGAGCTTAAAAATAGCCGCCTGGATTTGATAGTTGCTGGCACAGAAAGTTCAGTTTTGATGATCGAATCTGAAGCTAAAGAACTAACAGAAAGCCAAATGCTTGATGCGGTAAATTTTGGACATCAAGCCTTCCAGCCAATAATTGCGATGATCAAAGATCTCAAATCTGCTGCTGGTAAGAAAAAAATTGCGGTTCCGCAAAATGACAATTCAGCACTTAAAAATGACATCGCCAATTTTATCGGCGATCGCCTGATTGCTGCTTACAAAAAGCAAGAGAAGCAAGTTCGTGTTTCCGAACTCGATCAAATTTTTAGTGATGTGAAGGCCAAATTTATCAATGAAGAAAAAGGCGTTGATGAAAATAAGATTAAGTCAATTTTCAAAATTTTATCGCAGGAAATTGTGCGCAATGATGTGCTTAAACATGGCACAAGAATTGATGGCCGTAAAACCGATCAGATTCGCCCAATTGTGGTTGAAACCGGAATTTTGCCGCAAGTTCATGGCTGCGCCCTTTTCACTCGTGGCGAAACACAGGCTTTAGTAGTTGCAACTCTTGGCTCAAACAAAGACAGGCAGTTGATCGAAGATCTTGATCCCGGTATGCGTGAAGAAGGTTTTATGCTGCATTATAACTTCCCGCCTTATTCGGTTGGTGAAGTTGGCCAGCTCAGAGCCCCGGGACGCCGTGAAATTGGTCATGGCAAATTGGCTTGGCGCGCTTTAAATCCAGTGATGCCTTCGGGAGAAAATTTTTCCTATTCAATCCGCGTTGTTTCTGAAATCACTGAATCAAATGGCTCATCTTCAATGGCCACGGTTTGCGGAACTTCTCTTGCCCTAATGGATGCCGGCGTGCCTATCAAAGCCCCAGTTTCAGGCATTGCCATGGGTTTGATTAAGGAAGGTTCAAATTATGTGATTTTGTCTGACATCATGGGTGATGAGGATCATCTCGGCGATATGGATTTTAAAGTGGCGGGAACCAGCAATGGCATCACCTCTTTGCAGATGGACATCAAAATCAATGGCATTACCGCCGAAATCATGCAAAGGGCTTTGGAACAGGCCAATGCCGGTAGAATGCACATTCTTGGAAAAATGAACGAAGTAATGTCTCAACCAAGGTCCGAGCTCAATGCCAATGTTCCAAAGGTTGAAATAATCACAATTCCGCAAAAGAAAATTCGCGACGTAATTGGTTCTCGCGGCGCGGTTATCAAGGAAATCTGTGCGGTTTCCGGCGCTACGGTTGATATCGAGGATAGCGGCGTGATTAAGGTTTCAGCAAGCAGCAGTGAAGCAATCAAGAGAGCTATGGCAATGATTCGCGACATTACTTTCGAGCCTGAAATTGGCGACATTTACGAAGGTCCGGTGGTAAAAGTGATTGATGCTGGCGCTTTCATCAGCATTTCCAACAATCGCGATGGTTTTGTTCACATTTCCGAACTGGCCGAATATCGCGTTGATTTTGTCGAGGACATCATCAATGAGGGCGATATCGTCAAAGTTAAAGTCATCGGTTTTGACAAAAAGGGACGTCCAAAATTGAGCTATCGTTGTGTTGATCAGGCAACAGGTGAAGATATTTCCGATCGTCTGCAAAACAAACCGCAATATGTTGATGAGAGAGAATCTGGCGGGCGCGAGGATAGACGTGGCGGCAGAGATCGTGATAGAGGAGATCGTGATCGCTCTGATCGTCCCGACCGCGGTGATCGCGAAGATCGTCGCGATAGACGTGATCGCGATGACAGAAGAGGAGATCGTCGCGATAGAGGAGACCATCGTGATCGCGGTGGTGATCGCGAGGAAGCGCCAAGAAAGCGTCGCGGGTTTTTTAGTTAATTGATGACGGAAACCAAAAATTCTAGTCGTTTTTTTTATATTTCGGCTGCGGCGCTTGTTCTTGCCGCAGCCGCTCTGGTTATCTTTTTATCCCTGAATAATTCAGGAGGATTCAACGAAGAATTCTTCATTTTAGCTTTTCTCATTGGTTGTTTGGCGCAGATGATTGATGGTGCTCTGGGCATGGCTTATGGTGTTATTGTGATCACTTTTCTGATGGCGCATGGTATTGCGCCGGCAATTGCCAGCGGCGCCATTCATATTTCAGAAATTTTCACTACTGGCGCTTCAGGTTTGAGCCATTGGCGAGCTGGAAATTTTAACAGAAAGCTTTTTCGTTCTCTGATAATTCCAGGAATTATCGGGGGAGTTTTAGGAGCGCTGCTGATCACCTCGATTGATGCTGCAATAGTTAGGCCGTGGGTTTCAGGATATTTGCTGGTTATCGGTTTTTATATTCTCATCAAGGCTTTCAGAAAAATTTCTTTTCACATGATCATCAAGCGCAGAAAAATTATACCTCTTGCCCTTGTTGGCGGATTTGTAGATTCTGTTGGTGGCGGAGGCTGGGGGCCTGTTGTCACAACCACTTTGCTTGGCTCGGGTCATGAACCAAAGAAAACTATCGGATCGGTTTCTGCTTCAGAATTTTTTGTTAATCTTGTTACTGGACTTTCCTTTACTGTGCTGATTGGCATTCCTCATTGGGAAATTGTTGCCGGTTTAATAATCGGCGGAATCATTGCTGCGCCAATTGCCGCCAAAATTACCTCCAAACTTCCAGCAAAATTTTTGATGTCCTTTGTAGGGGTTTTGATAGTTTGTTTGAGTATTGTTAATTTTTTAAGATGAAATCCTGCCGCTTTGCTCCTTCTCCCACCGGCTTTCTTCATGTCGGCAATATCCGCGCGGCGATCATTAATTTTCTCTATGCCAGAAAAATTGGCGGAAAGTTTATTCTACGTCTTGATGATACCGATGTTGAACGTGTGTGCGACGAATATCGCGATCAAATCTTGCGCGATATGCAATGGCTTGGCTTGAGATATGATGATTTGATAAAACAGTCTAATCGGCTTGAAAAATATGAAGAGGCAAAAAATCGGCTGATTGCAAATGGCAGGCTTTATGAATGCTTTGAAACTCCGGAAGAGTTGAATCTGCAACGCAAAAGCCAGATTGCTTCAGGCCTTACTCCCATCTACAATCGCTCTGCTACAAAATTGACTAAAGAACAAAAAAATTCTTTGCGTGCGCAGGGGCTAAAACCACATTACCGCTTTCTGCTCGAAGATAAAAAAATTGAATGGAATGACAAAATCAAAGGACGCATTTTCTATGATGGCCTGCATTTTTCTGATCCGGTTTTGGTGCGCGATAATGGTGTTCCGACTTACACTTTCTGTTCAGTAATTGACGATATCGATTACAAAATTACCGACATTATTCGCGGCGAAGATCACATCACCAACACCGCAATTCAGATCCAGATTTTTGAGGCGCTTGACGCCGCAATACCTGATTTTGCTCATCTGGCTTTGGTCAAGGCTTCGCATGGGAAGATTTCCAAGCGCGAAGGCGGATTCGATATAAAAGCCTTGAAAAATGAAGGTTACGAACCGATGTCAATCATCAATCTTCTCGCCCAAATCGGCACTTCTGATGCGCTGAAAATTTACAAAAATTTTGACGAATTAGTGGCAAATTTTTCTTTTGAAAAATTCTCCAAATCAGCGACAAATTATGACATTGGCGAATTAACAAACATTAATCAGAAATTATTGCAGAGCCTTGATTTTAAAGAAGTTGAGATGGTTTTAGAAGAAATTGGAATCACAGAAAAAATTTCGCCAAAATTTTGGAATATTGTAAAGTCAAATCTGTGTTTTCTGCATGAAATCAAAGATTGGATTGAAATTTGTTCAAACAAATTTCGTTTTTCTAACAAAAAGGAAGATCAGGAATTTTTGCTCCAGGCGGCATCTCTATTGCCATCAGATACCGAAGATGAGAATTGCTGGAATTTATGGTTTGCCGAAATCAAAAAACATTCTCCTCGCAAAGGCAAAGAGCTTTTTATGCCAATCCGCTTGGCTCTGACCGGCAAAGAACATGGTCCGGAGATGAGATTTTTGGTGAATTTGATTACAAAAGATGAGATTTTGAAAAGGCTAACGCGGTTCTAACCCTTATAGTTGACACGCTTAAACTGCCCATCAATACAAGCGCCATCTTCAACTGAAAGAGAGCCATATTCGATTTCGCCGTGAACTTTGGCTTTGTTTGCAATGTTGATATTTTTGGCTTTGATTTTGCCATTAAAACTGCCACGCAAACTTAGAGATTCGGCAATGATTGTGCCTTCGATTTTTCCTCCTTCGCGCAGAATGACAGAATTACCATTAATTGTTCCTTTGATTGAACCCTCGATTTCAATGAGTCCGACGCTGTTGATTTGACCTTCAATTTCAAGGTCGCGCGCCAGAATTGTTGGAGTTGATTTGAGACTGGAGCTGATTATCTCAAATTTTTTAACAATTGAATTGTCGTTGGTTGAGCTGTTTTGTGCGATTGATATGACTTTGGATTTAATGCTAGCTATTGGCATAGTTGATTGTTTTCTCGTTGTTAAACAGCGCGTCTCCGGCTTCTAAAAATTTTTTCGGGTTTAAAGGAATATTTTTGTATCTCACTTCGTAATGCAAATGTGGGCCAGTGCTGCGTCCGGTATTGCCCTGAATTGCGATTACATCACCTTTTTTCACGATTTGTCCTGTGCCAACTTTAACCATTGCCAAATGACCATAGCGCGTAGTGATACCGAAGCCGTGATCAATCACCACCGCATTGCCATAATTGCTAAATTTACCAGCCAAAACAACTTTGCCTAATGATGGGCTAACGATCTTTTCATTAGTGACGCCAACAAAATCAAGACCATGATGCAAAGCATGTCTTCTGGTAATTGGATCAGCTCTTCTGCCGAAAGAGCTGGAGATGTAGTAGTTTTTCATCGGTCTTGATAATGGCATGATATTTGCCAATCTTTCCAGCACCATTAGATAATCGATTTCGCTGTTGAATTTCAGAGTTTGTAAATGTCTTTCGATGTAGTCATTTTTGTCTGACAAAGGGATAGCTTGAAGTGCGGTTTCAAGCGAATCATCGTTATTTTCAGGGCCGCCTTGATTGCTGAAATTTTTTGCAGAAACTGACTTTTCTGCCTGCCACAATTCTTTTGATGGGATTTTTTTGATGTTAAGTCCGGTGATGGCAATGGCGCTTTCGATTTTTTTAATTCTAGTGCGAGCAATCATCTGGATATCGGAAAATTGATCCTCCACATTTTTAATCTGATTTAAAGTTTGCTTGTCGCGCCTGGAAAGGTCGTCTTCTTCAAAGCTTTCCGGCTGCTTGAAATTATTCTCTTTTGACGAGCTGGCATTGTGATTTATGCCGGTTATTGAGATCAAATATTCATTAACTTTTTTGAGTTTATCATTGGCATTTTCAAATTGGCTTTGGAAATAGGCGTTTACGGTTTTGAGTTTGTTTATTTCATTGGCTTTGGCGCTGACAATTTCGTCATAGTGTAAAGATTGCATGAACAAATTTGCAATCCAGGCGACAAACAAAAAAATGCAGGCCTGCATGATTGGCCCAAGAGTGATGCTTCTGATTTTTTCATTGGTGACGAAAAGTATGGTGCGTTTGGTGAAAATCAGGCGATATAAACGCAACAATCCCTTCAGCAACGCAGAGACAAAGATTTTGCCCACATGAGATAGTTTTTTTTGTAAAAGGTAAATTTTCATCAACTTTAAAAACCTGAAAATGCTTGAGTAAGTAAGATTGAAAAAGGTCTGTAAAATTGCGATCATTGTTTTTGGCCTTCCAGCCAATGTCAAGTTTTTTGTGCTCTTTTGAAGCCACGTTCTTGACACGGGAAAATGTTGATTCTAGGTTGCGCGCCCATTTTTTGATAAATCAATTTTAAAATTTCTCATGGCACAGGTTCAAACAAAAACTCAAACAAAAAAGGCGCCAATAGTTGGGGCTCATCCCAAGCAACATCTGGTCAATGTTGTCATGACTGACGGTAGCAAGTTTCAAATTCTTACAAGCTGGGGCAAGGAAGATGGTAATTTAAGGCTGGATGTTGATCCAAAAAACCATCCGGCCTGGCATGATAAAGCAACAAATTTTATCAATGCCAATGATGAAAGAGTTGCAAAATTCAAGAAAAAATTTGGTGATTTTAAACTCTAAAAAACTTTGTCCAAAGGTTTTATGTCTTTCAGGATGGGGTCAGAAATTTGATTCTTTGCAATCAATTTTCGACCCCATTTTTTTTGCGCAATCTTTTGATTATTCGCGCCTCAATTCCGTTGAAAGTTTTTTTTCCGAAATTGAAAAACAAAATTTCAATCCGGAAATTTTAGTGGGCTGGAGTCTTGGTGGGCAACTGGCCATAAGATTAATCGAGAAAAAAATCCTGCAGCCAAAATTGTTGGTTTTGCTTGCCACGCCTTTCCAAATGGTCAAAGATTCACGCGTTCAAGCTGGTATGGCCACAGCAACTTTTAATGAATTTTATAAAAGTTTTTCGCAAGCACCGAAGCAAGCTCTGAAACAATTTTCCATCCTAATCGCAATGAATGATCGCAATGCCGCCGAGATTGCGCGCACCCTCGCCGTTAATGATGAAAATTTTGAACAACTAAAATTTTGGCTAAAAGAATTGGAAAGATTTTCCTGCTTTGACATAAATTTTGAAAACATGCCGCGCACTCTTTATTTTCATGGCGATGGCGATATGATTGTTCACATTTCGCAAGCCGAATATTTCCAAAAGAAAATCAAAAATTTTCACTTCGAAATTTTCAAAAATTGCGGTCATGCCCCACATTTAAGCGATGTTGAGCGTTTGAGAAAAATTATTTTTGAAGAAATTCAGGATTAAACCACGCCATCATTGTATCGTCGCTTAATTCGTTTTTTGAATCAAGAAGGCGGTTTTTGCAAATTCCTTCGATTTCAAAACCAAGGGATTGGTAAAGTTTTATGGCATGAGAATTGCTTTGGCGGCAGAATAATTCAACGCGGGCAATGTTGTGATGATGGTTTTTGATTTCTTCAAGCAAGTGAGAAAAAATTTTTCGACCCAGCCCGAGCTTATGAAAATCAGGGTGAACAACCAGTGTTGTATTGCTTAAACAATGTTTGAAACAGTGCGGGAAATTTTTGTAGCAATGAATTTCAGCGATGATTTTTTCATCAATTTCTCCAACAAAAATTAAGCCTTTTTGTAGTGCTTCATCGACAAAATCTTCAATATCGTGCAAGAAAATCTCTTTCGGCATTCTGGCCACTCCATCCTTTATTTCTGCAGCTTTGAGGTGAAGTTCAAAAATTTTTTTTGCATCAGTTTTTTGTGCTTTGCGTATTCTCATATTTTTCTGCGATAAGAAATAGCCTCAAATAGATGGTTTGGATGAATTATTTCGCTTTTTTCAAGATCAGCGATAGTGCGTGCGACCCTTAAAACTCTGGTGATTCCACGCATCGAGCTTTGTGATTTTGTAACAAAACTTTGCATGATTTTTTGTCCCATTTCATCAAGTGCACAAAATTTTTCCAGAATTTCGCCATCAATTTTGGCATTGATTTTTTTCTGTCTTTTTTTCTGTAATTCACGTGCGGCCAAAACTCTTGCGGCAACAGTTTTTGAGCTTTCTCCCTTCGGTTGGTTTTTGTCGGAAAAAATGTTAATCATGCCGACATCGATTACGAGATCAATGCGATCCAAAAGTGGGCCGGAAATTTTATTTTTATATTCTTCGCCACAATTTGGCGCTTTTTTACATTCACGCGTGGCATCGCCTAAAAAGCCGCAGCGGCAGGGATTCATCGCTGCAACCAATTGGAAATCAGATGGATAGGTGATATGCGAATTGACGCGCGCGATGCTGACATTTCCGCTTTCAAGCGGCTGACGCAAAGAGTCCAAAACCTGACGCGGAAATTCCGCCAATTCATCCAAAAATAGCACGCCGTTATGAGCAAGAGAAACCTCGCCTGGCTTGGCTTTAACCCCACCACCAACCATTGCCGGCATTGAAGCGGAATGATGCACTTCGCGATATGGTTTTGCGGTAATCAAATGGCCATCAAGCAATTTGCCGCTTACCGATGCAATCATGTTGATTTCAAGAATTTCTTCCAAACTGCAATCAGGCAAAATTCCGGGTAAACGTGCGGCAAGCATTGATTTTCCTGTGCCTGGAGGCCCAACCATTAGTAAATTATGTCCGCCGGCAGCGGCAATTTCCAAAGCGCGTTTGGCGTTTTCCTGACCATTAACATCGGATAAATCAGGATATTTTCTTGTGGAAGTAATCCGCGAAGTTTCAGGTCGTGCCAGAATTTGTTCACCTTTCAAATGATTGATGAGCGTTAAAATATCAGGAGTGGCAATAATTTCCAGATCGCCAGCCCACGCGGCTTCACGCCCATTTTCAGCCGGGCAAATTATGCCATGATTTCTTTGATTAGCGCCAATTGAAGCTGAAATAATTCCGCCAACGGGAGCGATTCTGCCATCCAAAGCAAGCTCGCCCAAAATAAAAAAATTCCCGACCAAATGCTGCGGCAAAACGCCAATTTCAACCATGATGCCAAGCGCAATAGCCAAATCAAAATGCCCACCCTCCTTTTGCAAATCAGCCGGCGCAAGATTGACCGTGATTCTCTGATATGGCCATGACAATCCAGTTGATGAAATTGCCGCACGCACGCGCTCTTTCGATTCGCCAACCGCTTTATCGGGCAAACCAACTATCGTAAAACTTGGATTTCCGGGAGAAATTTTTACTTGAACATCAATTGGAACAACATCGATTCCAAGAAAAGCAAAGGTTTTAATTTTGGCGACCATGATGTTTTTTTTGTTGATTCTGGTGAACCCGAGACGATTCGCCACCTCAGTAAATTTATGGCGAGCCCGAGACGATTCGAACGTCCGACCTACAGCTTAGAAGGCTGTTGCTCTATCCAGCTGAGCTACGGGCTCTCAAAAATTTAAGATTTAAGAACATGTCCTAACAGCTTAAATCCTAAATCTTAAATCTTAAATTTTTCTTTCTCCAAAAATCGCCGTTCCCAATCGGATATGCGTTGCGCCTAATGCGATTGCCTCCTCAAAATCACTGCTCATTCCCATTGATAAATTTTTCAAATTATTTTCCTTCGCCAGTTTGGCAAGGAGTGCAAAATATGGCGAAGCCGCTTCATTCAAGGGCGGAATGCACATTAGGCCGGTGATATTAAGATGATTTTTGCGGCAAAAATTTGTGAAATTCTTCAGATCTTGCGGCATAATTCCGCCTTTTTGTGGCTCTTCGCCGATATTTATTTGAATGAAGATTTCCGGATTTTTCTGCTGTTTTTGCATCTCTTTTTGTAGCGCCAAGGCAAGTTTTTCATTGTCTAAAGTTTCGATACAATCAAACAACTCAACAGCTTTTGCAGCTTTATTGCTTTGAAGATTGCCGATAAAATGCAGTTTAATTCCAGAATTTTTAGCACGAATCTCTTGCCATTTTTCTTTGGCCTCTTTGATGTAATTTTCGCCGAAAATTTTTACCCCGCATTTTATCGCTTCTTCAATTTTTTCTGCCGCAACTATTTTGGAAACGGCAATTAAATTGACTTCCGCAACATTGCGCCTGTAAAGTTTGCAGGCCTTTTTTATTTTTTCGTTTATGAGTAAAAGATTTCTCGAAAGCATTTTTTTTACCGATCGTAAAAAAATTACGGATTTTGCCAAAGTGATAAAAACTTTGCCTAAAAATTCCGCAATTATTATTCGTGAATATGATTTGAAAAAAGAAGAGCGTGAAATTTTTGCCAGAAAAATTGCCAAATTAGCGCGCGCAAGATCACTGAAAATTTTGGTTGGAAAAGATTTTGGTCTGGCAAAAAAAATCAAAGCCGATGGTGTTCATTTTTCTGATCGCGATAGATTGCCTTTGCAATTTTTCAAAAAAAAATCTTTTCCGAAAAACTTTCTCTTCAGCTTTTCCTGTCACAGCGCAAAAGCTTTTTTGCGCGCTAGAAAATTCAGGCCGGACATGGTTTTTTTATCGCCGGTCTTTGCAACTACAAGCCATCCCGAAACAAAATTTCTTCGTCATAGTTCGGCTTCTTCAGATGGAATGGGTATAAATGAGGATTTGCGACAATCTCTTTTCGGTTTGAGAAATTTTGCCAAAATTGCCGTGCAAAACAAAAATTCATTATCAATTTATGCGCTTGGCGGAATTAATTCACAAAACCTGAAGATATTGACGAAGCTCAAAATAAAGGGTTTCGGCGCAATTGATTATTTTTATGAAAATCACACCGGTAATTCTCTCTGGAGGTTCGGGAACAAGGCTATGGCCGGTTTCCCGTAGTTTAAATCCCAAGCAATTTATTGATTTTTTTGGCGAATATTCGCTTTTTCAGCAAACCGCATTACGTGTGAAAAATTGTGGCTTTGTTGATCCGATAGTTATTTGCAACAATGAACATCGTTTTTTGGCGGCGGAAGAATTGCGGGCGATTAAAATGAACGCCAAATCAATTATCCTTGAGCCAACCGGACGAAACACTGCGCCGGCAATTGCGATTGCCGCTTTGGACGTAATTACCGCAGATCCAAAAGATGATCTGATTCTGGTTATGCCTTCCGATCATGTCGTCAATGATGACAAAAAATTTATTTCCCAGGTTAAAAAAGCGGCAAAAGCGGCGACGGAAGAATTTCTAATTACCTTTGGCAGTAAGCCAAGTCGGGTTGAAACCGGATATGGTTATATAAAAAAGGGTCGTGATTTAAGCGAATTTCCTGAACTTTTTGCGGCAGAAAAATTTGTCGAAAAACCGGACAAAAAAAAGGCAGAAAAATTTATCGAAAGCAAAGAATATCTGTGGAACAGCGGTATTTTCCTGTTTCGCGCTTCAATATATCTTGAGGCTTTGCAGAAATATTGTGGTGAGATTTTTGTTCATTCTGTCAACGCCTATAACAAAGCAATTTATGATCTTGATTTTGTTCGCCTTGATGAAGAAAGCTTCGAAAAATGTCCCGATATTTCCATTGATTACGCTGTTATGGAAAGATCTGACAAGGTTGCGGTAATGCCACTTGATGTTGGCTGGTCTGATGTTGGATCTTGGCAAACTGTTTCCGAATTGGCTAAAAAAGATAAAAATAAAAATAGCCTGATTGGCGATGCCTTTGTTCTTGAAAGCAAAAATTGCTATATCAATTCACGGCATGGTTTAGTTGCAGCAATCGGAGTTGCGAATCTGATCATAATTTCCCTCAAGGATGTGTTGCTGGTGGTCAACAAAAACAATTCGCAGGATGTCAAAAAAATGTTTGAGCTTTTGAAGCAGCATAAAAGGCAGGAATGCAATTCCCATACCAGAGTTTTGCGGCCATGGGGAAGCTTCGAAGTGATTGATGTTTCTGACCGTTTCAAGGTGAAAAGAATTGCCGTCAAGCCGAAGGCTTCGCTATCGCTGCAAATGCATAACCATCGCGCCGAGCATTGGGTGGTGGTCAAAGGTACGGCGCATGTTGTCTGCGGCAGTAAAGAATTTGTTTTAACCGAAGACGAATCAACATACGTCCCCGTTGGCAAGAAACATCGTCTGGAAAACAGGGGCAAAATTCCGTTAGAGCTAATTGAAGTTCAAACAGGGGAATATTTGGGAGAAGATGATATTGTCAGGTTTAGCGACCTATACGGCAGGTGATGTCAGCTCTTTTTATAATTTTGCAACAGGAGCTCAAGCTCGGTTTTCGCCATTTCGGAAGGATTTTGGCGAATTTTTTGTTTTTTTTGATTTTTATTTCGAGCTTTTCCCTTCTAGCGCAAACTAAGGAAAATCAGGCATTTGGCAGCTCTATTGCCATCTGGATTGCTTTACTTTCCTGTCTGATTTTTTCTTCAGCGGAGTTTCTAAAAAAAGATTTTGATGATGGAAGCATAGAGCAAGCCATGCTTTCCTGCGAAAATTTTGAGATTTTTATTTTGGCAAAAATCCTAGCGAATTGGTTGATACTTTGTTTCCCACTGCTGATTGCGACTTCTTTTTTAAAACCGGAAAGCGAATTTTTAATTTTGGTTTTCCTCGCTTCTCTTGCGATTAATTTCATTTGCTGTTTCTGCGGTTGTCTTTCGATCTTAAGCAATTCTGCGCCATTAATTGCCACAATTGCCTTGCCGCTTATAATCCCGATTCTTTTGATTTCTTGCGGAGATTTTTGGATCAGCTTCAAACTTCTTTTTGGGCTCGCTGTTTTTCTTGGACTAGTTCTGACATTTGCAACCGCAAAAATTGTCAGGATTGCTGTGCTCTAGAGCCCGTTTAACACACTCTAGTATTTAATTTTAATATTGAACTTTTGACTCAAATAGCTTTCTACCGCTTGTCTTTCTTCAGATTTTAAAGCGCGATTGAAGGCGATGATTTCGGCTATATCGCCATTAAACCAATCAGTGCCATATCCTCCGATTGATGAATTGGCATATGAAGCCAAAAGCGCTGTTTGTGCATCGGAAGCGCCAGGGTTGGTTGTGTCATCACTTCTCCAATATTGTCTGCCGCTACCTTGATCAAATCTAAAAATATGAAGCCTTGGAGCAGGCGAGCTATAAGCCGAAACAGTATCGGTCAGGTTATTATTAAAATGAGTATATCTCATGGTAGTGTCGTCTTGATAACCAACATGTAAGTTAGTATTGGATGCACTAGCGGAACCAATGAGAAGCCACCCATTACTACCATTGGAACGTCTTTGCTCAACCACAAAAATTGTGTAATTGGTATTAACAAGCACAGTGCCGTCAAAAGCAAAATTATTATTGGTTCCGTTAAATCTTACCGCCGGCAAACCATTAATGGCATTGGTGGTATATTTTGCCTGATCAGATGTTGATTTAGTGGCATTATTTTTGGAAGAAGCTTGAGGATTGATGTCATTCCATCTGCCGATAGAGGTATCATTATCTAATTCTTCAACATTGGTAAAAGTAGAGGTGCCGGTGGCAAAGCTTTTAGTGGAGGTAGTTTCCAGCCACAGTGTTAGATCTTTAATTGAATTCACTGGAGAGCTCTGAGTTAAAGCTCTTGCTGAATTAAGTCTCATTGCTGAAACCAACCTTGAGCTTTGAGTAATGCCGGCAACCAAAATGCCGATGATCAAAATTACAATGGATAACTCAATTAATGAAAAAGCGCGTTTCATAGAAATGTTATAAATAAAATTTAAAAAAATGTTAAACTAAACAACCAAATAATCTATAACTCTACGCCTAAATAAAAATCAACAAAATGTTTTTCGAATAATTCTTCATGAGAACTTTTGCACAAAATTCAGGTTTCAAACTTCTTTCCGAGTTTGCTATTTTTTTAGTTGTTATCAAAAATATTGTGTCTTTCACAATGGGACTGTCGCAAATCCCCATTTCTTACCATTTTTAAACTCGACGAGCCCTTGTAAATCAAGGGTTCAGATTTTTCAGGAAGTTGATTTGCGACATGGCCACAATAGATCCCGAAACAAGTTCGGGATGACAATTTAAGAACCTGTCTAAACCATTGAGAGAGTTGGCGCACCCGGCAAGATTCGAACCTGCAACCTTCTGATCCGTAGTCAGATACTCTATCCAGTTGAGCTACGGGTGCTTGTTTATGTCGGCGCTTCAATTGGTTTCAGCCTTGCGTTTTTTTTCTGCTGTTGGTTTTTCTTCCTCTGCAGTTTTTTTGGTGTGTTTTTTTACGCCTAATTTTTCGCGTATTCTTCCTTCAATTTCTTCGGTGAGCTTTGGATTTTCTTTCAAATGGGCTTTGGCGTTTTCTTTGCCTTGGCCGATTTTTTCACCTTTATAGGCAAACCATGAGCCGGACTTTTCTATGATTTCGTGTTTTACTGCCAGATCAATAATTTCGCCAAGTCTTGAAATTCCTTCGCCATAAATGATTTCAAATTCAGCGATTTTGAAAGGTGAGGCGACTTTGTTTTTTACTACTTTCACTTTGGTTTCATTACCCAAAACCTCATCCTGATCTTTGATGGCATTGCCGCGGCGGATGTCGAGACGCACGGAGGCGTAAAACTTCAACGCATTACCGCCAGTTGTGGTTTCGGGATTGCCAAAAACTATGCCGATTTTCATGCGAATTTGGTTAATGAAAATTACAGTGGCGTTGCTTTTGGAAACGGTCGAAGTCAGTTTTCTCAAGGCTTTGGACATCAATCGCGCTTGTAAACCCATTTGATTATCGCCCATACCGCCTTCAAGTTCAACTTGCGGAACTAGCGCGGCAACTGAATCAATTACGATCAAATCAACAGCGCCAGAGCGAATTAGAGTGTCGGCAATTTCCAGTGCAGCCTCACCATTATCAGGCTGGGAGATGATCATATCTTCCAGATTAATGCCGAGATTTTTGGCATAGATCGGATCAAAAGCATGTTCGGCATCGATGAAGGCACAAGATAGGCCAGCCTTTTGCGCTTCAGCAATTGCATGCAAAGTGAGGGTGGTTTTTCCAGAACTTTCCGGTCCATAAATTTCAACAATTCTGCCGCGTGGATAGCCACCAACGCCAAGCGCTAAATCAAGCGCCAGCGAGCCACTTGGAATCACTTCAATATCCATTATCGGGCGTTGACCGAATTTCATCGCCGAGCCTTTGCCGAATTGTTTGTCGATTTGTGAAAGTGCGGCTTCCAGTGCTTTTTTACGGTCGTTCATATGTCTCCTGTGGTTAGTGTTAAAATTAGTTTTTTAACCCCAATAACGTTTAAGAAACCCAGATTCAAATTTACAGACTCTAAGCTAAATCACAAATCTCACCACACTGTCACCCCGCACTTGTTGCGGGGTCCATCTCGTCAAAGACTTGATTTTATTGGTTGCGACCAAATGGACCCCGCAACAAGTGCGGGGTGACAGTGTGGTGGAGTTTATTGGTTTTACTTAGAGTTTGTAGACTTAAGCCATAATTCCTTAAGCGTTATTGGGGTTTTTTAGTAATTTAAGCATGGTTTCACCAAGCGCTGCCGGGCTGTCGGCGACGGTGATTCCGGCTGATTTCATTGCGTCAATTTTTCCTTCCGCACCGCCTTTGCCGCCGGAAATTATGGCACCGGCATGTCCCATTCTGCGTCCCGGAGGAGCTGTTCTGCCGGCGATGAAACCGACGATTGGTTTTTTATGGCCCTTTTTAGCTTCGGCTTTTATGAATTCGGCAGCCTCTTCCTCGTCAGTTCCGCCGATTTCGCCAATCATGATCATGGCTTCGGTTTCCGGATCGGACAAAAACATATCAAGGCAATCAATAAAACTGGTGCCATTGACCGGATCACCACCAATGCCGATGCAGGTGCTTTGTCCCAAGCCAGTATTGGTTGTTTGATGAACTGCTTCGTAAGTTAAAGTGCCGGAACGTGAAACGATGCCGATTTTGCCGCGCTTGTGAATATGGCCGGGCATGATGCCGATTTTGCATTCACCCGGAGTGATTATGCCTGGGCAGTTGGGGCCGATCAAACGCGATTTTGAGCCGCACAAAGATTTTTTCACTTTTACCATGTCAAGCACTGGGATGCCTTCAGTGATGCAGACAATCAGTTCAATCTCGGCATCAATTGCTTCGAGAATGGCGTCGGCAGCAAAAGCTGGCGGCACGTAAATCACTGAAGCATTGCAAGCGGTTTTTTGTTTGGCTTCAAAAACACTGTCAAAAACCGGAAGATGAAGATGTTGACTTCCACCCTTGCCAGGCGTGACACCGCCAACCATTTTAGTACCATAAGCAAGCGCTTGTTCAGTGTGAAAAGTGCCTTGTGAACCAGTGATTCCCTGGCAAATAACTTTGGTGTTTTTATTGATTAGAACTGACATGATTAACTTGAAATTTCAGATGTTTTAACCGCTTTAACAATTTTTTCTGCCGCATCGGCCAAATCGTTGGCGGGGATGATGGCAAGGCCGGATTTGGCAAGAATTTCCTTGCCTAAATCAACATTTGTTCCTTCGAGGCGAACTACCAGCGGAACGCTTAAATGAACATCTTTTGCCGCCTCAATAATGCCGTTGGCAATTATATCACAACGCATGATGCCGCCGAAAATATTGACCAAAATTCCTTTCACATTTGCATCGGAAAGGATGATTTTGAAAGCGGCTGTGACCTTCTCGCGCGTGGCTCCACCACCAACATCAAGGAAATTTGCCGGCGATGATCCGTAAAGTTTGATGATATCCATCGTTGCCATGGCAAGCCCGGCGCCGTTGACCATGCAGCCGATTTTGCCGTCCATTTTGATGTAGTTGAGATCGAATTTTGAGGCTTCGATTTCTAAAGGCTCTTCCTCATCCAAATCACGCAGGGTGCGGATTTGATCATGACGATGCAAGGCGTTGTCATCAAAATTGATTTTGGCATCAAGTGCGATGATATCACCTTCCTTGGTTTCAACCAAAGGATTGATTTCGATTTGTGAAGCGTCGGTTTCATTAAAAGCCTTGTAAAGTGCAAAAATCAGCTGTGAAAATTTTTTTAACAAATCGCCTTTAAAACCCAGAGCGAAGCCAAGTTTTCTGGCATGGCATGATTGAATTCCGGAAGCGGGATCAATTTTTACTGAAATGATTTTTTCGGGAGTTTTTGCGGCTACTTCTTCAATTTCAACGCCGCCTTCGGTTGAGGCCATAAAGACGATCGCTTTGTTTTTGCGATCAACCACGGCTGAGAGGTAATATTCCTTTTTAATGTTGGAGCCGGATTCGATGTAGAGACGTTTGACGATTCTTCCTTCCGGGCCGGTTTGATGGGTCACTAATTTCATGCCCAGCATTTGTGCGGCTTTTTCCTTAACCTCGTCGGTCGATTTAACTATTTTGACGCCACCAGCCTTGCCGCGTCCGCCAGCATGAATTTGTGCTTTGACCACAAAAACATTATGTCCCGATGCTTCCAACTGTTTTGCAGCTTCAAGACTTTCGGGAACAGAAAAAGCCGGATGTCCTTCCGGCACGGCAACGCCGAATTTTTTTAGCAAGCTTTTGGCCTGATATTCGTGAATATTCATTTGAAGTTTGAATCAGATTATAGTGAATATGAGGGGTGCGGCACAATAAATTTCGTTTTTAACTTTGCAAATATGAATGTCTTAATAACCCGTCCAAAAGAGCAGGCGAAAGAGTTAACACAGATTTTTGAAAATGTTGGATTTAAAGCTTTTATCGAGCCTCTTTTTTCTGTTAAAAAATTGCCGGTTAAAAAAATTTCCATGCCGGTTTCTGCAGCAATAATTACCAGCATCAATGCCTGTTTCGCTTTGAAGGAAGCTGGTTTAAAGCATGATATAAAAATTTTTACCGTCGGCAAAAAAACTGCGCAAAAATTGTGTGAGGAAGGTTTTAAAAATGTGATTATTTCGCCGCAAAATTCGGCACAATCATTGCAAAATCTGGTTTTGGAAGAGAAGGGAGATGTTCTTTATTTTCATGGCTCGGTGATTAGTTTTAATTTCAAGAATGTAAAAAAAATTCATGCTTACGAAACTCATGAAATTGAAAATTTTTCAACGGAATTTTTGGCTTTTGTTCAGGAAAATTTTTTTGATGAAATTCTGATTTTTTCACAAAACAGCGCCACGATTTTTTTTAAATTGGCGCAAAGGCACAATCTGCTTGAATATTTTCCCCGCGCGCAAATATTGTGCATCAGCGACAACGTTGCGGATTATATGAAAAGATTGGGTTTTACGAAAGTGAAAATTTTCAACTCAAATCCGGTTTTGAAGAAATTTTATGAATGAAGAAAAAAAATCTGTGCCAAAAAAGCAGTGGTGGTTAGTGAAGTTAGTTGTCTTTTTGTCACTGATTTTTTTTGGCTATTTTGGTTACGAATATTGGAAATCAGAGCGTGAGAAGCGCCTTGCGGCAAAGCATGAAGTCGAAAAATTTGACAATGTTGAAAGCGAAATTTTTGATCTCTCGAAAGAATATCAAGATGAATATCGTGATGATTTGTCCGATTTAACGATTAACGAATTAAGAGAAAAAGGTGCGGAATTTATCTATCAAATGTTGCTGAAAAATCAGGTGCAGATCTCTGATTTGAAAAGTGAAATCGAGTTGCTGAAAAGCGATATTTTAAAATACAAAAACCACGAAAAAATCGGCAAAATGATTTTGGTTTATGTGAGTTTGCGCGATAAAATTTTTTCCGGACAAAACCATCTCGAAGAGCTAAAAAACTTTGAATTGCTCGCCATTTCCGATGGCAATTTACAAAACAAAATTTCCGATCTGAAAAAAAATCTTTCCGCTTTTGCCACTGCGGAAAAATTGCGAAGTGATTTTAAAAAACTTATTCCGGAATTGATTGTCAGTAAAAATGAAAATCGTGGCCAAGGTGTGATTGCCAAGATTCGCCACAATATGGCGAAACTTGTGATTGTTCGAAAGATCAGTGATCAAAATACGCAAAATACCGACGGAATAATCAGCTTCATCGAAAAAAATCTACATGATCTAAACTATCATGAAGCTCTGAATCTGATTGCTGCGCTTGATTTGCAACGTCAGAAAATCCTCAAAGAATTTCTTATCAATCTGAATGCATCTTTTGAGGTACAAAAAATTGATGATGGGATTTTTAACTATTTAAAAAGCTTAACTTAAATGTTTGCCATATTGTGGTTTTTATTTATCGCTCTTGCCATTGTGGTTGTGCTTGTTTGGCTGCTTGATCATAATGGTGAAGTGCTGATCACATGGCTTGGATATGAAGCGCAAACCGATGTTTTAACTGCGATTCTGATTTCGACTTTGATCGCGCTGCTGATTTTTTCTTTTTCCTATCTGATGGCGCGGATTCTGGCGATAAAATTTCCCGCTTTGCTGAAATTATTGTTTCGCAGAAGCTATGTTAAATTGTTGGAAAAGTTGGTGCACAGACATAATCAGGCCTTTGAAACTATCGGCGAACTTCTGTTTGCACTTGAAGCGGGTGATGAAAAATCAGCAGAAAAATTGCAGAAAAAATATTCCAAGCTTACGAAAAATCGCACTTTGAAAAATTTTTTTGCCGGAAAAATTTATTTTCAGAATTCACATTTTGCCAAAGCTGCAGAATGTTTTTTGAAGCTGAATGAAAACAGACATGCCAAAATTCTTGCGTTGAAAGCAAAATTTTTTACATCTCTGGCACAAAATGACGACATCAAAGCCATGGCTTATGGCAAACAGATTTTGACTGTAAAATATGGCAATCTCGATGTGGCAAAAATCATGTTCATGCTAGCTAATAAACATGGTCTGCGACAAGATGCGGAAGAATTAATTTCTGAATACGGCATTGACAAATTGCGCAGTGAAAATGGCATCATAAAAACACGCTCTGCAAATTTTTTTAAGAAAATTTTTCGCTTATGAAAAATCTAAGAACCTGTTCTTAAAGCAAAATCACCGCAAAATTCCTGAACCAAAGTCAGGGCAGAAATGATTGCGGTGTCGGCCCTTAAAATGCGGGGGCCAAGGCTAATTGCATGAAGATTTTTTAATTGACGCATTTTGGCAAATTCTTCGCTGGTAAATCCACCTTCTGGGCCGGTTAAAATTACGATTTCGCGACTTCCTGTAGAAATTTGCGGCAGAGTTTCACTCGCTTTTAACCCTTGTCCTGATTCATCGCAGAGAATAAAAATTTTTTCTTGTGCCTCTTTCTCACTCAAAAATTTTTCCAGTTTTTTGGGTAGTAAAATTTCAGGAAAATCATTTCTTTCGCATTGCTCGCAAGCTTCTTTGATATTGGCTTTAAAGCGCTCAAGATTGATTTTATCAACGATAGTTCTTTGCGTTAAAAGTGGCTGAAACCTTGCTACACCAAGTTCTGAAGCTTTTGCAGCGATGAAATCGATGCGCACATTTTTAACCAAAGCAAAAGCCAAAGCGATATTCGGCACATTTTTTAAATCAGAAATTTTTTCCTTGATCTGCGCAGTTAAAAATTTTTTTTCCACAACAGAAATTTCAGCAACAAATTCACCATCGAGCCCATTAAAAACAAAAAAACAATCGCCGCTTTTTTGGCGCATCACTTTGGTTAAATATTCAAAATCGTTATTTTGAATCTTGATTTCTTGACCCTGATAAAGACTATTTTCTTCAATAAAAACTCTGATTTTCCTCATGAATTTTCTGTTTTGGTATATTGCGCTGGCTTTGATTGTGATATTGGCATTTGCGCTAAATCACAATATCAAAAATTTACGTCAAAAATCCGACAAAAAATCCCGCTTCAACTCACTGCCGATTCACTATGCTTATTGCTTCGTGCTTTGGTCTCTGATTTTTACAATTGCCATAATTTTCACCTCTTTTTCCGATTTTACCAAAAATATTTTATTGGTTGTCTTTGCGATTGGAAATTTCTTCCTCATCAAATTTTTTCACGACAGAAATTTTAATTCCAAAAAACACATCGAAAACGCAGGAACCATTGTTTTATCTATCACCGCCGGCATAGGAATTTTAATCACCATCATCATTACAATTTCCATTTTGTTTGAGGCTTTGCGTTTTTTCGAAAAGGTGAATCCATTGGAATTCCTTTTTGGCACTTCATGGAATCCACAAATGGCAATTACTTCTGAACAAGAGGTAGGAAAAAGTTCATTCGGTTCGGTGCCGGTTTTTCTTGGCACTTTGCTTATCACTTTGATTGCAATGCTTGTTGCTGTGCCGGTTGGCATCATGGGCGCAATATATCTTTGCCTCTATGCCAAAGCTAAAACGCGCGACTATCTCAAGCCAGCATTGGAAATTCTGGCCGGCGTGCCGACGGTGGTTTATGGCTATTTTGCCGTTATCACCATCGCACCTTTTTTTAAAAATATTTTTGCTGTAATTGGGATCGGTATCGCTTCCGAAAGCGCTTTGGCAGCGGGTTTTGTTATGGGTGTGATGATTATTCCCTTTATGCTTTCATTAACCGACGACGCATTAAATGCCGTGCCTCAAGCCTTAAAAGACGGGGCTTTGGCAATGGGCAGCACCAAATCGGAAATGATAAAAAAAGTGGTTTTGCCATCAGCAATGCCATCAATTGTTGGCGCGGTTATTCTTGCTGTTTCGCGTGCAATTGGTGAAACCATGATCGTAGTTATGGCCGCTGGCCTCGTCGCCAAAATGACTTTTAACCCGCTTGATTCAGTCACAACCGCAACCGCACAAATCGTCACCCTCTTGGTTGGCGATCAGGAATTTAACAGTCCAAAAACACTGGCTGCCTTTGCATTGGCTTTAACTTTGTTCATATTCACCTTCATCTTCAACATCATCGCTTTGATGGTGATTAAGAATTACAAGAAAAAATATGGCTAGAGCCTGTCTTCAAATTCATTTGTCTTTGATTTTTTGTAAATTTTTAGCGACTTTTTTGAAGAATTTTGCAGCTGTATTAGACATACTGCAAAAAATTCTTCAAAAAAATGAGCAAAAATTTACAAAAAATCAAAGACAAATGAATTTGAAGATAGGCTCTAGAACAATTGGAAATCTAAAAAAGCGTCATGCCGCCGAATCACGATTTATGCTGTTTGGCATGATTTCGGTTGGCTTTGCTTTAGCATTTTTACTGATTTTGTTTGCTATGATTTTTGCCAAAAGCAATTTTTACCGAAGTGAAATCGCCTTGGAAATCAGCGTGAAAGAAGATGATTATCGCCAAGCCATAAAAGACGCAATGAGACAAAGATTTCCCGAAGCCACAAAACTTGCTGAAATTAACTCACTTTATCAATTGGTAAGCAAGGCCGCAAACCTTGAGATAAAAGAACAAATCAAGAAAAATCCCGATTTAAAAATTTTCTGGATAAGTGCCGCATCAAAAGCCGATATGTTTTTTAAACACCAAAATATCTCTTCACTAAATGACAATCAGATTCGCTGGCTTTCTGATCTGAAAACAAAAAATCAGGTAAGAAAAGTTTTTAACTGGAAATTTTTTACTTTTGCCGATTCGCGTGAACCGGAAATTGCCGGCATTGGCGCTGGCTTGATCGGATCATTTTTGGTGATGGTAATTTTTCTGATTTTTGCTTTTCCAATTGGCATAATGTGCGCCTTTTATCTTGAAGAATTCGCGCCAAAAAATCGTTTTACCGACATAATTGAAATCAGCATCAATAACCTCGCGGCAATTCCATCAATCATCTACGGCCTGCTTGGATTAACAGTTTATCTGCAATTTATGAATTTGCCGCGTTCCTCATCTTTAGTCGGCGGGATGACTTTGTTCATGCTGGTTTTGCCGGTTATTATTATCGCTACACGCAATACTATTCGTTCGATTCCAAACTCAATTCGTGATGGAGCTGCAGCTCTTGGCGCTTCAAAAATGCAGATCACTTTGCATCATCTTTTACCGCTTGCAGTACCGGGAATTATGACCGGAACAATTTTGGCGATTTCGCGCGCTTTGGGCGAAACTGCTCCACTTTTGATGATTGGCATGGTCGCTTTCATCGCCGATATCCCACAAAATTTTACCGATCCCACATCAGTCTTACCGGTGCAAATCTATCTTTGGTCAGATTCACCCGAATCAGGTTTCGCCGAAAAAACCGCAGCAGCAATTTTGGTTCTACTTGGATTTTTAATTATTCTAAATTCTGCAGCAATTTTCCTACGCAAAAAATTCGAGATACGTTGGTAGGTTAACCTCAATAACTGCAGTTACTTCTTCTTCGAATCTTTATATTTGAAAAATTTCACTCCGGTTTCACCGATGACTTTAACTTTTTTGCTTTGTTCGCTGAAATAATCTTTAGCCTTGTTGAAGAAGGGAATTGCCAATAAAATCAGGGCTATGATAAGAATTATGCGCAGCATGTTTTTAATTTTACTTTCATTTTTTATTTAATTTCTCAATGGCAAAGATTGCAAATATTAAAGCCCGCGAAGTTCTTGACTCGCGCGGATTTCCCACTTTGGAGGCAGAAATTCATCTTGATAATGGAGCGATTGGAATCGCTGCCGTTCCTTCTGGCGCCTCAACCGGAAGCCTTGAGGCATGCGAGCTTCGCGATGGTGATAAAACAAAATTTCTCGGCAAAGGTGTTTTAAAAGCGGTTGAAAATGTGAATAAAAAAATTGCCGCAAAACTGACTGGATTTGATGCAGGCGAGCAGAAAAAAATTGATCAGCTAATGATCGAAATGGATGGCACAGAAAATAAATCAAATCTCGGAGCAAATGCAATTTTAGCCGTTTCTCTTGCTTACGCCAAGGCTTGCGCGACTTCTAAAAAACTTCCCCTCTTCGAATATCTGGGCGGGAAAAACGCAACAATCCTTCCGGTACCAATGATGAACATCATCAATGGCGGCAAGCATGCCGACAATAAAATCGACATTCAGGAATTCATGATCATGCCGGTTGGCGCGGTTTCAGTTAAGGATGCAGTTCGCATGGGTGCAGAAATTTTTCAGCATTTAAAATCGCTGCTAAAAAAAGATGGACATAACACCAATGTCGGCGACGAGGGCGGATTTGCGCCAAATTTAAATTCAGCAAAAGAAGCTTTGGATTACATTGCAAAAGCTACGGAAAAATCCGGTTATAAACTTGGCGATGATGTAGTGTTGGCGCTCGATTGCGCCGCAAGCGAATTTTATCGCAATGGCCAATATCATCTCGAAGAAAAAATCATGAGTTCCGACGAGCTCATTGGTTATTACGAAGAGCTGGTCAAAAATTATCCAATTTTTTCTATCGAGGATGCCTGCACTGAAAATGATTTTGATGGCTGGAAAAAAATCACTGAAAAACTCGGCAAAAAAATCCAGCTCGTCGGCGATGATTTATTTGTCACCAATCCAAAAATTTTACGAGATGGAATCGCGCGCGGCCTTGCCAATGCTGTGTTGGTAAAGGTTAATCAAATTGGCACTTTGAGTGAAACTTTGGATACAATCGAAATCGCAAAATCCGCCGGCTACAACAACATTATCTCACACCGTTCCGGCGAAACCGAAGACACAACAATCGCTCACATTGCCGTTGCAACCAATGCCGGTCAAATCAAAACCGGCTCACTTTGCAGATCAGATCGCACAGCAAAATATAACGAATTAATCAGAATCGAAGAGCATCTCGAAAGCCGCGCCCAGTATGCCGGAAAAGCGGTTTTGAAGAAATAATTTTATGAATAGAATCAGCTATCTAAACGGCAAATTTTTGCCTCATGAAAAATGTCTCATTCACATCGAAGATCGTGGCTTTCAATTCGCCGACGGTGTTTATGAAGTTGTGCTTTTTGAAAATGGAAAATTGATTGATGGTGATGCTCATCTCGAGCGTTTTTTTCGCTCTTTGCGTGAATTAAAAATCGGGCATGATTTTTCCGCCGATGAATTAAAAAAAATTCAGCTTGAACTTTTTTCACGCAACAAAATGGCGGGCGGAACCTGCTATATGCAAATTACGCGCGGCAAGACAAATCGCATTCCATATTGTCCAAAAGATTTGAAACCAACAATCTGCGCCACAGTTTCGCCACGCAAAAAAGTTTCCGCTGAAGAGTTTGAGCGCGGCTTTCTGGCAATGACTCACGATGATATCAGATGGCAAAGATGCGATATCAAAACCGTGAATTTATTGGCCTCAACTTTGATGAATCAGAAAGCCAAAGATTCCGGCTTTGATGATGTAATTTTTGTAAGAAATGGCGTTATCACTGAAGCAAGCTATGCCAATGTTTTTATCGTTGATGCAAATGATGTTCTGATCACCAAACCGGCCGACAATTTGATTTTGTGTGGCATCACGCGCAATCGCTTGCTTAAACTTGCGCAAGAAAATGGTCTTAAAACTGCAGAAAAAAATTTTGGAATCGCTGAAATGATGAAAGCAAAAGAAGTGTTTTTGACCAGCTCCAGCTTGATTATCAGACCAATTGCGGAAATTGACGGGCGGAAAATTTCCAAAAAAATTCCCAATGGCAAAAACCGCCAAATCGCCCGCCTGTTAAACGATGCTTACAGCGTTTTTATCAGCTAATTTTAACATTAAATTTCTGGCTCAAATAGCTTTCAACTGCTTGTCTTTCTTCGGTGTTGAGAGCGCGGTTGAAGATGATGATTTCGGCGACGTCGCCGTTGAAGTAGTCGCTGGTACTAGCATATCTTCCAATTGCCGATCCAGCATAAGATGCCACATAAGCTGTTTGGGAAGTGTCGAATGCGTCGGCGGTTGTTCCACCATTAAGCCAGTATTTTTTGCCATTTCCGGATGCGTTGCTGAACCAGAAAGTGTGGATTCTTGGTATTGGGGAGGAGTAGGCGGGGATTGTGTAGTTTATAGCATTGCTGTAATGATCTTGTGTAACTGTCGTATCGTTACGATATCCTAGATGCAGGTTAGTATTGGTTGCCACTCCGGATCCGCCAAGAAAATGTTTGTTAATACCGGTGCCAGTCCTCCTCTGCTCCACCACAAAAATCGTATAGTTGGTGTTGACGAGTAGAGTTCCGTCGAAATTTAAGAAATCATCAGTTCCATTAAACCTCACAACCGGAAGACCATTCATCGCACCTTCGATATATTGCGGTTTGGTGCTTGATTGGGTGGCATTGCTTTTGGATGATGATTGTGGGTTTATGTCGTTCCAGGTGCTGATGTCTGTGTTATTTTCTTCTTCACTATCAGCGAAACTTTCATCGACGGTTGTTTCATACCATATGGTCAGATTTTTAATGCTGTTAACGGCAGAGCTTTTGGTTAGGTTTTGAGCGGTTTTTAGCTTCATTGCTTTAACCAGGCGGGAAGATTGGGTTATACCGGCGACTAGGATACCGATGATTAAGATGACGATTGAGAGTTCTATTAGGGAGAAGGCGGAATGTTTTTTCATAAAATTTTAAAGAAATTAAGAGATTTTATATGTTGTATTTTTTGCTTAAGTAGCTTTCAACCGCTTGTCTTTCTTCCGTAAGTAAAGCGCGTTTGAAGATGATCATTTCGGCAAAATCGCCTTGAGCATAATTTTTGGATGGATAGCCGCCAATCCAAAGTGATTCAGTGGTGGTCATCAGATTGCTACCGCTGCTGTCAGTATTAGTGCCTCCGGATGAGCCATTAATCCAGATTTGCATGGTTCCATTTTTGGCTCGTCTCGCGGAGATAATGTTGAGACTATTGGCTGCGGTGATAATTGCTGAATTGGCGGAAGCGCCGTTATTCATGGCATCGGCATAGGTTAAATAATGCGCATTCCCAGTGATGGCAATGCGATATGGCGACGGGGTATAACCTTTTGAGATTATTACCTGCCAGGTTGAATCAAGCGAGGATTGCCATACCAAAAAAATTGTCACATTTTCTGAATCAGAATCAAAACCATTTGCCGTGGTTAGCGCATCATCAACCCCATCAAATCGCAGCGCGGGAAGCGCACCGTTAAAAACATTTTCGTAAAATTTTGGCTGGTTTGCTGCCGTTCCCTGATCGGCATTATTACGATTGATAGCTTGAGGATTGTTGTCATGCCAAACACTAACATTGCCTCCATCCGACATTTCGCTTTCCTTGAAACTACTCTCAAGCGAAGTTTCATACCACAAAGCAAGACCGGACATTTCGTTAACTACAGAATTTTTTGTAATCGCTTGCGCTGCGGAACGGCGGGATTTTTTAACCATCAACCTTCCCTGCATTATACCTGCAACCAGAATACCAATGATTAAAATTACGATGGAAAGTTCGATCAGGGAGAAGGCAGAATGTTTTTTCATATCTTGCCCAAGTTAACTAATTAAAAAATTTATCGGCCCTTCAGCGCGACCATGGATGAATTGATCGAGATAAGTATTCCCCGATGAATACATATCTTTGACATCACCAAACCAGATGATTTTGCCATCATAAAGCATTGCTACCTTGTCGGCAATTTTGCGCGCAGAATGCATATCGTGAGTGATTGTAATTGTAGTTGCGCCAAGTTTCTTGGAGTTGGCAATGATGAGATCATTGATTACGTCAGCCATGATTGGATCTAGTCCGGTTGTTGGTTCATCAAAAAAAATAATTTCCGGATTTGCAGCAATCGCCCGCGCCAGTGAAGCGCGTTTTTGCATACCGCCGGAAAGTTCGGAGGGAAAAAGATCGGCAGTTTTTTCATTCAAACCGACAGCTTTTAATTTTTGCAGCGCGATTTCACGCGCGTCTTTTTTGCTCATTTTTTTGTGATAAAGCAGACGAAAGGCGACATTTTCCCACACTGAAAGTGAATCGAAAAGCGCGCCGCCCTGAAACAAAAAACCAAATTTTTCCATTAGCTTATCACGATCTTTTGGCCTGATATTTGAAACTTCCTGCCCATCAACTTTAATGCTTCCAGAAGTGGGGGCAATCAAGGTGGCAATGATTTTAATCAACACTGATTTTCCGCTTCCAGAGCCTCCCAAAATTACCACTGATTCACCCTGATTAACCTGCAAATCAATACCGGTTAAAACTTTTTTTTCACCAAAATTTCTGATGAGATTTTTTACAACTAACTTTGCGGTCATTATCTTTGTGCTTCTGACAATTTTTTCTCGATCAGTTTTTTTATAGTCTGATAATCAACATAGCCTTCCGAAATTTCGCCATTGGCAAAAAAACTTGGAGCTGAGCGCAACTGCAACGAATTGGCCGCCTCCATTCTCGCTGAAAGCATTTTATCCTGCAGCGATTTGTCATTGATGCATCTCTGGAAACGATCGGAGCTCATACCATCAAGCTTGGCAATTGCTTCCAGTTTTTCGGCATATTTTTCGTCAAAAGCCCAGCTATCCTGCGTTTTAAAAATAACTTTGACGGCAGAAAAATATTTATCTTTTGCATCCGCATTATCGTCGGCCTGACATCTCGCAAACATAGCAGAAACCAGCGCCTGCTGGTTTAACGGAAAGCTGCGAAAGACAAATTTGACTTTGCCATTTTCGATATATTCCTCTTTCAATCTTTCAAAAGATTCGCGATGAAATGAAGCGCAATGCGGACAAGAAAGCGAGGCATATTCGATCAGCAACACCGGCGCATTTTTATCACCCAAAACAAAATCGCTTGGCAAAATTTTTATCAAATCGCTGTTTTTGCGTTGCTCTACAAGAGCGTTTTTATTCACCGCCGCGTTAACTGCATCCTGTGCATTTTGTTCCGGCTTCAACTCCTCCGCGCTTTGCGAAGCATATTTGAAAGAGGTTTTGGTTTTGTAATTGTGAACCACAAGAGCAGCAAAACCAATCAGCAAAACCGCCAAAATAGCGATTGTTATTTTTTTCATGACTTTTGGATTTTGAATTGACGTAAGAGAGACGGGCTTTAGATATTTTTCGCACTCAATTAAATCAATCAATTTATAGTTGTTATGCAAATTTTGTGTCTGGCAAATTTCGTGCTTCGTGCATCGTGCATCGTGCTCCGGTAATTTTAAACCACGAAGCACGAAGCACGAAGCACGAGTAAAGACACAAGATTTTAAGAACAACCCAATTTATGATTCCGATTTCAATTTTTATCATAACCAAAAATGAAGCCAATCGCATTGCTTCCGTAATCAATGCGGCAAAAGAAATCGCTGATGAAATTCTGGTGGTTGATTCTGGAAGCAATGATAGAACCTGTGAAACAGCCATTCAGGCCGGTGCAAAAGTGATGTTCAACGAATGGAAAGGTTATGGCCAACAGAAAATTTTTGGTGAATCGAAATGTCGCAATAAATGGATTTTGAACATTGATGCCGATGAAGAAATTTCGCAGGAATTATGTGCGGAGATTAAAGAAATTTTTTCTGGAAAAATCGCCGATGATGTAGCGGGATTTCGCATCAAAATCGTCAATAAATTTCCACAGGAAAAAAAGCCAAAAAAATGGGCTTATTACTACAATCAGTTTCGCCTTTACAACTGCGATCTGGCCGGATTCAAAAACAGTTCGGTGCATGATTCGGTCATGCTGAAAGAAACAAACCATGCCGGAAAGGGTTGTTATACAAAATTTTGTGTCTGGAATGTTTCGTGCTTCGTGCTTCGTGCTTCGTGCTTCGGTAATTTTAATCCACGAAGCACGAGGCACGAGGCACGAGGCACGATCCTCCAACTTAAAAACATCATCCACCACCAATCCTTCCGCTCCTACTCACACTGGATCGAGAAAATAAATTCCTATTCACAAATGCAGGCAAATGACGCTTTCAGGAAAGACAAATACCCGTCAATTTTAAAAATTTTTTTCATCCCGATCTTTGCTTTTTTTAAAGCCTATTTCGTGCGCCGCTATTTCATCTATGGCTTTAACGGCCTGATCTACAGCTATCTCTTCGCTTTCTCGCGCTTTGCCAAAGCCATCAAAACCCGTGAACTATTTTTGCAGGGGAAGTCTATTTGATCACTTTGGCATGGGCAAAGTTCCGGCAGACGACCAAACTTATGAAAAAATCTTTTTTACTATTGCCGTTTTTTTTCCTCCTTGGCTGCGCAATCGGCAATTTCAAGCGCGAAAGTCCGGTGATTTATTTCAGCAATGCCAGTTTTGCGCCAATAAAAAACATCACTTGCGAATGGGCAGGACATGTTTTGACCTTGCCAGCGCTTAATCCGGGCGATAGCCGTAGCCAATCATTTTATCTTTCTTCCGCAGCCAGATTTTTTGGATTGGTTAAACTTTCATGGACAAATGATGATGGCGAAATTGTGCGCAGGGAGTTCTTTTTTAAGGAAAATAATCTGCCAAGCTTTGATGATCCAACCACTTACAACTACGTCCAGCTTTACTTCGATCAACATGGGATGGAAATCATCAGCTCCGACGCTCCCGACCTTACCGGCAAAACACAAAAGATGGACCAACTACTTGCGATTTATCACGAAAAATATCTCAAAGGCCACAAACCAAGCGATGATAACGCCCTGATTTCAGTCAAGCCCGTAAAAGACAACTCATTGCCGAACTGGCTCGCTACTTCTTACTAGCTCCGTTTTTTCCATCAAATCCTCCATGGGCACGGAGGTTTTATCAAAGCTGTCTCGGAAATAAGTTAACAACTCATGTGTTTTTCTACCAGGGCTGGCTGGATTTCCAGCTGATCTTACGATGATTGCAAGCCACTCACAAGATTCGCCAAATTTTTTGGAATCACCTTCGCGCAAAGCGTTGTTAGCATCACGAACCAGTTTTGCTCTGGTATCATAAAAATTTCCGCGATGACGCACATTGGAAACCTGTTGCGCCATACAGGCCAAGGTTTGTTTTGTGGCAAGATCAACAGCTTCATCACGCACCATGATGCGACAAGCATCGATCACGCGCCTGCCGTAAGATACCGGCTCATCTTTTTCCGCTTTTTCAAAAATCTCGCCGAGATCATCGCGAATTGCCGCGGATGAACCAAGAATCATCGGCATTGCAGCATGTCGCAAAACTTTTCTGCAACTCTCAATTTGCCAAGACATGTGCGTTGCTCGCATAGCTTCAGCATCGCTAAAACCTTCTTTTGCGGCAAATTTCATCGCCACTTCAACTCCCTGTTTTTCAATAATTTGCAGAAATTCTTCATAAAGTTTTGCTGTCGCTTTTATGCTTCCCCTTGAAACATCAAAATCGATGCCATTGACAAGCATGAAAGATTCCGTGTCGGCAATTCCAAGCGCAAAAAGCGCGGAGATGTTGATATTTCTAACCAGCGGAATGGCAGCAAAATCAGAAACCAAACGCGGATCAAAATCTTTTGGATAGTCAAAGAAAGGCGCCAGACAAAATGTGGCAAGACCGCTAATTCTCTGCAAGGAAATCGCGCCAATGCGGCGCACATCATCTTTGAAAACCATCGCATCCCAAACATCATAACCATTTGCTCTTGATGAAGTCTGTGTGGCTCCGCCGCTTCTGGCATCAGGCCTTGAGCTTAATTTTCCAAGCCTTCTAACCACTTCAGGCGGAATCAAGCCACGCTGGGTTAAATTTCCCGAATATACCTCTCTGCCATCAAGCTCAACCCTCGCTCCAAACTCGCTTGCCAAATGCAAATGGCGATAAAACTCAACCAATCTTGCAACTTCCGTTTCGCCGTGTTTTTGCTTAAGAACAATCAACTGCTCCTGTGAAGTATCGGGCTCTTTCAGCAACATATGCGCCAATCTGCTGTGGGTCTGATGCTGCATGTCAGAACCTTGCGAAGTAAACTCGCTTTGCAACAACTCCAAACGCCATGGCGCCATTCTTTCCAGATCGTTGGCGCCGATGCCTTGCAATATCGCCAATTTAAGTCCGGCCTCTTCAACCATTTTTCTTACGGCAATATCGGCTTCCAGATAACGCGCTGTCACCGCATGAGCCCCAAGCACAGCGGAGCCATCGCTATTGCTTCTGGTTTGTCTGACAACACCGCCGGATTTTTTTATGTAATCAACAATTTCAACATCGGCCAACATCGCTGCCGTAAATTCGGCCAAACGCGGAATCGTGTTTTCTTCTTCGGCCAAAGGAGAAAGTTCAACCATGGATTTTCGGGCGCGAGCAATCGCTTCTGTACTGAAAAATTGTTGGTAAAGATCGAAGCCGGCCTCATCACTTTTTTTGGCATAATATTCGCGAAACTCCGGAATCAGCTCGTAATAAGCGGGCAATTCCTTGGCGATCTCAAAAAATCGCAGCGCGTTTCTGAAGCTCTCAAGCTCGCAATCAAATTGCGAAATCACATGTTCATGACGCGTATGCAACGAAGCCGATTCCATCATGCACATTAGCTGTCTTTTTGTCTCGGCGGAAAAATTGGAAAAATTTCTTGCCACAATTTCGGCGGGATTTTGCGCAAAACCTTCTTGTGCTTGACAAATTCCCATGATTTCAGCGAGAGCCGCATTGGTTTTGTCAATTTCTTCGCGAGTGGAAAAGCCGTTTTCTGCCACTTTGCAGCCGGAAGATTTTGCATAGTTTTTTATCTCGGCAAAAAAATGTGAATCCGATTCATGTCGGTTAAGAATTGCGGTTATTTCACGTTCATATTTTTTGGCCTCATCGCCAACCAAAACGCGATTTGAAACTGATTTTGCAATTGCCTTGATGCGATCGCAAATTTCGGCGCGAAAGCGCGGAGAATCTCCGCCTTCAGAATCAATGATATTAGCAAAATCCTGCAATTTTTTGTTCAATGAATCAAAAAATTTCTGCTGCGATTGATGTTCAAAAATCACGCCCTGTCCCGGCATAACATGCGGTTTGCCATCCATATCAAATGCCCAGGAGGTGAGCCTGATATCATCAACATCAACCATTTGCGGATGTCTGGCAACAATTGCCGATGTTTCTGCCCTAACGCGATCCATGTGATAGAGCAGCAATTCTCTTTCATCTGCGATGGTCATTTTTGCGACATGATGAATCGGATTTTTGGCGAATTTTGCGATTATGCCTCTTCTTGCCGCAGCACAATTTGCGCCAAATTCCTGCAGCGAAATTTTTTCTGCAATTTCAATGCCCTCTTCCGCAGCTATGCGTCTCAATTGCACCCCATCTTCTGCTGTTGCGCCTCCATGTCTTTCGGCGCGCCTTAAAAGAGATTGCAATTTTACCACCGCATCCTTTTGCCTGATTGCGCCAAGATTCTGCCCTTCAGTTGGATGAGTAGTGAATCTGATGCAGCAGCGATTTCTGGCTATTCTTTCTTTGAGCGCGCCGTCTCCAAGTTTTTTTCGCGCTTCCGCAATCACATCACGAGATATCTCGGAAATTGCCAGATGCATCCGTGTAGACATGGTTGAGCGCGCAGCAATGATTTTATGGCCGGCTTCAATTGCATCTCTTGCCAGACCGAGATTTGTTAGCTCCTCTTCCAACTCATGCATCACCTCATGTTTTGAGCGCAAAAAATCTTCTCTGACGCGCTTTGAAGTAGTATCAAGAATTTTACTGCTCGATACAAGATGAAATGCCTTTGCAGTATGTATTAAACGTCGCATTTGAATAACAATGAAGAATCGCCGCAGGAATAAAACGGTAATTTTGTGAAATAGCGTGGCTGTAAATTTTGAAGGCTTTTTTCTTTCCAACAAAGGCGCAAACCAACATAAATAAAGTTGATTTCGGCAAATGGAAATTGGTCAGCAAAATATCGACAGTTTTAAATTTGCAAGGCGGAAAAATAAAAATTTCCGTGCTTGATTTTGTCTTGGCGACAAAACCTTTTTCGCCGGCCGGCATAAAGCGATTGTTCTTAAAATTTTGTGTCCAGAAAAAACAGATCCTGAAACAAGTTCAGGATGACAATTAGGGAAAGATGGTTCCAAAATATGTCATCCTGAACTTGTTTCAGGCAAAACAAAATCAAAAGCGGAAGTTTTTAACATGAAAACTCATTTCGGATTCAAACAGGTAGATCGTGGAGAAAAGGCCAATCTTGTCAAAGAGGTTTTTTCCGGCGTAGCGAAAAAATATGATTTGATGAATGATTTGATGAGCGCGGGGATTCACAGAATTTGGAAGAATGAAATGGTTAAAGAAATACAAACCCAGTCTTTCTTGATGAAGGAGTCGACGCGTATGCGCGACCTCTCGCAAACCCAGTCTTTCTTGATGAAGGAGTCGACGCGTATGCGCGACCTCTCGCAAACTCAGTCTTTCTTGACGAAGGAGTCGACGCGTATGCGCGACCTCCCCCCTATCAGGGGGGATGGGGGGGTGGTTATAAAACTAATCGACGTCGCCGGCGGAACCGGCGACATCGCCTTTCGCATCGCAAAGAAAAATCCGCGGGCGGAAATTGATGTGGTCGATGTTAATCAGGAGATGCTTGATGTGGGCAAGGCACGGGCGATTGATTTAAATCTTTTTTCCAAAATTAACTTCACTTGTTGCGATGGCGAAAATCTTTGTTTTGATGATAAAACTTTTGATTTTTTTACCATTGCTTTTGGGATTAGAAACTTCACCAACATAGACAAAGCCTTGCTTGAAGCCTATCGCGTTTTGAAGCCAGGCGGAAAATTTATCTGTCTGGAATTCTCCAAAGTTAACGATTATTTCCTGCAAAAAATTTATGATTTTTATTCCTTCAAAGCGATTCCAAAAATAGGTGAAATTGTTTTGAATGATCGCGCCTCTTACCAATATCTGGTTGAATCAATTCGCAAATTTCCGCCACAAAAGGAGTTCAAAAAAATGATCGAAAAAGCCGGATTTAAAAATGTTTCCTACCGCAATTTAAGCTTCGGAATTGCCGCGATTCACACCGGAACAAAGCTTGATAATTAGCGGCCCGATTCTTTAATGCGCCGCCTTACGCTATCGTAGCTCAGCGGTAGAGCACTTCATTGGTAATGAAGAGGTCGGTGGTTCGATCCCACTCGATAGCACCAGCAAATTTCACTTTTTTAAACCTCCTTTGAAAAAGGAGGTGGCTGATTGCGAAGCAATCAGACGGAGGATTTATGGAGACAAACTTTGGATTAGAATTTGTCTCTCTCAAATCACCCGTCA
>MEMO01000016.1:18826-35722 GCA_001767955.1 Alphaproteobacteria bacterium RIFCSPLOWO2_01_FULL_40_26 | reverse complement strand
GATTTATGGAGACAAACTTTGGATTAGAATTTGTCTCTCTCAAATCACCCGTCATCGCACTTCGTGCGATGCCACCCTCTTTTTCAAAGAGGGTTTTTTGAACCAAACCTCCTTTGAAAAAGGAGGTGGCGCGAAGCGCCGGAGGATTTTGCAAACAACATCGGCAAAAATAACATGCTCAAAAATCGTTCCGCTCTTTCATTTCTATTTAACTCTGCCAAGCCCTTTAGGCTCTATCTCGCGCTACATTTCTTCGTAATTTTTTATCACGCAATTGACACTTCGTTATGGCCTTACGTGTCAAAACTTTTGGTGGATAAGCTGGCCGCCTCAAATCAACAAAATATTTTGACGGAAATCTGGCCAATCGCGCTGTTGTTGATTATTCTAACCTTCGCATCAAACATCATCTGGCGCATTTCTGATTATTCCTGGGCAAAACTGACCCCGGCTTTGAAGAAAAAAATCGTTGCCGAAAGCATGGAATATCTGATGCAACACTCTCACACATTTTTTCAAAATAATTTTTCCGGCGCGCTGGCAAGCAAAATCAGAGATCTCTTCAGCGCAACGCCGAAATTGCTGGATATATTCCTCTACAATTTCGTGCGCGTGATTTTAAGCGTTGCCTTTGCCTTTGTGGCGTTGTTTACGGTGCATAAATTTTTTGCTTTTGGTCTGTTATTTTGGGCATTTATTTTTGCGCTGATGGCTTTTAGCGCTGCCAAGCTGACCAATCGCATGTCGGTTAATGTGGCAACGCAGCAAAGTAAAATCATGGGCAATATTGTTGATGCGATTGGCAATATTGCCAATGTCAAACTCTTCGCCAACGCTTCTTTTGAAAGCAAACGCATCGGCACTTTTCAAAACAAATACACCAGGCTTTTCGAGCGACGCGGATTTTTTTTAGTAAAATTTTATCTGCTGCACGGAACCACTTTCGCGATTTATTTTTCCATCTGCATCGTCGCCTTGATTTGGCTATATTCGCAAAGTTTAGTCACGCTCGGCGATTTTCTTATGATCTTCACCATCAACAACTGGATCATTCAGGAAATGTGGAACGCGGCAAATCAGATGCGCACTTTTTTGGAGGAGCTTGGAACAGTCGAGCAAGCTCTGCAAATTCTCAACGAGCCATTGAAAATCAAGGATGGAAGCCAAAAGTTAAAAGTCGAAAAAGGCGAGATTATTTTCGAAAATGTCAAATTTTCCTATCATGACGACCAGCCGATTTTTGCAGGCAAATCGATAACAATTGCAGCCGGACAAAAAGTCGGATTAGTCGGCCATTCCGGCAGCGGCAAATCAACTTTTGTTAATTTGATTTTACGACTTTACGACGTCGATGACGGCAAAATCACAATTGACGGGCAGGATATTGCCGCGGCAACGCTTGATTCGCTGCACCGCGCAATTGGCATAATCCCGCAAGATCCTTCGCTGTTTCATCGTTCGCTGTTTGAAAATATCGGCTATGGCATGACAAACGCCGCAAAAAGTGAAGCAAAAGAGCTGGCGAGCGCGGCGGCAAAAAAGGCGCACGCTCATAAATTTATCAAAGAATTGCCGCAAGGTTATTACGCGCTGGTTGGCGAGCGTGGCATCAAACTTTCCGGCGGCCAGCGTCAAAGAATCGCCATTGCCCGCGCCTTTCTTAAAAATGCCCCAATTCTGATTTTGGATGAAGCCACCAGCCAACTTGACTCCATCACCGAAAACCTGATTCAGGAAAGCCTGAAAAATCTGATGCAAAATAAAACCACTCTGGTTGTCGCCCATCGCCTTTCAACGCTTGCGATGATGGATCGCATTCTGGTTTTTGATCGCGGCAAAATCGTTGAAGACGGAACTCATGACGAACTACTCGCGATGAACGGCGTTTATAAAAGACTATGGAGCGCGCAAGTCGGCGGGATTTTGACTTATCAGGTTGAGCGAGCAGAAGCAGTGCCGCTTTGGCAGAGAAAAGCGGATTGACTCTTGTGCAATGAAACCTCACAAATCAAGCAAGGACGACGGAATAATGACAAAAATCACTCAAGCATTTATTTTTGCTGCTGGACGCGGAGAGCGCATGAGGCCGCTTACTGATTCAGTTCCCAAGCCTTTGATAAAAATAAACGGCAAGGCGATCATTGATTATGCGATCGAAAAACTGGATAACATTGAAAGCATAAAAAAAATCATCATTAACGGATTTTATCTCGCTGACCAAATTGAGGAACATATCAAAAAACTCAACAATCCCAAAATCGTTTTTTCACGCGAAATTGATAAAGTTGAAACCGGCGGCGGGCTGGTTTTTGCCAAAGATAAAGTTGATTTGGACAAGCCGCTTTTATTGCTTAACGGCGATGTTTTGTGGACCGAAAAAGATTCGGATATCGCGTTGATTTCAGAAAAATGGAATGGTCGCGAATGTGATATTCTTTTAGGTCTGAAGAAAGTTGAAGATTATGTTGGCTATGAAGGCAATGTTCATGGCGGCGGTGATTTTGATTTAGCGGACGATAAGATTTTTCGTTTTCCTGATTCACCAATGACACATGTTTTTGTCGGCACACAAATCATCAATCCAAAAATTCTTGAGCGCGCGCCGGAGAAATGTTTTTCAATGTCTTATTTTTATCGCTCGGCGGTTGGCGAGGGCGGTCTGGTTCATCGCATTCAAGGTATCGAGCTCAAGGGGAAATATTTTCACATCGGAACTATAGCGGCAATAAAACAGACAGAAGAAGAATTGTCTGACGCATTATAGGGCATGTTGACATTCATTTTTCACAAGATTTATGACTAATTCCACATTTTTAATCGGGGTTTCTGGTAGAATGCCGTGACCGAGATTGAAGATAAATGGCTTATTGCCGAAGATTTTTAAAATTTCAAAAACTTCTTTTTCGATTTCTTTTTTTGAACCAAAGGCCAATAAAAAATTATCGAGATTTCCCTGGATTACCTGTCCCAAATTTTCCTGCAGATTTTTTTTCGCCCATTTCTTTTCTACATTTTGATCAAGCGCTAAACCTTCTGGCTTAACGCTTCGCGCGAATTCTTCGTAATTAATTCCAATACCACGCGGAAAACAAATCACCGGAATTTGTGGATGATTTTTTCTGATATCAGCGATGATTTTTTTTGTCGGCGCAATCACCCATTTTTGCAATTGATCTGGTGGTAAAATTCCGGCCCAGGAATCAAATAATTTTATACAATCAGCACCAGCTTTGATTTGCAGTGATAAATATTCGCTTACTGATTTTGTCAAAATTCCGATCAGATCAGCAAAAAATTTTTCATTCTGAATTGCAGTTGAGCGCGTTAAATCAAAATTTTTTGATCCTCCACCTTCAATCATGTAGCAAGCCAAAGTCCATGGCGATCCGGAAAATCCAATCAGAGCCTTTTTTTTATCAAGCCTTGATTTTGTTATCTCTAAAGCCTCAAAAATTGGAGAGAGATGATTGGTAATATTTTCTGTTTTGAGATTTTTTAACTCAAACTTTCCAAGCTTTGGCCCTTCATTTTTTACAAATTCTACCTTCACACCCAAAGCATCAGGAATCACCAAAATGTCAGAAAAAATTATCGCTGCATCGAAATCAAAACGTTGTATCGGTTGTAATGTTATCTCACTTGCAAGTTTTGGATTATAGCACAGGTCTAAAAAATTTTTAACTTTACTTCTGACATCGCGATATTCTGGCAAATATCTTCCAGCCTGTCTCATTATCCAAATTGGAGGTGGGGATTCGATTTTTTGTCCCTTTAAAATATTAATTATTTTATTCATTTTTGATTTAGTTAATGGAGTTGTGAATTTCTTAATTACAATTTTTCAACAATTTTATTAACATCTGCAATACTGTAATAAAGCGGGTTTATGAAGCTTATCAACAATAAAAATTTTCTGTTTAATTGAGTTTTTAACAGAAAAAACTTTGATGAAAAAATGTTGAAAATTTTAATAAATTTTTCGCTTTGTGAATAAGTCAGATTTTTCAACAAACAATTAACATGAATTTGAACATAAAACAAAAAATCAAAGAAAAGCTGATTCAAAATCTTCAGCCAAAATTTTTAGAACCTGTCCTGAATCTTTTTTAACCCCAGATTTTAGCATGTTTTTAGCGCTTTTTTGATAAAATTAACCCCAATAACGCTTAAGAAAAATGCTCCCAACCTTACTCTTTGAAGAACATTGTCTCCCTCACAAAAAAATACCCCTCACAAAAAAATATTACCCCTCACCCTAACCCTCTCCCACAAGGGGAGAGGGAGTAGCACCGAATTCGGACTAACTCCCTCTCCCCTTGTGGGAGAGGGTTAGGGTGAGGGGTAATATTTTGTGAGGGGTAAATGACTTAGAAAGAGTAAAGTGATTACAAATTTTCTTAAACGTTATTGGAGTTAGTGTAAATGTTTGGTTTTTCTCTTACAGAATTAATCGTTGTTCTCATAGCCATCCTGATTTTCATCAAACCATCTGATTTGCCAGAAATCGCGCATTTTTTTGGTAAGGTTTTTTATCGTGCCAAAAGTTTTTATTCTGATCTTAAAAAATCTTTCAAAGAGATGGAAAAAGAGTTTGAAATTGAGGATCTAAAACAGGAATTACATCGCGGAATTGCTGAAGAAAAAACCAGATTTGAAGAAGAGACAACCATCATTGTTGATCTTTACGGCAATGAACATCGCGTGCCAAAAGTTGTGGAAGAAAAAATGCCGGAGGTGGGAAAACTCAATGAGGTTAATTCAAATCAAAAATCAGACTTAAAGTGACGCTGCGATTAACAAAATTTTCAACCATTTTGTTATCATCCGATTCATAACGTCTTTGTTCAAAATTGTGGCGCACTTCAAAAGATAAATTGTTGCGCAAACGATAAACCAAACTGGTTTTAAACCCATTATCAATGCTTTCATGATCGAAGAACCAGTAGGCGCGCTGTATGAATGTCAAATTTCTGTTCAATCTGAAATTAGCGCGCCATGAGGTGATGACATCAACATCATTGCCATAAGTTTTAACATCGTGATAGCCGAGGCTTACATCCCATTCCAGTTTCTCGCCGAAAAACATGCGTCCCAAACCAAGAGCGGTGCGGGTATCGTAATAATATTTTGACAGATCGTCATAGATTGAGCGGTGGTAGAAAACTCCGTAATTTTTGCTGTCGTTGATGCGTGCTTTGCTTGAAAGGGCTAGATCATAAAGTTCGGTTTTTTTGACATCATATTTTTTGTTTTTACCACTGTCGGTGTCGGCATATTCTGTTTCATGATCGAAGTTCATTTCATTGATGAAATTGCGGCTTTGGTGAAGATAGCGCGAAGTAAGTTGATATTGTTTTGAATTGTAATCGGAAGAATAAGCGCCGCCGAATGAGACATATTGGCGTGCGCGATTTGATTTGTAGAATCTTTTAGTGCGCGGAGAAACAACAGCTTCGCGTTGCGATTCTGATTCAGTTGCTGAAGCCGAACCGATGATCGCAGAAATTGAAATTACAAAAATGAAAAACAGGTGCACCGTATTTTGTGGCGAAACAACAACTTCAGGCGCGTATGGTGAGACAGGTTTTAGGCGGGACTATCTTGGATTGGCCGGAATAGCCTGAGGTTGTTGAGGTTGAGAATTTTGATCAGCTTCGATGTTATCCATCGGAATTTCTTGTCCATTGCCGTTGAAGATTTCAGTATCCTCATTGCCTGGAGCGATAATTTCGACATTGTTTTCATTGGAAAGATCTGGAAGTTCAACCTCCTCTTCATCTCTGGTTTCAAAGAGCCAGCTGGCATGGCTTTTAACAGAGTCGGAATATTTTACTCCGGCAAAAAAGGCAAAAATAAGCAGGGTGATGATGACGATCAGTTCGATTGTTTTAATCATAAATTTTGGAAGAGGGCGTTGAAGTGCGCGGGAAGATAAAAATGGTTTGTGTCTAAATCAACATCAAAATTGGATGTTCGATATAGCGACGTAATGCCTTTAGAAATTCTGCGCCAATCGCGCCATCAACCAAGCGATGATCAGAGGATAATGTGACATTCATCATATGGGCGATTTTGATTTGACCATGCTCAACAACAGGTTTTTCAATCGAGCGTGAAACTGCAAGAATACAGCTTTGCGGCGGATTTACGATAGCGGTGAAATTATCAATTCCATACATGCCAAGATTGGAAATGCTAAAAGTTCCGCCTTGAAATTCTTCCGGTTGTAATTTGCCGTCGCGAGCTTTTTTGGCTAATTCTTTTGTTTCTTTTGAAATGGCCTGAATGGTTTTTTGATCGGTATTTCTGATGATTGGCGTGATCAATCCGCCATCAATTGCAACAGCCATGGCGATGTCGATATTGTTGTAAATCAAAACCGCATCATCAGACCAAGAAGAATTCGCCTGTGGCGCTTTTTTTAGCGCCATCGCCGTGGCTTTGATGATTAAATCATTGACTGAAATTTTATAGGCAGGATTGCCATTTTCATCATGTTCGGCAGCTTCATTTAATGCCGTACGCAATTCCAAAAGCTTATCCACTTTGAATTCGCAGGAAAGATAGAAATGCGGGATTGTCTGTTTTGATTCCAATAATCTTTTGGCGATTATTTTGCGGATGTTATTGTTTTTTATTGCGTAAGATTCTTGTGGATTGCGACGAACCGTGCCGGTTTTACTCCCAGCGCTTTTGGCAAATTCCAGGATATCATCTTTGATGATGCGACCATGTGGTCCGGATCCAGAAATTCCAGCTAAAGAAATTCCTTCTTCTTTGGCAATTCGTTTGGCGAGAGGGGAGGATTTGATTTTATTATCAGTGGTAAGTGGGTTGTTATCCTGAACTTGTTTTGGGATCTTTTTTTCTTCTTTGGCTGTGACTGGTGTGATGATTTTTGGTGCGTAATTTTCGAGAGATTTTTTATCTTCACCTTCTTCCAAAATCAGTGCGATGCAGGAATTTATTGCGACATTTTCTGTTCCTTCCGCGATCAGAATTTTTCCAAGAATTCCTTCATCAACTGCTTCAACTTCCATGGTTGCCTTATCGGTTTCAATTTCAGCAATCACTTCCCCGGCTTTGATTTTATCACCTTCCTTTTTTACCCATTTGGCAAGATTGCCCTCCTTCATTGTTGGCGAAAGAGCCGGCATAAAAATTTCGATTGGCATAGTTTTTGTATTTAGGCCATGTCGCAAATCAACTTTCTGAAAAATCTGAACCCTTGATTTACAAGGGCTCGTCGAGTTTGAAAATGGTGAGAAACGGGGATTTGCGACAGTCCCATTTAGGATTTAGGATTTGATGAACTTAACTAAGTTCTAAATCCTAAATCCTAAATCTTAAATTCTAAATTAATTCATCGCATCTTTCAACAACACCACCTCACAATTTTTAATCACTAAAAAATCTTCGCAAGCGCTGTATTTATCACATTCCGCCGCTGTTGCGTCATCACGATTTTTTTCGCATTCATCGGCGGAAAAATGCCGGAGAAAATAATTTTCTTCATTGGCAATTTTACAGATTCGCAAATTTTTAATGGCATCGAGATTTCGCAGGTTGTTGCGCAGCAGTGCTAATACTTCCTCCTGTTTTGATTTTTCAACAAAAAATATGATTTCTTTCAAGCCGCTAAAATCATATTTATCGCGGAATAACACTGATTTTTCAATGATTCCGGATTTGTCATAGGCTTGATAAAAACCATAAACTGCTTCTGCAAGATCGCATTTTGATTCCAGTTTTTTTTCTTTTGTCAAATCTCCTCTAATCAATTGTAAATCGGAAACTGTACCATTTTTTATATTGAAAGAAATCAAATTTCCGTTGTCGGTTGTTAATTTGTAAGAACCATCATTTACCTTGAGAAGCAGCATGTTTTTTGACTTCTCACGATTTTCAAAAAACTGCGTGGCAAAAATTTTATCGTGGAAAAGCACAATTCCGCTTTGATGATAATATGGCTGATCGCGCATGTGATCACGCCGGAAACATTCGATATCAACCATTTTTTCACACTCGCTTTGCGACAGTTGCGATTGCAAAATATACTCGTATGGAATCGCTATTTCTCTGATTTTGATCTGTTTTTGTTTACGTTTGGCGAAAGCAGGATCATTTGCAAAAATCAGCGAAAATAATGCGAGAAGTAAAAAATTTTTTTTCATTCCATTGCTCTGGCTCCCACTAAAATTTTTGACTGTTTCATTTTTGAACTTTTACAAATTTGCACTTGTTAACAAAAAACTTCTTTTTATCGAGTATTAATACAACTCAAACTCGAGTGCATTTTAAAAAATTTAGGAGTCTTCTATGTTTCCTCAAACAGTCTCAACCACTCTCGAAAACATCCAAAGAATTTTAGGCAAAAAATTTATTGATATCATATTGGGCGTGGCAGTGCTTTCGGTGTTGACATCGGTTTGTTATTATCTCGGTTTTTTTCGCGCTCTCGGTATTAATGTGAGCGACATTAACATGAATATTTTTGAACTTCTTGATATCGAAATACTGGTCATCATCGGCATAATTTATGCGGTGGCCTATGATCGCGAATTATTGCCTTCTGAAAAAAAATACAGCACCGCCTATCATGATGGTGATTTGTCGATGAAGTATAAAATCAAAGGGGTTGCGGTGGTCGCAGCTTTGTTTTTGCTGATGATCCTTGCTCTTTATCAAGGTCCTTACAATTCAGACATGGTGTTTGCCTATCTGATCAATAACCTGTCGCTATTCTTCTTCCCATCGATAATCACCGGCTTTTTGATGTGGTGTATAATGTCTTTCCACAGACGTTCCATTATTGAATTTGCCATCATATTTTGTGCAATTTCCATCGTGTCTTACACTACCGGAATGTATCACTCGCAAGAGATGGTGCTAAGTGGCGTGCAAAACAATCATACCGTTCTTTTGTCAAATAACAAAAAAATGGATGTGTTGCTGATCAAAAGATTCAATTCCGGCGATCTGGTTTTCCACAAAAATGAACCGGTCTTTATCGACAGAGATTCTGATCGCATCGTGCGTTTCAGAAAACTTTCAGCAATCACTCAAAATTCTACCGGCAGAAGTTCTGCTGAATAAAGTTCACAGAGCAGTTATTGTCATCTTGTTTACGAATTGCTGTGGAATCAAATCAGTGCTGGTTGCGCTGAAAAACGATTGCATTGGTAAAGAGAAAATCTCTTCAAACAAATCATTTTTCCGTCCTTCATCAAGATGTGAAATTGCCTCGTCAAAAATCAGGATTGTTGGTTGGTTTTTGTAGGAAGAGGAAATTTTTGCACGTGCCAGAGTAATCGAGATCATTATTGCCTTCTGTTCGCCGGTTGAGGAATGTAATGCGGACATTTTTTTGTTGGAAAAAATGGCATCAAAATCGCAACGATGCACGCCGAAATTTGTTTTAAAATTCTGCCTGTCGGTTTCACGATTTTCTTCAAGTTTGTTTTTATAATCTTCTTCAAGTTGAACCGCGCTTTGATTTTCAAGCTTTTGCTCAATTTCGCCAATAACTCTCAATTCGGTTTTAGGAAAGTTTGATGAAAAAGATGATATCGCTTTGTTAAAAAAATTTATGGCCTCAAGCCGTGCTGACGCGATAGCTACACCATATTCAACAATTTGGTTTTCAACGGCATCAAGCCATTGTTTTATGCACCCCCCTTGTTGCGCAACTTGCGGCTTTGCCGCAAACGCGCCAACCTCCCCCCTAAATAGGGGGGAAAATTCCTTCCTTAAAACCAGCAATCTTTCTTTTAGTAATTTTTGATAAGAATTGATGCGTGAGGGATGTTCAAAATCAATGTCAGAAACGATTTTATCCAAATAGTCACGACGCTCTGATTTTCCTAAAACAAAGAGTTGCTCGATTTGTGGAGTGAGGAAAACAAAATTGACAAGGTAGTTTTTAATATCGCTTTGACGCTTTGAATTTAATGCCTCGTCATTGATATGAAAATTTTTTTTCCTGCTTGCAAGATCAAAAGAAAAACCAGTTTTTTCGATGAATTCATGTCCGGAAATTTCGCTAAAAACAGCAAAGCTTTTTTCATCATCCTTGATCATTTCTTCAAAATCACTATTGCGCAAAGATGAGTTGCGTCCAAGCAATGTAAGACTTTCAAGAATATTGGTTTTCCCAACTCCATTTGCTCCAACTAAAAGATTGGCAGGAAAAAATTCAAATTTTTTTGCAGAAAAATTGCGGAAGTTGGAGAGAAGAAGTTTTGAAATCCGAATCATTAAACTCTGACAGGCATAATAACAAACACCGAGTTCATATCTTTTGCTTCAATCAAGGCGGGAGAAGAGCTATCTTTAAAACGCATCAGCAATTCATCATTGTCGATTTGTCCGATGATATCGAGAAGGTAGCGTGAGTTAAATCCGGTTTCAATGCGTTCGCCTGTGTAATTCAGATCCATCTCCTCGTAAGCAAAAGAACCATCATTGGTTTCCACTTGCAGATTCATTTTGCCATTTTCGATGATTAGTTTCAGCGATTTGTGTTTATCGGTGGCAACAGTGGAAACGCGGTCAACACAATCAAAAAATTCCCTCCTGTTAATGACGGCGATATGATTATTATTTTTTGGCAGAACCTTGTCGTAATCGGGAAATTCGCCGTCAATTAGCTTGGAAACAATCGTAGTTTGATCGGAAATAATTTTGATTTTGACGCGCGAAACCGCAATTTTAACGATTTGTGATCCATCAATAATTCTTCTGATTTCAGCAACCGATTTTTTTGGAATAATCACTCCAAAAGCGGTTTTTAAAATTATAGGAGTTAAAGAAAGAGCAAGCCTATGTCCGTCAGTTGCAACAGTTCTGAGCTCGAAGTCGGTATCTTTTTTTATGGCCTGAAGATAAAGGCCACCAAGATAATAGCGCGTTTCATCGTTAGAAATGGCGAAGCGAGTTTTGTCAAACATGGTTGTTAGTTTTTCTGTTTCGATTTCGATTTCTTCGCCAAGCTCTCCTTCGGACAAATTTGGAAATTCGGAAGCGTCAATGCATGGCAAATTGTATTTCGATTTGCCGGCCTTGATTTGCAGTAGCGAAGATTTTTCCTGTTTGATCATGATTGCGCCATCAGGAATTTTGCGCACAATATCAAAAAACATCTGTGCAGGAACAGTTGTGGCGCCGCCATTTTTCATATCGGCTTCAAAAGACGAGGTGACCAGAATATCCATGTCTGTTGCCGACAGGATGACCTTATCATTTTTTGCCTCAATCTTGATATTTTGCAAAACCGGAATGGTATTTTTCTTCTCCACCGCACCGTTAACATTGGCGATAGCTTTTAGCAAAATCTGCTTTGCGACTTCAAATTGCATGGCTGAAAAATTTAGAAAGATTTTAGATAGGTTCTAAAAAACGACCACTTATTTTCAATCACTAACATGCGGAATGAATCCGTTTACCGCTGAACTTGCTGCCGATGTGGTTTGAGATGAGGCTTTTCTGATTTCTTTTCCGGCAAGCAGATCTTTGATTTCATCGCCGCTCAAAGTTTCATATTCAAGCAAAGATTTGGCCAGATTTTCCAAATCTGGTCTTTTTTGCGTTAGAATTTCTTTGGCCTTCTTTAGAGCTTCATCAACTATGCGCTTAACTTCCTCGTCAATGATTTTGCCGGTTTCTTCGGAATAAGGCTTGTTGGCGGCATAAAATCTCGTGCCTTCATCTTCGCTATAATCAACCGCTCCGATTTTGTCGCTTAAACCCCATCTGGTTACCATGCTGCGTGCCATGTTGGTGGCCTGTTCGATATCGGATGCGGCGCCGGTTGTTACTTTCTCATAGCCGAAAACCAACTCTTCCGCGGCACGGCCACCAAAGGCGACAACCAAATCATCCAGCAATTTGGCGCGCGTGATGGAAAAACGGTCATTTTCCGGCAGGCGCATAACCAAACCCAAAGCGCGTCCGCGCGGGATGATGGTTGCTTTGTGAATCGGATCGGAATTTGCGCAATTAAGCGCAGTGATGGCATGTCCGGCTTCGTGATAGGCGGTGAGCTCTTTTTCAGCCTTTTGCATCACCATGGTTTTTCTTTCTACGCCCATCATGATTTTGTCTTTGGCTTCTTCGATGTTTTTCATCGTCACCATTTTTTGCCCGACGCGTGCTGCCATCAAAGCTGCTTCGTTGATTAAATTGGCAAGATCAGCGCCGGCGAAGCCGGGAGTTCCGCGTGCGACAGTTTTGAGATTAATATCGGCGGCGGCGGCAATTTTTTTCATATGAACGGTGAGAATCTGCTCACGTCCGACAATATCAGGATTTGGCACTGTCACCTGACGATCAAAGCGTCCGGGACGAAGCAAGGCGCGATCCAAAACATCGGGACGATTGGTTGCGGCGATAATTACCACGCCTTCATTTTCGGAAAAACCATCCATTTCAACAAGGAGCTGATTCAGGGTTTGTTCGCGTTCATCGTTACCGCCGCCAACACCAGAGCCGCGATGACGTCCAACCGCGTCAATTTCATCAATAAAAACTATGCAGGGAGCGGCTTTTTTGGCTTGCTCAAACATGTCGCGAACTCTGCTTGCGCCAACGCCAACAAACATTTCAACGAAATCAGATCCCGAAATTGAAAAGAACGGCACGCCCGCTTCACCGGCAATTGCACGTGCCAAAAGTGTTTTGCCTGTTCCGGGAGAGCCAATCAAAAGACAGCCGCGTGGGATGCGGGCGCCAACTTCAGTGTATTTTTTGGCGTCTTTTAAAAAATCTACGATTTCGGTGAGTTCCTGCTTGGCTTCGTCAATGCCGGCGACGTCGGAAAAAGTTACCTTGTTTTTATTTTCCTGCAAAAGACGCGCACGTGATCTGCCAAAACCAAATGCTCCGCCGCGTCCCATACCGGAAGCGCCGCGAGCGAAATAAATCCATAAAGAGATCATCAAAATAAACGGCAGCCAACCAAGAATTGTGGCAACGATTTTGTCTGATTTGCTAATCAGCGGAACAGCGTTGATCATCACCCCTTTTTCCTGCAGCTTCTCGACGAGATTCGGATATTTCGGAAGGTAGGTATAGAATTTGATACCATCTTTTAGCGTTCCAATCAGATCATCACCTTTGATTTCAACTTGTGTTACTTCACCGGCCTCAACTTTTTTCATGAAGTCAGAAAAAACCAGCTTACTGCCAATATTTTCCGGCCCGCCAAGGATATTTGAAATGGTTAGAATGACGGCAAAAATCAGAATCCAGGTTAGAAAATTTTTTCCAGAATTTTGCATAAATTTTATAAGTTAATATCAGCACATCATAAATCCTAAATCCTAAATCTTAAATCCTAAATTTTTGGTTGTTCTTGAAAACAGGTTCTAAGGAAACATTTGCTTTTAATTGCTCGCACAGCTTTTTTGTTTCGTATAAATTTTTTTCATTTCGGCCACACAAAATAAATTTACATCTGCCGCAGAGTAAGCAACAGCAAGCGCGCAACCAATTCCGCTACTTGCTCCCGTAATCAAAATATTTTTTGGATTTTTCATGTTTATCACTTTTGAAGGAATTGAAGGAAGCGGAAAATCAACCCAGGCAAAAAAATTGCACGAGTTTTTTTTGGCAAAAAAACTTACTGCAATTTTAACTCGCGAACCAGGAGGAACCGCTGTGGGAGAAAAAATCCGTGAAATTTTAATTGATGAAAAAATCATCAAACTAGAGGCGAAAACCGAATTGTTTTTGAATTTTGCTGCGCGTCTTGAACATGTTGAGAAGCTAATAAAGCCGGCACTTCACGACAAAAAAATTGTTATTTCTGATCGTTTTTTTGATTCAACTTTTGCCTATCAAGGCAGTGGCTTTGGTGTTGATTTTTTTCTAATCGAACAAGTTAAAAAAATTACTCTCGGCGATTTTGCACCGGACCTAACTTTTCTTATCGATGTGCCGCTAGATATCGCATTTAAGCGCATTGAGGGCAGGTCATCCAATAATCGCTACGAAAAGCTCGATAAAAATTTTCATCAAAAAGTTCGCAATGGATTTTTGAATCTGGCTAAAAAGAATCCACGCATCAGGATCATCGATGGCACAAAATCGGTGGAAGAAATTTTTTCTGCAATAATTCAACAACTTCCAAATTTATGAAAAAAAGAAACAAAATCTCCCTCATCGGTGCAGGCAATATTGGCGGCACTTTGGCACATTTGGCCGGTTTGAAAAATCTTGGCGATGTGGTGATGTTTGATGTCATGGAAAATGTTGCCAAAGGCAAGGCTTTGGACATTGAACAATCATCTGTTGTTGAAGATTTTGATGCGAGTTTGGTTGGCGCCAGCAATTATGCCGACATCGCTGAAAGTGATGTAATCATCGTTACCGCCGGCATTGCCAGAAAGCCAGGCATGAGCCGCGATGATTTGCTTGCTACCAACGCCGGCATCATCAAATCAGTTGCCGAAGGAATTAGACAGCACGCGCCAAATGCTTTTGTGATCGTTATCACCAATCCGCTTGATGCCATGGTTTATGTCATGCAAAAAGTTTCCGGCCTGCCTTCACATAAAGTGGTTGGGATGGCTGGCGTGCTTGATTCTTCACGCATGTCGCTTTTTTTGGCGCGCGAATTTAAGGTTTCGGTTGAGGACGTAAATGCCTGTGTTCTCGGTGGTCATGGTGATACGATGGTGCCGTTGATTCGCTATTCCTCCGTTGCCGGAATTCCGGTTCCCGATTTGATCGAAATGGGTTGGACCACAAAAACAAAAATCGACGAAATTGTGCAGCGCACTCGCGATGGTGGCGCTGAAATCGTTAAACTTTTAGGCACTGGTTCAGCCTTTTATGCTCCCGCTTCTTCAGCAATTCTTATGGCTGAAAGCTATCTTTTCGACAAAAGAAAAGTGTTGCCGGTGGCAGCGTGCCTAAATGGCGAATATGGCGTCAAAGGCTTTTACATCGGCGTTCCCGCGATTATCGGCAAAAATGGCGTGGAAAAAATTGTTGAGATAAAATTGAACGCGCAAGAATTGACGATGTTTAACAGATCAGTTGAAGCGGTAAAAAAACTGGTTGATGAAGTGAAAATTTAATTGTTCTCAGTTCTTGAATTTATGTCTTTCTCGTGCATCGTGGTTTAAAACTACCGAAGCACGATGCACGATGCACGAAGCACGAATAAATTGCATACAATCAAAAATTTAGTGGTGTCTATCGATCTCCCAAAGTCACGTTTAGCTTTCATTTATTTCTGCATCCTTGCCATCTTTCTGCTGATTATTTTGCGTATGGTTTTTGTTGTGACCATGGGTGATAAAGTCAGAATCAGTTCGATTTACGATCTGCGCAAATCAGCCAAGCGCGCCAATATTTTTGATCGCAACGATGTTCTGGTTGCAACCGATCTCAAAACCAAATCGCTTTATGTTAGCTCAATTCTGGTGAAAGATAAACAGGGCTTGGCGCGCGGAATTGCCGAGATTTTTCCCGATCTTTCTTTCAATGAAGTTTTAAGAAAAATTTCTGATGGCAGTTATGGCAAACAATGGATTTTAATCAGGCGCAATCTTGCGCCATTACAGGTTTTGCAAGTGCAAAATCTGAAAATGGCCGGATTGGTTTTTGAGGATGATCGCATTCGCGTTTACCCACAAAAATCAATTGTCGGACATTATGTCGGCTATGTCGATCTTGACCGCAAAGGGCTTGCCGGCATTGAGATGCAATATGATCACGCCCTTGTGAATGGTGAAGATTTGCATTTGGCCATGGATGTGCGTGTGCAGGATATTTTGCATGATGAGCTGCAAAATGCCGTAGAGGAATTTCGCGCTTATTCTGCCGCCGGAGTAGTGATGGATGTTAATAGTGGTGAGATTTTGGCCATTTCTTCTCTTCCTGATTTTGATCCGAATCTGCAGAGTAATGCTGAAGCCAATCAGCGTTTTAACCGCGCAACCAACGGTGTTTATGAATTTGGTTCGGTGATGAAAATTTTTACCAATAGCTTGGCCTTTGAAAAAAATTTGGTCAAAATGGATGATGTTTACAATGTGCGCGATCCGATAAAATATGGGCGTTTCACCATTACCGACGATCATCCGGTGAAAGATGAAATGACAATTGCTGAAATTTTTGCCTATTCCTCCAACATCGGAACTGTAAAAATTGCCGATAAAATCGGAATTACGAATCAAAAAGATTTTTTGGTGAAGATGGGTTTGTTGAAAAAACTGGATGCAAAATTTCCCGGGCTCGGACGTCCGATTTATCCAAAAATCTGGCGCGAAATAAATCTTTACACTATTGCCTACGGGCATGGAATTGCGATCACACCGCTGCATCTTGCGGCTGCCACATCATCAATTGTCAATGGTGGGATTTTTTACAATCCATCTTTTTTAAAATTGGAAAATAAGCCGGATGGCGCGCGCGTGATCAAGGAATCAACATCGGCAATAATGCGCTTAATGATGCGAAAAGTTGTGGAAGAAGGCACGGGAAAAAATTCCAATATTGCCGGTTATGATGTTGGAGGCAAAACCGGCACCGCTGAGCGCGCTGAACTTGGCAGATATAACACCAAACAAACCATGGCTTCCTTTGTGGCAGTTTTTCCAATTTCAAATCCGCGCTATCTGGTTTATGTAGTTTTTGATCGTCCAAACTACACTTTTAACACCGGCGGAATGGTTGCAGCGCCTGTGGCGGGAAGGGTAATTAAAAACATCGCTCCATTGCTTGGCGTTAATCCAGTTCAAGAGATTTTGTCAAAATGAATTTGGAGATCTCAATCTCAAATCCCAACAACTTTTTGGCGTTTAAGTATTACCCCTCACCCCAACCCTCTCCCACAAGGGGAGAGGGAGTTAATCCGAATTCGGTGCAACTCCCTCTCCCCTTGTGGGA
>MEMO01000016.1:14379-18751 GCA_001767955.1 Alphaproteobacteria bacterium RIFCSPLOWO2_01_FULL_40_26 | reverse complement strand
GTATGTTGAATACAGCGGCAAAATTTTGCCAAAAAGTCGCTCAAAATTTATGGAAAATCGAGACACGTTGGGTTTTAAGACAGGCTCTAGAAAGAGTAGAGTGATTTGGGGTTACATTACCCAAATCTACCGGTGATATAATCCTGCGTTTGCTGATTGGTTGGATTTGTAAAAATTTTGTCGGTGATATCATACTCAATCACTTTTCCCATATTAAAAAAAGCGGTCATGCTGGAAATACGTGCCGCCTGTTGCATTGAATGAGTGACGATGATGATGGTGAAGTTTTGTGATAGTTCATCAATCAATTCTTCGATCTTGGCAGTTGCAATTGGATCAAGTGCCGAGCATGGCTCATCCATCAAAATCACTTCCGGCTCAATGGCAATGGTTCTTGCGATGCAAAGACGTTGTTGCTGTCCACCGGAAAGTCCGGTGGCCTGATCATTCAGACGATCTTTAACTTCACCCCACAAACCAGCGCGCGTCAGACTTTTTTCAACAATTTCGTCAAGATCAGATTTGCTGTTAAACAGGCCGTGAATGCGCGGACCATAAGCAACATTTTCATAAATTGATTTTGGAAAAGGATTTGGTTTCTGAAACACCATACCAACCGAGGCACGAAGCAATACCAAATCAAGATCGCGGCTATAAATATCCTGCCCATCAAGCCTGATTTCTCCATTAATTGAGCAACCGGAAATAGTATCATTCATGCGGTTAATGCAGCGCAAAAAAGATGATTTTCCGCATCCGGAAGGACCAATTAAAGCGGTTGTGCTATGCTCTTTGAAATCAAGATTAATATCAAATAGGGCTTGTTTTTGGCCGTAGAACAAATTGATATTTTTGGCGGAAATTTTGGTAGTCATAAAAGCAAAATCAAAAAGTACAGATCAAAATGCAAATGCGTGTCTAAAATGCAAAGATTGAAAAAACTCCTTCCGCGCTCGCTTTACGGCAGATTTCTGCTTATCATCGTTTCTTCAGCGTTAGTCGTGCAGATGGTTTCGATTTATGTTTTTTATTACACACATCTTGATGTCATCAGCAAACACATGGCGCGAAGCGTGGTTGCCGAAATGGTTTTTGTTAAAAAATCCGTTGGCAAGACGGGATATGAAAAATTGCTGCGCGAACTTTCATCCGATACAGGTCTGAATTTTTCTCTGGAAGAAAATCGCCGTCTCAAAAGAAAAAAAATCGCCGATTCCGCCTGGCAAAAAAATAAACTTTACCAACTCATCAATCCGCTGATCGACCCTTACAATCGCTTCAAATCAGAATTAGCAAGCCACGATCTTAAACCTTACGAAATTTACGAACATCGCGACAATGACGATCTCATCATCGTCAAGGTTCAAACCAAACAGGGCATATTGTCATTTGACGTGCCACGCAAAAAAATCACCAGCTCTAGCTCTTATGTTTTCACCTTCTGGATGATTCTAACCGTCTTCATCACCTCGCTTGTCTCAATAATGTTTTTCCGCAATCAGATCCGCTTCATCCGCAACTTAAGTGAAGCGGCAGAAAAATTTGGACGTGGTCAAGATGCGCCAAATCTGAAACCGGCCGGCGCGGAAGAAATCAGATCGCTGACCATTTCTTTTATCAAAATGAAAGAAAGGGTGATGCGCCAAATCATGCAACGCACTGATATGCTTTCTGCCGTGTCTCATGATTTGCGAACACCGCTTACACGCATGAAACTTCAGCTTGCGATGATGCCAGATTTAACGGAGAAAACAGAATTGCAAAATGACATCAGCGACATGGAAAAACTGGTCAATGAATATCTCGATTTCGCCCGCGCTGACGACAAGGAAAAATTCCATCTGGTCAAAATCAAAAAATTCCTGCACGAACAATTCATAAACTACTACGCCAAGATGAATCGCCAAATCGGTGATTTTATTGATCTAGATGACAATAAAGAAATCCTGATCAAAAAACTGGCGCTCAAACGTGCTTTGATGAATCTGATAGATAATGCCTTCAACTATGGAAAAACCGTAAATCTCACCGCAACTATTTCTGACGAAAATCTGATCATCACCATCAATGATGATGGCCCAGGAATCCCCGCCTCCGAACGCAACAACGTCTTCAAGCCATTTTATCGCATCGATAATTCGCGCAATCTCGATAAAAAACCCACTTCCGGCGGTTCCGGCCTCGGCCTCGCAATCGCCCTTGATGCCATCACCTCCCACGGCGGACACATCAAACTTTCCGAATCACCTCTGGGAGGATTACGCGTGATGATTTTTATTCCGGTTTAGAACGCCAATTCGGGACCTTATGGTTGTAGGCTCGGCTAGGTATGGCGGAAGAGAAGGGATTCGAACCCTTGATAGAGGTTTTGGCCCCTATACGCACTTTCCAGGCGCGCGCCTTCGACCACTCGGCCACTCTTCCGTAAAAAAACATCAAACACGCCAAACTCGTATGCCAAATCCGCCAAATCCGCAAATCCTGGCTCATCGCAGGTAGAGATTTTGAACAGGTTCTTAAAATTTTGTGTCCAGAAAAAACAGATCCTGAAACAAGTTCAGGATGACAATTAGGGAAAGATTGTTCCAAAACATGTCATCCTGAACTTGTTTCAGGATCTATTTTTAGAGACACAATATTTTTGATAACAACCGATTTGCGACATGGCCGCAAAATATGCCAATTTGATAAATTTTTAACTTTGATATTGACTCTCATTTTTTATGAGAATAATTTTCATGCTCACTTTTTGAATTTCTTCGAAAAACTTGTCATGAAACTGAATTTTACAAGCCACAAAATTTCACATCTTTTTGCACTTTCTGCGGCTTTTATTGTGCATGCTGGAATTGTTCTGGCGTCTTTATTGCCGTCTGATCCGGTGGTGTTAAATAAGCAGACAATACAGGTGAGTTTTGTTGCGCCTTCCGCGCAAAATAGTCGCAGCGATAATTTTTCTCGCAAGGAATTTGTTCTCAATATTGAAAAGAAAAATTCTCTAAAATCTTTACAACAAAATCAAAATGAAGGTGAAAAACAATCAATCGCCGGAAAAGAAACTTCCGGCCGCGTTGATCCAAATGCTATTGCCACACGCAGCGCTGAATCTGAACCGGTTTTCGATGCCGATTATTTAAACAATCCTGCGCCTCTTTATCCAACTCTTGCCAAACAAAATGGGATGCAGGGTAAAGTTCTGCTTAATGTTGTGGTTAAGATTGATGGCACTCCGGCAAATGTTGAAATTTCCCGTTCCAGCGGTCACTCATCTCTTGATTTTGCCGCTCTTGATGCAGTGAAGCAATGGCGCTTTATTCCGGCAAAACGTTCGGGGCAGGCTGTTGAAGCAAATGTGATTGTTCCCGTCGAATTCAAAATCATCTAAATTATGGATTTTTTGCACGCTTTCTTACAAGGCAGTTTCGTTTTGTCGGCAGTTTTTCTGCTGCTGATAGCCATGTCCTTCGCCAGTTGGTATATCATTTTCTGGAAGGGAATGAATTTGAAACGGGAATATCGCTTTTACAAAGATTTCGCCGATAAACATGCCAAAATCAAGGATTGGCCTACCCATTACAAATCTGAAAAAGCTAATGGTTGTGTTAAATTTCTGCTTGATGAGGTGAAAAATTTGCAGGCGATTTTGCCAAATTATCAAAGCCACGAAGCAAAAAAAGAAATCCTTACCATGCATCTTTTGCAAACATTGGATGAAATCCGCTTCTGGCTTGATCGCGGTTTGACAATTCTTGCTTCAATTGGCTCTTCCGCGCCTTTCATCGGATTGTTTGGAACGGTTTGGGGAATTTACAACGCGCTAGCAAGCATCGCTATTCAGGGCAATGCCGGATTATCGGTTGTCGCCGGTCCGATGGGTGAAGCTTTGGTTGCAACAGCAATCGGCCTTTTTGCTGCGATTCCAGCCGTTTTGGCTTATAACAGTTTTATCCGTCTCAATCGTCTTTTGGTGCAAAATTTACGCCATATCGCCGAGCAATTAACAGTTTACATCTCCAATGCAAACGCAGTTTGAACGCGAAGAATTACAGGCTCCTCTTTCGGAAATTAACATGACGCCTCTTGTTGATGTCATGTTGGTTTTGCTGGTGATTTTTTTGGTTACGGCGCCGGTCATAAATTCGGCAATCAATCTCAATTTGCCGCAAGAAGCGGCATCGGAAATTACCGAAGAAAAAATCGTGGCAATTTCGATAAACAAAGACGGGCAATATTTCATCAATGACCGCGCCATCTCATTTGATGAGCTCTCAAATGAATTAAGCGCCATCGCCAAAAACAATCCCAAACAGCATATTCATTTGCGCGCCGATGCCGATGTGGCTTACAGCAAAGTCAGCCATGTTCTGGCAGC
>MEMO01000016.1:0-14362 GCA_001767955.1 Alphaproteobacteria bacterium RIFCSPLOWO2_01_FULL_40_26 | reverse complement strand
AGCACGATGCACGAGGCACGAAGCACAAAATTTAAACTTTATTAATCATGTTTATTATCGCTCTTCGTCGCAGTCTTATAGCTTCCACAGCTCTTACTCTGATTCTCTCCGCTAATGCCAATGCGCAGCAAAAATCTTCTTCAACCAAAACTTTGCCACAGGTGACAGTTATTGCTGATGCGGAAGGAAAAAATGATGGTTATAAAACAGAATCAAGCCGCAGTTCAACCCGCACCGACACTCCTTTGCTTGACATTCCACAATCAGTTTCAGTGGTAACACAAGATCAGATCCGCGATCAAAACATCACCAAAATGGAAGAAGCCGCGCGCTATGTTCCAGGCGTCAATGTACAGATGGGCGAAGGTCATCGCGATCAGGTGACAATCAGGGGCATGACCAATGGTTCTAACGGTACCACTTCCAATTTCTTCATCGATGGTGCAAGAGACGATGCCGAATATATCCGCGATTTTTACAACACTGACCGCATCGAATTTTTGAAAGGACCAAATGCCATGGCTTTCGGCCGCGGCAGTCCTGGCGGTGTTATCAATCGCGTTTCAAAATTTGCCGATGGCACGCAAAAACGCAGACTCGTTCTTTCCGGCGGTTCTTTTGAAAACAGAAGAGCGGAAGCTGATATCGGCGATAAGGTTAATGAGAAATTTGCGCTGCGCTTAAATGCCATGTATCAGAAATCCAACTCCTATCGCAGATATGTCGAATTTGAGCGCTACGGTTTTAACCCAACCGCAAATGTCAGCCTTGGCGAAGATACAGAATTGCAGCTCGGTTATGAACATTTTGATGATGATCGTTTGACTGATCGCGGTATTCCTTCGCAAAATGGTGCGCCTTACAAAACCAACTACTCAACCTTCTTTGGCAATCCAGATCAGAATAAGGCCAACACCAAAATCAATTCTTTCTACGGCATTTTAACTCATGATTTTGATTCAACATTGCAGCTTAAAAACCTTACCCGTTACACCAAAAACCATAAATTTTATCAAAACATTGTGCCCGGTACTATCAGCGGCAATAACCTGAATTTGAGTGCCTATAATGCCAAGCAGGAGCGCGATAATTTTACCAATCAAACTGATATCACCAAAAAATTTGAAACCGGTTCAGTCAAGCACAAAGCCTTGCTTGGAGCTGAAATTACTTCGCAAAATTCTACGAAAGTTAAAACCAATGGTACTCTTGGCAGCAGCACTGTTTCATTGAGCAATCCGATCACTTATACTTCCGTTGCTTACAACTCAATTGCCGACAACAACAAATCTGATGTTCGCGTTTTTGCCGGCTATATTCAGGATCAGGCCGACATCAATGAATATCTGCAATTAACTGCCGGACTTCGTTTGGATCGTTTTGAAATTCAGCTCAAAGACAGAAAAAATAATACAGATTTTGAGCGTATCGACACCATGCTTTCACCTCGTGCCGGCTTGGTGATTAAGCCGGAAAAATCTGTTTCGCTTTATGGAAGCTACGGCGTCACTTATTTGCCAAGCTCTGGCGATCAGTTTGATAGTTTAAGCGTGACAACCGCAATTCTGAAACCGGAAAAAATACAGAATTATGAAGTTGGTGCAAAGTGGGATGTGAACCCAAAACTCAACCTTTCCGCAGCTCTTTTCCAGCTTGATCGTAGCAACAGCCCTGCCAGCGATCCAAGCGGTTCCGGCTATCTGGTTTTAACCGGTGAATCGCGCAGCAGAGGCGTTGAGCTTGCCGCAACCGGAAAAATCACTGATCAGTGGCAAATAATTGCAAGCTATGCTTTTCAGGATGCCGTTATTACCACTGCTACAAAAAACTATGCCAAGGGCAGCAAAATCGCTTTAGTGCCGCATAACACATTTGCCTTGTGGAATAAATATGATTTCGATTCCTGCTTTGCCGCTGCTGTAGGAGCGATCAGCCAATCTGATCAATTTGCCGATGCCAATAATTCAGTTCGATTGAAAGGCTTCACTCGTTTTGACGGCGCTCTTTACTACAAAATCAACCCTTCATATCGCCTGCAACTCAATGTCGAAAACATCTTTGATCGTGGCTATGCCCAAACTGCGCATAACGCAACCAACATCCTCCCTGGCTCACCACGCGCATTTAAAGCTTCTTTGATTACTGATTTTTAAAACTATTGATGTGCTTCCTATCGCCACATGAAGCGCGTTATTTTTCCTTATATTCCGCTCGCAAAACCTGTTCAAAACGGTTCAGTGTTCTTTCGATATTTTCTCTGGTTTCCTTCATGGTTGCAATTGTGAGTGGCAGTGGCGCAGCATCCTCTTTGATTTTGAAATCTTCTCTTTTGGATGCCGCTTTAAGCAAGCGGGTGGAACTGTCTTTCATCTGTTTTAGAGCATCATGTTGTCCGGTTTTTTCCATATCGGCGGCGATGAGTTTGAATTTTATTTCTGCCATTTCGCATTTTGGGATTGAGCGCAGAAGCCAGGCTTTTTCAGCACAGAGCCAAATTTCTTTTTGATATTCCTGCGTCAGAAGAAAACTTTTGCGCATGACATCTACGATCATCTTTCTGTCCTCAGGTTTATTCATGCCAAGCTGTTGCCAAAACTGATCATATTCTGCCTTGGTTACGGGGCCATTGCCACTAACGATTTTTTGCATGGCATTGCCAAAATTATTTTGAGCCTGAGCATTTGTCAGAACAAAAATCGCAAGAACGAAAAGAATTTTTTTCATACAAGTTAATTGATTGTAACCCCAATAACGTTTAAGAAACCCAGATTCAAATTTACAGACTCTAAGCTAAATCACAAATCTCATCACACTGTCACCCCGCACTTGTTGCGGGGTCCATCTCGTCAAAGACTTGATTTTATTGGTTGCGACCAAATGGACCCCGCAACAAGTGCGGGGTGACAGTGTGGTGGAGTTTATTGGTTTTACTTAGAGTTTGTAGACTTAAGCCATAATTCCTTAAGCGTTATTGGGGTTGATTGTAGGACTTACGCAAAAGATAGGTTTTGCGTAAGTCCTAGATTGGATCAATGTCAATTCTTACACGCAGTTTTTTTGGAATTTCAAGGTTTTGCATGATGTCCAGGATGAGTTTCTGCAAATTGACATTTTTTTGTGTTTTAAGATTGACCAAAAAATGATGACGATTTTTCAGGCGTTGAACCGCTGCTGGAGCTGGCCCAAAAAGTTCTATTTTATTATCAGCCGGAAAATGACTGATTAATTTTTTGGCAAAATTTTTGGCATCATTTTCAAAAAAAGAACTGATTTCAAAACGCGCCCATTTTGAAAAAGGTGGGAAATTTAAAGCTTTGCGATGCTTCAACTCAAAATCGTAAAAATCCTTTTTGTTATCCGAAATGATTTTTTCAAAAACCAGATTTTGTGAATTGTAAGTTTGAATCAGAACCTTGCCTTTCTTGCGTCTGCCTGCGCGTCCCATTACCTGCGTTAACATTTGATATGCTTTTTCCAAAGCCCGTAATTCTGAAGAATAAAGCATGGAATCGGCGTCAATGATTCCAACTAGAGACAGGTTTGGAAAATCATGGCCTTTGGCAATTATTTGCGTGCCGATGATGATATCAATTTCACCGTTGATGATTTTTTTTACCATCTTTTCGACGGCGGTGAAATTGTTGATATTATCTGATGTGAGTAGCTCGCACCTAGCTTCGGGAAAAAAGTTTTTTACTTCCTCTTCAATTTTTTCAACGCCGATTCCAAGTGAAATCAATGAATCTTTTTCACCGCAGAATTTGCATTGTGTTGCAAGCTTTTCTAGATGTCCGCAATGATGGCAGATTAGTTTGTTTTTTGCCTTGTGCAAAACCAGATGAAAATCGCAATCCTGACATTCATATTTTTTCCCGCATGTTTTGCAGAGTGTGACCGGCGCGTATCCACGGCGATTTACAAAAAGTAGAATCTGTTTTTTTTCTGCTAAATTTTGGGTAATTTCTTCATGCAATTTTTGTGATAAAAATTGTTCTTTTTCCAATTTTTCCTGGCGCAGATCAACCAGTTCAATGTCATTTTTGTCACCGAATTTCTGTTCAAGAATAAAATGGCGATATTTGCCAGAAATCGCATTGTTGTAGGTTTCAAGCGCTGGTGTTGCTGAACATAAAATCACCGGAAAATTTTCAATTTTTCCTCTGATAATTGCCATGTCGCGCGCATGAAAATTAAAAACATCTTCCTGCTTGAATGAAGAATCATGCTCTTCATCAACCACAATCATTTGCAGATTTTTGAAAGGCAGAAGCAGAGCTGAACGTGCGCCAATCAAGACTCTAACTGACCCATCAACTACGCCATAAAAAATTTCACGTTTTTCTTTTTTGGAAATTTTTGAATGCCACAAAGCTGGTTTGAAGCCAAATTGTTCTTCAAAGCGTAGCGTTAGTTGGCTGGTTAGGGAGATTTCGGGAAGGAGGATGAGGGTTTGGGTTTCGTGCTTCGTGCTTCGTGCTTCGTGCTTCGTTGATTGTTCCAGGATTTTTGATATTAGTGCAAAATAGATTTCGGTTTTTCCTGAACCGGTGACACCGTCGATCAGGCTGACATTTTTTTCGTCATTTTTCAGCTCATCAAAAATTTTTTGTTGGATTGGTGAAAGCTTTTTTAAGGAAAATTTTTCAATTTCGATTTGTTGTTTTGTGCCGGTTGTTTCGCTTATTTTTTTTACGCGGTCGGAATTTAAAATTCCGATAAAGGCGCGCAGCACTAAACCATGATTGGCAAGGTTGTATGACGCTATGGTTTCAATGAATTTCAAATGATTTTGTGTCAGTTTTAGCCGCGAATTTTTCTCCAGAATTTTTTTAATTTTGAATTCACTTACGACTAACGATTTACAACTTAAGACTACTCCCCAGATCTTTTTTTTACCAAGCTCAACCTTTACCACATCGCCAATCTCAACATCGCTTTCAGCCATGTAGGTGAATGGTTCGTTTAGTGCTAGAGGCAAGAGAACCTGAACAAAAATTTCTGACACCGATTTTTGATTTAAGATTTAGGATTTAGGATTTATTCTCATTCAACTGGTATAAATCTTAAATCTTAAATTTATGAAATTTTTTATCGATTCCGCCGAAATTTCTGAAATCAGGGAATTGGCTTCCTACGGACTACTTGATGGCGTGACGACAAATCCAAGTTTGATTGCCAAATCAGGGCGAAAATTCAAGGAAGTGATTGCCGAAATTTGTGCGGTAGTCGACGGTCCGGTCAGCGCTGAAGTTGCTGCAACCGATTATGATGGCATGATTCGCGAGGGTGAAATCTTGAGTAAAATAGCAAAAAATGTTTGCATCAAATTGCCACTAACCATGGATGGCCTCAAAGCCTGCAAATATTTTTCAAGCAAGGGAATTCAAACCAATGTTACACTTTGCTTTTCTGCCGCGCAGGCGATTTTGGCGGCAAAAGCTGGCGCAACTTTTATTTCACCCTTTGTTGGAAGGCTTGATGATATTGGTCAGGATGGGCTTTCCTTGATTGAAGAAATTTGTGCGATTTATGCAAATTATCCCAATTTTAAAACTGAAATTCTTGTTGCCTCGGTGCGTCATCCAATTCACATCACCATTGCTGCCAAAATGGGCGCTCATGTTGCGACAATTCCGGGAAAAATTTTAAAACAACTCGCTTCTCATCCACTGACTGACAAAGGATTAGAAACTTTTGTCAAAGATTGGGCTTCTACGGGACAGAAAATTGATTAGTTAGACAGGTTCTTAGATGGCTCAAAAGTGGAAAATCTTCTTCTATCAAACCAATCTTGAATGGTATGACATCAAAACCAAATTCAAGCAGTTGGCCAGAAAGATTGGCTATTCCTGGCTGTTTCAGCAAATGATCTGCATAATTTTTGTTGGTTATATGTGGCTGGTATATGCAACCAGCAAAAAAATCTGGGTTAATCATGAAGCAATCCTTGAAGCGGCGAAAAACAAAAAACCGCTGTTAATTTCATTTTGGCATAATCGTTTGATGATGATTCCCTTCATTACGCGTAAGCCGCGCCGCCTCCATCCACATTACAATTTTATTACTCTTGCTTCACGTCATGGCGATGGCAGATTTGTTGGGCGCGTTATGGAAAAGTTTGGACTGATTTCAGTTTTAGGCTCAACCAAGGATGGCCGTAAATCTTCTCGCGGTATTGATTTTGTGAGTATGCGGCAAATCCTTGATGGCTTGAAAAAAGGCTATTCGCTTGGCATCACACCAGATGGTCCGCGTGGACCGAATCAAAAAATTAATGGTGAAATCGTCAATATTGCGCGCATTGCAAGTGCCGGAATTATTGCCACTTCCTATTCATCATCGCGTTTCCGAAAGTTAAAAACCTGGGACAGTTTCAAAATTCCCCTGCCATTTTCTGTTCTTTGTTTTTACTTCGATGAAAAGCCAGTTTACGTCACCAAAAATGCTGATTTGGCAGAGATAAAACGAATTGAATCCATTGTTGAGGAAAGAATGAATTTTGCCGAGCGGGAATCCGACAAAATTGTAAGAACCTGTTTACGATGATGAAGAAACCAAAACTGAAGCAGTAGCTTGAGCGGCAATGCCTTCCTCGCGTCCGAGAAAACCAAGTTTTTCTGTTGTTGTTGCTTTGATGTTGATGCGCGTGGTGGAGATGCCAAGAATTTCGGCTAATCTTTCTTTCATCTGACTTTTAAATTTGGAAATTTTTGGTTTTTCACAAATCAAAGTGATGTCAAGATTGATGATTGCAGCGCCTTTTTTCCTCATCAGATGATTGACGATTTTTAGCATCTCGCAGGAATCGGCATTTTTCCACTTTGAATCGGAAGGAGGAAAATGTTCGCCGATATCGCCGGCGGCAATTGTGCCAAGAAGTGCGTCCATTAAAGCGTGAATGCCAACATCTCCATCAGAATGTGCTTCAATTTTTTTATCAAATTCCACATCAACTCCGCACAGACGAATGAATTTATTTTCGTCTTTTCGTCTGATGCGAAAAGTGTGCACATCAAAACCATTGCCACATCTGGTTTCCTCGCGCACATCCTGAATTAAAAATGATATTGTGCGTTTAGCGCGTTCGTAATCTTCTTCAGTGGTGATTTTAAAATTATTTTGTGAACCAGGAACAATGGCAACCGGAATGCCGGCATATTCATTGAGTGCGGCATCATCAGTGAATTGCAAATCCTTGAAAGCGGTGTGGGAGTTTAAAATGTCTTGATAGATAAAACCTTGCGGTGTTTGAGCGCGCCATAGATTTTCGCGTTCCAAAGTCCATTCAATTTTACCGTCGCCGATTTTTTTTAACGTGTCTTCCACTGCGACTGCCGGAATTACTGCCGGATGGGTTTCGAGTTTTTCTAAAATGCCGTTAATGATGCGTTTGGAAACAAAGGGGCGCACACCATCATGGATCAAAACCTTATCTGGATTATATTCACGCAAAGCCTCCAAACCAAGACGGATTGAGGCCTGACGTGTTTTACCGCCAAAAACCGGATTAAGCAAATCAAGTCCGGCAACTGTTTCCTCGTAAAGCGCAATGTCATCTGGATGAATCACGCAAATTACATCAGAAATTTGTGGATGATTCAAAAAAGCCAAAATCGAATGGCGCAAAAGTGAAACTCCGGCAAGCGGCAAATATTGTTTGGGCACACCTTCACCGCGATTAAAGCGATTTCCGCGGCCACAGGCTGTGATTAGTGCAACGATTTTGGACATGTCATAATTGGACTGTCGCAAATCCCCATTTCTTACCATTTTTAAACTCGATGAGCCCTTGTAAATCAAGGGTTCAGATTTTTCAGAAAGTTGATTTGCGACTGGGTCATAATTCAAATCACCGCTCTCATTTTGCGGTTTTCAATCCTCTTTTCCATTTCGCCGCGGAAATTTTTGATTAGCCCCTGAACCGGCCAGGCGGCGGCGTCGCCGAGGGCGCAGATTGTGTGGCCTTCGATTTGTTTGGTTAGATTGTAAAGTTGATCGATTTCAGAAATTTCTGCTTTGCCCTCAACCATGCGATCCATGATGCGCATCAGCCAGCCTGTGCCTTCGCGGCATGGCGTGCATTGGCCGCAGGATTCATGTTTGTAAAAGTGCGAAAGCCTGGCAATTGCGGCAATGACATCGGTTGATTTATCCATGACGATGACGCCAGCAGTGCCAAGTCCGGTTCCTGCAGCTTTAAGCGAATCAAAATCCATCAAAACATTATCGCAAATTTCTTTGGTAATCATCGGAACCGAAGAACCTCCCGGAATTACTGCAAGCAAATTGTCCCAGCCGCCGCGTACGCCGCCGGCATGTTTTTCGATTAATTCGCGCAGAGGAATTCCCATTTCTTCCTCGACATTGCAGGGTTTGTTGACATGGCCGGAGATGCAAAAAATTTTAGTGCCGGTGTTTTTTTCTCTGCCCAAACCGGCAAACCATGTTGCTTTGCGGCGTAAAATTTCTGGAACAACGGCAATTGATTCGACATTGTTGATCACAGTTGGACAGCCATAAAGCCCAATTAGTGCCGGAAATGGTGGTTTTAAACGCGGTTGGCCTTTATTGCCTTCGAGGCTTTCAAGCAAGGCAGTTTCTTCACCACAAATGTAAGCGCCGGCGCCGCGATGGATAAAAATGTCCAAATCCCAGCCGGAATTGCAGGAATTTTTGCCGATTAATTTTGCATCATAGGCTTCATCAATTGCGCGCTGCAGAGCAACGGCTTCGTTGTAATATTCGCCGCGGATGTAGATGTAGCAAATGTTGGCATTGATGGCGCGCGCGGCAAGCAAACAGCCTTCGAGAAGTTTGTGCGGTTCGTTGCGCAGAATATCGCGATCCTTGCAGGTTCCTGGCTCGGACTCATCAGCATTAACCACGAGATAGTGAGGAAGAGAGATAACCTCCCCCCTATTTATGGGGGAGGTCGCCGCGGTTGCAGACGAAGTCTGCAAGTTGCGCGACGAGGGTGGTGCATCTTTCTTCGGCACGAATAACCATTTCATTCCGGTTGGAAAACCAGCGCCACCGCGGCCGCGCAGACCAGAATCTTTAACTTGCTGGATTAGCCAGTCAGAGCCTTGATCGAGAAATTCTTTAGTGCGATTCCAATCGCCTCTTTTTTGTGCAGCTTTTAATTCAGCGCTTTCGAGGCCGTAAAGATTGGTAAAAATTTTATCCTGTTTTTTGAGCATTGCTTCAAGTTAAAGTGTAAAAAATCTACAATTTTTCTGTTGAAAAATGTGGCGCAAACTAGGCGTGGTTGTAGCAAAATCAATTGCTAAAAAAAACTTCGCAAATAACCTCGCGCGGCAATTTCTAAAACTTTTTCCATCCAGCAAAATCAAGGTGTCTCAAGCAGCAAAACAAATTTTTATTCTTTCGCTGATCTCAATAATTTTTTCTTGTGCGCAGGGTAAATTTGATCCTTTTGAAAGAACCACCGGCATCACCAGATCTGATGTTGAAAAAGCCATGCTGAAAAATCAGAAGGAAGATAGGCTAAAAAAGCTTGAAAGAGCGCAGGATGAAGCTCCGATTCCAAGCGTTTCCAAATTGATAATTTCTCCTCCCCCTCCGGCAATTGGCGGAGATAAAATTATCTCTTTTTCCGTTACAGATCAGGTGCCGTTGAAAGATGTTTTAATTGAGCTTGGGCGTGTGGCTGGAATCGATGTTGATCTTGATCCTTCAATTTCCGGCGGCGTGATTATTAGCGCTAAAAACCGTCCTCTGAAAGAAGTAATTGATCGTATCGCTACCCTTGGAAATCTGCGCTATTCTTACAAAAATCGGGTTTTGCATTTTGAACGCGATTCGCCCTACATGAAAAATTATTTTGTTGATTACATCACCGACGGCACTTTGTGGTCTGATGTTGAATCCAATATCACCGCAGTTTTGGATGCTCATTCTGATTTTTCCGGGGATACCGACTCTTCTTTTACCTCCAATAAATCGGCAGGGATAATGTCGGTTTTTGCCACACAAAAGCAACATGATGCGGTTCTGAAATATCTGGCTGATGTTGAGCGCTATGCTTCAGCGCAGGTTTTGATTGAGGCAAAAGTGGTTGAAGTGAAATTGTCTGACACTTACAAAACCGGCATCGATTGGTCATGGACTGATACTGACAACAAAGGCGCTACTACCACAATTTCCAATGCCACCTCCCCATCTTTTGATTCAACAGTTAACACCAAAGCAGCTTTAACCGGCGCTTTTGGAACCGGTTCGGTAAAAAAGGTTTTATTTGGTGGCAGCATTGACGCCACCATTACTGCTTTGGAAGAATTCGGCACTACTAAAACTCTTTCCAGCCCGCGGATTCACGCCATGAACAATCAAAAGGCCACTTTGAATTTTGTTGATAAGCTGGTTTATTTTCATGTGGAAAGTACGCAAACGCAGGCGCCTGGACAAAGCGGTAACGTGGCCTCAACTACAACCGCCACCAAACAGGAAGAAAATGTTGGAGTCGAGCTTTCAATTACGCCTTCAATAAATCTCAAAACCAGTGAAGTTACCATGACCATCGTGCCGATAGTGTCAGTAAAAAGTGGCGAAGTGACTGATCCGGCTAATAGTGCAAACAAAGTTCCAATCATTCAGACGCGCGAGCTAAACACCATCGCCAAAATCCAGAGCGGCAACATCATTGTTATCGGTGGTTTGATGAAGGAAGAGGCAACAAATGTTGACTCCGGCATACCTTTTTTAAACAAAATTCCAGTGTTTGGCTGGCTGTTTAAATCAGTTTCAAAAGTTTCAACTGTCACCGAAACTGTGATTTTCATCAAGGCAACCATAGTTAACAGCGCAACACCTGTAGGCAAAATTGATCGCGAAATGCAGCAAAAATTTGATCCAAATAAACGCAGGTTTTTTTGATCATAAACAGTTTCTTAATGAAATCCGGTCTCTCCCACCTTCCCCAGGAAAAATATCACGAATTGCAAAAACACATCTCAACCATCCGTGCCAATTGTGATGATGTCGAAATGGTTATTCTTTATGGTTCTTATGCCCGTGGTGATTATGTGGAAGTTGATCAAATTGATGAAAACAAACCGGGATTCAGACAGATTTCCGATTATGATATTCTGGTTGTAACCGCAGCTAAAAAAACAGTGGAAGACGCTTTACTGTGGAGTAAAATTTCCAGGCTTTGCCATGATTTTGGATATGCATCTGATCCAAGAATTACCGTTTACGACATTGAATTTTTAAACATTAAACTTTCCGAAGGGCAATATTTCTTCAGCGATATCAAGGATGAAGGAATTATGCTTTATGATTCAGGAAAATTTCAATTGGCAGAAAAAAAAAGGTTGACTCTGCAGGAGCAAAAAAGAATCGCGCAGGATTATTTTGATGAGTGGTTTGTTAATGGGGCGGAGGAATTTTTTGTGGATTATCAAAATTGCTTTAATCGCAGTAATTATAAAAAAGCAGCATTTGAACTTCATCAAGCAGCCGAACACGCTTACAAATCCGTTCTTCTTGTCCTCTCAAACAAATGCCCACAAGGACATTTCCTCAAACATCTCGGTAATGATGTCAGGCAAATTTGTTCTCTAATGGACAATGTTTTTTTCATAACAAACAGACGGGAGGAAAACCGTTTTAACCTCCTCGAATATGCCTATATCGGCGGCCGCTATGATCCGCATTTCCGGATTTTTCTTGATGATCTTGATATTCTTGCCACAGAAGTCCGCAAGCTTCTCGATCTTGCCAGAAAAGTTTGTGAAGAAAAAATTCGGAGTTTTGATCTATGAAACAAATCCTGAAATACATCCTCAAAAATGGTCTACGTGATCGTCTTTATCTTGGGCTTTTCATCACTTTAATTGTCTCTTTTTCAATCTCGATTTTTCTTGGTTCAACCATGCTTGCTGAGCAAAAGCAAAGCACCGCCGCTTTCATTGCCGGTTCGTCGCGCGCTATTTTGGCAATCGGCATGATTTTGTTTGTCTGCCTCTCTATCAATCGCGCTTTTGAGAATAAGGAAGTTGAATTCATCCTCTCAAAATCAATTGCGCGTGAGCAGTTTATTTTGGGTTATTTGTTGGGATTTTTTCTTGCTGCATTGCTGATTTTTATTCCTTTGGTTTTGATTATTGCGTTGGTGACGAAGCCAAGCATAGCAGGGTTGATTATATGGTCTTGCACCTTGCTCTCCGAGCTTTTGATCATCATTTGCTTTTCGCTTCTAGCTTCGCTGATTTTAAAAAATTCTTTTTCGGCAATTATGGCTTCTTTTGCCTTTTATACCATTTCGCGCCTGATGGGAGTTTTTGTCATGGCTATCGAATTGCCACAGGATTTAGCCGAAGCAAAAAATCACATTTTGGCCACGGGTTTAAAATTTCTTTCCGCTCTTTTTCCAAGACTTGATTTATTTGCCCAAAGCTCGTGGTTGAATTATGGGATCAATGATGCCTATGGTCTTAAAATAATTTTTTGGCAATCGCTAATCTACATCCCGCTCATGATTTTTATGGCCTTTCATGACTTCAAAAAGAAGCAATTCTAAATGCTAGACTTACGGCTTTCATATCACCTTCATTCCCACAAAATCTTCTTCTGGCTCTTCATTCTTGTTTTTTCCTGTCAGATTTTTTTTTGGAAGAACACTGAAAAATTTCGTATTGCTTTCGACATTGTTCCGCCAGCGCCGAGCAAATATCTCACCTCCGCTCTTTCATTCGGCGATAATGAATTTTTGTTCCGCATTCTTGCCATGCGTTTGCAAAATTCCGGCGATGTTTTTGCCGGTTTTATTTCGCTTAAGAATTACGATTATTCGCGCATTTATGATTGGATGAAGATGCTTGATTCTTTGAATATGAAATCACATCTGATCCCTTCTCTTGCCAGTTCTTACTATGCTCAAACCACGAAATATGAGGATACGCGCTATGTCATTGATTATCTCGACGAGCATTCATCGCACAATATTGATGAAAATTGGTGGTGGATTTTTCAGGCGGTTTTTATCGCCAAAGCCAATCTGAAAGATATGAATCGTGCTTTGGAATTGGCACAAAAACTGGCACAAAATAATGCCAAAAATGCTCCATTTTGGACTAAACAAATGTCCGCCTTCATCAGCGAAGAAATGGGTGATGGCTGTATGGCTTTTAGCGTTATTCAAAAATTGATCAAAGAAAGTGAAAACGGCGTGCGCCAAATTCCGCTGCACGAGATGGAATTCATGCGTTATTTTATCAATGAACGCTTGCGCAAATTGAAAAATCAAAAATTTGATCCACGAAAATGTTCAAAGAATCTTTAGAAAAAATAATCAGAATTGCGCTTGAAGAAGACGCCGTTTTTGCTGATGTGACATCTGATTTGACCATCACAAAAAACACCGAAATATCTTTTGAAATCAAGCCTCGCGAGGAAATTGTTTTTTGCGGAAGAGAGGTGATTGCGGAAGTTTTTTTACAACTCAAAAATTCCAAAAAATTCAAAAATTCCAGGCTTGAATTAAAAATTTCTGCTAAAAATGGCGATGTTATCAAAGCAGGAAAATCAATAGCTCATGGCCATGGCGATGCCAAATTAATTTTTGCCGCTGAAAGAGTGATTTTAAATTTGATCCAGCATTTAAGCGGCATTGCAACATTTACACAGAAATTTGTTAAAAAGCTGAATAACAAAAAAATCAGGATTCTCGATACCAGAAAAACTTTGCCTGGCCTGCGTGCCTTGGAAAAACAAGCAGTTGTGGCTGGTGGTGGTAAGAATCATCGATACAATTTATCTGAGATGATTTTGATTAAAGATAATCACATCGCTGCCGCGGGAAGTGTTGGCGATGCAATTTTAGCTGCAAAAAAATCAGCAAAAAAACTGAAAATTGAAGTTGAATGTGATACGATAAAGCAAGTTGCCAAAGCGCTGAAATCAAGGCCTGATGTCATTATGCTCGATAACATGAAAATCACCGACATCAAAAAATCCATCGCTCTGATTAACAATAAATGCCAAATCGAAATTTCCGGAGGTGTTAATTTGAATAACATCCGAAAATTTTCCGCTCTCAAGATTGATTTTATTTCCATCGGCTCTCTGACTCATTCAGCAAGGGCGGTGGATGTTGGGTTGGATAGTTCTAACCCCAATAACGCTTAAGAAAAATGCTCCCAACCTTACTCTTTGAAGAACATTGCCTCCCTCACAAAATATTACCCCTCACAAATTATTTACCCCTCACCCCAACCCTCTCCCACAAGGGGAGAGGGAGTTAGTCCGAATTCGGTGCTACTCCCTCTCCCCTTGTGGGAGAGGGTTGGGGTGAGGGGTAATTCTCCCCTTGTGGGAGAGGGTTGGGGTGAGGGGTAAT
>MEMO01000015.1 GCA_001767955.1 Alphaproteobacteria bacterium RIFCSPLOWO2_01_FULL_40_26 | reverse complement strand
CAGCGGTTAAGGTTGTTTTACCATGATCAACATGCCCGATAGTTCCGACATTGACATGGGGTTTGGTGCGTTGGAAGGTTGATTTGGACATAGCTCAATCAAATTATTAACGACAAAATTTTGAAAAAATTTTTTCCAAAAATTTTTCCAAGGGAATAAATTCTTTCGAAAATTTTTTTCGAAGTTTTAATCAAAATTTTGATGATATTTGAAATCTTGCGACATCAAGAAAATCAAGGCTTGGTATGTGGTTCCACCTCAAATGGCTCGCAAAATAAGGCCGCGCATCTTTGAGATGAGAAAATATTTTGCAAGTAGAAATTCTAACGGCCGATAAGATTTAAAAATATCTGCCCATATTTTTTTAATTTTTCCTCTCCAACTCCGCTAATTTTTCTCATTTCTTCAAGATTTTGCGGATGTTTTTTTATCATCTCAATCAAGGTCTTATCATGAAACACAATGTAAGGTGGCAGGTTTTGTGCTCGCGCAATTTCCATTCTCTTGGCCTTCAATTTAGCAAAAAGATTTTTTTCATCATCGCTTTCGAGGCCAAGAATTATTTTAACTTTTGGTTCCTTTTTCGCTTTGATTTTCGCCGCAATTTTACGCATTTGCAGCTGATATTTTTCGCGCAAAAACTCTTTTCCGGCATTGGTAATTTTAATTCCGCCATGGCCGGCAATATCGACTTTCAGCAAATCCATCGCCACTAATTGCCGAAAAATTCCCTGCCATTCATTTTTTGAAAATTCTTTGCCGATTCCAAAAACTGAAAGCTGATCATGGCGAAAATTTTTAATTCTTTGATCGTCAGTGCCAATCAAAACATCAATCAGATAACCAACACCAAACATTTGGCCGGTTCTTAAAATACAGGATAATGCTTTTTGCGCCGCAATATTGCCGTCAAAAGTTTCGGGCGGATTCAGGCAATTATCGCAATTGCCGCATGGTTCGTGGTGATCACCAAAATATTTGAGCAGAATTTGTCTGCGACAAGTTGAGGCTTCGCATAATCCAAGCAGCGAATTTAGCTTTTGCCGCTCGATTCTTTTTTGATTTTCCGGCGCATTCGATTCTTCGATAAAATTTCTCTGCGCCGCAATATCCGATAATCCAAAACTCATCCAGGCACTAGAAGGCAAGCCATCACGCCCTGCTCTGCCGGTTTCCTGGTAATAGCTTTCAATATTTTTTGGCAGATTCAGATGCGCAACAAAACGCACATCCGGCTTATCAATTCCCATGCCAAAAGCAATAGTTGCAACCATGATGATACCATCTTCAAGCAGAAATTTTTCGAGATTTTTTTGCCGCGTTTTTCCATCCATTCCGGCATGATATGACAAAATTTTAAAACCTTCTTTCCTCAACTCTCCCGCGGTTTCTTCAACATTTTTACGCGACAGGCAATAAACAATTCCACTGTCATTTTGATGATTTTCCCTGATGAAATTTATCAGCTGTTTTCTGGGATTATTTCTTTCAACAATCGAATAAAAAATATTGGGACGGTCGAAAGAGCTGCAAAAAATTTTAGCGTTTTTTAAACTAAGTTTTTCGATAATATCTTTTTGCGTGGGAGCATCTGCAGTGGCTGTAAGAGCGATTCGCGGCACATCTTTAAAAACTTCCGCCAAAATCGAAAGCTGTGTGTAAACAAGGCGAAAATCATGTCCCCATTGCGAAACACAATGCGCCTCATCAATGGCAAAAAGCGAAATTTTTACGTCGCATAAAAACTCAAGAAACTCCGGCATCAACAAGCGTTCCGGGGAAACATAAAGCAAATCAAGCTCGTTATTTTTCAAAAGATTTTTGACAGAAAAAATCTGCGCCGCACTCATCGAAGAATTAATCGCCTCTGCCGCAACACCCAATTGTTTCAAGCCTTCAACCTGATCTTGCATCAAGGCAATCAAAGGCGAAATCACCACCGCAACACCATCAAGACAAAGAGCCGGAATTTGATAACATAAGGATTTTCCGCCACCAGTTGGCATCAAAACAAAAGCACTGCCACCGCCAATCACATGGCTGATAATTTCTTCCTGCGCGCCACGAAAATTTTCATAACCGAAAATTTTTTTTAAAATTTCTCGTGATGTTGTTTTTTTCATTGCTGATATTTTTCACGTTGACTCTGAAATACTCGCGAGCAAATTAGAGTAATGACTAATTTAACAAGATACTTAAACCAACCAATTTCAGAAGATTTATCTAACCGAAAAATGGTATTTCTTGGTGGCCCAAGACAGGTTGGCAAAACCACTCTGGTTTTACAATTTCTCAAAGGTGTTAATCCGGCATGGAAACATCCAGCATACCTCAGTTATGATGATTTAACAATCAGAGATGTTTTCCTGAAAGCACAATTGCCAACCAACCAGCCTATTCTCATTTTGGATGAAATTCACAAATTTAAAAATTGGCGTCAATTGCTAAAAGGATTTTATGACACCAACAAACATTTGGTAAAACTTTTAGTCACCGGCAGCGCCCGTCTTGATTATTATCGCAAAGGCGGAGATTCATTGGTTGGCAGATACCATTATTACCGCCTCCATCCATACAGTTTAAACGAGAAAAATTGTCCGCCATTGGCAGATTTGATAAGATTAGGAGGATTTCCGGAACCCCTATTTTCCGGCAGTGAGCGCGGCTATAAAAGATGGTCTAAAGAAAGAACCGAAAGAGTTGTTTATCAGGATTTACGCGATTTGGAGATGGTTAAAGACCTCTCCATGATTGATCTTTTGTTGATTGCTTTACCGCAAAGGGTTGGATCCCCTCTTTCTATCAAGGCGATAAGCGAAGATCTACAAGTTGCCTTTGAAACCGCCGATCGCTGGATAAGTTTACTTGAGCGTGTTTACATGGTTTATCGCATCTCTCCTTATGGCGCGCCGAAAATAAGAGCGGTAAAAAAAGAGCAAAAACTTTATTTTTGGGATTGGGCGCAAATTGAAAATCAAGGAGCGCGTTTCGAAAATCTGGTTGCCTCGCATCTGCTTAAATATTGCCATTTCATCGAAGATACGGAAGGAGAAAAAATGGAGCTGCGTTTTTTACGCGATATCGACAAAAGAGAAATTGATTTTGTAGTTTTAAAAAATGGCAAACCACAATTCGCGGTTGAAGCAAAAAGCGGTGAAAAAGAATTGGCAAAATCAATCTCATATTTCAGGGAAAGAACAACGATTCCGGCATTTTATCAGGTGCATCTAGGCACAAAGGATTATGGCAATCCAAAGAATGGTCGCGCGCTGCCTTTTACCACTTTTTGCAAAGAGATTATTCAAAAATCTGCTTAAAAATCTGATCAATATTTTTGGTGTGATAGCCTAGATCGAAAATTTCTTCGAGTTTTTTAGCGCTTAATTTTGATGAAACTTTTTCATCTCTTTTGAGTAATTCCAAGAAACTGTTGGACTCTCCAGCCCAGATTTTCATGGCATTTGACTGCACAATTTCATAGGCATCTTCCCGCGAAATTCCTGCTTCCTCGATCAATGTCAAAAGCACGCGTTGTGAAAAAACCAGACCTTGCAGGCGATCGAGATTTTTTTGCATATTTTGCGGATAAATTGCGAGATTCTCGATCAGACCGGCAAGGCGATTAAGTGCGAAATCCAGCGTGATTGTTGCATCGGGCGCAATCATTCTTTCTACAGAAGAATGCGAAATATCGCGCTCATGCCACAAGGCAACATTTTCCAAAGCGGGAATTATTGCACTGCGAACCATGCGCGCCAAGCCAGTCAAATTCTCGCTTAAAACCGGATTGCGTTTATGCGGCATCGCCGAGCTGCCCTTTTGCCCTTTAGAAAAAAACTCTTCCGCTTCCAAAACTTCGGTGCGCTGCAAATGGCGAATTTCAACAGCGAGATTTTCAATTGATGAAGCAATCACGCCAAGAGTTGCAAAAAACGCTGCGTGGCGATCACGCGGAATCACCTGGCTTGACACTGATTCTTCCTCAAGATTCATTTTTTCGGCAACATATTTTTGTACGAAAGGATCGACATTGGCAAAAGTTCCAACCGCGCCGGATATGGCGCAAACAGCAATTTCTTTTTTGGCAATTTTGAGACGATTTAAGTTTCTTTGAAACTCAACATAAAAACGCGCCAGCTTCAAACCAAACGTTACCGGTTCAGCATGAATGCCGTGCGAACGGCCAACACAAATCGTGTTTTTATGTTCAAAAGCGCGCTTTTTTAGCGCTGCCAAAACACGTTCCAGATCAGAAATTAAAATGTCGGACGCTTGCGAAAGTTGTGCGGAAAGACAGGTGTCAAGAACATCCGAGCTAGTCATACCAAGATGGATGAAGCGTGAATTTTCGCCGGTCAACTCGGCCAAGTGAGTTAAAAATGCGATGACATCATGCTTGGTTGTGCTTTCAATTTCATCGATGCGCAACACATCAAACTTTCCACCGGATTTGGCAAAATTTTCGCGAATTCTGTTCGCTGTTCCGCTAGGCGCAATCTTCAGTTTCTCCAACGCCTCAAGCGCAAAAATTTCAATATCAAACCAAATCTGATATTTGTTTTCCTGCGACCAGATTTTTGTCATTTCAGGACGTGAATAGCGAGGAATCATGTGAATAAAGGTTAAAATTCTTCCCTGCAAATTAGAAGCTTAACTTCTAATTTGCAGAAAAATCGCAAAGCGGTTTATGTTATAAAAACCCCAATAACGCTTAAGGAATTATGGCTTAAGTCTACAAACTCTAAGTAAAACCAATAAACTCCACCACACTGTCACCCCGCACTTGTTGCGGGGTCCATTTGGTCGCAACCAATAAAATCAAGTCTTTGACGAGATGGACCCCGCAACAAGTGCGGGGTGACAGTGTGGTGAGATTTGTGATTTAGCTTAGAGTCTGTAAATTTGAATCTGGGTTTCTTAAACGTTATTGGGGTTATAAAATGAACTTTGACAAATCAGTTTTGCCGTGAGCCAAATCGCCCAAATGTCCTTCAACATATTTTTGATCAATGACGACTTTTGCGCCGTTTTTCATGTCGCTGGCTTCAAAGCTTATTTCTTCAAGGATTTTTTCGAGCATGGTGTGAAGACGGCGAGCACCGATATTTTCAACCTCACCATTGATCTTGTGTGCCACGCGGGCAATTTCCTTGATGCCATCTTCAGTGAAATTGAGTTTGAGATTTTCAACAGAAAGCAAAGCAACATATTGCTTGATTAGACTTGCTTCCGGCTCGGTTAAAATTCTGACCAGATCTTCCTCGGTTAAAGCTTTAAGTTGAACACGAATCGGAAAACGTCCCTGCAATTCCGGCAACAAATCTGCCGGTTTTGCGATGTGAAACGCACCAGAAGCAATGAATAAAACATGGTCGGTTTTAACCACGCCATATTTGGTTGTGACCGCAGTTCCCTCAACGAGTGGCAGGAGATCGCGTTGTACGCCTTCGCGGCTGACATCTCCACCTTTAATATGATCGCGAACACAGATTTTGTCTATTTCGTCGATGAAAACTATGCCATCATTTTCAACCGATTTTATCGCCTTTTTGATCACCTTATCTTCATCAATCATTTTTTCCGATTCTTCGTTGATTGTGGCTTTAAGCGCATCTTCAACAGTCATGCGCATTCTTTTGACACGCTCGCCGCCGGAAAATTTGTTGAGCATTTCGTTAAGATTAATCATGCCAACATGCATTCCCGGAATGTCGAAAGAATGAGCGGCAGAAGGAGAATCGGAAAGTTCGATTTCAATTTCGCGATCATTCAATTCGCCATTTTCAAGCATTTGTGAAAATTTTTCGCGAGTTTCATCAAGAGCATTTTCACCAACCAAAGCTTTAAGAACTCTTTTTTTGGCATGTTTTTCCGCTTTAGCGCCGATCTCTTTTTTCATTTCACTTTTGATGTCTTTAACTGCCACTTCAATCAGATCGCGAATTATCGAATCAACATCGCGTCCGACATAGCCAACTTCGGTAAATTTTGTTGCCTCAACCTTGATGAAAGGTGCATTGGCAAGCTTGGCCAGACGGCGCGCCACTTCGGTTTTTCCAACGCCGGTTGGCCCAACCATTAAAATATTTTTCGGCACAATTTCTTCACGCAAAGGAGATTCGACCAATTTTCTGCGATAGCGATTGCGCAACGCAATTGATACCGATTTTTTAGCATCATTTTGTCCGACAATATAGCGGTTTAATTCTTCAACTATCTGCTTGGGAGTAAGGTTAAAGACCTGATGATAAGTTTCTGAATCAGAGATTTTTGGAATTGTTTTCATTAAAAGTTTTTTGAGATTGTTTAAGGCGGCCGTATGTAGAAAGATTTAGCAAAAATACCAGTAGCAAGACCACGAGACTGGTAAAAAAAATTGTCAGAAAAATTTTCATAACTTCTCCAAGATTTTTACGATTTCATTTTGAAGATCAAAAATACCATGAGCAGTGGAAGCACTAGTAACAAGGATTTGTGGATAAACTGCCGGCCATTTTTCCATTTGTTCTGCGATTTTTTCCTGCACTTTTTTCAACTCATAAAAATTTAATTTATCAGACTTTGTCAGCGCAATTTGGAAAGAAACCGCCAAAATGTTAAAAATGTTGATGATCTCTAAATCCGCTTGTTTCAAGCCTTTAATTGGATCAATCAACAAAAAAACCCGCCGCAGATTTTTGCGCTTTGTCAAATATTCAAAACTTAATTTTTGCCAATGTTCGATATCTTTATCGCGCGCTTTGGCAAAACCATATCCCGGCATATCAACCAAAATAAAACCATCCCTGAAACCAAAAATTTTGAAGAAATTTAACTGACGCGTTCTTCCGGGAGTTGACGAAACAATGGCGATTTTTTTGCCAATCAAGGCATTTATAAGGCTGGATTTTCCAACATTCGAAGCTCCGACAAAAGCGATTTCAGGAAAATGAAAATCAGGAATTTGCGAATAATTATGCGCGCCAAAAAGAAATTCGGCGGAACCATTAAAAATTTTTTTTGCTGCGATTTTCACTTCGATTCCAGATATTCAATCATCTTTCCTGCCACATCAACTCCGGTTGCACCCTCAATTCCTTCAAGGCCAGGCGAAGAATTTATTTCGAGAATTTTTGGACCAGAACTTGAACGCACCATGTCAACACCGGCAACTTCCAGCCCGATAATTTTTGCTGCTTTTACCGCTAAATCTCTTTCTTCATCAGTGATTTCAACCACTCTGGCAGTGGCGCCGAGATGAATATTGGCGCGGAATTCTCCTTCCTGCGCGATGCGCTCTATTGAAGCCACAACCTGATTTCCGATGACAAAACAACGCAAATCACAACCTTTTGATTCCTTGATGTAATGCTGCACCAACACATCTGCTTTCAAGCTTCTAAAAGCATTGATCACACTTTCCGCCGCCTTGTTGGTTTCTGCCAAAACAACACCGACACCTTTTGTTCCTTCAAGCAATTTAACCACTAATGGCGCACTGCCAACAAGTTTGATCAAATCTTTGGTATCGTAAGAAGAATTGGCAAAAGAAGTAACTGGAACGCCGAAACCTTGATTTGCAAGCATCTGTAAGGTGTGCAATTTATCGCGTGATTTGGCGATAGCGTCTGAACCGTTGAGACATCTGATTCCCATCACTTCAAACTGGCGCACAATCACGGTGCCATAAAATGTTATGGCCGGTTTTATGCGCGGAATTACGCAATCAATTTGTTCCAATTTTTTTGCATCATCGTGAAAAACTTCACAGCTGCCGGCATCAACTTTGATGTAGCAACCGCCAACATTGACAAACTCAATTTCATGCCCGCGCACTTTCGCCGCCTCCATGATGCGCTGATTGGAATAAAGTTTTGGATTTGAAGCTAATAAAAGAATTTTCATATTTTTCTGAGATCGAAGCAGGGTTTGGTTTTGCCATAAAGTTTAAGAATTTCTTTTTTTCCTTTTTTACACTGAACAAAGGATTTGGAAATATCGACGATCATTCTGGCCTGCTTGACCGCTTCACGTCCAAGCAACATGCGAAAACTCATGGAATCGCGATTGGCAAGGGTTAATTCGATTCTGATTTTGGTTTCTCCAATTCTTAAATCGGATTTGATGACAAATCTTTTTTCCTTTTTTCCGCCAGAATCTGAAACCATGCGCCGATCAACCACTCTTGCCATGCAAGTGCGCGTAAGCTTTTTATTTTTTTGTAAAGGATGGATGTCAAATTTTACATATTCGACATCTTCGATATAAAAATTTTCGATGTTAAAAGCATGCAAAGATGAGGTTTTTGCGCCAGTGTCAATCTTGCCCTTGATTGCCGGCAAACCAAGACAATCAAGGCTAAACCATTCTTTCCATCCGATAATTTTTTTACCGTTTTTCTTTTTCACTGATGAGTTTTGTGATTATTTCTAAATCCTCTTTGGTATCCACCGAAAGTGGATAGGCATCGACAATTTTTACAAAAATTTTCATACCGTTTTCAAGAGCACGAAGTTGTTCGAGGCTTTCACGTCTCTCCAATCCTGATTGCGGCAAGTTAACAAATTTTTCTAATGCCAATTTTTTGTAGGCATAAATCCCGATGTGATGAAAAAATTCGTCAGCAAAACTTTTGCTATACGGAATTGGAGAGCGCGAAAAATAAAGAGCCATTCCAGATTCAGCGATAGCAATTTTTACCATATTGGGATTTGTAATTTCTTCACGATTTTTGATTTTTGATGCCACGGTTGCAATATCGCAACTCTCTTCCAAAGCTGCTTGTGCTGTGGTTCTAATTACTTGCGGATCAATGTTTGGCAAATCTCCCTGCAAATTTATAATCACTTCAAAATCGCCGCCAAAATTTTTAAAACCTGCATAAATTCGATCTGTTCCTGAAGGAAGATTTGGATCAGTAATCACAAATTTTCCGCCAAATTTTTTTACTTCGTCGGCAATTTCCTTACCATCACAAGCAATCAAAACTTCACCTAAATCCGCTGCCAAAGCCTGTTCGTAAACCCTTCGAATCATGCTCTTGCCGCAAATATCGGCAAGTGGCTTATTTGGCAAACGCGTTGAGGCTAGACGAACTGGAATGATGGTTAGAAATTTTTTGGACATGGGGGTGTAAAAATAGATCCTGAAACAAGTTCAGGATGACGATCCAAAAATTCAAACATCATCCTAAACCTGTTTCAGTTAGTCATCCTGAACTTGTTTCAGTTAGTCATCCTGAACTTGTTTCAGGATCTGATTAACATTTCGGCACTTACTAAATCCTTGCAATTTTCTTCTCCACACTTTTAATGCGCCGCCTCTTTTTGCCCATCCCATCTCATTTGAGAGCACGTAGCTCAGTCGGTAGAGCACCTCACTTTTAATGAGGTTGTCGCTGGTTCGATTCCAGCCGTGCTCACTCTTTTACTCCGAGAAATCAAACCAACAAAATTTTTTGGGTTTAATTCAACTATCCTCGTTGTCAAAACTCATCCCTGGCTTACCATGCAAGAAACCGCTGGAGAATGAAATTCCCTTGGACGCTAGAGCGATTTTTGAATTAGCTTCTGCAACGGAAATTTTTTCATCCAAACAATCTTTAAAAATTTTACTAATTGTGATCATATCAACTTCGCTGTGCGGAGATAATCTAAAATTATTCACACCAATTTTTCTCAAAGAGCCAAGTTCGTTTATCAAATTGCAGTAGTTGTAGGAAAGGGTCTGAGTACCGTTGATAGCAAAGAGATTCACATTTTCCAAGTTGGAAGCAATAAGACCATCAGCGTCTTCGCCGCAAACAAAATTGCAGTTAACTTTATTCAAATTGTGAGCACGAGCGTGATAACAACGCACCGATAATGCCAAAGGCATTCTTCCGAAAACCTGAACTCCTAATTTTATTTTGGTTGCCTTAACCATTGCCTCAAGCGACTCCAGAGGTATTTCTATTGGCATCGTCGCTTCTTTTACTCCCTTGCTTTCAAGAAACTGCAAAGCTGATTCGTTGTAGATGTTAAGCAGTTGGCCAGTGGCGCAGGGCTTAGCAAATTCAAATATCGAAATGTCATTTGCCTCAATCTCCAAATCCGGATTCTCAATAATAATTTTTTTGATCGAATTAATTTCATTCTCGTTCGTAATGATTGAAGGAGTAGAAAAAATTACTCTCTTACCAGATATCTTCAGATCCTCCAGTATGTTTTGCCAAAAAGGAAATTTCCAGCTGGCGCGCTTTGAGCAAATAACATCACCGATATAAACGTCATCTATCACAGACTCGTTAGCCACGCGCTGATAAAATTTTTCCATTTTTTCTTGATCCCAGTTGAAGAGAACTGGACCCATCGATAATTTGTAAGTCATAACCATTTTTTCCTGAATGCACCACTAGTGGTTTGACAGCCTTCGCAAAGTCCGGCTATGTCATTTTCACCACCTGTATTGTTAGCGCTATAGCCATTGTCTATCGCATTACGGAATGTACTAACCACTTCTCTAACATAAGATTTTCCTCTTTGTCTGCCTTCAATTTTGATTGCCACAACTCCAATTTCTTTCAGTCTTGGTAAGATATCGATAACGTTCAAAGAAGATGGATTTTCAAAGAGATATTTTTTCTCACCATTAACAACATAGCGCCCGCGACAAAGTGTTGGATAGCCAGCTGGCTCGCCAACTTCAACTTGATTAACCAGCACGCCATTAAGTTTTGTTTTGAGTAATTTGCCATCCTCTTGATATTCAATAAACTCAGCCGGAGAGCACGCTCCGCCACTATTAGGAGATTTTCCGGTAACATAAGAAGATAAGATGCACCTGCCCTCAGCCATTGGTCCAGCTACTGCGAAGGCAAAAATCTCCACTTCAACTGTAGTTTTTTTTATGATCTCTTCGATCTCTCTCAGAGTGAAAATTCTTGGCAGCACCGCACGTTTTATGCCGAATTCTTTTTGGTAAAAATTTACCGACTCAACAGTTGATGCAAATGCCTGCACCGAAAGATGTATTCTGAAGTTAGGATATTTTTTAGCAGTGTAGCTTATAAGCCCTAAATCAGATAAAATTACTGCATCAGCTCCAGCAGAAACTGCGTTATCCACCGCCTTTTTCCAGGGATCCATGTTTCCAGCTTTTGGATTGGTGTTAATTGCAACAAACACCGCAACATTCTTTTCGTGAGCATAAGCAACGGAACTCTTTAGCTCTTCGTAGCTGAAATTTAGACCAGGATAATTGCGAGCATTTGTTTCATCACGAAAACCCAAATAAACCGTATCAGCGCCAGCTTCAACGGCATAACGCAAAGCAGCGGGAGTTCCGGCGGGACACACCAGCTCCAGATTATTTTTAACAAACATGCCGTTTAAGTTTATTGATTACACTCTTTGCAGGATTGGCAAAGATTTTGAAAGGAGCGGAAATTTCTTCGACAATGTTGATGTCTTGACTGTCTATGGCATTACGCAACGTAACTAGCGCCTCTGAATTGCCATTTATTTGCAATTTGCGCGAGAAGAAAAGTTTATCCCCATCTTCATCACCTTCAAAAATATTCACCAGAGATGTAAGATCACTTGAAATAGTGAGATCGGCTGTCGGCTGTTCTGAGTTGTGAAGTGCTTTAACTGCGACACCCTTTTCTTCTATCGTAAAAAAAACGTTAAACGGCAGATTCGTGATCTTGACGAAGAAGCTGCTGTTAATGATAGGCTGCAGTCGCTCAGCCATGGATGGATGATTGCGATAAATTTTATTTGCCACACTGTTAAGAATCAGGCCGGTTATTTTGAATCTTTTCTTAACCAAGAAACCAGCAGCTGCGCCAGCTGATATAATTTTTGTAAATATTCCCATAAGTTCCTTCCGAAGAATGTAATTTTTAAAGTTTCTAGATCCTGTTTTGAAACAAATCTTTCCCAAATTGTCATCCTGAACTTGTTTCAGGATCTAAAATTTCAGACACAATATTTTGTACAACAACCGAAAATTTGCTTAACAACCGTTTTGAATCGGGCTCTAAATTTTACGGATATAGAAGCTCCATTTCCCAAACGCCATCTTCAAGGCGATAGAGATGTCTTCTATGCACGCGAAAATTACCTTTTTGCCAAAACTCAATTTTGTGTGGAGTGACACGAAATCCCGACCAATAAGCAGGGCGCTCAACTTTTTTTCCGATCATCTCGGCCGTCTTTTTTGCAACTTCTTTAACCAAATCAAAATCCGATTTTATCACGCGTGATTGCTGCGACACATGCGCTCCGATACGACTTTGCAGTGGCCTGCTGTCGAAATATTCAGTTGCCTCTTTATCGCTCACCTGGTTAGCGCGACCTTCGATTCTTACCTGCTTACCCAACTCTTTCCAATAAAAACAAAGCGACACGAAAGGGTTTTCTTTAAGCTCCAATCCCTTTCTGCTTTCAAGATTTGTAAAAAATACAAAACCAAATTCGTCATATTCTTTCAGCAGAACTGTTCGGTTTGACGGCACGCCATCTTTGGTTGCGGTTGCAAGATTGACTGCTTCGCACTCTTGAATGTCATGCTTCTTAGCTTCAGTAAACCATTGGTCAAAAATCGTGATTGGATTATTACTCATGTTAGAACCCTCTTAGTTCCAGATTGAAGGAAGGACTCCTGATTGCAGATAAATCGAATTTTCTTGTTTGTGCGCCAATATTGCCAAGCGTTTCACAATCACGAAATTTCTGTAAGTAGCAGGTGCCTTTGTAATTAATTTTTTCCAGAAGACCAATCATACGGTTAACATCATCTTCGTTAAGAAATCTGGTGTGAATTGTGGTGCGTATTTCGTGCTGAATGTTGGAAGAAGCCAGTAAAGACAAGGTGCGATAGAACTTATCATAACCTTCAAAATTTGTCACTTGCAGAAACTTTTCCGGCGTCGCTTTGAAATCTAGCGCGACAAAATCAATGAGACCCTGATCGATCATGTTGGCAATCATCTCTGGGTTAGAGCCGTTGGTATCAACCTTCACCTTGTATCCCATCTTTTTTAAATAGGCGGCAAAATCAGGTAATGCCCTGTACAAAGTGCACTCACCGCCTGACAGCACAACGCCTTCAAGCAAGCCCATTCTCGATTGCAAAAACTTTTCAATTTTTTCCATCGGCAATTTTTTCAGCACACCTCTAACCAACTCGGGATTATGACAATAGCCGCACGCCATATTACATCCAGAAAACCACAAAATACATGCTGTATGCTCCGGATAATCTTGGAATGTAAATGGCGTGATGCTTGCTATTGAAGGCTTCATGAGAACTATACCAAAACATAAATTTATACTCCCAACCAACTTCGTCTTTTTGGTAAAAATTAAAACTAAAAAAAGCAGCAGTATGTCTAAATACAGCAGCTTTTTTTAGTTTTAATTTTTCCTCAAAAATCCTTTGTTGGTTGGGAGTATAAATTTATGTTTTGGTATAATGACGTTGGCTCTGATTGAATAGAGGCAAACCACAAGCATCTTCCTTGAAGTGCAGCCGCTCTGAATGCTCTCCTTTTTTACCCAAGTTGAAACTGGCAACAGGACGATGATAACCCATCACTCTCGTCCACACCATCGTTTGTTTCTGGCAAGTTGGACAATATGGTTGTTCACCTTTCAAGTAACCATGATCTTCACATACTGAGAACACCGGAGTTATGGTGATGTATGGTAAGCGATATTTTTCTATTACGGTCTTAACCATTCTTTTGCACGCATCGCCTGAAGAAATTTTTTCATTCATGTACAAATGCAGCACCGTACCACCGGTATATTTGCACTGCAGCGAATCTTGTAAAGTTAGCGCTTCAAACGGATCATCGGTGAACCCAACAGGCAGTTGAGTGGAATTTGTGTAGTAGATATTTTCTCCAAAGCCGGCTTGAAGTATGTTTGGATAATATTTTTTATCTTCCTTGGCAAAACGATAAGTTGTTCCTTCAGCTGGAGTGGCTTCCAGATTGTATAGATGACCAGTTTCTTCCTGATATTTCTTTAGCTCAATTCTCATGAAATCCAAAATATCGAGGCACATTTTAGCTCCACGATTATCCGTAATGTCATAAGCATCATTGGTAAAATTGCGCACCATTTCGTTCATACCGTTCACTCCAATCGTGCTGAAGTGGTTTCTGAAATGTGGCAAATATCTTTTGGTGTAAGGAAAAAGACCTCTGTCATACATCTTCTGAACAAAGTTTCTTTTCTTCTCGAGAGTTGATTTTGCTAAAGACATCAAGCGCTCCAACTCTTGCATCAGACCGCTCATATCGTCTTTAAATCTATATCCAAGACGAGCCATGTTAATGGTCACCACCCCAATTGAGCCAGTCATTTCCGCAGAACCAAACAAACCATTGCCACGTTTCAAAAGTTCACGCAAATCAAGTTGCAATCTGCAACACATGCTTCTCACAGCGTGTGGGGCGTAGGCTTCAGGATTCACCACTTTCTCACCAGCTTCATTTAACATGTATTGGCTGCCGATGAAATTTTGAAAATATGAGCTGCCAATTTTTGCTGTGTTTTCGAACAAAGCCTTTGCCACATCGCTGTCCCAATTGAAATCTTCCATCACATTCACGGTTGGAATTGGAAAGGTGAAAGGCTGTCCATGAGAATCGCCTTCTGTCATTACTTCGTAATAAGCGATGTCGATTAACTCCATCTCCTTTTGGAAATGTTTGTAAGTCATGTCTTCCAAACTCTCCACACCACGCTTCTTCGCTTCAGCGATCAACTCGGGATCATCAATTTCCCTGAACAAATGAATACAATTCGCGGTAGGAAAATTATCTTTTAAATCAGGTGGAACTGTCACGTCCAAAGTGATGTTAGTGAATGGACTTTGTCCCCAACGAGCCGGTACGTTAAGATTGTAAACGAATTGACGAACAGCTTTTTTGATTTCGACGAAAGGCAGTTTGTCCTTAAAAACATACGGCGCTAAGTAAGTATCAAATGAACTAAATGCTTGAGCCCCAGCCCATTCTGATTGCAATATTCCCAAGAAATTAGACATCTGTCCAAGCGCTTCCCTGAAGTGACGCGGAGCTCTGCTTGATACTTTACCAGCAACACCATTAAAGCCTTCATCCAACAAAACACGAAGACTCCAACCAGCACAATAACCTGTTAAACAATCGAGATCGTGAATGTGATAATCAGCATGGCGATGCGCCAAACCTTCTTCAGATGAGTAAACGCTATCCAACCAATAGTTGGCGATAATTTTCCCCGCAGAGTTGTTAATCAATCCGGCGTTGCTGTAGTCAGTATTAGCATTGGCATTAATGCGCCAATCTTGCTTCATGATATATTCTTCAACAGCCTGTTTACAGCTAACCAAAGTGTCTCTCTGTCCTCCTTTGGCAGAAGATGCATTTCGATCAAGAATGAACTGCTTCAGGGTTTTGAGATATCCAAGAGATGCCAACTTCTCTTCAATTAATTTTTCTATCTCATGATCGGGAAAGCTATCAAAGTTTAAAGATAGTTGGCTGGTAAATTTGTTAAAACTCTCCTCCGCAGTCGCTTCAAAAGAATTTCTTAAAGAGTTAAAAATGTTCAAAGGAGTAATCTTTTGATCACAAAGATTTACGTCATTGCCAAAGTTTGTCGACACGACATTGCTATTTTGGGACTGTCGCAAATCCCCATTTCTTACCATGTTTAAACTCGACGAGCCCTTGTAAATCAAGGGTTCAGATTTTTCAGAAAGTTGATTTGCGACGGGGCCATTTTCCATTTTCATATCGTTTCCGTTTTAGTTTAAATTTCAGTCGATGAGGAAAAGCACTTCCCCATTTAAAAACCGACTACAACACTACATCTAGTAGCATTTCTCACAAAGAGACCACTAAATATGGTAATGTCAACAAATTTAAAACAAATAAACTAGAGCCTGTTTTCAAACCCAGCGCGTTTCGATTTTGCCCAAATTTTGAGCGACTTTTTGGCAAAATTTTGCCGCTGTATCGGGATTCGCGCTTTGCGCTCATGCCCGTTTTCGCTAAAATCGCTCCGCGATTTTTTAACGCTCAAACACTAAATTTTGCCAAAAAACGAGCCAAAATTTGGGCAAAAGCGAAATGTGGTGGGTTTGAAGACAGGCTCTAGAATTTCAGTTGATAAAACCATCTTCAAATTTACCTTCTAATTACCATAAAACTCCAACAACTTTAAACCCCCAACAACTCTTCAATTTTTTTAAAAAACAAAATGACCGATATACGTGTAATCGTCGATGACGATCTAAAAACAAGATCAGAGCAGATTTTATACAATCTTGATTTAACAGTTTCTCAAGCCGTTAGAATGTTTTTGCGACAAGTGGTTAAAGATGAAGATCTCCCATTCAATCCATTTGAAAAACGCTTCAATCAAGAAACAGAGAAAGCGATTAAGCGCGCAAAAAACAAAAAAAATCTGATCACTCACAAAAGTTTGAAATCAGCATTTGCCGAATGGGATAAGGCATAAATATCATGCTAATTCTTAGAACCTGTCCTGAATCTTTTTTAACCCCAGATTTTAGCATGTTTTTAGCGCTTTTTTGACAAAATTATGAAGCGTATCTGGCAATACGGTGAGTAATTTTGTCAAAAAATAAGCAAAAACAGGGTAAAATATGGGGTTAAAAAAGATTTAGGACAGGTTCTTAAGGAAGAAAATAAGTTTAGAAAAGATCTCAAACTAACAAAGAGGCGCGGAAAAAATATTGAGAAGCTCAAGGAAGTTGTTTATAAATTGGCAAATGGTCATGCCCTTCCACCGAAAAATCGTGATCACAATTTAAGCGGAAATTATAGCGGGTTTAAAGAATGTCATATCGAACCGGACTGGCTGCTGATCTATCGTATAACAGAGATTGAGTTGATTTTGATTAGAACCGGAACTCATGCGGATTTATTTTGATTTATGACGTGCCTCACCACTCAAAACTTCGAATTTTTTACCGTTGCAACTAATACCACTATGGGACTGTCGCAAATCCCCATTTCTTACCATTTTTAAACTCGACAAGCCCTTGTAAATCAAGGGTTCAGATTTTTCAGAAAGTTGATTTGCGACATGGCCATAAACTAGAGCCTGTCTTAAAATCCACCGCGCCTCGCTTTTCCATAAATTTTGGCTCGTTTTTTGGCAAAATTTTTTGCAGTATGTTGAATACAGCGGCAAAATTTTGCCAAAAAGTCGCTCAAAATTTATGGAAAATCGAGACACGTTGGGTTTTAAGACAGGCTCTAATCCGATCTTCAGAGCACCTCATGGTGAATTCAACTTCCCATCGCAACAAAATTTTTTGCGAGAGGTTTGGGGAGTAGGTGAAAAAAACGTTTGGGAGACACAAGATTTTGTTGCACAATCTTATTGTGGGTTAACCAAGTTGCATTGAAGAAGTAGCAAATTATCAGTTCAGGAAAAGCTACAAATCTTTTCTTCACAAATTTTCCTGGTGATTTGCAAAAGTTTTTGCACCTGCTCGGCGAGAATTTTTAAATCTCTGATGGTAATGCGATAGTTGGGGTCATAGCGGCCGCCGATATAGGCGTACTCTAGAAGACGAAAGCGATCCTGGTCTTCTTCAATAATGCGGGCAAAAATATTTTTCATCAAATCGTGAATTTTTTCAGTATCTTTGCCTAATTGATCTAAAAGATGTCCTCTCGGGCAGTCTTTATGAAAAACCAAGAGAACAGTCTTATAAGCGTGTTCCGCAGTTTGATGTAAACAGAAAGCCGCATGTTTAATGTTGTTCTGGTCAAGGCAGAATTCATACATTCTAAAAAATGGTTCTGCGCCTTTAATGAACCACTCGTCAAAATAATCTTGCATGATTCTTTGCTCTTCCTTGATGGTTAGAAGCCTCCTTTCTGCTAATTGAAATTTGCTGGAATCATAAATCATTATTCCTTCTTTTTTAACATCGGTGAAGAAATATTGTGCTTCGGCGAGCTTGATATTCAGGGCTTCAACGTCATGAGTAAGAATTCTCGGAGCGGCGCTGAAATTAAATTTGGAGCAAATGTCAGAAATTTTCTCCCAGAGCGCGACATCAAGTGACACCGCTTTTTTTGAAGTGACTGCCAAAATATCGTAATCCGAAGCCAATCGTCTCGATCTTTCTTCAGGAATAAACTCATCATGGGGACGATAATCACCGCGGGCATAAGAGCCATAAAGAATGACCATTTCAACATCATCGCAATTAGCGCGAATGATCGAAACAAGCTTTTGCAATTCATCCTGTTTTTCTTGTGGAAGGTGAGAGAGTGAGGTTTTCATTATTCAAGCGTTTATGGCGAGCGGCAAAACCGCTCGCCGCTTTGTTTACTATTCCTTATCGTCAGGATGTTTCGGCCATTCAATGCCGGTGATTTTTTCCATTTCCTTGTAGTGGCGTTCTTTCTCTTTTTTCACTGCTTCTCGTTGTTGAGGAGATAAATTTTTCATCTGCTTGTGGATTTCTTTCATCTGCTTTTTGAAAGCTTTGTGCTCGGCCTTTTTCTTCGCTTTTTCTTCTTTGGTCATCTTTGGTTTTTTATGGTCATTGTCATTTTTCTTTGCGTTAGTTTGTTCCTTTATTGCCGCCTTTTTTTGTGTCGGATTTTCCTTTTTAGGAGCTGAAACATTTTGAGCATTGGCGGTTAAAGCCAGAATAAAAGCCAATGCAAAAGAGGTAATAAGTTTTTTCATAAATTTTTGATTAAGGTTGATAGGTTTGCCGCAAAACAGCGTTTTTGAAATAAGAGGGAGAAAGATTTATTCAACCACAAATTCCCGCGCGAAATTTGTAAAATTCTTTTCCTCGATTGCTTTGCGGATTTCTCCCATCAAATCCTGATAGTAAAAAATGTTATGTTCGCTCATCAGCATTGAGCCAAGAATTTCGCTGGATTTTACCAGATGGTGCAAATAGGCGCGTGAGTGATTTTTACAGGCATGGCAGGTGCATTTCTCGTCAAGCGGTTTTTCATCGCGGGCAAATTTGGCATTGCGGATGTTGATTGCGCCATTATGCGTGAAAGCTTGGCCAGTGCGGCCGGAACGTGTCGGTATTACACAATCAAACATGTCAATTCCGCGCGCAACCGCGCCGACGATGTCAGATGGTTTGCCAACTCCCATCAAATAGCGCGGTTTGTTTTGAGGAAGAAAATCGCAGGAATAATCGAGAACTTCAAACATGGTCTTTTGTCCTTCACCGCAAGCCAGACCGCCAATGGCATAGCCATCAAAACCGATTTCAATTAATTTTTTGGCAGAAATTTCGCGCAGATTATAAAAAGTTGAGCCCTGAACAATGCCGAAAATTCCATAACCATCACGTTTGATAAAAGCATTTTTTGATCTCTGCGCCCAGAGTAGTGAGCGTTCCATAGCATTTTTTGCCTTTTCATCAGTGGTAGGGAATTGCACACATTCATCAAAAATCATGGCGATGTCGCTACCGAGTTTATGCTGGATTTGCACCGATTTTTCCGGAGTTAAAAAATGTTTTGAGCCGTCGATGTGTGAAGAAAATTCTACACCTTCGTTGGAAATTTTTCTGATTTGTGAAAGCGACATCACCTGAAATCCGCCGGAATCAGTTAAAATCGGGCCATCCCAACCGCAAAATTTATGTAGACCGCCAAGCCGCTCAATCAGCTCTGCCGTAGGGCGCAGCATTAGATGATAAACATTGCCAAGAATTATTTCAGTGCCGGATTTTTTGACATCCGACATTTTGATTGCCTTAACTGTTGCCGCAGTTCCAACCGGCATGAAAGCCGGAGTTTGAATAAAGCCATTAGCAGTTGCAAGCTCGCCGCGCCTTGCTTTATTTTCGGCTGTTTTTAGTGTGAAAAAAAATTCCATTTATGAGAAGATTTCTGCCTTTTTTAACGCTGATTTTTTTGATTAGCCTGATTGCCATCTCAACCTACAAACTAGGCGCGAAGCAGGAAATGGCAAGCAATGAAGAGATTGTCGAATCCAACATTCACTTTGTCAAAACACAAATTTCCCTGCCGGAATTTTCTTTGCCCGATTTGTTTGATGAGGAAAAAAATTTTTCCATAAAAGATCTGGAAGGAAAATATTCGATAGTAAATTTTTTTGCCTCATGGTGTACAACTTGCCACGCCGAGCACGAAATTTTGCTGCGTTTACGTGATGAAAAAATTGCCGATATTTATGGTATTGCCTGGCGCGACATTTCTGAAAACACTAAAAATTATCTCAAAAAAAACGGCAATCCCTTCACCAAAATCGCTAATGACAGCCGCGGACTTTTCACCAAAATCGCCGATATCCAGGCTATTCCTGAAACCTGGATTATTGATCCCAAAGGTCGAGTAATTGCACGTTATCGTGGCAATCTTCAGGAATTTTCGACTGGCGAAATAAGAAATTTTTTAAAATGAAAATCACAGTAATTGGCAGTGGCTATGTCGGTTTGGTTTCGGGAATTTGTTTTGCCAAATTGGGGCACGAAGTAGTTTGTGTTGACAAGGATGAAACCAAAATTTCCAAACTAAAATCCGGCGTAATTCCGATTTTTGAGCCAGGTTTGAAAGAGCTTTTGCATGAAGTTGTGGCAGCAAAAAAAATTTCTTTTACCACAAATTTGCGAGAAGCTTTAAATGGCTCCAAACCAGTATTTATCGCTGTTGGCACACCACAGGATGAAGATGGTAGCGCTGATTTGTCCTATGTTCTTTCTGCAGCAAAAGAAATTGCGCAGCTTTCCAACTCTTACAAATTGATCATCACCAAATCAACGGTTCCAGCCAAAACCGGCGCAAAAATCAAAAAGTTGGTTTTGGAAACCAATCCTTCTCTTGATTTTGCTGTCGCGTCAAACCCAGAATTTTTGCGTGAAGGCTGTGCCATCAATGATTTCATGAATCCAGATCGTATCGTTATTGGCGTTGCAGACGAAAAATCACAAAAAATTCTTGCCGAAATTTATCAAAAATTTTCGCCGCAAAAACTGGTTTTTACCGATATCATTACTGCTGAACTGATCAAATATGCCTCTAATTCTTTTCTGGCGACGAAAATTTCCTTCATCAATGAAATAGCTGATTTGTGTGAAATTGTTGGCGGCGATATCAAACAGCTTGCGCATGCTATTGGCCTTGATTCGCGCATCGGAGAAAAATTTTTAAATCCTGGTCCGGGATTTGGCGGTTCGTGTTTTCCAAAAGACATCATGGCAATTGTCAATGTGGCGCAGGAAAACAAAGTTGATTTATCCCTGATTAATTCGGTGATTGCCTCAAACAAAAATCGCAAGATGAAAATGCTGGCAAAAATTTCCGCCATTTTGGATGGAAAAATCACTGGCAAAAAAATCGCTTTGCTTGGTTTGGCGTTCAAGGCAAATACTGATGACATCCGCTATTCACCGGCAATTTCGATTGCCAAAGAATTGCTAAAAGAAGGTGCAAAAATCTCTGCACATGATTTTGAAGCGATTGAAAATTCCAAACATGAGCTGACAAATTTTTCTGAAATTGAATTTTTTGATGATGTTTATGAAGCCATGAAAGACGCGGATTTAATCGTGATTGCAACCGAATGGCCGCAATATCGCAAATTGGATTTTACAAAAATTTCAACACGAAAAATTGTGGATTTGAGAAATCTTTTTGATGCAAAAAAAATGCACGAGACGGGTTTTGAATATTTTTATATTGGCGGGAAAAGCTAGAGCCTGTCTTCAAATTCATTCGCCTTGGTAAATTTTTCTGCGATTTTTTTTGAGAAGTTCGAAAGTTTTCATAGTGCAGGAAATGGTTGTTATCAAAAATATTGTGTCTCTAAAAAGATCATAAACAGTTTCTCAGAGTTTTTTACAGAAAAGTTGTTGGGATTTGAGATTGGAAAATGTTGAGGCTTATCCCGAATTGGCGTTTAGTTTTTGCCCGACTGAATTTTTTCCGGCTAACTTTCTTTTTCTTCCAAAAATTCAATCATTTTGATCACGCGTTTCTTGAGTTTTGGCAGATCGGTTTTAATAGTTTTGTAAATTTCATCCTCGTCAATTCCAAGATAATCATGAACCAAAACATTTCTGAAACCAGAAAGAGAATGCCATGGAATATCAGTGGCTGTGAGCTTTAGAGATCTCGAAAGTTTTTGCGTTGACTCTGCCATAATCTGCAATTCTCTTACGATTGCCGATTCCATCATTTCCTGATCAACTAATTTCTTTCCTTTCGATTTTACAAAACGCTCCACTTTTGTTATACAGGTTATACCAAACTAAAAATCTATACTCCTAATTAAAAACAATTAGAAAACCTCCTCAACCAATTACGGTTTAACAATTTTGAGGAGGTTTAT
>MEMO01000014.1 GCA_001767955.1 Alphaproteobacteria bacterium RIFCSPLOWO2_01_FULL_40_26 | reverse complement strand
AGAGAATGATCATCTCAACATCATCACAATTTTTGCGGATGACGGAGACCAGTTTTTTTAAATCTTTTTGTTTGATTTGGGGGAGGTGAGAGAGAGGAGAGTTCATCAACTAGCTAATAATGGAAACGACATTGATGAATGACAATTTCATTTCCTGTTACTTCATAAACCAAACGATGTTCTGCAGTAATACGTCTAGACCATCTACCATTTAAATTATATTTTAGCATTTCAGGCTTTCCTATGCCGGTAAAAGGATGTTGTTCCATATCTTGGATAAGCGAATAAATTCTGCGATAAATTGTCCGATCTCTTTCCCTAAAAAACGCTATGTCTGCAGCAGCATTTCTGGTATATTTAATCTGATATTTATTTGTCTTCATCCCATTCGACATCAACAAAATCTCCATCTTTGGCTTGTTTAAATGACTCGCTTAAACGTGCAGCATTAGTTGAATTTGAGAGCAGGTGTATTGTGGTTTGCATCGCATCAAAATCGGATTCGGAAATTATTACCACGGACTCGTGACCATGACGAGTAACATGAATAATATCGCGCTCTCTTGCAATCTGGTCTATAACTGAACCAAGATTCTGATTAAGAAGTTCGTAACTCATTATTTGCATTCAAATTCGCTTTAAATTTTATTCTTCGTTAAGGCTTTGGTATACTCATTAAAGTTCCATAAGAATCTATCTAAAATTTAAACCCAGGAGGAAGCGGAATCCCGCTGGTTGCAGCACGTAGCGAATCATTTGAACCTTCATCGGCTTTTTTTCTGGCATCGTTTACAGCGGCAATCAGAAGATCTTCGAGAATTTCCTTCTCATCAACATTGATCAAAGAAGAATCGATGGAAATTTTGCCAACAATTCCGGCGCCATTGATCAGCACCCTGATCATGCCACCTCCGGACGAACCTTCATATTCTTTCTGCGCCAATTCCTGTTGAACTTGTTGCATTTTTTTTTGCATTTCCTGTGCTTGACGCATCAATGATTTCAGATCCATTGTTTTAAAATTTAGACTTCTTTCAAAACCCTCTTTTAGCCACGATTGGAGGGCGGATCGAAGCGCAGAAGCGAGGCGTATAAAGACATACGGCGAGCTTCGAGCATCGAACCAACCGCTCAATCGTGGCTAAAAGAGGGTTTTGGAAGAAGTCTGTTAGTTACGGTTTTGATTTTGTGACGCAAAACCCAGTTGATTTTTCTTAAGCCGGAGACCTTGTCAATTTTTTCCTTGGAGAAAAGCGAATATTCAAAGGTTTTGTAGTTTTTAACTTCGATCACCAGACTAGCCAGCTTCGCGCCCTTGCCAATTGGCGCATAAATCGGACCTTTGTATTTCACACTAACCTTAACATCGTCGAGCATTTTATCGCGTGGGATATTGATGGCGATTGGTTGATTTGGCGCCACAGAAATTTTTGATCTTTTGCCAAGCCAGGTTGCAAGCTCGGCCACTGGTTTGTCTTTTTCAAACAAGGTCAATTTTTTGTAATTCTGAAATCCGTAATCAAAAAGAGCGGTGATGATTTCGCTTCTTTGTCTTGGAGTTTTAGCCTTGTTGACCACACCAACCAGACGACGATAGTCGCGCTTTACAACACCAACTACACCATAACCTCCTTCATTAGTATGGCCGGTTTTGCCGCCGATTGCTCCATCATAATTCATCCTGATCAACGGATTGCGGTTTCGTTGCGTGATATTGCCATAAGTAAATTCCGACATGCCAAAATAATGCGCATATTGCGGAAAATCCTGATAAAGCCTGACAGCAAGAACGCCAATATCGCGCAAACTCATATAATGCCCATCTTCAGCAAGACCATGCGGATTTTTGAAATGGCTGTTTTTTAAACCAAGTTTGCGCGCTTTCATATTCATCAAAGCAATAAAATTTTCACTACTGCCACCAACGCTTTCGGATAAAGCAATCGCAGCATCATTTCCCGAAACCACCAATAAACCTTTTACCAGATCTTCAATTGAAACCACATCGCCATAATTGAGAAACATGCTTGAACCGGATTTGCGCCAGGCATCTCTGCCAATCAAACACTGATTATCAAAACTGATTTTGCCATTTTGAATCTGATCAAAAACCACATAGGCTGTCATCATTTTGGTCATCGAGGAAGGTGCGATACGCACATCAGCATTCTTGGCCAACAAAACTTCATTGTTGTCGGCATCGATGAGAAAATAAAATTGCGCTTCATGAAGTTTTTCTGCCGCATTTTGCGCTAGGGCTTCAAAGGCGAAAAAGATCGTGATAATAATAAAAAAAATCCTATGCCAAAACATCAGTTTGAACTATTTTGCAGATTTTCCCCAAAAATTTTCTCCGCCTTTCTTTTTCTCGCAAGCCGCTTCTTTTCTGCAACGAGGATATTGTTGATTTCCGCATCAATTGCGGTTTTTTCAGAATTGATTTTATCAACACTTCTCTGCAAAGCCTCGCCGGAAACAAGAAGATAATTTTTATCGGACATTGCGGTTGCAACTCCATAGGCATCATGATCTGGGATTTGTATCACATCAAACTCAGCCCCTATCATTTGAAATGGCGGATGTAAAACGGTGTTGTAAGTGATTTCAAAAATATTCGGCGGTAAATTATTGGCGGGATTTTGACTTTTCATCTGTTGATAAATCTCGCCATTTGGCAGATTTTCATAGCGCGGCTTGTCTCCCAATTTGGCAATATCGGCATAGGGATAATATTCACCCTCTCCAACTATATCTTCCATCAGTTCTGCTTCACTCGGCGGTGTGCTGGTAAAAACTATCGGCTTTTTTTGTTGATCTTTTGGCGCTCTTTCTTTGGTTATTTTAGCGACCTCTTTGCGGTATTTTTTTTCAAAAGCTTCGTTGGAATTATCAAAGGAAGAACAAGAGGAGATAAGAAGGAAAAATATCGCAGCAAAATTTTGCCAGAAATTCATTATTTATCCTTAACCAAAATTGCGTCATGGCCGGATTTTTTAACCTTCACAACCATTGCATTGGCCTTGGCTCTGTTAGAAAAAGGTCCGAGCCAAACTCGATAGATTGTTTTTTCTCCTTCAACAATTTCAACTTTGCCGGAATGGAATTTTTTTGTTTTGATCAAAAGATTATCGGCATTGCCGCGATTAGTAAATGAGCCAAGCTGAACGTAAAATTTCCCCCCCGCAGTTTTGGCAGTTTTTTTGACAGCAATTTTTTTCGTTGGTTTTTTGATCGCGGTTTTTTTCTTTTCTTCATCTTGCGACAAATCATATTCGACAATCTGCTCATCTTCTGCTACCGGGCCTGCGGCAAGGATTGATTCATCGTAGGTAGTTTCCTTATTTCGCAATTGTGGTTGTAAAGTCTGCTGGACTATTTGTGAGGACGCAGCGCCGAAATCTGATTTATTGTTTTCTTCTTCAGGATTTTTTTCTCTTTTTACCGGAGTAAAATTTCTGTCATTTTGAACAATTCCCCATGAAGTTTCCTGTGAAATTCCCTGTGAAATTCCCTGTGAAGCAAGAGCAGCGACATTTAGTTCCGGAATTTTAGTTGCAACCGGTCTTGGCTTGCCTTCCAGATCAACAATTCTGATTTTTGGAGTGTCGTTTTTTTGCACGCATGAAAAGAGACATAACGAGATAACGACAAAAAATTTCTTCATGTCCAAAGCAAGATTGATTTTGCGGGAAGGTAAATTCGGGTTGAAAAAAGACAACAATAAAATTCAGTTTTCAATCAACTGTTTTTGGCTGTCATTTGAAGTTTTTTTTCTTCATTTTTTTCTTCAGCATCATCAAACAAAATTCGATTCGCCGCACCTTCAAGATCTTCATATTGCTTGGTTTTGAGAGTCCATAAAAAACAGCATAAACCGAGAAGACCGATGGCAAGAGTAATGGGAATCAGGAAGAGGAGGACGGACATAAAATTACGGTTGTTAAGCAGAATTCTGTGCCGGAATATTTCGTGCTTCGTGCGTCGTGCTTCGTGCTTCGGTAATTTTAACACACGAAGCACGAAATAATTCCGGCACAGAATTCTGCTTAACAACCCTGTTTACGATTACTTATGCGCAACGAATTTGCCAGAACTGCAAGTGAAGAAGATGACATGGCAAATGCCGCAATCAGAGGGGTAATATGTCCGAAAATTGCAAAAGGTATGGCGATTAAATTGTAAATCAAAGCGATGATCAGATTCTGTTTCATCAACAAAATTGCTTTTTTTGATGAGACAAACAGATGAATAAGCGGCATTAATTTCTCTTGCTGAATCACAATATCGGCAATGTTTTGCGCAAGATCCGATGCTTTGGAAAATGAAATTGAAACATCGGCCAGAGCAAGCGAGGGAGCATCATTAAGGCCATCACCAACCATAACAAATTTTCTGTTTTGATCTTTTAATTTTGTCAGAAATTGCACTTTTGAAAGCGGAGTTTGGGAAGAATAAAATTCATCAATATCAAGTTTTTCCGCCACCTCAGAAACAACTTTTTCTTTATCGCCGGAAAGCAAAATTATTTTTTTACCAAGTTTTTTTAGTGATAAAATTGTTTCCCTGGCATCACTTTTGATTTCATCTTCAAAATAAAAAATCACTTTTTCATCACCAAACCTCAAACAACAATTCATTTCGGAAATTTCCCCTTCAACTCCACAAAATTCTGCTCGCCCTAAACGCAAAATTTTATCTTCGAATATTGCTTCCAATCCCATGCCTGGGATTTCCTTAACTTCCAGCTCTTCCAATTCAGAATCATAAGCAAAACAGATCGCTTGCGACAAAGGATGGCGGCTTTTTTTAGCTAATGAAGCCGCGAGTTTAAAAAAACTTCCAAATTCAAAACCGGGCTCGGTACGACAATCAACGAAGCACGAAGCACGAAGCACGAAGCACGAAACCAAACGCGGAGAGCCGATGGTTATGCTGCCAGTTTTATCAAAAATTATTACGTCGATTTCGCGTAATTTTTCCAAAGCTTCGCCATGTTTTACCAAAATACCGCGGCGCATCAAATTGGAAATAACGATGGTTTGCACAATCGGCACCGCCAAAGCCAAAGCGCATGGACAAGTGATAATCAGCACAGCGGTGGCATTCATCAACGCCGTTTCCCATCCTGATTTAAACCATAAAATAAAAGTGATTGCCGCAAGAAGATGAACCGCCGGCGTATAAAATTTTGCCAGACGGTCGGCAATGCGAATGTAATGATTTTTTTTGCTTTCCGATTCGGAAGCAATGGCGATTATTTGAGCAAGAAGACTGTTCTGCGCATTTTTAGTGATCCTTATTTTCAGTGGCGATGCGAGATTGATTTCGCCGGCAAAAACTTCTGCACCGCATGTAATTTTTTTTGGCAAGGTTTCACCGCTAATCAGCGAAGTATCAATTTCGCTTGTGCCGGAAATCACAATACCATCAGCGGCAATTTTTTCTCCAGCCGCAACCAGTAAAATCATGCCTTCTTGCAATTGTTTGCCTGGCAGAATTTTGATTCTGTTATTTTCTTCAATACGTCCAAAACTGGCGGCAAGCAAAGTGAATTCTGTTGCAACCGAAAAAGCTTTTTTGCGCGCCTTTAAATCAAGATAACGGCCGATCAAAAGAAAAAAAACCAACATCACCGCCGAGTCAAAATAGACGTGAAACGCACCGCGAAATGTTGCAAAAAGACTACTGGCACAGGAAAGAAAAATTGCCATGGAAATGGCAAAATCCATGTTGGGATAGCCCGATTTTAGTGATCTAAAGGCCGAAACAAAAAAAGGACGCGCTGAAAAAATCACCACCGGAAGCGCAATCAGAGAAGAAAAAAAATGCAAAAAATTTCTGGTTGAATTTCCCATGTCCAGCGCACCTGCAAACCACAGCGAAACAGAAAAGAGCATTATGTTGCCGGCGCCAAAACCAGCTACGGCAAGGGCGCGCAAAATTGAATCATCATATTTTTTTTCTGCCGCGCTTAAAATTTCTTCGTCAAACGGCAGAAGTTTGTAGCCGATTTCGTAAATAAGATGAATTAAATTATTGCCATATTGCGCATCACCTCTCCATTTTAAAAACAGGGTTTTTCGTGAAAGATTTATGCGCGCAGAAATTACATTTTGCTGTTTTTTTAAAATGCTTTCAATCAGCCAGACACAGGCGGCGCAATGTAATCCCTGAACCATCAATGCGATAGAAAATGAGCCATCTTTTTCATGCGTGATGAATTCTGAAATATCAGAAATTTCGGCAATTTCCGGTTTTATTTTTCGCTCATTTTCATTGATTTGGCGCAGCTTGTAATAATTTTCCAAACCGAATTTCCCGATGATTTTGTATGCTGCATCACATCCCAAACAGCAAAAATCTGACAACGCATCTTTAGTGTCTTCGCCGCAATGGAAGCATCGCTTGATTGTTCTTGAAATTTTGTGTCTTTTCCGTGCGTCGTGCTTCGTGCGTCGTGCTTCGTGGTTTAAAACTATCGAAGCACGATGCACGACGCACGACGCACGAAATATTTCAGACATAGAATTTTGTGTCACAACCCATCACTTTATCATTGAATTATGTAGCGTTTAACCATCTTGAAATTGTCCTTGCCTTTGACAATCATGATCTCCGCATCCCATTGCCCCAAAAATGGAAAAGCGACTTCTGCCTGATACATGCCATCAACAAAATGCAAAACTTCGGCAAAATCAAAACCTTCCTGAACCGGACGCTTAAATGTGACATAGACTTCAGCATCCTTTATTGGCAATGATTTGTCCATGATGCTTACCATCAATTTACCTTTGTTTGGCGCAAAACGGATATATTTTTCCATCACCTGCCATTGCAGTTTTTCCTGCTGTTTGGCGCTTTCGATTTCCTGATTGTAATTCACTCCTTTTTGATATGAGTGATCGGTAACAACCCCGCGCCAGGTTTTTTTTGAGATGTAGATGTAAGCCACATTCACCACGATAATGACGGCAAAAAATATAAAAAAAATGTAGGGAATTTTACTGCGCTTTGTTTCGTTGTTCATAAGAACCTGTCTAAACGGAAATTTTATGTATTTTTGTCAGGCAAAATTTTAGATCACCGAAAATTTTTTTGTAATCAGCGTCAATGATTTCTTTGCGCGCAATTATCACATAATCAAAGTGATTTTTGGCATGGAGAATGGCTAATTTACGAAAAGATTCACGCAATTTCCTTTTGGCGCGATTACGTATTACCGCCGATTTACTAACGGTTTTTGCTACAGTATAGCCGATGCGACAAAAATCTTTAGCGCGTTTATTCTGCGATAAATTCTGGAAGTAAATTTGCGGAGTGGGACTGGAAAATAAAAGAATAGACTTGGCAAAAAACTTACTGCCTTTTTTACCGATCTTTTGAAATTCCAGCGATTTTTTGATTGTTAAAATCTTCACACAGTCAGTGAAACGCGGCCTTTGGCGCGACGACGTGCTAAGACTTTGCGTCCACCAACCTCTGCCATTCTCGATCTAAAACCGTGTCTTCTCTTACGTACCAGTTTGCTTGGTTGCCATGTTCTTTTCATAAAACCCCTAAAAAAATAAGCGGCGCAAAGTAGAGTTGGGTTTTTTAAATTCAACGCTTGATTACTGCGATTTTAAAAAAAAGATGCGCGGCTTTTTACAATTCGTTTATGAACATAATTTTCCTCGGCGCGCCAGGTTCTGGTAAGGGTACACAGGCCACAATGCTATCATCTGAATTAAAAATTCCCGCTATTTCAACCGGAGAAGCCCTACGCAGAGAAGTTGAACAACAAAGCGACATTGGCAAGTTAGCCAAGTCGTACATGGAATCAGGAAAATTGGTTCCTGATGAGGTGGTAGTTGGCATTATCAAAAACAGGATTGCCAAAGATGATTGTCAAAATGGTTTTATTCTCGATGGTTTTCCACGCAATGTGAGTCAGGCAGAAACGCTTGATTCAATGCTTGTCTCGCTTGGTAAAAAAATTGATCGTGTTTTTAATTTTGAAGTCGGTGAAGAAATTTTGATCAAAAGAATTTCGGGACGTTTTTCCTGCAAAAATTGTGGTGCGGTTTACAATCGCTATTTCAAACCTGCCAAAAAAGAAGGGATTTGCGATAATTGCGGCGGGGTTCAGTTTGAAAACAGAAAAGATGACAATGAAGAAACCGTAAAAAACCGTCTAAAAGTTTATCACAATTCAACTTTTTCCTTAATCGAACTTTATCAAAAAAAGAACTTGCTTGTTTCAATTCCGGCCATAGAAAGCCCGCCCCTCGTTTTTGAGATTCTTATCAAAACTTTCCAAAATAACTCTTAAATGGCTAGAATCGCTGGCGTAAACATTCCAAAGGAAAAACGCTTTGTCATTGCTTTGACCTACATTTATGGCATTGGCACAACCACCGCCAATAAAATCTGCAAAAAACTAAAAATAAATCTTGGGCTACGCACGCATCAAGTGAATGAGGATAAGCTCGCTGAAGTTCGCACCCTGATTGAAAAAGAACATTCTCTTCTTGAAGGCGATTTGAGAAGAAAAGTTTCTTCCGACATTAAAAGACTGATTGATATTGGCTGTTATCGCGGCATTCGCCATGTTAAAAAACTTCCGCTACGCGGTCAAAGAACCCATACCAACGCTAAAACCCGTAAAGGTCGCGGCGTTGCGATTGCTAACAAGAAAAAGGCCGTAAAATAACATGACGGAAACAAAAATTGACGCGGCGTTAAAAGAAAAAAAAATCTCCAAAAGCGCCAGTAAAAAAAAGAAAAATGTTGTTAATGGCATCATCCACATTTACGCCAGCTTTAACAACACAATCATCACCATTTCTGATTCCATAGGAAATGTGGTTTGCTGGTCTTCTGCCGGAAAACAGGGTTTCAAAGGTTCAAGAAAATCAACTCCTTATGCTGCACAGATTGCAACGCAATATGTGCTTAATATCGCAAAAGATTGCGGCCTGCAAAATGCAGTTGTAGAAGTGCGAGGCCCCGGAGTTGGACGCGAAGCCTCTCTTCGCGCAATCCAAGCTTCCGGACTCAATGTTACTTTGATCAAGGATATAACTTATCATCCTCATAATGGATGTCGTCCGGCAAAAAGAAGACGCGTATAAAGGTTCCTAAATTTTTAACATCTTTAAATCTTGAAACTATGGCCATTCTCAAAGAAAGCTGGAATTCTCTTACCAAACCAACTTCAATCATTCCCAAAGAAGGTTATGATAATGCGACAAAATCAGTAATTATCATGGAACCTTTTGCCCGCGGTTTTGGCAACACTTTGGGAAATGCCCTGCGCAGAGTTTTGCTGTCTTCAATCAACGGTTTTGCCGTCACTTCGGTTAAAATTGAAGGCGTTCTTCATGAATATAGCTCAATTGACGGCATCAAGGAAGATGCGCTTGACATCATCATGAATCTGAAATCTCTGGCAATCACTAAAGGCGATGCTTCACCGTCTGTTTTAAAACTTTCAGCAAATAAGCCGGGACCAGTTTATGCCGGCTCAATTGAAGCGCCTGCCGGAGTTCATATTTTCAACAAGGATTTGCTAATCTGCACTTTGAGCAAAGGCGCAAAGATTGAAATGCAAATGAATGTTGAATGTGGCAAAGGATATGTTCCGTCAGAACAAAACAAAAAATCAGAACGTTTGATTGGCCATATTCCGGTTGACGCAATTTTCAGCCCGATAAAAAAAGTTTCGTATAAAGTTGAAAATGCCCGCGTTGGCCAAATCACTGATTTTGACAAGCTGATAATGGAAATTGACACTAACGGCACCATCACTCCGCAAGATGCTTTGGGAGTTGCGGCAAAAATTATTCAGGATCAATTGCAGGTTTTCATCAGTTTCGATGTCGCCAAATATGACGCTCCGGTGCAAAAAGAAGAAATTTCTGAACCGGAATTTAACAAAAATCTTCTCAAAACTATTGATGAGCTTGAGCTATCAGTTCGCTCCTACAATTGTCTTAAAAACGAAAACATTATTTATGTCGGCGATCTTGTCGCAAGAACCGAAGCCGAGATGCTTAAAACTGCCAATTTCGGCAGAAAATCTCTTAATGAGCTAAAAGAAAATCTGAAAATGATGGGATTAGGCTTTGGTATGAAACTCACCAATTGGCCACCGCAAAATATGGATGATCTGCTAAAACAAAAAAACAAAGAATTTTAAAAAAGTTTGCGGTTGTCCCGCTACCGACTACCGACTACCGACTAATTTATGAAACACAGAATCAAAGGCAGAAAACTTGCCAGAAATAGCTCCCATAGAAAAGCTCTATTTCGCAATCTCTCAATCGCTCTTCTGCAAAATGAAGTAATAAAAACCACTTTACCGAAAGCAAAAGAACTGCGTCCGTTTGTTGAAAAAATTATCACTCTGGCAAAAAAAGATAATTTGGCCAACCGCCGTCTTGCTATCTCAATTCTCGGCAATGAAAAAATCGCTGAAAAACTTTTCAAAGAAATCGGACCAAAAATCACCGCAAGAAATGGTGGTTATACCAGAATTCTAAAATTTGGCTTTAGAGCCGGAGACAAAGCACCAATGGCGATTATAGAGCTTGTTGATCGCGTTGTTGCTGAAGAAAAGCTCGAAGAAAAACCTACTAAAAAAGCTAAAAAAAGCGGCTAAGAACCTGTCCTGAATCTTTTTTAACCCCAGATTTTGGCATGTTTTTAGCGCTTTTTTGACAAAATTACGAAGCGTATCTGGCAATACGGTGAGTAATTTTGTCAAAAAATAAGCAAAAACAGGGTAAAATATGGGGTTAAAAAAGATTCAGGACAGGTTCTAATTATGACAAATTTCATTTCCGATTTTAACAAAGAACAGGCAGCGAAAATCAATATAGCGCGCAGTTCTGCATTACCAAAATTCAAGGTCGGCGACACTGTTAGCGTTAAATATAAAATCAGCGAAGGCGATAATATTCGCCTTCAAGCCTTTAAGGGCATCGTAGTTGCCAGAACCAAAGATGATTCAAACTACAACGCAACCTTCACTGTCAGAAAAATTAGCTCTGGAGTTGGTGTTGAAAGAAAATTTCCCCTTTATTCACCTTTGCTTGCGGGAGTTGAAATATTAAAACAAGGCGTAGTCCGTCGCGCCAAACTCTACTATTTGCGCAATCTGACTGGCAAAGCCGCAAGAATCAGGGAAAAGCTTGATTTCTTTTCTGAAGCCACAGAAAGCAATAATGCTGATCAGTAAGGTTCGATTTAAGATCATTGTTCTCCCACTTTTTCTCTGTTTTATAACATCATGCACCAATTCCGATTTGTCCCGCTATGGTCGCGTCACTCTGCATAATACAGCAGATCGCAATAGCTTCATTTTTACCGTCACCGATGAATTCACAAATCTGGATAAAAATTCTCCCATTGATAAAAAACATCCGAAATTAACCGAGGCTGAAGCCAAGCTGTTGATCACTTTGTTGAGGCAAAGAAAATATTGTCTCTATGATAACAATACCCCCTCTTTCATCATTACCTCACGTCAGGAAAAAATTTTCGATATGACATTTGCTCATCTAATCGAAAAAAATTACAATGCGCGCCCGATTGTGCCACAGACCTATTTCGGAGAGTGCACAAAATAATTTCTTGCCATTAATGTGGTGCTTTCATATTCACTACATCAACACATTCGCTAAAAATTATGCATGATTTTATTTCTTATCTGACACTACGAACAGTGATAATTTTTGCCTCCACGGCATTTGCGATTTTGGTTGTGATGCTAACTCTAAACATCATAACCGTTGATGAAGTGGTAGTAATTCTTAACCTTTCCCCTGAAGCAGCAAACGCCCTAAAACTCGTAATCTCAAGAATTCAGGAGGTAACGGGAAACATCATGCAAATCATTTCCCAACTTTTAAACAAGCTATTTAGCTGGGCTGGTGTTGATATCGATCTTAGTAAAATCAAAGTTGATGTTCACCAAAATGGTAGCCAACCGATGCCGCATGTCGATCAACTTAAGAAGTAAGTGATTCCACTTTTAAATCTTTTCAGACTCGCTTTCCTGTTACTCATTCTTCTTCCATTCTATCCCTTTGCCAGAAACCGCGTCATTTATTTTTTTCTTAAATCTGCCGGCCCTTCATTCATCAAACTTGGGCAAATGTTGTCAGTGCGTGTTGATCTGATTGGTGAAAAACTTGCCACCACACTCTCATCATTTCAGGACAATTTACCGCCATTTTGCGTTAAGAAAGTTAAAAAAATCCTGCATCGGGAAAATGCAGAAAAAAATTTTTCTGAATTTGATTTCAAACCAATCGCCTCCGCTTCAATCGCGCAAGTTCACAAGGCCAAACTTCATGATGGCACGAAGGTAGCAGTTAAAATCCTGCGTCCGCGAATTGCACAAATCATGGCGCGCGACATCGCAACTCTGAAATTGCTGGCAAAAATCACGGCAATTTTTTCAAAATTTCTTGCCAAAACTTTTTTTGATATCGCCGATTTGCTTTCCGAAGTGGCAAAAAGTGAACTTGATTTATTACATGAGGCGGCAAACGCCTCAAAGCTTCGCGAAGATTTGAAAGATGTGAATGGTTTCTACGTTCCACAAATTTTCTGGCAATTTTCTACCTCAAAAATTCTTGTGATTATGTGGTTAGACGGCATCCCATTTTCCAACAAAGAAATGATCAAAAATTCCCCTTTCGATAAAAAACAAATCGCGCAAAACCTTGTGATTAGCTATTTCAACCAGGTTTACGTTCATGGATTTTTTCATGCCGATATGCATCCGGGAAATTTATTTTTACTAAAAAACGGCGATATTGCCGTCGTTGATTTTGGCATCATGGGAAAAATTGACAAAAAAACCCGCCTTGCCATTGCTGAAATTTTAATCGGTTTTCTCAACAAGGATTACAAACACATAGCACAAATTCACGTCGAAGCAAATCTAGTACCATCACAAACCAATATTGATGATCTCGCTTTGTCATGCAGAAAAATCGGTGAAACCATCGTCGGTTCAAATGTTGCCGACATTTCCATTGCCACACTTTTAACCAATCTGATTGTGATGACTCGTGATTACAAAATGGCCACAAATCCAGAACTATTACTTCTGCAAAAAACCCTGCTATTGGTTGAAGGCGTTGGTGTCACTCTCGATCCAAACCTTAACATCTGGAATTTGGCACGCCCATGGATCAAAGAATGGGCAAAACAAAATATTGGCTTTGACGCCAAAATCCGCGACACCATATTTGATTTATTCGAATTGGTAAAAAAATTTTTGCGACATGTTTCACATTAAATCCAACTCTGATTACGAGCAGCAATATCAAGCATCCATTACCAATCCAGAAAAATTTTGGAATGAAATTGCTAGCAATTTTTTCTGGTTCAAAAGGCCAGAAAAAATTATGGATTGTGATTTGTCAAAAGCACAAATCAGATGGTTTGAAGATGGTAAAACTAATCTTGCTTACAACTGCCTTGATCGACATCTCACACAACATAGCGACAAAGTGGCGATTATTTGGGAAGGCGATGATCCAAATGGCCAAAAAATAACTTACCGCGAGCTTCATGAGCAAACCTGCCAATTCGCCAATTTCCTGATTTCGCGCGGCATAAAAAAAGGCGATCGCATTTGCATTTACATGCCGATGATTCCGCAAGGCATAATCGCCATGCTTGCCTGCGCGCGCATCGGCGCTATTCACTCTGTTGTTTTTGCCGGATTTTCTGCAAAAGCTTTGGCTGGAAGAATGCAGGATTGCGGCGCTAAAATGCTCATCACTTCTGATTTGCTTTTTCGTGGTGAGAAAAAAATTGAGCTTTTTGAAATTGCAAAAGAGGCAATAGCAGAATGTGAATCTGTTAAAGAAATTGTTGTTTATAAAAGGAAGCAGGAAACAGAAGGCGAAAGACAATGTTTGATTTGGCAAGATGAGGTAGGAAAGTTTCCCACCACACATGAAGCTGAAATTTGTGATGCGGAAGATCCGCTTTTTATTCTCTACACTTCCGGTTCAACAGGCAAACCAAAGGGTATTTTGCACACAATAGGCGGCTATATGGTTTATGCCGGCTATTCTTTCCAAAATGTTTTTCAATATCGCCAAAATGAAATCTTCTTTTGCAGCGCTGATATTGGCTGGATCACCGGCCATACTTATCTTGCCTATGGTCCACTTTTAAATGCAGCAACGATTTTAATGTTTGAAGGAATCCCAACCCACCCAACGCCGGCGCGCTTTTGGCAGATTATTGAAAAACACCGAGTAAATATTTTTTACACCGCGCCAACGGCAATTCGCGCCTTGATGCAGAAGGGTGATGAGTTTGTTAAAGGCCATGATCTTTCATCTTTGAGAATTTTGGGAACAGTTGGCGAGCCTATTAATCACGAGGCTTGGCAATGGTATTTTGAAAAAATCGGCAACAAAAAATGTCCAATCGCCGACACTTGGTGGCAAACCGAAACCGGCGGTATCATGATTTCATCTTTGGCCGGCATAGTCGATAGCAAGCCTGCTCATGCTGGTGTGCCTTTGCCTGGTATCGTTCCAATTTTGCTTGATGATTCAGGAAAAGAAATTGTTGAGGCCGGTAAAGTTGGAAATTTATGCTTTACGCAACCTTGGCCGGCAATGGCTCGCGACATTTGGAATGATCACAAAAAATTTCTAACATATTTTGCGAAGCACGAATCACGAGGCACGAAGCACGAAGCACGAGGCACGAAGCACGATCACTATATCGCAGGCGATGGCGCTTTCAAAAGCGAAGATGGTTTTTATCGCATCATTGGTCGCACTGATGATGTCATTAAAGTTTCCGGTCATCGCCTTGGAACCGCTGAAATTGAAAATGCTATCAATTCACATGAGGCGGTTTCTGAATCAGCGGTAGTTGGCGTTCCACACCAAATCAAAGGAGAAGGAATTTATGCTTTTGTGATTTTGAAAAAGATCCTGAAACAAGTTCAGGATGACCGTGATATTTGTCATCCTGAACTTGTTTCAGGATCTACTAAATTTGAAATCGTTGAACTCATCAAAAAAGAAATTGGACCAATCGCCAAACCAGAAAAAATCTACATTGTGCCTGATTTGCCAAAAACCCGCTCCGGCAAAATCATGCGCCGCATTTTGAAAAAAATCATCACCGGAGATAAAGATTTGGGAGATGTTTCAACCCTTGTAAATCCTGATGTTGTAGAACAATTGAAAAAAATCTTATGAGAAAATTAGCAGCTTTATTCTTCCTTGCTTCTTTTTCTGCCTATGCCGAGCCAGAATTAAAAATTTTGAGTTGGCGCGAAAATTCTGAGATTACTGCAAATGGCAAAAACTCAGAAATTCTGATCAATGGAAAAACAATTGGTCTGGGACAAAATCAATTTCTCACAGCTTTTGGCATCGGCTTTGGCTCAAATGAAGATTTGATTAAAATCACCAATGTTATCTGCGACGGCAAGCCAGCCAAATATTCCTTCGCCGGCAATGTTTTGAAGATCGAATTTCCCAAACCAAAAGCCAATAATCAGCTGGTTTCGATGTCGTTTGCCTATGAGATGCAATATGCAAAGGTGAGTAGATTTTTGCGGCAGGAAATTATCGACATTCCCAAATCAGCTGCCGGAGCTGACGCCAGAGTGACATTGACTTTTCCTCGCGAATTTGAATCGGCAACTTTCAATCCGAATATCACTAAAAGCGGCAATAATTTCACTTATAGCAACATATCAGTTCCGGCTGATGGCGTTGCGGAAATTGTGAAATTAACAGAATCAAGCGGAGTTTTTGATGTTGCCGTTAAAGTAAAAATCGCTTCCGAAAAGCCGCTGAAAAACCTCACTATCACAGTGCCAACCTATTTCCAAAATCCACGACAAGAAGTACAAAATTATACAATCTTTACCAATGTCAAACCGCTTGAACAAAAGACGCGTGGCAATGACAAAATTTTCATTTTCAATAGCAATAGCCGGGAAATAAATGTGGCAAGCAAGGCCAGAATCACAACCGGAAACAAAGTACGGAGAATGGAAACCGCACTGAATCCGCTTGATTACATGAAGGTAAATGAAGAGGAAACAAATCTGCTTCTGCCAATTTTGCGTAAAATCAAACAGGATCAAAATAACCGCAATTGGCCGCTTCACATCAGAATCGGAAAATTCGTCAATGAATTCATCAAATATGACAAAAACTATGTTGGCCGATTGCCTTCCTTAAAAGAAATTCTGCAAAACCCAATTGGCGTGTGTACCGAATATGCAAGGCTTTATGATGCTTTACTGCGCGTTGCCGGAATTCCATCATTTACCATTCACGGTGGAGCGTGCGGTGAATATGACACATGTCAGGGACATAGCTGGAATATGCTCTTTCACAATAATCGCTGGATCGAAGTTGATCCCACATGGAATCTGATGTCCGGCCTGGTTTCTTCTTCGCACATCTATTTCAAAGACAGCAACAGGCAGGATGTGATAATGCAATATTTTGAAAATCAGGGCGGGATTAATTCGGAAATAGAATTAGAAATGAAAGAAGTTAATAATTGATGTTTATAACAAATTTTTAACGCCAATTCCGGATAAGGCATCAAGCCAATCTCGATTAGTTCCCTCTCCCATTGTGGGAGAGGGTTGGGGTGAGGGGTAAATTTTAAAACATCAATTCAGAAATTTTGGAAAGAATCGATTAAAAAAGAATTTACCCCTCACCCCAACCCTCTCCCACAAGGGGAGAGGGGAGTAGATCGAGAAAAATTTAGGCAGGTTCTTATTCGGAATTGGCGTTTTTAATAAATTTTTATGCACCTAACTCTCATGCGCACCAAAATTCACCGCGCGATAGTCACGGAAGCTGATCTGAATTATGAAGGATCGATTTCGATTGATAGCGATTTGCTGGCCGCTTCCGGCATCGTGAATTATGAAAAGGTTGATGTGCTCAACATCAATAATGGCGAGCGTTTTACCACCTACGCTATTCCTGCCACTACTGGTTCAGGCAAAATAAAGATCAATGGCGCTGCAGCACGCAAAGTACAAATTGGCGATCCGGTGATCATTATTGCTTATGCTTCGATGGATGAGAAAGAGGCTAGAAATTTTCAGCCGAGAATTGTGCTGCTTGATGCAAAGAATCGTATTTTGAAAAAATAATTAGCTAACAGTGTATAGTCTATCCCCGAACTCTGATCTTTCTACGACGCGGCGTTCCGCCGGAGGTGCCATATCTGCTGGCGAAAAGATGTGATTGAATTTGATTTACCAAATCCATCACCACATTGACCATGATTAGAATTCCGGTGCCACCAAGCTGAAGTGGGATGGAGTAATTGGTGACCAGAATTTCTGGAACAATACAAACAAAACTCAGATAAACCGCACCAAGCAAAGTTAAGCGTGAAACTATTTTGTCGAGATACCCTGATGTAGCGCTTCCGGGACGGATGCCAAGAATGAAACAATTGCTTTTCTTCAGATTGTTTGAGACTTCCTCAGTGTTGAAAATTATCGAAGAATAAAAATAGGAAAAAAAGGTGATGAGAGCGGCAAAAAGCAAAAGATAAAGCGCGCCGCCGCGACGCAGAATTGAAACAAAAAAATCGCCATCAGTGCCGGTAAATTGTACGATCGCTGCCGGAAACATTAAAATCGAGCTGGCAAAAATTGGCGGAATCACGCCGGAAATATTGATTTTAAGCGGCAGGAAAGATGAATCAGCCATGCCTGAGGCTTTCATCATCGCTGCATTGGGATATTGGATTTTAATGCGCTTGTGGGTTTTTTCGATGAAACAAACCAGCATCAAAAACAAAACAAAAGCGGCAAAGAAAAATAAAATGGTAAACCAGGAATAAACTCCGGTTTTGGAGAGGTCAAAAATCTGCACCATGCTTGCTGGCAATGATGAAACTATACCGACAAAAATGATGAGAGAAATACCATTGCCGATTCCGGAATTTGTGATTCTTTCACCAAACCACATCAGCATCACTGTGCCACCAACAAGGCTAACACAGGTTGTCCACATGAAAATTTTGGAATCAGTGATGAAAGCGTTATGCTCGGGATTGGCAAGGGCGTAGTAAACTCCGAGAGATTGGAAAAAGGCCAGAACGATGGTGAGATAACGCGTATATTGATTGAGCTTGGCACGACCATATTCGCCTTCTTTTTTTAAAGCTTCGAGACCCTTATACATTGAAGTTAGAAGCTGCATAATGATTGAGGCGGTGATGTAGGGCATGATATTGAGAGCAAAAATACTCATTCTCTCAAGCGCACCGCCGGAGAAGAGATTAATCATGCCAAAAATATTGGCGCCTTCGGAAGCGAAGAATTTTTTTAAGACTTCAACATTAATTCCAGGAATTGGAACGAAAGTTCCAAAGCGATAGATGAGGAGAATAAGGGCGGTGAAAAGGATTCTTTGTCTTAATTCTGAACTTGGAACCGACATTAGACGCTGAAAGCTTTGGCTTTTTTGGAATAGGCATCGACCACAATTTTTAACTTGGCTGAAACTTCTTTTTTGCCCATGATTAGTTTTACCTTCGATTTCTGATTTTTAATCAGACCGGCTGTTTGCAGTTTTTCTTTGTTAATATCAGCAGAAGCATCGAGTTTTTTGTTTTCAATCAATTGCAAAATATCGGCGATATTCACCACTTCAATTTCCTTGCGCAAAACATTGGTAAAACCTTTTTTTGGCAAACGCATATAAACTGGAGTTTGCCCGCCTTCAAAACCTTTCACGGAATGATGTCCAGTTCTGGCCTTTTGTCCTTTAACACCGCGACCGGAGGTTTTGCCTTTGCCCGAGCCAATACCACGACCAACTCTAATTCGGGAGTTTCTTTTTATTTTTGGTAAAGATGTGAGAGAGAAAGACATGGGTAATTATGAATTAAAATTATGAATTATGAATTTTTAAGATGTGGCTGACTTTGGTAATCATGCCTAACACGGCTTGCGTTGCGACTAGTTCTGAAGAAGAACCGATACCACGAAGACCAAGGCCAACAAGGTTGCCTTGTTGCCTATCGTTTAATTTCAATCCGCTTTTAATTTGCGTGATCGTGATTTTTTTGTTCAAAAAATTTTTTAATTTCATGATTCTTTTTCTTTCGCTTCGGATTTAGGACAGGTTCTTAGAACCTGTCCTAAATCTTTTTTAACCCCATATTTTACCCTGTTTTTGCTTATTTTTTGACAAAATTACTCACCGTATTGCCAGATACGCTTCGTAATTTTATCAAAAAAGCGCTAAAAACATGCTAAAATCTGGGGTTAAAAAAGATTCAGGACAGGTTCTTAGGTTCAATTTTTAGAGCGGCGTTTCTTCTTCTGATGATTTCAGAAATTTCTTTTGCTCTTTTTTCAGCAATTATTTTGGGCGAAATAAGTTTTTTTAAAGCATTGAAAGTTGCGCCAACCATGTTGTACGGGTTGGAAGTGCCAACTGATTTAGCTACGATATCGTGAATTCCTGCGCATTCAAAAATTGCACGCATAGGACCGCCGGCAATTACACCGGTTCCTGATGGCGCTGATCTTAAATAAACTTTTGCTGAACAGAATCTGGCAAAAACATCGTGATGAATAGTGCGACCCTCTTTCAAAGAAACTTTTGCCATCGCTTTTTTGGCGGCTTCGAAAGCTTTGTTTTTTGCATCGCTTACTTCTGCAGCATTGCCTTTGCCAAAACCAACGCGGCCATTTTTATCGCCAACCACAACCAGAGCAGAAAAAGACATGTTTTTTCCACCCTTAACAGTTTTAGAAACACGATTTATGGCAACTAACCTTTCAACTATTTCTGATGATTTTTCCTTTTGAACGTTTTTTGTTTGTTTTGACATTTATCTAAAATTTAAAACTGTAATCCCGCTTCGCGACAAGCTTCAGCTAAAGCTTTGACACGACCATTGTAAATATAAGCACCCTTATCAAAAACGACTTCTTTTACACCGTTTTTTAAACAAATTTTGGCAAATTCCTGTCCAACAAATTTGGCCTTTTCTGTGCCATTTGTTTTTTTGTTTGCTTTTTTGTTATCTTCAAAATTGAGAGTGGAAAAAGAACATAAAACTTTTCCTTTGGCATCAATCAATTGTGCATAGATATTTTTGTTTGATCTTGAAACAACTAGACGGGGGCGCCCTCCTTTATTGCTTGCCTCAATATGATTTCTAACGCGAAATTTTCTTCTTTCGTAATTTGTGAGCATGTTATTTTTTCTTACCTTCTTTTCTTAAAATTGCTTTTCCTGCAACTTTCACGCCTTTGCCCTTGTATGGCTCCGGCTTTCTGAAAGCGATAATTTCGGCAGAAACCTGCCCGACCAAAACCTTATCATCGCCGGAAATAATGATTAAATTTGGCTTGCCGATAGCAGCATTGATGCCTTTCGGCAAAGAATAAAAAATTTCATGACTATAGCCTAATGTTAAAGTCAAAATTCCCTTTTCAACCGAAGCTTTATAGCCAACACCATTGATTTCCAAAGTGGTTGAAAATGGGGTTTGTAAACCTGAAACGATGTTTTTGATGTTGCTTCTATCCATACCAACAAACATCGAAATATCGGAAATGGATTTATCAATAGCAGAAATTTTTATCTGTTTGTCGGCAAACTCAGCCTTAACCCCAGAGCTTAATTTGTAAGTTTTTTTAATTTTGCCATTATCAAAGCTGATGACATTTTTGTCTATTGCAACCTTGAGATTATCTGGCACCGCAACCGGTAATTTTCCTACACGAGACATAGTTTAAAAAATCTTTAAGAGAATTTCACCACCAAGCTTTTTGCTTCTGGCTTCGTGATCGGCAATAACACCGCCGGAAGTTGAAAGCACAACAAGCCCTAACCCATTTTTTACCAAAGGAATTTGATCGGAGTGGCAATAAACCCTTCTTCCTGGCTTTGAAACAACTTCAATTTCACTAACCACTGGAGCGGAATAATGGTATTTTAGATGGATATCGAATCTCTCTTTTCCGTCTTCTGTGAGTTTACTGTAATTGAGAATATATCCCTCATCCTTCAAAATATGCAGGATATTTTCCCGCAAACGGGAAACCGGAGAAGAAATTGAATTTTTTTTCGCCAAATAACCATTTTTGATTCTGGCTACTAAATCTGAAACTGGATGATTAAAGAACATAGACTTTTTACCAACTTGATTTGATTAGTCCCGGAATTTGCCCCCATGAAGCCAATTCCCTAACGGCAATACGGGACATACCGAATTTTCTTAAATTGCCGCGAGGTCTGCCACTCAAACTGCATCTGTTTCTGATTCTGCTACGAGATCCATCGCGAGACAATTGAGAAAGCTTAACTTGTGCTGCTAATCTTTCTTCAAATGACAAAGATTCGTCTTTTGCAATAGTAATTGCCTTTTGTCTTTTTGCCTTGTGCAAAACTGACAATTTTCTTCTTTTTTCGTTGCGTCTGGTTAACGATTTTTTTGCCATTTTTATTTGATTGGAAAGTTAAGTTTCTTGAGCAGATACAAAGCTTCTTCTTTGGTTTTAGCTGTGGTTGCAATGGTGATATTCATACCAAAAACTTTTGGGATATTATCCAAATCAACTTCAAGAAATATACTGTGCTCCTTGATACCAAAGCTATAGTGATTGCTTTGATTAAAACCCTTTGCAGAAAGACCACGAAAATCTCTGATTCTTGGCAAAGCAATATTCACCAAACGGTCAAGAAACTGATACATTTTTTTGCCACGCAAAGTGACGCGACAGCCAATTGGCAAGTTCTCACGCAGTTTGAAAGTTGAAATTGCCTTGCGGGCTTTGGTTAAAACCGCTTTTTGACCGGCAATATTTGAGACTTGTGTAGCCAGATAAGATAAAAATTTGTTATCGCTATCGGTAGCTTTAATGCCGACATTAAGACTAACCATTGTAAGGCGCGAAACCGCCATGTCATTTTTGTAGGCAAATTGCTTTTTCAAATCGGCAATTGACTCTTTGTAAATTTTTTCAGTTAACGTCTGCATGAATTAATTTCCGATTTTTTTTCCTGATTTTTTTGAAACGCGATATTTTCTGGCAAAAATTTTGCCTTCACCAGATTCAATCACAAATTTAACTTTTACCGGTTTACCATCCTCAACATGCGAAATGTTGGAAATGTTAAGTGGCTTTTCAATTTTCAGAATTTGACCGGGATTTTGTTGTGTCGGCTTTTTGTGAATAGTTGCAATATTCACGCCCTCAACAACAACTCGATCTTTGGCAATTGATAAAATCTTCCCTTCTTTGCCTTTGCTCGTGCCGGCAATAATAATAACCTGATCGCCTTTTTTAAATTTGTTTGCCATTTATAAAACCTCCGAAGCTAGTGACGCAATTTTGAGAAAATTATTTTGTCTCACTTCACGAGCAACTGGTCCAAAAACACGAGTTGCTAGCGGCTCATTATCCTTATCAATCAAAACCACGGCGTTATCATCAAATTTAACGAAACTGCCATCAGCTCTGACGATTTTGTTTTTTGTGCGCACAATAACAGCTTTGGCAACCTGGCCTTTTTTAACTTTAGCGCCAGGAATCACGCTGGTAATTGAAACCACAATTACATCACCAATATCAGTAATCATGTGATTTGAGCCACCAAGAACTTTTATACATCTGGCAGTTTTTGCGCCTGAATTATCGGCAACCACCAGGTTTGTTTGCATCTGAATCATAACAATCAAATTACGCTTTTAATGCCCATCTTTTTCTTTTCGAAAGAGGCCTTGAGCTGACTATTTCAACCTCTTGTCCCACTTCAACTTTTTTACCAGCTGAATCGACGAGATATTTTTTATGAATAGTGACATATTTTCCGTAGCGCGGATGTTTTTTATAGGTGGTTGAAAGAGCTTTGAAAGTCTTGTTATCGATAATGTTTAGAACCTTTACTTTCATGCTTTAGCCGCGTTTAGTTTGGTAAAAAGTCTTGCGACTTCCTTTTTTTTGATTTTGTAATCTTTGACAGGAATCGTTTCACCGGAAGAAGCTTTGACTCTCATCATCATAAGCTCCTTTTTCAGGCTAGCAATATTTGCCAAAATTGATTTTTGCTCGTCTTTGTTCATGTTTAAATGTGATTAACGATTTTGGTTTTAAACGGCAATTTAGCTGCAGCTTTTACAAGCGAAGTTTTGGCTGACGCATCATCAATGCCATCAATTTCAAAAATTATCCGTCCTGGTTTGATTTTGGCGATGTAATATTCGACATTACCTTTTCCGCTTCCCATCCTCACTTCTGCAGGTTTTTTTGTTACAGGTGTGTGGGGGAAAATCATAATCCATAATTTGCCAGCGCGCTTCATATAGCGGGTGATCACTTTTCTTGCCGACTCGATTTGTTTGGAATTCAATTTTCCAGATTCAAGGGCCTTGAGGCCGAAAGCGCCAAATTTCAAACTATTGCCACTTGCAGCAACGCCAAGAATTTTTTTGCCACCTTTCTGCGCCTTTCTGTATTTTGTTTTTGCTGGAACTAACATTTTTTAGAGAGACTGAATTTTTTTCTTTTCGACAAAGCCTTTATAAATCCACACCTTAACACCAATCACGCCATAGGTTGTGTAAGCGTTTGCAGTGGCATAATCAATGTTGCAACGCAAGGTGTGAAGCGGGATTGAGCCTTCCTTATACCATTCTGTTCTTGCGATTTCTGCGCCGCCCAATCTACCAGAAACAGAAACTTTAATTCCGAGAGCGCCATATTTCGTGGCTGATTGCATGGCCTTTTTCATTGCTTTTTTGAAAGCGGCGCGACCTTCAAGCTGTCTGGCAATGTTTTGCGCAACCAGAGAAGAATTTATATCTGGCTTGTCAATTTCAACAATTTTTACTTCAACTTTACAGCCGGCAATTTTTTCAATTGCCTGATTAATTTTTTCAATATCCAGCCCTTTCTTTCCAATCAAAACACCGGGTTTTGAGGTTTTGATGATTAGATTAACCTTATCAGAAGGACGCTCGATTATAACAGAACCAACGCCGCAATGAGCATAATTTTTTCTGATGAAATTTCTGATTTTGACATCATCAAGAAGCTTTTTGGCATAATTTTTGTGATCATACCAAACCGATTCCCAATTTTTATTGTTAAGTAGTCTGAATCCAACCGGATTAACCTTTTGACCCATTCTTCGCCTCTTTTTTAGTTTGTATTTTCTGCTTTTTTTCAAGCTCTTTTTCAGCTAAAATCACAGAAATATTACTGAAAGTTTTTAAGATACGGCTTGATTTGCCGCGACCTCTGGCAGCAAATCTGCGCAAAGCAAAAGCACGTCCGACGCGAACTTCTTTCACATACAAATTATCAACATCCATATTGTGATTATTTTCAGCATTGGACATTGCTGAATAAACCAAAGCACGAATTGGAGATGCCAATTTCAATTTTGAAAATTGTAAAAGCTTTAAAACTTCAACAACTGAACGTCCGGTGATATTTTTGGTGATTCTCATCACTTTTATCGGACTTGATTTCACTGTTTTAAGCGATGCTATCGCTGTTTTTTCAGTCATGTTTTTGCAACTTTTTTATCTCCACCACCATGGGCATGGAATGTTCTAGTTGGCGCAAACTCACCAAATTTATGACCAACCATCCCTTCTGTTACGGAAACGGAAACAAATTTTTTGCCATTGTGAACAGCAAAATTAATGCCAACAAATTGTGGCAAAATTGTTGATCTTCTAGACCAGGTTTTAATCACCTGTTTTTTAGAAGAGTTGAGATAGTCACGTGCTTTTTTGAGCAAATGACCGTCTACAAATGGAACTTTCCAGCTTGATCTAGGCATATTATTTTTTACTCCTTCTCGATTTAACAATGAAACGGTTGGATGGCTTGCTTCTCTTTCTGGTAATCTTGCCTTTAGCTGATTTACCGGTTGGAGAAACTGGATGTCTACCACCAGAAGTTTTTCCTTCACCACCCCCAAGAGGATGATCAACAGGATTCATGGCTACGCCACGAACAGTTGGACGAATACCCATCCATCTTGAACGACCGGCTTTACCAATAACAACGTTCTTATTGTCCAAATTTGAAACCGAGCCAATGGTGGCCATACATTCCAAAAAAAATAATCTGATTTCGCCGGATTGTAGTTTGACCTGCGCATAGCCGCCATCTTTACCAACTAGCTGTGCATATGAACCGGCAGCCCTTGAGATAACACCGCCACGCCCTGGCTTTAACTCGATATTGTGGATTATTGAACCAATTGGAATGACAGAAAGCGGCATGGCATTGCCGATTTTGACATCAATCAGATTTTTTGATGACATGATACGATCACCAACAAACAGCTTATGCGGAGCTAAAATATAGGAAAAAATTCCGTCATTATACTTCAACAAAGCAATGAAAGAGGTGCGATTTGGATCATATTCGATACGCTCAACTTTGGCCTCAACATCATATTTATCGCGCTTGAAATCAATAATGCGGAAAGATTTTTTATGACCTGCAGATTTATGGCGCACGGTAATATGACCAAAATTATTGCGACCGGATTTTTCGCTAACTTTGCTGGTCAATATTTTTAAAGGCGCACCTTTCCACAACTCGCTACGATCAATGGTGACCAATTTTCGCAACGCCGGAGTAATCGCTTTGTAATTTTTAAGTGCCATTGCTTTTAAGCAAAATTAATTGATTGACCTTTTTTCAAGGTAACTACGGCCTTTTTATAAGGGCTTTTAGTGCCTAACACGCCTTTAAACCTTTTGGTTTTACCTGCGGTATTGATGATGTTGACCTTTTCAACTTCAACACCAAAAGATTTTTTGATTAGTGAAGCCACTTCCTTCTTATCACAACTTGCATCAACGCGAAAATAATATTTGCCGTCAGCAAGCTGTTTATTTGACTTTTCAGTATAAACTAAACCTTTGATTCTGTCGTAGTTAACTAGCATATCGCTGCCAAAATTTGTGGTTCAAAAATTTTCTCATCCACCAAAAGATGATCAAAGTTCAGAATATCGTAAACATTGAGAGCTTTGGCATCCAAAGCCTTAACGTTTTTTAAATTTTTTGCTGATTTAGCTAAAGTCTCGCTTTGATGAATTATTAGAGCATTCTCAAACTGATTCTTGGAAAGAGCGGAGCTAATTTTAGCAGTTTTAATTTCTGAACCAAAATCAGAGAAAAGCGTAACTTTACCTTCTCTTAACTTCAGTTTCAAAACGTCAGACAAGGCAATTTTTACGATTTTCTTTGGCATTGAAAAATCAAAAGAACGAGGCATTGGACCATGACATGTCCTACCTCCAACAAACTGCACCGACCTGCGGCTACCTTGACGAGCGCGCCCCGTGCCCTTTTGCTTCCATGGCTTGGCAGTTGTGCCAGAAATTTCTGCCATGGTTTTGGTTTTGGCAGAGCCGGCTCTTCTACGGGCAAGCTGCCACCTAATCACATAGGCAACAGATTTAGCGCTTTTGATTTCAAGCGGCGCAGCAAACTCGATCTTTTTAGAACCAATTGCTCCATTGCCAAAATCAATTGTTTTAACACTTATTGAGCTCATATTTTTGCAATTTTCAAAATCACATCGGAACCGGCATGACCAGGGATTGCGCCTTTTACAGCGATAAGTGATTTTTCCTTGTCAATCAAAACTACTTCCAGATTTTTTATCGTCACATTTTCAACACCCATGTGCCCGGCCATTTTTTTGCCACGGAAAGTTTTTCCCGGATCTTGTCTTTGACCGGTTGAACCATGAGAACGATGAGAAACAGAAACACCATGCGAAGCTTCCAAACCGCGAAAATTCCATCTTTTCATCACACCGGCAAAACCCTTACCAATTGTGACTCCACGAATGGAAATTTTGTCACCAATTTTTATAATTGAATCCACAGAAATTGAATCTCCTGATTTCAAAGTTGAACCTTTGGAAATTTGTGAACTATGAATTTTTTTAAAAAGTGGCAGGGATTTTTTGTTAAAAATTCCAGCAAAGGATTTGGAAAGTTTTTTTGGATTTTCGCACTTTTCAAAAGCAAGTAAAAGATTGTCAAAATCTTTATTTTCATTGGCCACAATCTCAAGAATGCAATTGTCATAAAGCTGCACCATTGTAAGCGGAACAACAAAGCCAGCATCTCTAAAAAGATGTGTCATGCCGATCTTTTTTCCAACTAATTCCAACATAGATTGTTAACTTTTTGCTCCGTTTAGCGCGATTTTAATATTCACGCCGGCGGAAAGATTTAGCTTCATCAAAGCATCAACTGTTTGTGCGGTTGGAGTGATGATGAGTAATCTTTTTGAGGATCTGATTTCAAATTGTTCACGCGAATCTTTGTCAACGTGAGGACCGCGAATCACGCAAAATTTTTCAATTTTAGTTGGCAAAGGAATGGGACCACTGATTCCAGCAGCGGTTCTTCTAACTGTTGCAATAATCTCATTCATCGCCTTGTTCAAAACAAAGTGATCAAAAGATTCGAGGGTAATTTTTATGCTTTCCTTGCCAGTCTTCATAACCCCCCTACCTAACAATTTTAGAAACCACCCCAGCCCCTACAGTCCTGCCACCTTCCCTGATGGCGAATCTGAGGCCTTCTTCCATGGCGATAGGAGAGATAAGCTCGACAGTGAGTCTGGTATTATCTCCCGGCATCACCATTTCAGTGCCATTTGGAAGGGTGACTGATCCGGTGACATCGGTTGTTCTGAAATAGAATTGTGGGCGGTAAT
>MEMO01000013.1 GCA_001767955.1 Alphaproteobacteria bacterium RIFCSPLOWO2_01_FULL_40_26 | reverse complement strand
AGTGCGGGGTGACAGTGTGGTGGAGTTTATTGGTTTTACTCAGAGTTTGTAGACTTAAGCCATAATTCCTTAAGCGTTATTGGGGTTATTTTAGAAACCGAACATTTCGTATAACAACCATGAAAACAGCAATAGTTTTTCCCGGCCAAGGTTCTCAAGCTGTTGGAATGGGCAAAGATCTTTTTGAAAATTTTGTTTCAGCGCGTGAAGTTTTTCAAAAGGTTGATGAAATTTTAAGTGTGAATTTATCAAAAATAATGTTTGAAGGGCCAAGTGAAGAGTTAACTAAAACAGAAAATACGCAGCCGGCTTTAATGGCAGTTTCGATAGCATTGATCACAATTTTAGAAAAAGATTTTGGCAAAAAATTTGAAAATCTTTGTGCCTTTACCGCCGGACATTCTCTCGGCGAATATTCTGCACTCTGCGCTGCAAAGGCCTTAAGCCTTGAAGAAACAGCCAAACTTTTGCAAGTTCGTGGCCGCGCAATGGCAAAATGTGGCGAAAAAACCACAGGCGCAATGGCGGCAATTCTTGGCGTTGAAATTCAAGTTGCAGAAGAAATTGCTAGCGAAGCGGCACAAAATGAAATTTGTCAAATTGCTAATGATAATTCAGTCGGGCAGGTGGTAATTTCAGGTTCAAAATCGGCAATTAATCGCGCAGTTGAAATTGCGAAAAAGAAAGGTGCAAAGCGTGCCATTGTGCTGCCGGTAAGCGGCGCATTTCATTCTGCTCTGATGCTTGATGCACAAAATGAAATGAAAATTGCTTTAGCGAAGGCGGAAATAAAATCGCCATCTATTCCGGTGATTGCCAATGTGACTGCTGATATTGCTAACGATCCAAATCAAATTCGTGATTTGCTTGCCAAACAAATAACCGCTGCGGTGAGATGGCGTGAAACCATGATATTTCTAGCTTCACAAGGTGTTGAAGAAATTATCGAAATTGGTTCTGGAAAGGTTTTATCTGGTTTGGTTGCAAGAACATGTCCAAATTTAAAATCGCGCTCAATTCAAAATTTTGAGGATGTCAAACTCTTTAACCAATGAAAAAAATCGTGCTTACAGCCCTTGCAACTTACTTTGTGATTCTAGCTTTGCTGTTTTTCTTCCAGCGCAATTTGCAATATATGCCGATGGGGAAGGTTGAAAAAGTTGCTGATGGTTTCAGGGAAATACAATTAACCACCGAAGATAGAATAAAAATCCTTGCCTGGATTCATGATTCAAAAGATGCACAAAAGGCTATCCTTTTTTTTCACGGCAATGCCGGAAATCTTGCTGATCGTGAAGAGAAATTGCAGGCCTTTGTTAAAAGGGGATTTGCTGTTTTGGCAATTTCCTATCGCGGTTATTTTGGATCACAGGGTAAGCCTTCCGAAGCTGGATTAATGATGGATGCCGATGCAGCATATAAATTTCTTTTAGGACAAGGTTATCCGACAAAAAATATCATTCTTTTTGGAGAATCTCTTGGTTCGGGAGTTGCTATACAATTTGCGGCAAAGCATAAATTTCATGCCGTGATTCTTGAATCGCCATTTTCTTCTGTTGTTTCTGTTGCTCAAAACAGATATTGGTTTGCGCCGGTTAATTTGTTGCTGAAAGACAAATTCAACTCAATTGCTTTTGCGCCGGAAATTTCTTCTCCGGTTTTAATTTTTCATGGAACCGCTGATGATGTGGTGCGTTTTGAGGAAGGACAAAAACTTTATCACGCCATTAAATCACCAAAAAAATTCATCGAGATTCAAGGCGCTGGACATTTGGATTTTCCAGGTGAATTTTTGGCAGAAGAAACGAAAAAGTTTTTAGATGATGGAAAGAAAAACGGGTGGTGGAGGCAAGGAGACTCGAACTCCTGACCCTCTGCTTGCAAAGCAGATGCTCTACCAACTGAGCTATGCCCCCCAACAAAGACGCGGCAACATAAAAACCGAGTCAAAATTGTCAAAATAAAAATGAACAAAAAAGTTTTCAAAAAAGCCTACAGCTTAATCGAGCTTTCGATTGTGATTTTAATCATCTCGATTTTGATTACCGGAGCGTTAACCGTTTCTGTTGGCAGTGTTAACAATGCTAAAATCAAAAACACCAATGATCGTTTGCAGCAAGTTTACAAAGCTTTAGGAAATTTTTTGGTGGCAAATAAGAGAATGCCTTGTCCAGCTTCTCTAAAAAAAATCAAAACCACTGATTCTGATTATGGCGCTGAAGTTGGTTCGCAGGGAGCTTGCTCTGGTAGTGGAGTTTATCAATCAACCACAAGCGCAAATCTGGTTTATGGCATGGTTCCGGTTAGGATGCTAGGGCTTGGAAATGACATGGCTGAAGATGGTTTTGAAAACAAAATTGCTTATGTGGTTGATAAAAATTTTACCAAAGCAATTGAGGCTACACCAAATTTTGGCACAGCAACTTTTGGCACTGCAACCTTCACTTCAATTATGACTATTAACGAGAAACCAGCCGGCGTTTCTCAAGCGGTGACCGATGATGCTATTATGGTTTTAATCAGTTATGGGGCCAATAAATCCGGTGCTTTTAATACCAACTCATCTTCACAAAATACACGTTCATCAGATTTGGACGAGCAAGATAATGATGCAACTTCTTTCAATGACGGCAGTAACCAAGCTGCTTTTAACAATGTGATTATGGCATCAGCCGGCAATAGTGATGTGTTTGATGATATTGTTTTGTTCAAGCGCAGAAATGATCTGGTTGAAGATTTTAAGGCGATGTTTCTGATTCCATGTCAGGATGCCGGAGCAGCTTTTGCCAATGCCAATGCCTATTACGGAAAAATTGTTTATGCTACCAGCTCATGCACAACTCCAAATGAAGACAAACGCTTAACCAAAAAATGCGAAGCTTATGGAAGCTGGTCTGATATTGTTGCTGCCTGTCCGTGATTATGCCTTGATGCTAACTGCTGCGGTTTGATCTTTGCGAAATTTTTCCAGTTTTTTTGCCAGTTTTTCATCTGATAAAGCCAGAATTGCAATTGCCAAAAGTGCGGCATTTTTGGCGCCTGCTTCGCCGATTGCCAAAGTTCCAACCGGAATTCCAAATGGCATCTGCACAATTGACAAAAGTGAATCCAGACCTTTAAGAGTTTTGCTTTCAATTGGAACTCCAAGAACCGGCAAGTCAGTCATTGCTGCAGTCATCCCCGGCAAATGCGCAGCTCCTCCAGCGCCGGCGATGATAATTTTTATTCCGCGTTTTTTTGCCGATTCACAAAATTGATAAAGTCTTTTTGGTGTGCGATGTGCGGAAATGATTTTGGTTTCGTAGGAAATTTTGAATTGATCAAGAATTTTGCAGACATGCTGCATTGTCGCAAAATCCGATTTACTGCCCATTATTAGCGAGATCATTTGATAAAATTATTTAGTTTAACCCCAATAACGTTTAAGAAACCCAGATTCAAATTTACAGACTCTAAGCTAAATCACAAATCTCACCACACTGTCACCTCGCACTTGTTGCGGGGTCCATCTCGTCAAAGACTTGATTTTATTGGTTGCGACCAAATGGACCCCGCAACAAGTGCGGGGTGACAGTGTGGTGGAGTTTATTGGTTTTACTTAGAGTTTGTAGACTTAAGCCATAATTCCTTAAGCGTTATTGGGGTTAGTTTATACCAAAACATAAATTTATACTCCCAACCAACAAAGGATTTTTGAGGAAAAATTAAAACTAAAAAAAGCTGCTGTATTTAGACATACTGCTGCTTTTTTTAGTTTTAATTTTTACCAAAAAATAGAAATTCATAGACCATTAATTAGTTAATAGTAAATGCTACCGCTAAGGTAAGATACCGATTTGTTGCTATCAGTGCATGACACCCCAGCTTGTGCATGTAATGATGGATAAGAAACGCCTGCAGAACATGTGCTTTCTGTTATTCCAGTTGTTTGTGCAATAGTATTATGCGATAATACCAGGTTTGTTGCCCATGATGAAAAATTATAAGTTAAGTCATAATCTCCCCAAAAACAATCTACTGTTCTTGTTACACTGGCACTGAGGCTAGTTGCAGTACATGATCTGCAGGGGTAGCAGTCGTTAGAAATTCCGCTCCAAGCTCCGCTCGATTGACAGGTAACATACGGCCCGTTGGCTGATCTATTGTTTGGAAACCTTCCACAATCAGAAAAAGGATCACTTATCTCTGATCCAATTAGTGCACTACCGAATCCACTTCTACAGTTCAAATTTAATGTTGAACCGGAGCCGTAATATCCGCTGATAAAAGATGTTGAACCAGTGCCAAAGTTCTGACCATTTGATACCTGGCAATATGGTTGACAATTATTGCCGGAGCTTTGCGTGAAATAAACTTCATCAATTTTGTTTGAAGAATTTTTATAGGAGCAGGTGTAGGTTGCGGCGGAAGTGTTGCCACTACTGTTTGAATAGTAATTGGATAGGCATGTTCCGTTACCGGTTGTTGAACCGGCAGCAATTCTCGGTGTTGGTGAGTTATAAAGTGCGTTTGATCCGGAAATTTGGCCGTTATTGGTAGCGCAATGCACTATCGGATTATCCCATTTGTGGGTAGTTGGGTTGCAATATCTGGCAATCGAGTAGTAGCCATTTGTCCTTGATGATGAGGAATAGTGCGAAGCGTCTTGTTGTGAAATGGTTGGATTGTCGATATATGCGAATTGTCCGAAATTTGTGCTTGGCCATTCAAGTTCGATTGTGCCGTTTCTGGTCGGATGACTTGTTTTTCCTGCGCCAATTCTAGCATCTTCATCAGCGCCAACGCATTTGTTAATGCAGCTTGAAGAAGTGTTGGTCCAAACATTTGCTGCGCCGCCGGCGGTGATGATGGATTTGCAGACTCTTTCCGGATTTCCTGCTGATCTGGTGTCGTTAGCAACATTTCGTGGAATATTGCTGGTATAATTTGCGCCGCTATCAACCAGGCTGTAAGCCTGACCATATTTATTTCTCAAAGCCGGATAAGGATATGCAAAATAGCCGTTGACACAACCATTGAATGGCCCGTCAACTTCCCCATTGATTGGTACATTCAAAACCTGATTCCAATAGGAATAGCCATTATTTGAAGTGGAAGCTGTGCTCGGATCAGTGATGGCATCACAATGTGTGACACACTGGTTTATTACTGCGCTCCAATTGCCGAGATGATTACATTCTCTGCTCGGAGGAGAGCCGCCCGGAGCCTGGAAAAATCCAAGATCATTATTGCAGGTTCCAATCGCGATTGATTCCGGCTGGATTCTTATCGAACTTCTTGAGGCATTGGCGGAAGAGAAGGTGGCGCCGCCGGAATTTTCCCAAAGTGTCCAAGCTGCCGTATCACCGGAACCAGTTGGTGTTGGCGGATTAATTGCGGCGCAAACTATTCTCTGACAAACATTGTTTGCTGTTTGCCACTGACCAAGTTGATTGCATTGTCTTGTTGATAGGGTGCCACCGCTATAACCAGTGATGCGGTTGTAAAGTGCAGCGTGATTAGGATCACTCTCGCCGCCGGACATTAAAGTTGTTGCGCCAACCCTTTTAAAACCGGTGATGCACGAGGTTGCAGTTGCGCTTTCAAGAAAATCATTGGTTTTAGCAAGTGATGGCCAGGTGGCAAATCCATGGCTTAACCCTTTATTTTCATTGGTTTCAGTTGCGCCATATCCGCCTTGATATTCCCCATCTTCATTAACACCTGCAGTTGCGACTTCTGGACATGAATAGCGTATGCACTCATCGCGAGTTATTGCCTCCCATTCTGCGCTTCCGGCATTGTTGATACAATTGAGTTTTGGTGGAATGGAAGTGCCGCTAACGGATGTTTTATTGCGCCAGAAACTTTTACATTCGCCTTGCACATCATTCATGCCAAAAACGGAAACAGGAAATTCGGCATGTCCTTTTAGTGTTATTGGATCGGGAGATGGTTTGCCTTCGGTTCTGTATTTATGCGAAATATGAACTTTGTTGCTGATGTCAGAAACAGAGCTGCCATAGCTTGTTTGGTTTAAGGAAGTGAGGATATATTCCGAATCGCTTTGGTCGGAATTAGGGCTTTTGTTATAATCAATTACCGGACAAGTTTGTGGCAATGGCATGTCGATACAAAGGCCGGCTTCATGTGGAGTTTGGATTCTGGCAATATATCCCGTTCCCGGATCAACGCCGTCAACCGCTTCCTGGCATAGGCAATTTGGCGCTTTGCCACCTTCATTGCAGTTTGTGGATGAGTTGCCATCGGTTAGATATGGGCTTGAAGCGCTGACTAAACATTTTCCCTTGGCGCCGCCACTGATTTCGTAGGCAATTACTTTTTTTAATTTGCTGTTTAAGCCGCTAACAACGCAGATTTCATTAAACCAGCCATAGGCATTTGGATTGCCTGCAGAGGCGGACGGATTTGGATCAAAAAGTGTTGCCGAAGAGTTTGATTCGATGCCTTTTTTGAGATTGCATGTCGGCAATAGAAGCTGTTCACAATTTTTTCTGACTGTTATGAATGATTCTGTCGGCTGGTTTGCAACCTTGGCCTGGTATAGCGCAATTTCATTTTCTATGCACTCAATATTCAATTTGCTGCATTCTTCTCTTTGAACGCAGACTTGATATTTTTCTATATCAGCCGCGCAGGTTGGAATGGCTTGATTAGTGTTTGATAGGACTATTTCCTGGCTACATTCTGCAGGGGAAGCGCAATTTGCGCTGTTGACATCAGAGCTGCTTAAATAACGCGCGGTAATTCTGGAATTGTTGTAAGTATTGCCGGAAGCGGGATAAACCAACAATCTGCGTAAATTTATTGATGGTGTGATCAGCTTCAGGGCTTTGTTATCAATTTCCGGCAGATGTCTTTCAACACATCCGATTCGCATAGGCTGAATATATGCTCCCGTCTGATCCTGAAGTCTGCGATACAGGCAAAAAATTGGCTGTGAAGCTTCCTGATTATATTCCTTTTTGACAAAAATTTCGGCGGAATAATTGAAGTCATTGACTGTGGTTGTGATGGTTTTGCTTGCGGCCGGATCGCCTCCGCTTTCCTCAAATCCGGTATAGCCAATGCCCAAGCTCATTTTTTGCGTGGTAATGCCAAATTTAACTTCAAGTTCTGGATAGTGGAAATCGGTTGTTCCCAAAGGTTTTTGTGGAATGCCCGGAGAAATTGCTTCGCCCCTTTTTATTCTGCTGTTTAGTATGTAAAGCGGTGGTGTGAACATATCTGCTGAATTTTGTAGATTGGCTAAATTGTAAGTTCTCGGAGGTTGTAATCTGTATGACGCCTGTATGCATTCCTGCTCTCTGAATAATTGCCCGGATCTGTCAAGATATCCCCGCGGTTCTCCTGATGGTCTGTTGTTTTGAATATAGGGAATACGCATCATGGTGCGCCATAAATGCGCAAGTCCAGGCTCAGAATTAGTGTCATAGCCATTGCAATTTCCTCCACTTGCCGGCTTTGTTCCGGCAATGCAAGTTCCATCAGACAATGTTTCTTTGCCGGTAAAATATTGCGGATTATAGGCCAGAGTTCCCCTCACATCGAGAAAAGTGCAGATGTAATTTTTATATTTAACCGCTCTCAATCTCAAATAGCCGTCAATTACTTTTGCGCATCCGCAGCTTTCTCCATCGCTGCAAGCCGTATCTCCACCACTAAAAGTGTCTTCAAAAATATAGCTTTCATTCATATTTTCTGTCATCTCGCATTCTCTCGGATTGGCGTCTGAAACTGTTAGTTCACGACAGATATCATATCCGCAAACCTGAGTGCAAATACCAAAACCGCAGGTAATGGAACATTTTCTTTCGCCACAAGTATCGTCTGTTGGCCAGGTAAACGGATCGAAGGAATTGTTGAATCTTAAACACACTACGAGTTTATGTGTTCCATCTCCTTCAACATAGTTGGTTTTGACATAGCCTTTGTGATATGCGGTGTCGTCCCTTGGTAAATTATAAGACCATAAATTCATGCCACAAAGATAACCAGCTCCCATGCCGCGAACGCCCAGCTTCCATTTATCGCACATTCCAGGAGATCTTGAATCCATGCCTAGATAATCATGAAAGTATCCTAAACTTGCTCCAAAAATACTGGGAGAACTTCCCCAGCCCTGACTTTCCATTTGTCCCTTGGTGTAGCAAAGGCTGTCGGAATCATTTCCGCTTCTCTCCTCCATTGGTCTGTATGTTGTGCCGGAGGAATAAACGCTTGGCCATGGTTTTGGGCGGTAAAACCATGATTTCATAATGTCTTCATTGGTGCCAATAGCACCGCTGCTGTCGGGGACGGCCATTATACATTCTGGCTCTGTGGCGTTTGCGGTTAAATTGCAATTGATGGTTTTGTAGCAATAACCGCTACTACAAACTGCTCCATCTCCACTAGTGTCGCAAAAGCTGTTTCTTGTGGTTGGATTGCTATCTCCTTCCGGCAGGCAGCGATATGCTCTGTTTACAATCGGTTTGCAAATTAAAGCTGTGCAAAGCGTGGTTGAGGTTATATCATAGCCGGCATTGATGTAAGTTTTGTAATCATTAACAAAATCAGCGCCTTTGGCTTCGATTTTTGAAATATCATCATTGGCAAATGACACGCATTCTTCTGAAGATGTGCGGCAATTGTGGATTTTGCACATGGTGTTGGTTCCCCTCATTCTGGTGAATTGAAGTTGAGAGCGGGTGAATTCGTAGCATTTGATGTCATCGCCATTGCAATATTTTTTGCTATCATCATCAAATTTGGTCTCGTTTAGTTCGTCAGGAGTTAATAAGTTGCATGGCAGCAAATTACAATTTGTCGGAGGATTTGGATTAACGCCACTTGCGAGTTGATGGCATTTGCGTCCAGTGCAGTAGCCATTAGCCGGATCGATACTTAAAGTAAATCCGCTTTCCGGCGCATCGCAAAATCGGATGCAATCGCGGTTATGCACGGCGCAATCTTGTCCTCTGGTTTGAAATAATGGAATACAGATAAATGAAGCGTCAGAACATTCCTTAACGCAATTTTTCCCCGGATTTGTCGTGCCGTCAATTTGCGAACAAAGTGGCAAATCGCTTAAATCAGCGCAATTGACACGATGATTGGGAGCGCCGCTAACGATATTGGAAGAAGAGATGGAATAGCTTACACCAGGAACTGCCTGGCAGAGTTTGAGTCCGTAGAATAAACAGTTATTTCCGGGTTTTGCTGTTCCGGAAATTGTGCTACAATCGGGAAGTTGGGCAAAAGATTTTTGTAAAAAAAAGATGATGAAAAGAGCAAATAGGAATAGATTTTTTATTGTTTTAAGATTTTGGCAATTCATCAAATAGCTTACAAAAATAATCGCCACGCTGTTCAAAATTTTTCCATTGATCAAGTGAAGCGCAGGCTGGCGAAAGTAAAATGTTCTTTTCTGTTAGGCTAGATTTTTTTGCGTCTAAAAAAGCTTTTTCAAAAGCTGTTTTCAAATCTCTACATTTTTCAAATTTAACAGAATTTTTTTCTAGAATTTGTGCAAAATCTTCTGTTGCTTCACCCATCAAATATGCTTTTTCTATTTTTTTGAAATAGGGCTGAAGCATTGATATTCCTCCTTCTTTAGCCTTTCCACCAAGAATCCAAAAAATATTTTCATAAGCCTTCAAAGCATTTTTTGTGGATTCAGCATTTGTCGCTTTGCTGTCATTGATGAATTTTATTTCAGCAATTTTTCCAACAATTTGCATACGGTGATGTAGGCCGCGGAATTTTGTGATAGCATTGATGATTTGTTCGTGCTTCGTGCTTCGTGCAGCCTGCGCTGAACTTGTTTCAGTGTGCTTCGATAGGAAGCAATGCGTGATTGCGAAGGCAAAAGCCATGTTTTGATCATTATGCTCGCCGTGCAGGAATTCTGAACGCAATTCAAATTCAGAATTTTTTTTGCCGATTTTATTTACCAGTTTTTCGTCAAAAAGTGATACGCCATTTTCCTGAATTTTTTTTGTCGAAATTGGTACTAAAGTGGCGCGAAAATTTTTATCATTTTTTAACTCATCAAAAATCTTTTTTGAATTTTCATCATCGACATCAATCAGCGCAAAATCACCTTCAATTTGATTCCTAAAAATTCTTTTTTTTGCCTCAATATAACCATGCATTGAACCATGTCGATCAAGGTGATCTGGTGTAATATTCAACAGTGCAACAATGCCAAAATGCGTTTGTGAAAGCAGATCAAGTTGGTAAGAGGAAGTTTCAAAAATGTAAGTCAATCTACCTTCAGAGGGAGAGGTTTGTATTGGTAAATCAAAACACGGAACACCGATATTTCCGCCGATTTCAGAAGTGATTCCGAGTTCTTTAAAAATAAAACCGGTGAGGGCAGTGGTGGTTGATTTGCCGTTAGTTCCAGTGATAGCGATAAAATTTGCATCACGATTTATGCGATAAAAAATTTCGATATCGCAAGCCAAAATGGCGCCGGTTTTTTTTACGATTTCTAAAATTTTGTGCGGTTTAGGAAAATAAAGCGGAATGCCGGGAGCAAAGCTAATTATGGTTTCAGCGTCAAATTTGATTTCGTTGGATTTTAAAAATTTTATTTGCGGAAATTTTGCAGAATTTTCTTTCAGAGAATCTTCATTATCATCAGTTGCAACTACATCTTCACCATTTTTTGCCAGAAATTTTATTGTTGAAATTCCTGAAACTCCGAGACCGTAGACAACATATTTCATCTTAACTTTGCGATTGCTTCCGCATAATTTTTTGATCCAAAAATATATGAGCCGGAAACCAGAACATCAGCTCCGGCTTTTACAGCTAATTTTGCGGTTTCAGCGTTAATTCCGCCGTCAACTTCCAACTCAATTTTTTTGCCGGTTTTTTCAATTTTTTTGCGGATATTTTCGATTTTTTTCAGTTGCGATGATAAAAACTTTTGTCCGCCGAAACCCGGATTAACTGTCATCACTAAAATCAGATCAATCTTTTCAATCACATAATCCAGAACATCTTCATGAGTTGAAGGAACAATCGAAATGCCAATTTTTTTCTCCAGTGATTTTACAAGTTCAACCAATCGATCAAGATGAGTTGAAGCTTCAGCATGAATGGTGATGAGGTCTGATCCCGCTTCAGCAAAGGCTTTAACATGGGCATCAGGATTTTGAATCATCAGATGCACATCAAAAGGCAAAGTGGAAATTTTACGCAAACTTTTGATTACTTCATTGCCAATGGTGATATTTGGCACAAACGAACCATCCATTACATCAATGTGAATATAATCAGCGCCGGCTTTTTCAATTGCTTGAATTTCTTCACCAAGTTTGGCGAAATCTGCGGAAAGAATTGAGGGAGCGATTTTCATTATTTGTTTTTGCAGCTTATTGCCGTTAGATCGTAAATTGGGTGCTCAATGCCGGAAACTGAAGGGCTGGAAGCAAATATCCAGCCATAAAAAATTCTGTCTTCTTTGTCTTTACCATCTTCTTCTTTGGCTTCAAAAACTTCGATGAGAATTTTATTTTCCGGCTTTTGATCAAGCGGAGCTTGCCAGCATTTATGAGCAATAATGCGCAAAGTGCCAAAACTTATTTTTTCGCCAATCTTCATTGTAAGAATTGAGATTTTTGCAGTGGTTTTGTTCAAGCCTTGAATCGTCACCATGTTGGTGAAGCGGGATGGGTCAATTTTATCGAGAGTTGGTTTTGGCTCCTGTGCAAAAGCCGAGGCAAAAATAAGTGGTAAGAGAAGAGCTACGATGATTCTATTTTTTCTCATTCTTGTTTTTGTTTTCCGAGCCGAAGATGAATTTTCCGAGTAGTTCTTCGAGATTTACCGAAGATTGAGTAAAGGCGATTTCTTCGCCATCCATGAGCATTTCTTCATCGCCACCAGGATTAATTGCCAGATATTTTGAGCCAAGCAAACCTTCCGAAGCAATTTTTGCCGAGCTGTCGGATGGTAATTTTATGGAGGAATCAATGTTTAATTTTAGCGCTGCGCGAAAATCAGTTTCATCGAGAAATTGATTTTCGACGGTGCCGATTTTTACGCCGGAAATTTTAACATCAGAACCATTGGCAATGCCATCAACATTGTCAAATTTTGCAACCAGATGATAACCTCCGGAAGTGCCGACTTTAGCGCTTTTAAACGAGGTGAAGAAGAAAAATGCAGCGCAGAATAAAACAAAAGTTCCGACGATGATTTCAAAATAATTATTGGTTTTGCCCATATTTACTCCGGTTTCCAGGCCTCATATTCTGAGTCAGTTTTTTTAACGGAAGAATTTTTTGGTGAATAAGCATGTTTTGTTCCGGTCAGATTCGGAAAATGAATTTTTTGCCAAGAGAATTTTCCAACATTAGTTGGCAAAAATTTTGAATAATAATGCAACCAGCTATGCCATTCCATCGGCACTTTAGAAGGTTCGGCAATGCCTTTATAAACCACAAATCTTTTGCCGGATTTATTCTGAAAATATTCATTACCAAATTCATCATCACCAATTTTTCGCGAAAAAAAGCGGATGAAAAAATTGTTTATACATTGCATTTGTCTAAAAATTTTTTGTGGAAATTACGAAAGAGTTTGTAGAAATCAAACAAACAAAAATGCTTAAAGTTTAACCCCAATAACGCTTAAGGAATTATGGCTTAAGTCTACAAACTCTGAGTAAAACCAATAAACTCCACCACACTGTCACCCCGCACTTGTTGCGGGGTCCATTTGGTCGCAACCAATAAAATCAAGTCTTTGACGAGATGGACCCCGCAACAAGTGCGGGGTGACAGTGTGGTGAGATTTGTGATTTAGCTTAGAGTCTGTAAATTTGAATCTGGGTTTCTTAAACGTTATTGGGGTTAAAGTTTAGGTATTTAACCACAAGATAATGCTTAAGAAAATTTGTAATCACTCTACTCTTTCTAGGTCATTTACCCCTCACCAAAATATTACCCCTCACCCCAACCCTCTCCCACAAGGGGAGAGGGAGTAGCACCGAATTCGGATTAACTCCCTCTCCCCTTGTGGGAGAGGGTTGGGGTGAGGGGTAATATTTTGGTGAGGGTGGTAATGTTCTTCAAAGAGTAAAGCTGGGAGCATTTTTCTTAAGCGTTATTGGGGTTATTTAAATCAAAGTAAAGTTTCCATGTCTAAAGAAAAATTTGTCCAACAACAAGATGCTTTCGACGATGCTTTCCACTATGTTTGTGATTACACCAATCTTACGCATCATAATGTTCAATATTTGATGCGTGAGGCGTTCAAGAAAGCTGGAATAGTAAACGATACTGGATATGATGCATTGAGTGATAAGTCGCAGGTTGATGTTTGTGTTATTAATGAAGATGCGGCGGCGGGTATTGATTATAATTTACGTGATGCGGTATTAAAATTTATTGCCTATGGCAAAGATAAAGCATCTTTTGCCTTATGCAGAGGCCATTTAGAAAATAGACAGATAGTAGGAAATACCCACTGGACTGCATTGCATTTGAGGAGGGTTGATAAGGGTGATGGAAAATTTTTCATTCAGTCGTATTACATGGATTCACTCGGACGTGATGGAGATATTCATCCGGCTGTACAGAGGATATTAAGCAATATCACAATTACTGATCTTGCTAGTGATGGTTTGAAAGAGACCGATATGTTCAAGACTCGTCTTCCTGAGCAGATGAGGCAATATCAAACGCAATCATGTCAAACGTTAGCGTGTCCGCGTCAAGAAGATGGCTATAGTTGTGGCTATCATGCAGTTTTTAATTTAGCTAGAGTTCACGCAGCTCGTGAAGTGAAAGCTGGCGAGACTCTTGCGCAAGATGGAGTTGAGGTGAATGCGCAAAGGTTCATTGCAGACAGAAAGCGAGATTTAATACAAAGTTTTAGTTCCAGAGTTGCCGCTGGTTTTACGCAAAAAAGTCATAATCAGCTATTAGAAATTCTTAACTCCACAAGCGCTTATCACGAAAAATTAGAATCATTGCCTCCTCTTGGAATTATTGATGAGCAAGCAAGAAGAATATATCGTAAAATCATAGCAGACTTTGCTGAATCATGGTATTTTCAGTTAAATCATGATAAGGAAGTTCCCAATAAATCTGCTGCGATGAAGTTTTTTGATGATTTAGTCAGAATTAGATTCGACAGCAAAGATGATATGCCGGCAGTTAAGGAAATGGTTTCGGAAATTAGTCAACGTCCTTCGGATTTTTTGAATAATCCGGCTCAAATTTTAATACCATGTCAAAAGCAGATAAATCAGATTCTTGCAAAGCAAGCTAGTTCAGAGAGGCACGGAAGCGATAGGCGTGATCGCAAACCATTTTCTGGTAGTGATGATAGACATAAAAAAAGGGCTGGTTCAAGAGATGAAGAAAAGAGTGAAAGGGTAAGAGTAGATTCAGGCGCAAGATATCCAAAACCAAAATCACCACAACATAGAAAATTATACGTTGAATTGAGGCAAGAGCCAGTGGCTTATCAAAAGCCAAAATCATCTGATTTGATGTTGGAGGGTTATAAAGTTGATGATAAAAAAGTTATGCTGCATTACAGAAAAAAATCCGATAAATCAGAAGTTGTCGAAGAATTGCCTAAAGGTCCGCAATGGAAAGTTGATGGAGATAAGGTCGTGGTAACAGAAAAATATGCAAAAGACATTTGGAAATTTTATTTTCACCAAAAAAAGGGCGAATTGCCAAAAAGCGGTAGGCCAGCGGCTATGAGTGAGCATGACATAGAAGAAAATCATACCTCGGAAACACTTCCACCTGTTGTGATAAAGCTAATCAGCGTTAAGGCTTTGAACGATAATTCAAGAAGCCATTAATTTAGGATTTAAGATTTAGGATTTAGGATTTTAAGATCCTGAAACAAGTTCAGGATGACAACAATTCTTCGTGTCATCCTGAACTTGTTTCAGGATCTATTCATTTCTAAAGGACAATTCCAACTTGCGACAAATCTTCAGTCTTACCTTTGCGATTTTTTTTGCTTCCTTTGCGGTTGGAATTGCATCGCCAATTTCACAAAAATTGTGGCATGGATTTACCGCATCAGATTTGGAAGCGTTAAAAAAAATCAGCCTTGCCATACGCGATAAAAATTATGATGAGGCCTTGAGTTATGCCAATCAAATCCAGTCGCAATCATCAGGAAAAACCTCTGTTCGCAATGCCGTAACAGACATAATTTTATGGAACAAATTCAGTTCCATCGCAAATCCAAAAACCATTTCTTTCAGCGATATTTCGCGCTTTGCCATCGATAATCCTTTTTATCCAAACATCAGTGAAATCAGGCGCAATGTTGAAAGGGTGGCGATAGAAAATGATGTTCCATACATTCAATCTGAATATTATTTTTCGCACAATCCAGTGCAGATGGCTGAAACAAAGCTTCGCGTTGTGGAAGGAAAAATTGAAAATCTGTCGCACACACAAATCGCTGAAAATGAGAAGGAATTACAGCGCAGGCAAATTCAAAATTCGATTGCCACAATTTGGGTAAAAGAAAATTTTTCTGCTGAAGAGGAAAAAATTTTTTTTGCTAAATATTTTGGACAATTAAGCGAAATTAATCACGCTAATCGCATTGACCGCCTGTTATGGGATGGCAGAAATGACGATGCGAAACGTATCATGAATCTGGTTAATGAGGATTATCAATCTTTGTTTAATGCCATAATCGAATTGCAAAATTCACCGCACTACATTGACAAAATTATCGCAACTGTGCCGCGCCGTTTGCGTTCAAGTGAAAATCTGACTTATCGCCGTGTTATCTGGCACAAAGCCAAAGATCAGCTTGATGAGCTGCTTGATCTGATGCTTGATGTTGAAGCAAAATTTCCTGAAAAATGGTTTAGTTTGCGCCGTCTTTACACGCGCGAAATGTTGAAGCAGAAGGAATATAAAACCGCCTATAAACTGATTTCGCGTCACAATCTGTCAAAAAATTCTTCCGATTATTGGGAAGCAGAATGGACTTCTGGCTGGATTGCCTTGCGTTTTCTTGATCAGCCAAAAATTTCTTACAAACATTTCGAAAATCTTTACCAGAACGTTTCACAACCGGTAACTCTTGCCCGCGGCGCCTATTGGCTGGCCATGGCCAGTGAGGCAATGAACAACAAATGGAAGGCAATTGAATGGTATAGAGAAGCGGCAAAATATCCGGTATTTTTTTATGGCCAGCTTGCGATTCACAAACATCGCCTTCTTGATCCGGTTGGTGCGCAGGATGATATCATTCTTCCCAAAGATCCCGACATCACTGGTCGCGATATGGCCAAAATCGCCGAATCGCGCGCAGCGCAAGTGGCTTATCTCCTTGCTATTACTGGTGACAAAACCAATGCCGCAAAAATTTTTGAATGGCTGATTAATAATTCGGAAGCTGAAGGACAAATTGCAGTGGTGATGAAAATTGTGAATGAACTTGGTGATCGCGAGCTTGATGCCAGATTGTCGCGCACTGCCGCAAGAAAAAATGTTTTTTTCATCAAGGATAAATTTCAGATCGTCAGGGAAGTGACAAATGACGAAAATGCGCCACTGGTTCACGCCATCATCAAGCAGGAAAGCGGCTTTGTGCCAAGTGCAATGAGTGGGGCTGGAGCGATTGGTTTTATGCAATTAATGCCAAACACCGCCAAACTTATCGCCAAGGAATTAAAAATTTCCTACGACAGAAAAAAATTGGCAACCGACATCAAATACAACATTCGCCTCGGCTCTTATTACATCACCAAACTGACTAACCGTTTTGAAGGTTCAGAGATGTTGGCAATTGCATCTTACAATGCCGGCCCCAACGCCACACAACGTTGGATCAATGAATTTTATGATCCGCGCAAAGAGAAAGACATCGACAAAGTGATTGATTGGATCGAACTCATTACTTACTCTGAAACGCGAAATTATGTGCAGCGCATCATGGAAAACTTGATTGTTTACAAGTATCTCATGTCGCGCGCTAATTATGATGCAGTTCAATAATGTTCGATAAACTTCACGAAGAATGCGGAATTTTCACAATTTATGGCTCTTCTGATGCTGCGGTAAATACCGCGCTTGGTCTTCATGCTCTTCAGCATCGCGGGCAGGAAGCGGCCGGGATTGTTTCAATGTCTGGTGAAAATTTTTCTGCTCATTTTGCTGAAGGTTTGGTTGCCGACAATTTTACTTCAAAACGTGTCATAAAAAAACTTGAAGGAAACTCTGCCATCGGCCATGTGCGCTATTCCACTGCCGGCAAAAAAACTGCGAGAAACTCTCAGCCAATTTATGCGGAGTTAAGCCTTGGTTTTCTTGCTTTGGCGCATAATGGCAATTTAACCAATGCTGTGATTTTGCGCAAAAAACTTATTAATCAGGGCGCGATTTTTCAGTCAACGATGGATACGGAAATAATCATCCATCTCATTGCTTTAAGCCAGAAAGCCACTCTTAACGAAAAAATCATTGACGCCGTTTCGCAAATTGAAGGCGCATTTTCTTTGGTTATAATTCACAAGGATGGCATCATTGCATTGCGTGATCCACATGGCGTGCGTCCGCTTGTTTTAGGAAAGCTTGGCGATGCTTATGTCGTTGCTTCCGAAACTTGCGCTCTCGACATTATCGGTGCTAAATTTGAACGGGATATCGTTAATGGCGAGATGGTTAACATCAGCAAAGATGGCATAAAATCGCAAAAACCTTTCGCTAAAAAACCATCAAAATTCTGCATTTTCGAATATGTCTATTTTGCTCGTCCCGATAGCATCATTGAAGGCAAACATGTTTATGAAATGCGTAAAAATATTGGCATTGAGTTAGCGCGTGAAATCGGAATTGACGCTGATGTGATTGTTCCGGTGCCGGATTCCGGAGTGCCTTCAGCCATTGGCTATGCCATGGAATCAAAAATTCCTTTTGAGCTTGGCATTATCCGTAATCACTACGTCGGCAGAACTTTCATCGAGCCAACCGACCGCATTCGTCACTTCGGCGTTAAACTCAAACACAATGCCAATTTGTCGGTGATTAAGGGAAAAAGAGTGATTTTGATCGATGATAGCATTGTGCGCGGTACCACTTCCAAGAAAATTGTGCAGATGATTCGTGATGCTGGCGCCAAAGAAGTTCACATGTTGATTGCAAGTCCGCCAACAATTGCGCCATGTTTTTATGGCGTTGATACTCCTGACAAAAAAGACCTCATCGCATCTCAGATGTCGGTTGAAGAAATCAGAAAAATTATTGGCGCCGATAGGCTTGACTATATTTCAATTGATGGCCTTTACCGCGCTATCACCAACAGCAAACGCAACGAAAAAAATCCGCAATATTGCGATGCCTGTTTTTCCGATAATTATCCAATTCGCTTGACGGATAAGGTTGGAGAAGCAATTCCATTATTTGGTATATGACAAAAAATATCGCAAAAAAAATCTCCAAAATGAGCTTTGAAGAAGCCATGGCTCGTCTTGAAGAAATTGTTGAAACTTTATCTTCACAAAAAATCAATCTTGATTCCATGATTGCTCTTTATGAGGAAGGCAATGTTTTGCGCGAACATTGCAATAAAAGGCTGGAAGAGGCGAAGATGAAAATTGAGATGGTTAAGTAAATGCGTCAACTTCCCAACTTCCTCACAACTCTCCGCCTTATCATCATTCCTCTTCTCATCCTCTCTTTTTACATTCCGGGAATGGTTGCAAATATTGTCTCGGCCACGCTTTTTGGTATTGCGGCGATTACGGATTATTTTGATGGATATTTCGCGCGCTCAATGAGGGCGCAGTCAAATTTTGGTAAATGTCTTGATCCAATTGCTGATAAACTTTTGGTCATTGTGGCAATTGTGATGTTGATTCGCTTCAATCCAACTAATCCATGGATTCTCTTTCCTGGTCTCATCATCATCTGTCGTGAAGTTTTAGTTTCCGGTTTGCGCGAATTTTTGGCTGAGCTTCATGTTTCAGTGCCGGTCAGCAAATTGGCGAAATACAAAACCGCCGTGCAGATGTTTGCCATCGGTGGTTTGCTTTTGGGTGATAATGGTTCGTCTTATGTTTTTTATTACTGGCTTGGGGGTTTTATTGAAGTTGATGTCACATTTCTCATCATCAGCGCTATCGTCACTTTCGCAAAAATTTTATTTTGTCTTGCCGCTGTTTTGACCGTTGTTACGGGATATGCCTATTTCCGCATTGGCTTCAAAAACATGTAAATTGCCAGAATCAGCGTGCATGAAAGCCCGACAGTAACTGCGATTTCATGCAGATATTTTTCGATTAATTGCTGATTTTCTCCGATAAAGAATCCAAGAGCTGAAAGCATAGAAGTCCAAATTGCTGAACCAGTTGCGGTATAAATAAAAAACAATTTCATATCCATTTTAGCAATTCCCGCCGGAAGCGAAATGAAGTGGCGAAAGCCTGGTAGAAGCCGTCCGATGAAGATTGAAACTGGTCCGTGATTTTTAAAAAAATTTTCGATTTTGATGATGGTTTCCGCTTTAACAAAAAAATATTTTCCGATACGAAATAAAATCGTGCGGCCAATCGAAGCAGCAAGCCAATAGCTAAAAATCGCGCCGCCGACATTTCCCAAAATCCCAACAATCGTGGCGATATAAACATTCATTCCCCCCTTTGCTGCAAGGATTCCAGCAGGAATCATGATTACTTCGCTTGGCAGCGGCACTAAAGTGCTTTCCAAAAACATTCCGATAAAAATGCCAAAATAGCCGATTTCGTTGATGAAAGATGTGAAGAGATTGATGGTAGATTCAAAGAGGGAGTGCATAGAAAATAAATCAAAAGTTCCAAACCTCCTTTGAAAAAGGAGGTGGCGCGAAGCGCCGGAGGATTTCAAAAACCTCCTTTGAAAAAGGAGGTGGCTGATTGCGAAGCAAT
>MEMO01000012.1:22256-22606 GCA_001767955.1 Alphaproteobacteria bacterium RIFCSPLOWO2_01_FULL_40_26 | reverse complement strand
TTTGAGATAGACAAACTCTAACTCTGAGTTTGTCTCCATAAATCCTCCGTCTGATTGCTTCGCAATCAGCCACCTCCTTTTTCAAAGGAGGTTAAGAAAACCCTCTTTGAAAAAGAGGGTGGCATCGCACGAAGTGCGATGACGGGTGATTTGGGAGAGACAAACTCTAACTCTGAGTTTGTCTCCAAAAATCCTCCGGCGCTTTGCGCCACCTCCTTTTTCAAAGGAGGTCAAGAAAACCCTCTTTGAAAAAGAGGGTGGCATCGCACGAAGTGCGATGCCGGGTGATTTGAGAGAGACAAACTCTAACTCTGAGTTTGTCTCCATAAATCCTCCGTCTGATTGCTTCG
>MEMO01000012.1:0-22247 GCA_001767955.1 Alphaproteobacteria bacterium RIFCSPLOWO2_01_FULL_40_26 | reverse complement strand
TAACTCTGAGTTTGTCTCCATAAATCCTCCGTCTGATTGCTTCGCAATCAGCCACCTCCTTTTTCAAAGGAGGTTTTTGAAATCCTCCGGCGCTTTGCGCCACCTCCTTTTTCAAAGGAGGTTAGTTTACTTCGACAATCACTGCTCCACCCTGCCCGCCGCCGATGCAAAGCGTGGCGAGACCATGATCTTTACCACGGCGCTTTAGTTCGCGCAGCAAATGGATGATAATTCTAGCGCCAGACATTCCAACCGGATGACCAAGTGCAACCGCACCACCATTAACGTTAAGAATTTTTGGATCAATTTTGCCAAGAGCATTACAAGCAAAATTTTTCTGACAAAATTCATCAGAGGCAAAGGCGCGAACACAGCCAATCACTTGCGCGGCGAAGGCTTCATTAATTTCGAATAAATCCATATCCTGCAAACTCAAACCGGATTTATCCAAAACTTTTTTGGAAGCAAAAACCGGGCCCAAACCCATGCGCGAAGGATCACAGCCGGCATAGGCAAATTCGCGAATATAGCCCAAAGGTTGCAAACCAAGTTCCTTTGCTTTCGATTCACGCATTAAAATTGCAAACGCCGCACCATCAGTGATTTGCGATGAATTGCCAACCGTCACCGTGCCGGTCACTTTTTCAAAATATGGCTTGAGCTTGGATAGATCTTCGATTTTTTGACCTTTACGCACACCTTCATCTTCTTCAATCATCTGCGAATTTTTTTCGTCATTATTGAAAACCGGAATAATTTCTTCTTTGAAAATTCCATTTGTCATCGCCGCTTCAGCCTTTTGATGCGATAGCAAGGAAAACTGATCCTGCTCTTCGCGCGTAATTTTAAAATCCTTCGCCACATTTTCTGCGGTGCAACCCATAATCAGGCCGGAGATTGGATCAGTAAGGCCTTGAAGCAAACCCACAACCGGCGCAAGAAAATTCAGGCGAAAAGTTAGAATCGTTGAAATCTTTTGTTGCAAAGTTTTTGCCTTCATCAAATTGGCAAAAAGTGCAGTCATTTTTTTACCAAACATCAAAGGAATGTTGCTCATCGATTCCACACCGCCAGCCAGAATGATTTCAGCTTCGCCATTTAAAATTTTTGAAGAGGCAGTGGTCATTGCTTCCATGCCAGAAGCACAATTGCGATGCACTGTGAAAGCCGGAACATAATCAGGAATACCGGCTTTTAAAGCGATAACACGCGAAATGTTCGCCGCTTCTGCCGGCTGCGCCACATTGCCGATAATTACTTCGTCAATTTTTTGCGGATCAATTTTTGCGCGAGTCAAAACTTCTTTGGCAATATGTGCTCCCAAATCGTGAGCAGTAAGATTTTTCAAGCTTCCACCGGCCTTTCCCATTGGAGATCTGAAGCCGGAAATAATTGCAATTCTTTCTTTCATGGAAAACGTTTGATTTGTTGGAGAGGCTTGCGAATTTAGGAAGCGGGAAATTAAGTTTCACTTATTTTTTGTCGGATATCGCTCAAAAAAATCCCAAAAATAATTAGCTAACAGTGTCTAAAGCAGTGCCTAAAGAAATTATCGAATTTGCCAATCATCTCGCCGATCTCTCATCGGTAATTGCCAAAAAATATTTTCGCCATTTTGAAATTGGTGAAATGGCCAAGGAAGATGATTCCCCTGTTACCAAAGCCGATCGTGAAATTGAAAAAATTATTCGCGAAGAAATCGAAAAAAAATTTCCTGATCATGGAATTATCGGCGAAGAATATGGCACCAAAGAGACAAAATCTGATTTCACCTGGATTCTTGATCCAATTGACGGCACCTCATCTTTCATCATCGGCCGCCCACTTTTTGGCACATTGATTGCACTTACCTGCAAAGGAAAATCCATTTTAGGAATCATGAATCAGCCAATCACCAATGAGCGCTGGATTGGTATCGATGGCCAAGGTTCATGGCTTAATGGTGTAAAAAACCAAACCAGAAATTGCACTGAAATTGCAGATGCCGTGATGTGCGCTTCTTCATCGCATCACTTTCAAAATGGTGATGATGATGTTTTAAAAAAACTTGCCAGCCTTACAAAATACCAGCGTCTTGGCGGCATTATTTATGGCGGCGATTGTTATTCCTACGCTTCGCTTGCTTCAGGATTTGTTGATATCGTTTTGGATCCGGGCTTAAAAGTTTATGATTATGCCGCGCTGATTCCAATAATCGAAATGGCTGGCGGCATTATAACCGACTGGCAGGGAAATGATTTGAAGTTAAAATCAAATGTGAAGCTTGTTGCTTGCGGCGATAAAGAACTGCATGAAAAAATTCTGCAGGAAATCAATGTTTGAAATGTCTGGTTTCGATGAAATATAGCGCGATGTTTTTTTCATCGGCCTTGGCGATAACCTCCTCATCGCGCACTGAACCACCTGGCGCGATGATGGCTTTGATTCCATAGCTAGCAGCAATTTCAATATTATCGGCAAAAGGGAAAAAAGCGTCAGACGCCAAAAATGCGCCGCGCGCTTTTTCAGCGGATTTTTTGCAGGCAATTGCGCAAGCATCAACACGGCTGGTTTGACCAGCGCCAATGCCGATAGTTTGAAAATCAGAAACCACCACAATCGCATTTGATTTAACATGTTTGCACACCGACATCGCAAAAATTAATTGCTCGATTTCGCTTTCGCTTGCTGATTTTTTTGAAACCAGTTTCAGGTCGTTTTTACTGATAATTTTTTGATCAAGCTCCTGAATTAAAAATCCTCCGAAAACAGATTTTATCTGGCTTTGTATTTCTTTTTTGAAATCAGCAATCAGCAAGCGCAGATTTTTTTTCGTCGCCAGAATTTCTCTCGCCTTTTCATCAATTTCACGAGCAATGATTACTTCGTAAAAAACTTTTGAAAGCTCCTGCGCTAAACTTTCATCAATCTTTCCATTTAGAGCAACAATGCCGCCAAAAGCTGATTTCGGATCAGATGAGAGCGCGCTTTGATAAACTTCAAACAGATTTTTGCCAATCGCTACACCGCAGGGATTGGTATGTTTAATGATAGCGCAAGCTGGCTGTTTGAACTCCAAAATCAGATTGTAAGCAGCATCAGCATCATTGAGATTGTTGTAGCTGAGCTCTTTTCCCTGAAGCTGTTTGGCATTCACAATTCCTGAAGCAGAAGTGGAATAAAGCGCGGCTTTTTGATGTGAATTTTCACCATAGCGCAAAGATTGTTTGAGTTCCAAAAGCAGAGCAAAATCTGATTTGTTGAACCAATTGGAAATTGCGATGTCGTAATTGGCGATATTTTTGAAAGCCTGCGCTGCCAGATTTTTTCTGAATTCAAACGATGTTGCACCAAAATTTTTTTCCATCTCATCTCGCAAATTTTGATATTGCGCTATAGAAGTGATCACGGTTTTGTAAGCAAAATTTTTGGCTGCCGACCTCACCATCGCTGGCCCGCCAATATCGATATTTTCGATGATTTCTTCTTCGCTGGACGTCTTTGCCACTGTTTCAACAAAGGGATAAAGATTAATGATGAGCAAATCGATTGATTCGATTTTATGCTGTTGCGCTGATTTCATATGCTCATCATTATCAGGAATTGCCAGCAAAGCGCCATGAACTTTCGGATGCAAAGTTTTGACACGCCCATCCATCATTTCCGGAAAATTCGTGAAGTCAGAAATCTCTTTCGCCGGAATTTTTTCCTGACACAAAAGCTTAAAAGTTCCACCGGTGGAAATTATTTCAACACTTTGCGAAGCCAGAAATTTAGCCAACCCAACAATTTCTGTTTTATCAGAAACTGAAATCAGACAACGAGAAATTTTTTGTAAATTTTTGAAATTAACCGCCGGATCTGCCATCGCCTCCACCTGACCTCATTCTTTCGACACGCGCTCTTCTGTCTTGCAATTGATCAACCTGAGTTTGTCCTTCTTCTTCATTTGCACCAGTTTCTGCAGTGGAAGCGCCATGTTTTCTAAGCGATGAAACTACATCTTTCAAATCATTGATTTCTCTTGTTCCTTTGGTTGTAAATAAATCAACCACTGCCTGAACAAAGGAATTTAATAATTCGAGAAGAAAATTGGCACGTTCCGATTCTTTTGGATGATCAGAGATATGCTCGGTGGCCAAAGCCCCCAAATCCCCACGCTCCTGCTCAAAACTTTCACCGGCAAGAGCAAAATATTTTTTAGCCAAACCATAATCACGTCTCACCTTTGCCATCTCATCACCTTGGGAATTATAATATCCAACAGCAACTGCCGCTCTTTTATCTCCTTCCTGCGCCGCTCTTTCAAAAGATTGAAAAGCGCGTTGATAAATTTCGGCAAAAGCATCACCATCCATTTCATTACCAATTACCACCTGAGTTGCGGAATAAAGCTGAACTTCTGCAGTAAAAATTGGGATACCTTCGAGAGCAAATTTAAAAGCTGAATCACAATCCTTCTCAGTCCCAAAACCATGAGTATAATAGCCGGCAAGCATCTTATCAATATGTGCAATCATGCCGGTTGCATTGGGTTTGACGCCAGTTGCGCTGTATTCTTTTTCTCTTCTTTTGTCATCAAGTTCGGCTTCCTTCCGCATTTGTACAACCAAAGCTTTGAAAGCCTCACTATCACGCAAGGATTGAGGTGAATCAGGGTTAAAAACCATATCAGGAATCCCGGGCGCAAATTCTGCAGGATCAAATTTTTCTATCACCGGCGTTTCAATATCAGCTTCAGTATATCGTCCGATAATCCTGCCGTCACGTAGCAAACCTAGTGATTCGGCAACAGTATCCTTGCGTTCTGGCGTTCCAGCAGTGCTGCTAAAGGTTATTACTCCGCTTGGAGAACGTGTTTCATGAGTTAGACCCAAAGCTTCAGCAATGACATAATCAGAATGGGAATCATCCATATTAACTCTTAATTCCTCTTGCAGCGCATCAACTCTCGTTTGCATAGCATCGGACATTGATGCCATCTCATTTATTCTGGCATTTATTCTGGCATTTATTCTGGCATTTATTCTGTCTGATACATCTCTGGATTCGTGGCTTACAGTTTCTATTCCGGGCATAGTTTTAAAAATTAATAAAAGACAAAATTTTATTCACGCTTTCTTCCACAGAAAAGTTTCCATTGTCAATAATTATGGCATTTGGCGCAATTTTCAGAGGGGAATCTTTTCGATTTAAATCATTTTCATCGCGCTTTTTTAACTGCGATAAAATTTCTTCGTAAGGAACATTTTTCAGCTGCTCAAAGCGGCGTTTGGCACGAATTTCAACTGTGGCGGTGATAAAAAATTTGTAATTGGCATCTGGACAAATAACCGTTGTGGTATCGCGTCCTTCAAGAACGCAGCCATTTTTTTCCCGCTTACCACATTCAACAAAATCACGCTGAAAATCAAAAATTGCGGCACGAAGTTTAGGATTTTTTGCGATCAGCGATGCAATCTCTCCAACATTTTCACTAAAGAGTTTTTCATTTTCCAAATCACTTTCAGAAATGTTTTTTGTCAGCGCAAAAATTTTGTGATCAAAATTTTGCGGATCAATTCTTTGCTCAATTATGCGAAGCGCAATAAGCCGGTAAATCGCGCCAGTATTGAGACAAGCCAAACCAAAATGCGCCGCAATTTTTTTTGCCAACGTTCCTTTCCCTGACGCCGACGGGCCGTCAATTGCAATAACTAATTTTTTTTTCATTCAAGTTTTTAATTTTTTTACAACATTTCTCCAATTTTTTTGGTTTTTAAAATCTCGCGCGCTTTGGCATATTTTTCGTCGTGCCAAAAAATCAGACAACCGTTACAACCCTTACCACAACAACCTTCCTTGCCGATGCGCGGAGTTTTTGGTGAAATTTTTTCATCATCAATTTCAAGCGCAGAAAAATATTTTTTGCGCTTATTTTCATATTTTTCTTCACGCACGCAACCGGCTTCCAACTGATGTGAAAGCTGACGCGATTCCACTTTCAACTTTTCCGATTCAACATTCATTTTCTCTTTGCGAACCAATGAAAATGGTGGCAAAAGCTGTTGCAATCTCTCTTTATCGATAGTGTGAAAATCGCTCGCGGGAATACGAAATAAGGGCTTTTGTCCGGCATGAAGTTTGTCGGTAATTTTACCATCGTTGACATGCTTAAATTCATAAATCCGCAACAAAACCGGCTGGCGTTGATAAGGTGATAAAAATTCCAACACATCACCGGCATCGAGGCGGTTCTTGCCTTCGCAGATAATATCATCGCCATTCCATTCAATAATTCGCGCCGCATATTCGTAAAACGAAGTTGAGCCGGTGCTTTCATAATCATGGGCAAGATTGGTAAGACGACCATCGTGAAAAGCTAAACTATAGCCGCGATTGGCTATGGCATTGATTTCATCCATGTAATCATCAGCGCACCAATTTTGCGGATCGCGCATATAATCATCAATTGCGACACGATAAACCCGCGCCACCGAACCGGCATAAAATTCAGTTTTGTTGCGGCCTTCAACTTTGAAGGAATCAAGGCCAAGCTTGATATATTCATCAAGTTTTGGCAGCAGGCAAAGATCTTTGGAATTGAGAATGTAAGAGCCGTGAACATCTTCCTCAAAAGGCATGAGCTCACCTGGACGCATTTCTTCTTCGAGAAAAAAATCGAAGAGATCTTTGTTGTTTTCATTAATCTCGATTTCATGTTCACTGTTGTCTTTGAGCTTGATTTTGAGTTTATATCCCCAACGACATGAATGTGCGCAGGAACCTTGATTGGCGCCACGCTCGGCCATAAAATTGGAAAGCAGACAGCGGCCGGAATATGTCATGCACATCGAACCGTGGATGAAAGTTTCAAGCTTGATATCGGGACATTTTTTTCTGATTTCGGCCAACTCTTCAAACGAAACTTCACGCGCCATCACCACCAATTTCGCGCCCTGCTCTTTCCAAAAATTTACGGTCAACCATGAACAAACATTTGCTTGTGTGGAGATATGCAATTCAAGTTCCGGCGCCTGTTTTTTAACAAAATTAAAAACGCCAGGATCAGAAATTATTAGCCCATCCGGCTTTACAGCCTGAACGGTTTCAACAAATTGCGATAATTTTTCGATATCCTTGTTATGCGAAAAAAGATTGAGCGTCAGATAAACTTTTTTGCCATGCTCATGAGCAAATTTTACGCCTTCGACAACATCTTCCAAAGTGAAGCCAGACTTGACGCGCAACGACATGTCAGGCGTGCCGAGGTAAACCGCATCAGCACCATAAAGAATTGCGGTTTTTAAACGATCAAGATTGCCGGCGGGAAGGAGGAGTTCTGGTTTCTTCATTTGTTAATTTTCATAGACATCTTTGCGATGCTTAATGGCATGCAATATTAAATTTTTTTAGCGGCTTTGCAGACATAACATGTTTGAATTAAATAACAGAAACCAAGCGTTTCGTGTAGGAATGGCGCGGATTTGAAACTATCTTCTCTTTGGCGTCAAGCTCAAGAATTTTACCATTTTTCAAAACTGCAATTTTATCAGCAATTTGCGTAACTACATCAAGATCATGCGAAATCAGAATATAGGAAATTTCGCGCTCTTTTTGAATTTCCAAAAGCAGATTTAAAATCTCATTTTGCGTAGCAATATCAAGCGCTGAAGTCGGTTCATCAAGAATGAGGATTTTTGGATTCAAAATCAAAGCCCGCGCAATCGCAACGCGCTGACGCTGACCGCCGGAAAGCTGGTGGGGATAGCGCGATTTCAGCGATAAATCGAGATGAAGTTTTTGCAAAATCCCATCAACGGAATTTTGAATTTTGGCCATGTCGCAAATCAACTTTCTGAAAAATCTGAACCCTTGATTTGTGAGGGCTCGTCGAGTTTGAAAATGGTGAGAAACGGGGATTTGCGACAGTCTCATTTTGTGGATAAGCAAACCTTCAGAAATGATCTCTGCAATAATCATGCGCGGATCAAGGCTACTGAAGGGATCCTGAAAAATAATCTGCACTTCTTTTCGCAGTTCAAAATTATTTTTTTGCCAGGTTTTTTTATTGAAGAATTTTATTTCACCACTTGATGGAATCAGGCCAGATAAAGCCAAAGCCAATGTTGATTTTCCTGAACCGCTTTCACCAATCACTCCGAGATTTTCGCCTGATTTTAAAGAAAAACCAATGTCAGAAAGCGCAGAAAATTTTTTGTAGGAAACAGAGAGATTAGAAACAGATACAATATTGGACCCCGCAACAAGTGCGGGGTGACAGTTTTTATTGTCACCCCGCACTTGTTGCTTGTCACCCCGCACTTGTTGCTTGTCACCCCGCACTTGTTGCTTGTCACCCCGCACTTGTTGCTTGTCACCCCGCACTTGTTGCGGGGTCCATGAGCTTTTATCACCAATCATTATCGTCTCATCCGCAATTTTTTTTACCACGCGCAAATTGTGCGTAATCAGTAAAATCGCGATTCCAAGCTCATTTTTTAAACGCAAAAAAAGTTTAAGAATTTCGGCTGAAACTACGCAATCAAGCGCTGTTGTTGGTTCATCGGCGATTAAAATTTTTGGATTATTGGCCAGAGCAATCGCAATCATCACGCGCTGTTTTTGTCCACCGGAAAGTTGGTGTGGATAGTCATCAAGCCTTGAAATCAGTGATTCCAATTCAACCATTAAAAGCAATTCCCTGATACGATTTTGTAGATTTTTTTTGGAAATTTTTGGCTGATGAACAATGATTGCTTCGGCAATTTGCTTGCCGATTTTATGCAGAGGATTCAGCGAACTATTTGGATCCTGAAAAATAAAACCGATTTCTTTGCCACGGATTACACAAAGTTCTTTTTCATTCAACTTAAGCAGATTGGTAGACCCCGCAACAAGTGCGGGGTGACAGTTTTTATTGTCACCCCGCACTTGTTGCTTGTCACCCCGCACTTGTTGCTTGTCACCCCGCACTTGTTGCTTGTCACCCCGCACTTGTTGCGGGGTCCATAAAATTTCCCCTGAAATTTTTGCCCCACGCAGCAAACCAATGATAGCAAGCGATAACACCGATTTACCTGATCCGCTCGGGCCAACCAACGCAGTGATTTTTTTCGGATTTAGTTGAAGAGAAAAATTGCTTAAAACTTGGTGATTGGCGAAGGAGATGGAGAGGTTTTTGATTGAGAAAAAAGACATACCTCTCGCTCCCTCAAGAAGAGAGTGAATTAAAGAGTTAAAATTTCCCCTGATAAATCTGGATGATATTATCCAACATTGTCATCGCCTCTTCGCGTGGTCGTTGGAAGGTGTTGCGACCAATGATGGAGCCATTGGCGCCGCCTTTATAGATTTCGCGGATTTCATCATAAATTTCTTTTTCACCTTTGGCAGTGCCGCCGGAAAAAACTACAATTCTGCGACCGTTAAAGGCGGATTTTATTACGTGCGTGATACGTTCCTGCAAAGTCGCGGTTGGAATTTTTGCTTTTTCATAAACCTTGATTGCTTCAAGATTTTCAAGCGCTTGGGTTGGTGGTTTAACTTTAATGATATGAGCGCCAAGAAGCGCGGCAATGTGAGTGGCATAGGCACAAATATCCATAGCAGTTTCACCAAGTTTTGAAAGATCACCACCGCGCGGATAAGACCAGATTACCACCGCCAAACCGTGTGATTTCGCTTCTTCTGCCATCTCACGAATTTCTTCAAACATGTCAAAAGCGGCGTCAGATCCTGGATAAATTGTAAAACCAATTGCCGAACAACCCAAACGTAAGGCATCTTTTACTGAAGCAGTTGTAGCCTGACACGGCGCAGTTCCGCCATTATGCAGAGAATTTGAAGAATTAACTTTAAGGATAGTCGGAATCATGCCAGCAAAACTGCCAGCCCCAGCTTCAATCATACCAAGAGGGGCAGCATAAGCATTCAAACCCGCATCAATCGCCAATTGAAAATGGTAATGTGGATCGTAAGCATCGGGATTTATGGCAAAACTTCTGTCAGGACCATGCTCAAAACCCTGATCAACCGGAAGAATCACCATCTTGCCAGTTCCACCCAATTTACCATGCATCAAAATACGCGCCAAATTGGCTTTTGTACCGGGATTGTCGCTTTCATAAAACGACAAAATTTGCTGAACTTGTTTTGAGATTTTCATAAAATTTTGAGAGATTTTTTGGAAAAAAATAGGGACATCACTTTTGGTGAGATATTTTTAATTGCAAGTTTCCAAACCATTCCTAAAAGGCGCGCCCTTGATACTTTAGAACCATGCAGATTGAACTGAAGAAAAGATCGGCCTTCAACGAAATCAAAAAATTTTGTGAGCTAAAAAATTCGCAGGAAAAAAATCTCGAAGATTTCGTCATCGCGCTTTTGCAGGAAAATCAGAATTTCAATTTTATCGGAAAATCCACCATCGAAAATATCTGGGAACGCCATATTCTCGATTCAGCACAACTTCTTCGCTTCATCACTAACAAAAACATTAAATTCGCCGATCTTGGCGCTGGAGCTGGTCTTCCCGGTTTTGTACTTTCAATTTTAGGATTGCGCGAAATTCATTTGATTGAAAAATCTTTCCGCAAAGCCGATTTTTTGCGCAAAGTAAAATTACTTTCAAACAACCGTGTTTTCATTCATCAGGCCAAGATTGAAGAATTGTCGCAAATGGAATTTGACTGCATAATTTCACGCGCTCTGGCACCACTGCCAAAACTTTTGGAATATACCAAAAAATTCCTGAAAAAAGATGGCTATTGCCTGTTTTTAAAAGGAAAAAATTTGAACAGCGAAATCGAAAACGCACAGAAAATTTTCCAGTTCGAATATGAGTTGCATCCAAGCCTGACTTCGGATGAAAGCAATATTATCAAGGTTTTTAACATTAACTAACTTCAGGAGAAAATATGTTAATTGGGATTCCAAAAGAAATTAAAGATCACGAATATCGCGTTGGTGCCACACCTTCCGGCGTGCGTGAATTGGTAAATGCCGGACATCAGATTTTGGTGCAAAAAGATGCCGGAACCGCAATTGATTTTACCGACGATCAATATGTCAAAGCCGGCGCTAAAATTGTGCCTTCAGCCAAAGAAGTTTATGGCAAGGCCGATATGATTCTAAAAGTAAAAGAACCGCAAAAATCCGAATGCGATATCATTCGTAAAGGACAAATTATTTTTTCTTATTTGCATTTGGCAGCCGAACCGCATCTAACCAAAATGCTGATAAAATCAGGTTGTATTGCGATTGCTTTTGAAACCGTCACTGCCGCTGATCGCTCGTTGCCACTTCTTGCGCCAATGTCTGAAGTTGCCGGAAAACTTTCAATCCAGGCCGGTGCAACTGCCTTGCAAAAAGCTAATGGTGGACGTGGTGTTCTTTTGGGCGGCGTTCCTGGCGTTACACGCGCTAAAATTGTGATTCTTGGCGGTGGCGTTGCCGGAACCAATGCAGCAAAAGTTGCAATCGGCATGGGCGCTGAAGTTGTAATCCTCGACAAATCATTGCCACGCATCCGCTATTTGTGCGACATTTTCGGCAATTCCGCCACTGTGCTTTACGCCTCTATCGAAAATATCGAAAAAAATGTAGCTGATGCCGATGTCGTTGTTGGCGCTGTTCTTATCCCTGGAGCTGCTGCTCCAAAACTGGTTTCCGCCAAAATTGTAAAAAAAATGAAAAAAGGCGCAGTGATGGTTGATATCTCAATTGACCAAGGCGGCTGTTTTGAAACCAGTAAGCCAACTTCACATTCCAATCCAACTTATGTAGTTGACGGCGTGGTTCATTATTGCGTCACCAACATGCCTGGCGCAGTTGCCCGCACCTCAACACAAGCGCTCGAAAATTCGACATTGCCTTTCACTTTGGCTCTTGCTTCCAAAGGCTATAAAAAGGCTCTCCATAACGACAAACATTTGCTCGCCGGCCTAAATGTGATTGATGGCAAAGTGACATACAAAGCAGTTGCCGATGCTTTGGGTTATAAGTTTTTTGAAGCAGAAAAGCTGATTTAGGTGATTCCCTCAACTTCAGAGTTAATAAAAAAATACAGCCTGAATGCCAAAAAATCTCTCGGGCAAAATTTCATTCTTGATAAAAATTTCACCGATAAAATCGCACGCGCAGCCGGAGATCTAACCGACTCAATAGTGCTCGAAGTCGGTCCTGGTCCCAGCAGTTTGACGTGCTCAATTCTCGATGCCGGCGCAAAAAAACTAATTGTCATCGAAAAAGATTCACGCTGTATCGCCGCACTTTCCGAGTTAAAAAAATTTTATGGCGAGCGTTTGGAGATTGTTGAGGCGGATGCGGTTGGATTTTTTAAACACCCCCCATCTTTTAATCACCCCCCATCCCCCTCAAGGGGGAGGTCGCGCATGCGCGTCGACTTCATGGATGACGAGACACCGAGTTTGCAAAACCTGATGTCGCGCATGCGCGTCGACTTCATGGATAACGAAACACCGAGTTTGCAATTAAAAATTATCGCAAATCTTCCATACAACATCGGCACAATCTTGTTGTTCAAATGGCTAGAAATAATCAACGAAGCACGAAGCACGAAGCACGAAGCACGAATCTCTTCAATGCACTTAATGCTGCAAAAGGAAGTGGTAGAAAGAATCGTTGCCAAGCCAGATGAAAAGCACTATGGACGCCTCGCGGTGATGGTAAATTTCTTATGCGAAACGCGGATGTTGTTTGAGGTAAATAAGTCAGTTTTTACGCCATCGCCAAAAGTGACATCAGCAATTATTGAAATCATTCCGCGGGAAAAACCGCTTTTTGATGTTGAGTTTAAAAAGCTTGAGCGCGTAGTTGCCGCAGCTTTTAATCAACGCAGAAAAATGTTGCGCTCCGCGCTGAAACCGGTTTTTAAAAATACTGAGGAAATTTTGAGAGAAGAAAAAATCAATCCGGAATTGCGAGCAGAAAATTTGCAGATTGAAGAGTTTTGTAGATTGGCGAAAAGATTGTAAATCCTCCGGCGCTTCGCGCCACCTCCTTTTTCAAAGGAGGTCAAGAAAACCCTCTTTGAAAAAGAGGGTGGCATCGCACGAAGTGCGATGACGGGTGATTTGAGATAGACAAACTCTAACTCTGAGTTTGTCTCCATAAATCCTCCGTCTGATTGCTTCGCAATCAGCCACCTCCTTTTTCAAAGGAGGTTTTTGGAATCCTCCGGCGCTTCGCGCCACCTCCTTTTTCAAAGGAGGTTGGAACTTACCTTGAATAAAACTCGATGATGAAATGCGGTTGCATTTCGATTGCATAAGGCACTTCAGCAAAAGCTGGCTTGGCTGTGAGTTTTATGGAAAAATTGTCTTTATCCAAACTCAAATAAGCAGGAATATCGCGCTCCATTTTTTGCAATGATTCGATGAGGCTGGCCAGTTTGCGTGATTTATCGCGCACTTGTACCACATCGCCAACTTTGAGTCTGTAGGATGGGATGTTAACTGCCTTGCCATTAACCATCACATGCTTGTGATTGACGAATTGTCTGGCCGCAAAAACAGTCGGCACAAAATTGGCGCGATAAACTACGGTATCTAGTCTACTCTCAAGCAGGGAAACAAAGTTTTCACTGTTATCACCCTTCATCTTATTTGCTTCGAGAAAAATGTTGTAAAATTGACGTTCGGAGATGTTGCCATAGTAAAATTTCATCCTCTGTTTGGCACGCAGCTGATTGCCATAATCGCTGGTTCTTTTTGATGCCGCACCATGTTGGCCGGGACGATAATTGCGTTTAAGATATGGATCTTTGGCTTGACCCCACAGGCTTCCGCCAAGCTTTCTGCTCGCCTTCTTTTTGGCGTTGATACGTTTTGTCATTTTGGAAAAATTTTAAATGCCGCAATCTCACTTTGGTTTTTTTAGGATTTCTTAAAATAAATTAAGATTTGCCCTAAAAAATTTTTAGCAATCTGACATTGCTAGAAGAGATGGCGGCTAAAGAGGCGCGGCAGTTTGTTTACGAAAGGCGATTTGTCAAACTGAAATTTTTATTGATTTGGCGTAATGGCCAAGAATTTTTGCAAAAGGTTTAATCCTGGATTTGGAAAAATTTTTGATTGCGGAATCGTTTTCAAGATAGAATCCATCAAGCGTGGCAAGGTAGAATGTTACGCTTGTAGATTGCTGCGACTTTACTGATTTCAAAATTTTTGCCACAAGATTTTGCTCTTTAAACGCGGACAAAATTTGAGATTTTTCAATTCCTTTTGCGGCTTCAACATAAAGCAAAGTGTTATCGTCATTTGATTTCTCCGGCTCTTTAATTGCAACGGCAACCAGATGAATTTTGCCGTTATTATTTTGACAATATTCAACAAAAGGAATTTGAGCAAAAACGCGTAAACCAAGACGATTATTGGCAAGAGCAATCCACCAATTTTCTTTGGCATCTTCTTTTTCACCATCATTGGATGGTAAAGCAAAAATTCCAATCTGTGCTTCATTTTTTTCCAACGCGGAAACCACACCGCTAATACTGTCAAAACTTGTTATTGGCACATAGCTGGAATAATATTCTTTTACCAAATATTCGTAGTCAGAAACATCGTTTGGATTATGGATGGCAATGCGTAAATTCTGTTCTGCCATATTGGCAGCAGTGATAATTTTGCGCCAAATATTGACAATCAGAGGCGCTTGCAGATCCGGATTTTTTGCAACAAGATTTTTGATCATGTCAGCCTCGCGCGCTGATCTGATAAAAAACTTTTCACCATTATTTTTTTTCAATTCTGCAACTTGCGAAACTATGTTCATTCTTTGCGAAAGAAGTTTGATGATTTTTTCATCAATTTTATCAATCTTGTCGCGCAAGGCTTGCAGAGCTTGATTTTGAGACATGTTGGTTTTACGAATTACGATTTAAAATTTACGAAATATTTGTTTAGTAATGAAAATAAAGTCAAGTTTTGGGCCATCTTATAAGGAATTTGAAATTGGTGAAATTGTTTTTTTGGCACAGGAAAAGCCGTTGAAATTAATCAGCGGCGCGGAGATTGAAAATTTTCCTCTCGCTTATCAAACCTACGGAAAACTCAATGCTGACAAATCAAATGCTGTTTTGATTTGTCACGCCTTAACCGGCGATCAATATGTCGCCTCAACCAATCCGGTCACAAAAAAAGAAGGCTGGTGGAACTGGATGGTTGGTGATGGCAAAATCATAGACACTAAAAAATTCTTTGTGATCGCAACCAACATTCTCGGCGGATGCATGGGTTCGTTTGGTCCGAAAGCAATTGATGAAAAAACCGGCGAACCTTACGGCATAAATTTTCCTGTCATCACCATTCAGGATATGGTGCGGGCACAAAATCTTCTGCTTGAACATCTTGGTATAAAAAAACTTCACGCTGTTATTGGTGGTTCAACTGGTGGTATGCAAGCTTTAGCTTGGGCAACATTGTTTCCGCATAAGGTGAAATTGGTAATTCCGCTCGCAACATCTTATCGCCACTCACCACAAAACATTGCTTTTCACGAAGTTGGGAGACAGGCAATAATGGCAGATCCAAACTGGTGCAACAGCAAATATCCGCTACAAAAAAAATTTCCGGCAAGTGGGCTTGCGCTTGCTCGTATGACGGCGCATATCACATATCTTTCGGAAGCCGCCCTGCAGAAAAAATTCGGACGCGATCTTAAAAATTCTAATAGCCCCGTCGCAAATCAACTTTCTGAAAAATCTGAACCCTTGATTTACAAGGGCTCGTCGAGTTTAAAAATGGTAAGAAATGGGGATTTGCGACAGTCCCCTAATAGATTTTCTTTTAGCTTTGACCGCGAATTTCAGGTAGAAAATTATCTGCATCACCAAGGCAGTTCTTTCGTTGAGCGCTTTGATCCCAATTCTTATCTCTACATCACGCGCGCCGTTGATTATTTTGATTTGGAAAGCGATTGCGGCAAAAATTTAAGCGATGCCTTTGTTGAATTTGCCAAAAATAAAGAAGGAAAATTTTGTCTGATTTCATTTTCCGACGACTGGCTTTTTCCACCATCTGAAGCAAAAAAACTCACTCACGCTTTGGTTGCGTGCGGAATCAACGTCAGCTCGGTAACCATCAAAAGCAACGCCGGACATGATTCATTTCTGATTGAAAACGAAGCTTTAAAAAACACTATCTCGGGATTTATCGGTTGTTCTTAAAATCTTGTGTCTGAAATTTAGATCCTGAAACAAGTTCAGGATGACAATCTGGGAGAGATGGTTTCAAAACATGTCATCCTGAACTTGTTTCAGGATCTGTTTTTAGAGACACAATATTTTTGAACCGATTTATCAACCAAACATTACCTACGCCATGACTACAGAAATCGGACAAAACATCGTAACTCACCAGATCAGATATGATCTCGAAATCATCGCCTCGCTCATCAAACCAAACTCCAAAGTTCTGGATATTGGCTGCGGAAGTGGTGAGCTTTTGCAGTTTTTGCGCGAGAAAAAAAATGTCGATGGGCGCGGCTTGGAAATATCACAACAGCAAGTAAGCAAAGCCTTGATGTGCGGACTTTCAGTTATTCATGGCGATGCTGAAAATGATCTGGGATTTTATCCCGATAACAATTTCGATTATGCCATTTTAAGCCAAACCATTCAAGCCACGCACGATCCAAAAAAAATTCTTACGGAAATGCTGCGCATCGCTGAATTTGCTATAGTATCATTGCCAAATTTTGCTCATTTCAAAAATCGTCTGCATCTTTTGTTTAAAGGCACAATGCCGGTTAACAAGGCTATTCCGTTTGAATGGCACGATACACCAAACATTCATTTTTGCTCAATTCGCGATTTTGAGAAACTTTGTGAAAGTCTGAATTTTAGCATCAAGAAAAAAATTTTTCTAACTGCGAAGCGTCGTTTGATCAGCTTTCTTGGCCATGAAATTATCGCCAATCTCTTTGCCGAATATGGCATATTTTTAATCACAAAAAAGGAATTTGGCACAGTGCGGCAAGAAAAATTTGCATTTAAAAATCCCCTTAACCTAGCGTTTGATCTAACACCCCGTGCAGGTCTCTCAACCAGGGTTAAAGAATGAAAAAAATACTTTCACTTCTTCTTGTCGCATGTTTTTTTACTTCCTGTTCTCATGATTATTACGGCGACGCCAGATATTATGATGGAATTGACAGAAATATGCGACCACGGCAAGCAAGATTTATTCACGTTAAACCTTCTGAATCAATGCAGGCCGGAATTCCCAAAAAAACCATTTATGATTTTTCCGGCCATGTCGCAAATCAACTTTCTGAAAAATCTGAACCCTTGATTTACAAGGGCTCGTCGAGTTTGAAAATGGTGAGAAACGGGGATTTGCGACAGTCCATTTCCGGATTGGAGCAAAGAAACGATTATGATGATTATGAATATTACAGCGATGAACAACATTTACAAACAGAGCAATATCGCGGACATTTCAAAATCGGAAATCCATATCAGATTTATGGTGTCTCATATTTTCCACAGAATTATGAAAATTTTGAAGAAATTGGAATCGCATCATGGTATGGCGATGATTTCCACGGCAAACTCACTGCCAATGGTGAAATTTACAATTCCAACGATTTAACCGCGGCACACCCTACCCTACCTTTACCATCAATGATTCGCGTTACGAACCTGGCAAATGACAGAAGCGTGATTGTCAGAGTAAATGATCGCGGACCATTTGCCAAAAGCAGAATAATTGATGTCTCCGAAAAAGCTGCCGAAGTACTTGGCTTTAGAAATCGCGGCACTGCAGAGGTAAAGGTTGAATTATTGCGAAATGATACTGATGAGATGTTAACCAGGTTAAGAATTAAAAATTAGAGATTTTGAACAGGGGTTCTACTCCTCCCTAAACGCCTTATAGGAAGCATCTTTGATTGGAGTAAACAGATAATTCAATAATGACCTTGAGCCAGTGATAATAAAGGTTTGCGCTGGCATGCCGGGATAAAGTTCGATTTTGTTTTTGAGTTTTTTAATTTCATCTTCATCAACTTTGATGCGGGCAAGGAAATAGGATTCCTGGCTTTGCTCATTAACGACAATATCCGGAGAAACATTGAGAACCTCGCCATTCAATTTCGGCACTTTTTTGCCTTTGTAAGCGGTGAGCATAACTTTGGTTTTTAGCCCTGCCCGCACCTCATCAATATCCTGCGGTTTCACTTTTGCTTCAATTATCAGATCATCATTTTGTGGCACGATAGTCATGATTTCTCCAGCCGGAGGAACTACGGCGCCAGTAGTATGAAACTTGATGTCCATTATTTTTCCTGCAACCGGAGCAACAATTTCTGAGCGTTGCAAAACATCTTTGGCGCTGGCGAGTTGATTGAAAAAATTGATAATTTCGATTTCAGTTTCTTTTAACTCATCAAGAATTTTTGTCATGTAATCATGCTGATAAGCTTCAATTTGTTTTTTTGTCATTTCCTCTTCCGAAGCAAATTGCTTAGCCAAACCAAAAGTTTCGGTGATTTGTTTTTCCAAATCATATTGTCGTATCAAAGGCAAACCATTATCACGCACAAGAGGTTTGAGCATCGTCAGTTCTTTACGCAAAATTTTTAACTTTTTTTGTGCAGAAATTTTTTGCGCCACAATTGATGAGAGCTTGTCTTTCATAGATTTAAACTCTTCTTCAAATCTGATTTTTCTGCTTTTGAAAAGCTCAAGCTGATTATCAACCACATCGTTGATTTCCTTTTCATCGCGCGAAGGAAAATTGCCGATTTCGATAAAAAATCTTTTCAGATTCAGCGAAATTCTTCCCTCTTTTTCCGCCAATAATCTTTCGCGCTGGATTTTTTTAACCCAAAGATTTTTGGTAAAAATTTCTTGATCGGATTTGGCTTTCACATCATGGAGATAAAGCAATGTTTCGCCTTGCTTTACCTCTTGTCCTTCCTTCACCAGAATATCATCAATTATCCCGCCTTCAAAATGCTGGATCACTTTGCGGTTAAAATCCAAAACGATCATACCATCAGCAATTGAAGCTGATTCAATCGGCGCAAAAATTGCCCAAGAAAGAAAAATTATAAAAAATATTGCTATGCTTTTAAGCCCTGCGGTAATTGGTTTCTCTGCAATTTTTTCAGCATTTTTAGAAAAATTTTTTGCCAAAATTTTTAGCAAAAATTTCTTTTTTTTTCGTTGCCGTTTGTAATCACAAATTGAGTGGAATTCGGGTTCGTTATGCATCAACTTTAGCTTTGGTTAAAATTTTCTTTGCTTCATCAAATGCGGTAATTTCACCATTTTTTAGAATCATGATGCGATCACAATTTGCGGCAATTAATGGTTTATGAGTAATTAAAATCACGGTTGTTTTTTGAGCTCTCAGAAATTTTAAAACTCTAATTAAAGCCGCTTCTCCCTCAGTATCGAGATTGGAATTCGGCTCATCCAAAATTACTAATTTTACATCGCCAAAACAGACGCGTGCCAAAGCCAATCTTTGTTTTTGACCGGCAGAAAGATTTAGTGAATCTTTGTCTATCATGGTTTCATAACCATTTGGAAAAGCTAAAATCATTTTATGAATGCCGCAAATTTCTGCTGCTTTAATCACCTCTTCATCTTTTGCTTCTTTGTTCATACGCGCGATATTTTCTTTGATCGTGCCTTTGAACAGCTCAATATCTTGCGGTAGATAGCCGATAAACTTTCCGATATTTTCAAAATTCTGATCAGACAAGTCAGCTGAATCAAGACGAATAATTCCAGATGTTGGTTTAATTGCAGAAACCAAAAGCCGAGCCAAAGTGGTTTTGCCGGAAGCCGATGGTCCAACAATTGCTAAAGACTCGCCAGAACTGATTTTGAAGCTCAAGCCTTTAAGCAAAATCCTGTCTGATTTTTCCAATTTATAGACCAGTTTTTCGACAAGAATTTCACCATGAATTTGCGGCAAATTGATTTTGCCTTCACGACTTTCAAAATTTTTCAAAGTTTCATTTAAGCGTTGGTATGATTTGCGTACCGTTACCAACGATTTCCATAGCGAAATCGCTGAATCAAAAGGCGCTAAAACTTTTCCGGAAAGAATGGAAACGGCAATAATTCCTCCAGATGACATTTTGTTAAACATCGTCAAAACCGCGCTTACAGCGGTTGTAAGCATCTGAATGGTGAAACGCAAAACTTTGGTAATTGAAGAAATATTGGTGGTACGTGTGCTTAATTTATCCGATAAAGTGCGAAATTTATTATTTGAAATCTGCCAATTTTTTTTGACATTTTCGCGCATGCCCATGGCTTTGATGCTTTCGGAATTGGAAGAAATTATTTCAAAATCACGTGTCATTTCAACTTGCGCTTCATTGCTTTTTTCGATTAGGGATTTGGTCATTTTTTCATTGATGAAGGCCATCATAAACAAAATCAAAGCTCCAACCACCGTGATAACGCCATTAAGCGGATGAATACAAAAAATAAAAATCAGAAAAATCAGCGCGAAAGGCGCATCAAAAATTATGCCAAGATTTGGACTATTGATAAAAGATTTGATTGATTGCAAATCGCGCAAATTCTGGCTTGAGAGATTTTGTCTGATGCAATTTTCAACGCTGAAATCAAACAAAAGCGGAGATAATTTTTCATCCAGCCAATTAGAAATATGTAAAAAAACCTGTGAACGAATCGCACTTAAAATTCCAAAAAACACAAAAAACACCAACATGACTAGAGACAGGAAAATCAAGGTTTCAATGCTGTTGCTTGCTAATACGCGATCCAAAACCTGCATCGAATAAATTGGCAGAGCGAGGGTTAGAAGATTGATAAAAAAACTGAAAAAGAAGGAAAAAAGAAAAGCTTGGTGACATTGATTTGTGGCATGTTTTAAAGGGCTTTCTTTCATGAGGCTCTAAATTTCTCCCAACAAAAACTTAATTTTGTAATAAGCGATAAGCATGTCGGTTTGCGAATTAATGAGCGAAATTTGCTTTTCATAAAATTCAATTTTTGCGCGTAAAAGTTCGATTGTGTCTTCGGCGCCGGCCTTGACTCTTTTGCTTAAAATCTCAACTCGTCGCAAAGCCAAATCAACAAGCTCCTGATTCGATTGCGACATTTTCCAATTAAGATCATATTCCTGAATCATCTGCCCGACATTTTTTATTAACTCACTTTTTGCCACTTCAACCTCTTCACGCGCCGCTGACATTTGATTGCGCGCTTTGCTTAAATTGGAATATTCCACACCTTTTTGAAATAATGGCACGGAAACATTGAGATAAACTGAACGGTTAATGAAATCACGACCGTTGAAATAGAGAGCATTTTCCTGTTTGTTCATCGATCCAACAATAGAAAGGCTTGGAGAAAATTCTGATTTTTGCGCACTATATTCCGATTTTGCCGCCAGATGATTTAAGCGATATGATCTAAAATTTTCGTTAGTAGTTAAGGCCTTTTCGACGGCAATTTTCTCATCAAATTTTTCCGCTTTAATTTCCGGCAATTGCAAATTTTGGTGCAATTCACCAACAAGATCGCGATAGGCGAATTTGGCTTGTGTAAGCCTGGTTTCATATTCAAAACGCTGCGTTTTTACCTGCGAATATTCATATTCAAACTTGATCGCTTCACTGTCATCGATGAAGCGCTTTGATTTTCTCTTTTCTGCCAGAAGCGCGATTTCTTGTGCCGCATCTTCGCTTGATTTTTGAATCGAAAATAATCGTTCATAACGAAACAAATTGAGATAGGCCTGTGTTGTTTCAAAAGCGATTTGCTGTTTTTTGCTTAAATTTTGCGCTGCGGCAGAACGAATTTTATAATCGGCCTGATTATATTTGGCGATTGAGCCAAAGCCATCAAACAAAGGTTGCTGAATACTCAATTCTTCAACGCGATTGCTGTTATATCCGCTATTTCCACCATTTGCCGTCGCACTGCTTTTTCTTTCACCATATTGCCCACTAACGCTAACATTTGGCAAAAATTCGGCGATAGCTTCACTCTTCAGGCTTTTAGTTGCTTCAAGCTTGTAATCTTCAGCTTTAATAATTCTGTTATTGGTTTTGGCGATTTCGATGGATTCGGTTAGGGTTGTTGCATGGACAAAGAGCGAAGGGTAGGAAACAGTTAACAGTAAAGTGATGAGGAAAATTATTTTTTTTGGCATAGGTTGATTGTTCCAGAAATTTTGTGTCTTTCCCGTGGGTTATTGTCAACACCAATTCCGGATAAGGCATCAAGCCAATCTCGATTAGTTCCCTCTCCCCTTGTGGGAGAGGGTTAGGGT
>MEMO01000011.1 GCA_001767955.1 Alphaproteobacteria bacterium RIFCSPLOWO2_01_FULL_40_26 | reverse complement strand
TGATTTGGGAGAGACAAACTCTAACTCTGAGTTTGTCTCCATAAATCCTCCGTCTGATTGCTTCGCAATCAGCCACCTCCTTTTTCAAAGGAGGTTTTTGAAATCCTACGGCGCTTCGCGCCACCTCCTTTTTCAAAGTAGGTTAACTAAAGAACAATTTATGGATCAGCAAAGCAAAGAACGTCTGCAAAAATATGTCGAACTTGTGAAAGATCGCGCCTTGCGTCTCATTGGCTATCCTATTGCGCAGGATTTTGATTATTCCGAGCTTTATCCGCTTTTGGCTTATCCGCTCAACAATCTCGGCGATCCGCTGGTTGAATCGCTTTACGATTTAAATTCGCGTTCGCTTGAGCGCGAAGTGATTTCGTTTTTTTGCGAAATTTTCAAAGCGCCGAAAGACAATAGCTGGGGCTATGTGACCAATGGCGGTTCGGAGGGAAATCTTTACGGGCTTTATGTGGCGCGCGAGGTTTATCCGCAAGGCATGGTCTATTATTCCGAAGCTACGCATTATTCGGTGCAAAAAAATATCAGCTTGCTCAACATGCCAAGCATCATGATTCGTGCTCAGGATAATGGCGAGATTGATTATGAAGATTTGAAGGAAGTCGTTCACACGCATCGTGATCGGTCAGCGATTATGGTTGCAAATATTGGCACGACGATGACTGAAGCCAAAGATGATATTGCCAAAATTAAACAAGCGCTAAAAGCCTCGGCCATCCGCAATTACTACGTCCATTGCGATGCTGCGCTTTCCGGTATTTATCTTGCTTTACTTGAGAAAGGTCAGGGCTTTGATTTTTCGCACGGCGCTGATTCGATTGCAATTTCCGGCCATAAATTCATCGGTTCGCCAATTCCATGCGGCGTGGTTTTGGTGAAGAAAAATTACAAAGATCGCATCGGAAAAGTCATTCCCTATATTGGCACGGTAGATACAACCATAACCGGTTCACGCAATGGTCATGCACCTTTGTTTTTATGGTATGCCATTAAAAAGCTTGGCAAGGATGGTTTGAAAAAACGCGCAATTGCCAGCATGGAGCTTGCAGAATATGTCACTTTCAAACTCAAGGAAATCGGGCTTGCCGCCTGGCGCAATGAAAATTCGATCACTGTTGTTTTCCCGAAACCATCAGATGAAATTTGTGTGAAATGGCAATTAGCCAATGAAGGAAATAGCGCTCACATCATCTGTATGCCAGGGATTACGAAAGAAAAGATTGATGAGTTTTTGGTCGATCTAAGAAACTGTTTATGATCTTCTCTTTCCTGTCATCCTGAACTTGTTTCAGGATCTATTTTTATAAACAGTGCAAAATAAATTTTATCTCACCGAAAAACTTCCGCCCTACATTTTTTCTGCTATTTACCAGCTCAAATCTGATGCTGCTTTGCGCGGCATGAAGATTCTGGATTTTGGTATGGGAAATCCCGATTCTGCGCCGCCACAACATGTGATGGAAAAGCTTTCTTCCTTGGCGCGCGATCCAAAACTTTTTGGCTATTCTGTTGTTGGTGGAATCGAAATTCTAAAAAAATCTCTGTGTGATTATTATCAAAGACGTTTCCTGGTTGAACTTGATTATAAGTCGGAAACCATTGTTACGATTGGCGCGAAAGAGGGCATTGCTTCTCTGGCAACCGCGATTTCCGATGATAAAAATTACATCTGCACCCCTTCGCCATTTTATCCGATTCACAATTTTGCCTTTGTAATTTCGAAGGGAAAAACCAATCACATCAATGCAATTTCGGCGATGGATTTTTTGGTAAAATTTAAAAAACATGTGGAGTCAAAAAGCCACAAGCCACAAGCGGTTATCGTCTCATATCCATGCAATCCAACAACCGAAATTGCCGATCTGGATTTTTATCGCGAGTTAGTTGATTTCTGTAAAAAACACCAAATTTACATCATCTCCGATTTGGCTTATTGCGAGCTTTATTTCAGCGAAAAAGACAAACCGCATTCAATCCTTGAAGTGCCTGGTGCCAAAGATATCGCTATTGAATTTACTTCCATTTCCAAAAGCTATTCCATGGCCGGATGTCGTGTTGGTTTTGCAGCGGGAAATAAAATTCTCATCAATGCACTTTACAAAATTAAATCCTATCTCGACTACGGCTCATTCAATCCATTGCAGATAGTTGCTGCCGATGCTTTGTCAGAAAAAAGCGATGAATATCTCAAAAATTTGCGTGCACTTTACAAAAATCGCGGTGAGTTTTTAGTGAATTTATTTGAAACCGAACTGGGATGGAAAGTTGAAAAACCAAAAGCCAGCATGTTTCTTTGGGCAAAATTGCCGCAAAAATTTTCTGCATTTTCTTCATTTGATTTCTGTAAAAAAATGATTGAAGAAATCAGTGTAGCAGCAACTCCTGGCAGCGCTTTTGGCAAGAATGGCGAAGGTTTTGTCAGATTTTCCCTGATTCACGATGAGGAAAATATGCGCAGAGCGCTTGAGCAAATGAAAAAAATATTTTGATGGGTTTTTTCCTCGAAAATAACGCTGATAAAAAGCAAAAAATTCTACGCATCGCATTTTATTTGCAGCTGGTTGGTATATTCTCATATTCGGTTGCAGCGCGGCTTCTTTTTTATTTTGAACGTCCGCTTAGTGTTATGTTTGCCATGATATTTCTGGCAATAACATTGGAGCTTTCAATTCAACATTTTCGCGGTGTTAAGCCATATTTTCCGGTAAGCGCGATATTGGCGGCATTAAGTTCTTCACTTATAATTGATGCGACTTCCGCCACGCCATATTTCATGGCAACCATATTGGCGATTTTGTCGAAGTTTTTTATTCGAGTTGACGGCAGACATTTGTACAACCCGTCAAATTTTGGCATAGTGGTGATGTTGATTTTATATGAGGGAAATCTGAATCTGTCCGGTATGGTTTTTGCAGGAAGTGTTGCGGCGGTGGTTATATTTTTTATTGCTGGATTTATTATCAGCTTGATGGCCGGGCAGTTTTTTACCGTATTATTTTGGTTTCTAAATTTTTGCTTTTTTGCGTTGGTTAGAAGCGATTTTTCTTTTGCGGACTTTTTGTCCAATATTCAGATTTTAACTTCAGCATCAATGTTGTTATTTTCTTTTAATATGATTACCGATCCTAGAACCGCGCCGACTTCAATTTCCAGACAATTTATCTACACATTTTTTATGGCGGCAATTGATATGATCTTTCGTCTGTTTTTTATTCCTTACGGTAATTTTTATGGGTTGTTTATTGTATTGTCGTTAATGCCAATTTTTAGAGCCTGTTTTCAAACCCAGCGCGTTTCGATTTTGCCCAAATTTTGTGCGACTTTTTGGCAAAATTTTGCCGCTGTATCTGGCATACAGCAAAAAATTTTGCCAAAAAACGAGCCAAAATTTGGGCAAAAGCGAAATGTGGTGGGTTTGAAAACAGGCTCTAGAAGCGGAAATGAAAAGTAATTATCTTGGAATTTTGGTGTTGTTGGTGGTTTTCGGGGCTGGTTTATCCAAACGTTATTTTTTTGATAATGAGAAGGTTGAGGATTACGGCATAATTTTTTCTGATGCGTCGGATTCGATATCGCCGTCATTTATTCATCAGAACAATAAAAACTATTACAAAGACCAAAAAGTTGTTTCGTTTTTTGTTTCGTTGTTTTTTGTTCCGGGTATTGCTGTGGCAGATTTTAACCATGATGGATTTCAGGATTTTGTTGTGGTGAGTTCTACTGCCGGAAGTTTGCCGCAATTTTATCTCAATGATCGCGGACGTGGTTTTAAGTTGGACGAATCATTGCTTGAGAAGGATTTGATACCGCATGATGATCCATTCGACAGCAATGTTGCTCCGTATCTTTTTGATTTCGATGCGGATGGTAATCAAGATTTGCTGATTGTTTCAATCAAATGTTCCAAATTTTTTTGGAATGATGGGCAAAAATTTATTTATCAAGAAAATCATCCTTTAAGTAAGGATTGTACAGGTTCAATATCTGCATTGCCTCATGATTTTAATAGAGATGGTAAGCTCGATATTATGCTGCTTCGATATTGGAACGACAAATGGCAAAAAACTCTTGAAATGTCTAGTCTCGATATGCTTGGTGATAAAAATGAGGTCAGTAGACAGATAATGAAAATAATGAAAATTTTTAATGGCAAGGGCTCTGTTGAAGAGAAAAATGGCAATTTCAATACGATTTATGCCAATGATTTAACCAGAATTGAGTTGTCTGAGCCGAAGGCAAGATGGAGCTTTGATGCCATGATTACCGATCTTGATAATGACGATGTGGATGAGCTGGTTGTAGCCAATGATTTTGGTGATGATAGAATTTATAATTTCAACAATTTCCAGATAACAAATGTTTCAGAGAAATTTTTTTATCCTGATAGAAGAAATGGCATGAGCGTTGCAACCAACTATCTTCCAGGTGATCCTTATCCTTTCCTTTATATCTCAAATATCTGGATCAAGGATTATCAGGAAAAAGGAAATTTTTACTGGCATTACAACAAAAAACAAAAATTGCTTATCGATGAGGCGGAGAAATATAGCATCGATAATTGTAATTGGGCGTGGTCTGCTGCCATTGCTGATTTTAACATTGATGGATTTAATGATATCTACGTTGCCAATGGCTATATCACATCTGAACGTGATAAAAAAAATGGAAATAACAGCAATGCTGAAGGTGATTTTAAAATGATGACAATGGCTTCATTGCCAAATGAAGAGGCTATAGGGAAAAAAGTTTCCCCATATTTTGATTCACAAACTAGCGGAATTTTTGACGTAAAAAATTTTCCCAGTTCTTCCGGCAATCAAAAGGATTGCTTCAAAATTTATTCTCCGGAACAAAAAAAGTTTGTTGATGCTGCGCGCGATAAATCTCTTGATGTAGCTTGGGATGGCCGTGCTGCGGCGATGATTGATTTTGATAATGATGGCGATCTTGATTTGTTGGTGACGGCGCAAAATGACCAATTGCGCTTGTTGAAGAATAATACTCAGGAGAAGCAGAAGAAAAATAACTGGATTGGCTTCAATATAACAAATCATCAATTTGTCCGCAAAATCACTGTGAAGCAGGGCTGGAATAAATATTACAAAGATTGGAATGCCGGCCGTAGTGGTTTTCTTACCACCTCCGATCCGCGTATTTATTTTACCATGCAAAATGATAGCGATATTGAAGTTGAATTCAAATTTTCCGATGGTCGCATTGTCGAAAGAAAATTTTCGCCAGGCAGGTATTATGATTTGGGTGTAATCTGATGATTCATTTCAAAATTCTGACAATTTTTCCTGAACTTTTCCCCGGGCCTTTATCGGTTTCTGTTATCGGCGATGCTTTGAAAAATAAACTATGGTCGTTTGAGGCAATCAACATTCGCGATTATGCCAAAGATAAACACAAATCTGTTGATGACACACCATATGGCGGCGGAGCAGGGATGGTGATGAAAGCAGATGTAATTGCCAGCGCCATTGAATCACATTTAGAGACTGTCGCAAATCCCCGTTTCTTACCATTTTCAAACTCGACGAGCCCTCACAAATCAAGGGTTCAGATTTTTCAGAAAGTTGATTTGCGACATGGCCATTTATTTCAAAATTCAAAACCAAGCATGAAGATTATTTACCTCTCGCCGCGCGGAAAAGTTTTCAATCAAAAAATGGCGCAGGAACTGGCGCAAGAAAAGGAAATTATGGTTTTGTGCGGGCGTTATGAAGGTGTTGACCAGCGTGTTTTGGATGAGTTTGCGATCGAAGAAATTTCCATCGGCGATTATGTGTTATCCGGCGGAGAAATTGCAGCTTATGTTTTTATTGATGCGATTTTACGAAATATTTCCGGCATTTTGGGTGATGATGAATCTTTGAAGGAAGAATCTTTTAGTTTTGGCAATATTCTTGAATATCCGCATTATACCAAACCATCAGAGTGGCGGGGATGCAAAATTCCAGAAATTCTTCTTTCTGGCCATCATAAAAAAATTGCGGAATGGAGGAAAATGAAAGCAATGGAGCTGACAAAAAAAATTCGTCCGGATCTTTTAGAAAAGAAACCGGACGAACCCAAATAACTGGTTTTGTCTAACGTTTCTTTGCGGCAGAAATTGTAACGGCGCGGCGGTTTTTAGCCCATGCTTCTTCATTGTGCCCCATGTCAACTGGTTTGGTTTTGCCATAGCTGACGGTTTTGATTCTTGATGATTTTACGCCATTTTCGATGAGATATTTTTTCACTGCTTCAGCTCTTTTTTTGCCAAGAATTCTGTTGTAAGCATTGGTTCCTCTTTCGTCGCAATGGCCTTCAATTTTGATTTGCAACAATTCATCGGTTTTTACCACCGGCAAAACTTTTTTATTGAGGATTTTTTGTGCATCATTTTTTAGAACGGCTTGATCAAAATCGAAATATACAGTTTCGACATTTTCCTGCCTCATTTCTTCTTTTTTAACTTCTTCTTTTATTGCTTTTTCTGATTTTTTTACAGCGCTGCAAGATGAAACAAACAAAGCAACCAATACTATAGCCAAAACTTTTTTCGACATTTTTACCTCTTTAAATTATTGAAAAGAAAACTGCAGATTTGCGCGCTTTTTCTCACCTAATTGTTTTAATTACAATCGATATTTATCTGAAGCGATGGTGTTTCTTTTCGATTTGTTCAATCACCTGTTTTTCCTCTTCTTCAAGCATGAATTTTGATTCATAGACCACTAATGCAAACATCATAATGATGCCGATGATAAAAGTCAGAGAGGCAAAAAATGAGATTAGAGCCTGTCTTCAAACTCATCACAGCTCGCTTTTCCACAAATTTTGGCTCGTTTTCCGGCAAAATTTTTTGCAGTATGCCAGATACAGCAGCAAAATTTTGCCGGAAAGTCGCTCAAAATTTCTGAAAAATCGAGCTGTGATGAGTTTGAAGACAGGCTCTAGTCTCAAATGTCTTTTTTGTGTTTCGGTTTTGTCGCTTTTTTCAACCACATGTCGTAAATATTCAGCATTTTTGGGGAAGAAAATCAGGGTAACAATTATGCAGGTGGCGAATGAAACGCATGCAATCATCCACATAATAAAGGATGAAATTCCCTTTAAATCATCAGTGTCAAAAAAACCCATCAGGATACCGATTACTAAAGATGAAAGCGCCAGAAGTTGACGGTTTTTCTCAACATTTGATTCAAGCATCGCCTCGACGTGGGCGGCATAGAATTCTACTTCTTTTGATTTATCGAGCCCGAGCTCGTCTTTAGTATGTTGTTGAGTCATATTGTTTTTGTTAATCAAGTTTTTTAAAAAAAAATCTCTTGCAAGAAAACTTTTGATAAAAATATTGCACAGCCGCCGGGAGTGTATCAGAATATAATAGCTCTTTACGAGTGAATATGAATACACGCGCTTGGGTTTGCGCGGTGGTGGCTCCCGGTATTTAGTTTAGTTAATCCCCGAAAATTGTTTAGATTTTCGGGGATTTTTTTTGATCAAATTCAAATTCTTAAATGATGAAAAAGTTAATTTTTTCTCTTGTGGTAGCGTGTGTTTTTCTACCAACTAAAAGCTGGGCAATAAAGATTGATCAAATCGCTGGTGCGGTTGAGGCTGTAGCGCAGTCTAGCGATAAATCAGATGGTAAGGCTGGCAAAAAATCAGCGATTTCTTTTCTTGGAGTTGAAGACGAAATCAACAAAGTGACCAGCAAGCTTGAAGAAAAGGTGAATAAGATCACTGATAAAATTGAAAATCGTGTCGAGAAATATGAAAAAAAGCTCGATGCTTATGAGCAGAAAATCGATAAGGTGGAAAAAGCTCTGGATCGCGTAATTACAACCATCAATAGCCTTGATGCATCTCAAATTCAAAAATATATCGCTGTAGCGAAATACGTGGCAATCGCAGTGATTTTATTGTTGGGATCATTTGTTATATTGTTAATTTTGGTTTTTGTTCAGCTCATTAGAGTTAGAGCTATGCTTGCCAAAGCAAAGATATGAAACTGGTTGTTCTAAAAATATCTATTTGAATTTGAATGCAGGTTCTAAAGCAAGCCCGAGATAACTGGTGGTATAAAACACGCTCGGGTGCCGTCATCTCGAGCCAGCTTTAGATTAGTCTCAATTTTTTCATTTCTTTTGCGATCCTTTCTTTGGCGGATTTTGAAGGTGAAACTAGCGGGAGGCGAATTTCATCCAGGCACAATCCCATCAGGCTTGCGGCATATTTTATCGGAATTGGATTGGTTTCGCAAAACATGGCGTTGTGAAGTGCAGTTAGCTTATCTTGAAGTTTAAGTGCGGTTTTGTAATCACCTTTGGCTGTTGTCTTTTGTAGGTCGGAAACCATTTTTGGCACAATATTGGCCGAAACTGAAATCACGCCATTGCCGCCCATGGCATTAAAACCAACAACCGTCGCATCTTCGCCGGAAAGATAGGAAAATTTTTTCTTGATCAGGAGACGAAGTGAAGCCACGCGCGCTAAATCGCCGGTGGCATCTTTGATGCCGACGATATTTTTCAATTCCGCAATGCGTGCCAGATTTTCATCGGAGATGTTGATAACAGAGCGTCCAGGAATGTTGTAAATGACCAGCGGAATGCCACATTTATCGAGCTCTTTGAAATGCTGAAAAACCCCTTCAGGAGTTGGTTTGTTGTAGTAAGGCGCAACGATTAAACATGAGTCAGCGCCAACTTTTCTAGCATGTTTTGTCATCATCACCGCTTCTTCTGTGGAGTTTGAGCCGGTGCCGGCCATGATTTTTACACGTCCCTTTGCCGTTTTAACGCAAAATTCGATAACAAAATTATGTTCTTCATGCGAAAGGGTTGGAGATTCACCAGTTGTGCCGCAGGGAACAATTCCATCGATGCCGTTCTTAATTTGAAATTCAATCAGTTTTGCCAAAGATTTTTTATCAATCTGATTGTTTGCAAATGGTGTAATCAGCGCTGTGTAAGTTTCCGTCGTCATATAATCTAATCGGTTGATTTTGTTCGAACCAAAAATAATTTGAGCGTAATTTTCTTAAATTCAATCAAACAAATGAACTGTCGGGAACTTGCAACAGAAGTGGTGAAAAACATTGCCAGCCCTGAATTTGTATCATCGCAATATTTTCCCATTTTGCTTTTTATGACGGTTGTAATCGGTCTGTCATGTATGATTATGGCGATCCCATTTTTACTCAGAAAATTGCGCCACGATTCTGAAAAAAATTCGCCTTATGAATGCGGTTTTGAAGGTGAAGGCAAAGTGCGCAGCGAGTTTGATGTTCAGTTTTATCTGGTGGCAATTTTGTTCATAATTTTTGACCTTGAAGTGGCATTTCTCTTTCCGTGGGCGGTTTCGCTTGGCAAAATTGGCGTGATTGGGTTTTGGTCAATGATGGTGTTTTTAGCTTTGCTCACCGTCGGTTTTATTTATGAATGGAAACGGGGAGCATTGGAATGGAAATAAAAAGTCCATTAAATCAAGATATTTTGCTTTCGCAGGTAAGTGATGAAATCAGCAATCGTGGTTTTGTCACTGCCAAGCTCGATGAGCTGGTTAATTGGGCGCGCACCGGCTCGCTATGGCCGATGACTTTTGGTCTGGCCTGCTGCGCTGTTGAAATGATGCAAACCGCGGCAAGCCGCTATGATCTTGATCGTTTCGGCGTGATTTTTCGCCCGTCTCCTCGTCAGTCCGATGTGATGATTGTGGCTGGAACTTTGACCAACAAAATGGCTCCGGCTTTGCGCAAAGTTTATGACCAAATGGCTGAGCCGCGTTATGTCATCTCAATGGGAAGCTGTGCCAATGGTGGTGGCTATTACCACTATTCCTATTCCGTGGTGCGTGGTTGTGATCGCATTGTTCCGGTTGATGTTTATGTTCCCGGATGCCCACCAACCGCAGAAGCTCTGCTCTACGGCGTTTTGCTATTGCAAAGAAAAATCAGAAGAACCGGGAAATTTGAAAGGTAATCAATGTCGTTATTTCAAAAAAATTATTCCATAGCCAATGTGTTTGATAAGCGTGCAGATGCGGTTGTTGCGCTGGATGATAGTTTGAGGTTTACAAAAACTCTGCCGGATAATTTTTTTCGTCTCATCATCAGTTCACCACCATACAACATTGGCAAGGTGTATGAAAAACAGGTGTCGATCGAAGATTATCTTAAACAAATTGATCCGCTGTTAAAAGAGCTGGTTCGTGTTTTAGCGCGTGATGGAAGTTTCTGTTGGCAAGTTGGTAATTATGTAAATGACGGAGAAATTTATCCTCTGGATATGTTTTTTTATCATCAGTTCAAGAGTCTCGGCTTGCAATTACGAAACCGAATCGTTTGGCATTTTGATCATGGCCTACATGCCTCTCATCGCTTTTCTGGGCGTTATGAAACCTTACTTTGGTTCACAAAAACCAATGACTACATTTTCAATCTTGATCCAGTTCGAGTGCCTTCAAAATATCCTGGTAAGACTCACTTCAAAGGAGAAAAAAAAGGTTTACCAAGTGGCAATCCCCTTGGGAAAAATCCATCTGATTTTTGGACATTGTTACAAAAAGAATGGGATTGCAGCACTTGGGAATTTCCAAACGTAAAAGCAAATCACCCGGAAAAAATGAATCATCCTTGTCAATTTCCAATTGAGCTTGTTGAGAGATGCGTGCTTTCAATGACAGATGAAGGTGATTGGGTTTATGATCCATTCATGGGATCCGGATCGGCTACCGTTGCTGCTTTGAAGCATAATCGTAAAGCTATCGGCGTTGATTATTTGCCAGAATATGTTGAGTTAACAAAAAAAAGGATTGGTCTTCTTGGGTCGGGAGAGTTACGGATTCGTCCAATTGGAAAGCCAATTCATCAGCCCACGGGTCAAGAAAAAATTTCTCAACGTCCACCATTATGGCAAGAACCAATTGCACAGTTGATATGATTATTGCGGGCAGATTTTCCTTTGCAGATGGAGAAAAAATCATTAATACTCATTACAAAAAACTTTTACATGAAGTTGAGCGGGCAATTGAAAATGTTGATGCAAATGCATGCAAAACAAAACGTAGTCGAGAAAAAACAATGAAAGGAAAACAGCTTTTTAGTCCTCGAGCATTAAACAAATTATTCAAAACAGAATTTTTGCCAAGTGGATGGAAGAATCGCAAAGTTTTATGCGAATATTCTCGAGAATTCTACGATCCAAATTATTCGTCAGGATGTGTAGTAAAAGGCGCCTTTCGCGATATGGATTTTATAAAAGATGATCTTGGAGTCGAGGTGCAATTTGGAAAATATGCCTTCATGGTTTACAATGTTTGTGCAAAAATGACGATCTTTCGTAATCTTGGCCACATCAAGGTCGGCATCGAAATTGTTCCTGTTAAAAGTTTGGCGGAGCAGATGTCAACTGGCGTTTCTTACTTTGAACAATTCGTTTGGGATTTGCAAAAACGCGGTGTTTCAAACATCGATGTTCCTGTGCTTATCATTGGAATTGATGTCTAAATCAAAATTAAAATGATTCAAAATCTTCAGGTGCAAGCCACTTACATCAAAGAAAATTTCGCTGGTGCGAATGTCGTCGAACCAATCAATCACGGCAATCTCATCATTTACGTTATGCCGGAAAAAATCGTCGAATTTCTAACTTTTTTGCGTGATGACGGAAAACTTTCTTACAAAACTTTGCTTGATCTTTTTGGCGCTGACCTTCTTGGCCTTAGAGAGCCTCGCTTTGAAGTGATTTACAACCTTTTGAGCTACAAACTGAACAATCGCATCACCATAAAAGTTGCACTTGAAGATAGACAAAAAGTTCCAACCGCAATTCCAGTTTTTTCTTCTGCCGGCTGGTTTGAGCGCGAAGTTTTTGACATGTATGGCATTGAATTTGAAAACCATCCCGATCTGCGCCGAATCCTTACCGATTATGAATTTGAAGGCCATCCTTTGCGCAAGGATTTTCCGCTTACCGGCTATAGGGAAGTTCGTTACGATGCAGAGAAACAAAAAGTTGTTTACGAGCCAGTTAAACTGATGCAAGAATTCCGCAACTTTGATTTTGAGATGCCGTGGGAAGGGGTCATATACCCATTCAAGCTGAAGATACCAAACTTCTGACTTCGAATTTTTGGTAAAAATTCACTCGGAGAATGACGCTGTATCACTTGATACAGCTTACATTCTCCGTCGTGATTTTTCCTCAAAACTTCTTCGTCATAAGTTTGGTATCTTCAACTTGAATGGGTATAAATCGTAAATTGTAAATGTTTATGAGAGAAATTTTTTCTAAAATTAAAGCTTCTTTTAAAAGAGCAACAAAGGGCGAAGAAGCTTTGAATATTATGATTTGGTGGTGGGGCATTCTTGCTTATGCCGTGTCATATTTCATCATTGAGAGCCTGATAATGGCCATTAATTTTCGTTTTATTGACATACTGATTTCAGCCGTGATGGCTTTGTATTTCGGTTGGCATTTTTATGCCCTGAAAAAATGCGCTCCCAAGAAACCAAAATTAACTTCCGAAGAAAAAAAGAAACTATGCGGACAACAACGCCACGAAATGGGCAAAAAGTTTTTGCGCAAATTGTTCTTGCAAGAGCCAATCAGCAAATGGGATCCAGTTTTTGTCATGCTGGTTGTTGATGTGTTTTGCATGGCACATTTTCTTGGTTATATTGTCAGCAAGTGAGCATTGTTTTCCAAAAATTTTCCTGCCAGATAAAGTGAGCCTGAGATTAAAACCAGAGGGCGTTCATCAGATTTTATTTTTTTAAAAGCTTCATCAAAATTTGATGCTGTTTGTGATTTTATTCCAATTTTTTCTGCGATTTTTACAATTTCAAAATCCTTAAGCGATCTTGGTTCATCTGGTATTGTAAGCGCAATTAACTCATCAATTTCATCTTTTATTTTTGTAAGAAAACCAACGCAGTTTTTGTCTTTGAGCATGGAGAAGATGAGTATCACTTTTTTTTGTTTTTTAGATCCTGAAACAAGTTCAGGATGACAAATATGGCCATGTCGCAAATCAACTTTCTGAAAAATCTGAACCCTTGATTTACAAGGGCTCGTCGAGTTTAAAAATGGTAAGAAATGGGGATTTGCGACAGTCCCAATATGAATGTCATCCTGAACTTGTTTCAGGATCTGTTTTTTTAGAAATTCTGCAACTGTTTCAGCGCCTTGCAGATTATGACTGCCATCAAGATAAAGATCAAAATCATCATGCGGAATTTTTTGTAGTCGCGCCGGCCATTTTGCCTTTTTCAAGCCATTTTTAATTTGCTCCTCGCTTACAGAAAATTTTTTCTGCGCCTTTACAACGGCAATGGCTAATGCTGCATTTTCTTTTTGAAAATTTCCGATTAGTGGTAAGTGGTAAGTGGTAAGTGGTAAGTTTGGTTTTGTTAGGATGGCTCTTTTTTTAAATGCTTGATCCTCAATTACTTGCAGCGCTTCTTCCACCTGTTTTCCAATCACCACCGGACAATTTTTCTTGATGATTCCGGCTTTTTCGTAAGCGATTTTTGCCAAAGTATTTCCTAAAAATTCTTCATGGTCGAAAGAAATTGGCGTGATCACTGAACATAAAACTTCCGGCAAAACATTGGTGGCATCAAGTCTGCCGCCCATGCCGGTTTCCAGCAGAAGTAAATCAGCGGGCACGCGGCTAAAGGCAAGGAAGGTTGCCACTGTTGTTCCCTCAAAAAAAGTGACCTGGATTTGCGGAAAAATTTCTGCCGCTTTTTTACATTCGGTCAAAATTTCGTTGAGAAAATCATCAGAAATTTCTTTTCCGGCGAGCAGGATTCTTTCGTTAAAATTGACAAGATGCGGTGAGGTGTAGGTGTGAATTTTTAAACCGGATTCCTCAAAAATTGCACGCAAGAAAGCCAGTGTCGAACCCTTGCCGTTAGTGCCGGCAATGTGAATTGCGGGAGGAAGTTTTAAGTGCGGATTGCCAAGCCTTTCTAACAATTGCAAAACACGCGATAGGCCAAGCTCGATGTTATGAATTTTAGCATCAGGCCAAAAAGGAATCTTCATCGTCTATTCTTGAGGAACACCTGATAGACGCGGTGGAAGTGATAGTTAAATTCAGCGCCAAGGATGAAAACCAAACTGATGAGATAAAAAAACATCATTGAAATTATGATGCCGGCGAGTGATCCATAAACGAAATTTACCTGATGGAAATTGTTAAGATAAAATGAAAACAAATGTTGCAATGCAATCCATAGAAACACTGCCAATATTGAGCCGGGAATGGTTTGAGTAATTTTTTGTTTGGCATTGGGAAGGGCGTAGTACAGCAAAGAAACGGCGCAAGTCAGAATGGAAAATATGGCGGCTTGTCGCAGGTAAAAGAAATCATAGTCAATTTTTACGAAGTTTGCGGCGAATTGTTTCAGGATCGTTGGGGCAATCACAAAAACCATTATAGCGGTAACAATGGCAAAAGTGATGACGAAAAATTCGACAATGCTAAACATGCGCCGCCAGATGTAAGATGGAGGAAAATTGATGCGATAGGCGCGATTCAGAATGGTGCGACAACCTTCAACCGAAGAAGAGGCGGTCCAAATTACACCGATAATGGCGATTGTAAGTAAACTTTGTTCCGGACCTGAAACTATCTCATTGATACGCGGCGCTAAAGCTTCAACCATTCCTTGCGGTATTGAAGCAAGAGCGGTTTGAACTATTTGCACTCCCGCTTCTGATTGTCCAAATAAACCAATAATTGCGATTAAAAAAATCAAAAAAGGAAACAGGGAAAGCAGCATCAGAAACGCCAGATATCCCGCATGCTCAATTCCGTCCTGCCTAACTGTGTCGATAATTGCGATTCTAAAAATTTTCAGCGGAATAAGAAAATATTTGCGCAGGCGATAGTTGAAATGCGAACGTTTTTTTAATGGCATTTTTTACAGAAGAATAATCCTTCAATCATAAATTTCTCGCGTGAGAAAATTTTTTGCGACTCAAGACGTTTGGTTTCAATATTGCCAATAATGTTTGTGCAACCAAAGTTTGCCGCTTGCCATTCGACCCAGCGAATCAGCATTTTGCCAACGCCGATGCCACGTTTTTTGCGGTCAATCATAAAATCCTCAATCTCCAGTGTTTTGCCGTAATGAAGTTTGCGAATAATGCGAATGCCAATAACTCCAATGCAACGGCCATTTTCAACTTCCTTATCCTCAAAAACCGCAGCCATTTTATAGCCGCGCTGCATCATGTTTAAAACATCTTCGACATAATTTTCCTCTCTCAACTCGTCATAAATCTGTTTCAGTATCGTGTAAGTTTGTTGAATTTCCTCGCGAGTTTGAACTTCTTTTATTTGCATTTTCTTGTCCGAATTTATGATTGTTCTTAAAATTTTGTGTCCAGAATAACTGTAGATCCTGAAACAAGTTCAGGATGACAATCCGGGGAAGATGGTTTCAAAACATGTCATCCTGAACTTGTTTCAGGATCTGTTTTTAGAGACACAATATTTTTGATAACAACCGAATTTATAGTTTGGTATAGGCTCTAAATTTTAACCTCAATTAAACATGACAAAACAAAAAATCAAAAAAGTTGTTCTGGCTTATTCCGGCGGTCTTGACACTTCCGTAATTTTAAAATGGTTGCAGGAAAATTATGGCTGTGAAGTTGTCACTTTTACCGCTGATTTAGGGCAGGGTGAAGAGCTTGAGGCGGCGCGCAAGAAGGCAAAAATGCTTGGCGTAAAAGAAATTTTTATTGAAGATCTGCGTGAAGAATTTGTGCGTGATTATGTTTTTCCGATGTTTCGCGCTAATGCTTTGTATGAAGGTGTTTACCTGCTTGGCACCTCAATTGCACGTCCATTAATTGCAAAAAGGCAAATCGAAATTGCTAAAAAAGTTGGTGCTGATGCCGTCGCTCATGGTGCCACCGGAAAGGGCAATGATCAGGTGCGTTTTGAGCTTTCTTATTACGCCAATAAACCCGACATCAAAATCATCGCACCCTGGCGTGAATGGGATTTAAATTCGCGCAGCAAACTCATCGATTATGCAGAGAAAAATCAAATTCCGGTAGCCAAAGACAAACGCGGCGAAGCGCCATATTCGGTTGATGCAAATTTGCTGCACACTTCTTCGGAAGGAAAAATTTTGGAAGATCCAAGTCAGCCGGCGCCTGAATATGTCTATCAGCGCACTGTTTCGCCTGAAGATGCGCCAAACAAATCAACCATCATCGAAATTGAATTTAAAAAAGGCGATGCTGTTGCAATTGACGGCAGAAAAATGTCGCCGGCAACAATTCTTGCGAAGTTGAATGAACTTGGCGGAGCCAATGGAATTGGCCGTCTCGATCTGGTTGAAAACAGATTTGTCGGCATGAAATCGCGTGGTGTTTATGAAACTCCGGGCGGCACAATTTTGCTAAATGCGCATCGCGCCATAGAATCAATCACTTTAGATCGCGAGGCCACTCATCTCAAAGATGAGTTAATGCCGCGCTATGCCAGTCTGATTTACAATGGCTTTTGGTTTTCGCCGGAGCGCGAAATGTTGCAGGCCCTAATCAACAAATCGCAGGAAAATGTTGAAGGCAAAGTGCGCTTGAAACTCTATAAGGGAAATGTCCAAATTATGGGTCGTGAATCCAGGAAAAGCCTATATTCCGAAGCCCATGTCACTTTCGAAGAAGATTCCGTCTACAACCAAAAAGACGCAGCAGGATTCATAAAACTAAACGCACTTCGTTTGAGGATTGGTGCCCGTGCAAAAAATAAAAAATAACTCCCAAATTATTATCTACAAAACAGCAGATGGTCAGGTAAAACTTGATGTGCGATTTGATGAGGAGACTGTTTGGCTGACGCAAAAACTGATTGCCGAGCTTTTTGATGTTGAGGTGAATACGGTGAATTATCATCTTAAAGAAGTGTTTAGAAGTGGTGAATTAATTGAGTTGGCAACTATTCAAAAAATTCGAATAGTTCAAAAAGAAGGTAAAAGAAGCATTTCTCGTGAAGTCGAGTTTTATAACCTTGATGCCATAATTTCCGTTGGATATCGGGTTAATTCAGTGTGTGCCACGCAGTTTAGAATTTGGGCTACACAAAAGCTGCGCGAATATATCGTTAAGGGTTTTGTGCTTGATGATGAGCGTCTAAAAAATCCTGATTTGCCTTTTGATTATTTTGAAGAATTAACGCGTCGGATTCAAGATATCCGCACTTCCGAAAAAAGATTTTATCGTAAGGTCACCGATATTTATGCCTTGAGTGTTGATTATGATCCAACTGATGAGATGAGTATTAATTTCTTCAGAACTGTGCAGAATAAAATTCATTTTGGAGTTCATGGCAAAACTGCTGCAGAAATTATTGCCGCAAGGGTCAACAGCACAAAACCAAATATGGGATTAACCAATTGGCGTGGAAATATTATTCGCAAAGATGATGTATTAATAGCAAAAAATTATCTCAACGAAGAAGAACTTTTAGCTTTGAACAATCTGGTTGAACAATATTTGATTTTTGCCGAAGGCCAGGCTGTACGCAGAATTCCGATGCATATGAAAGATTGGATTAAAAAACTGGATGGGTTCTTGGATTTAAATGACCGCAATATTTTAAAAAATGCTGGAAAAATTTCGCACGAAATAGCTAAAGAGATTGCTGCAAGGGAATATGAAAAATTTAACCGCAATCGCATAAATCAGAATGATGAATTTGAAAAAGCAATTTCCATGATCGAAAAAAAGCGGATAAAAAATGTCAAAAAAAGTTAAAATCGCAATTCTGATTTCCGGGCGTGGAAGCAATATGCAAGCGCTTATTGAGGCTTGTGAAGATTCGGATTTTCCGGCGGAAATTGTTTTGGTTTTGTCGAATAAAAAGGATGCAGCTGGTTTAGATTTTGCGCGTAAAAAAAATATTCCAACGGTTTTTATCGATCATAAAAATTTTTCTTCACGAGAAGAATTCGATAAAAAAATGAATGCGGAAATTGAAAAATTTGACGCGGAGCTAGTGTGTCTCGCAGGTTTTATGCGTTTGCTTTCTTTCTGGTTTGTGAAAAGCTGGTTTGATCGTCTCATCAATATTCATCCATCGCTTCTTCCCGAATTTAAAGGTGCAGATGCAGTTTCTGATGCTATCAAAGCCGGCGCCAAAATTTCCGGTTGTACTGTGCATTTTGTCCGCGAAGAAATGGATTCAGGTCCGATAATTTTGCAAGCGCAAGTGCCGGTTTTAGCGGGAGACACGAAGGAAACTCTTGCAGCCAGAATTTTAAAAGAAGAGCATCGAATTTATCCGCAGGCTATAAGGCTCTTATGCCTAAATCGTAAATCATAAATCGTAAATGACCAAAATTCTTCCCCTAATAATTGCTCCCGATCCTTTGCTTAAACAGATTTCCAAACCTGTCGAAAAAATAGATGAATCTCTGCGTCAGCTCATGAAAGATATGGTTTCAACCATGTATTCTAAACGCGGAGTTGGTTTGGCAGCGGTTCAGGTTGGGGTTTTAAAAAGAGTTTTAGTGATTGATGTTGGTTATGAAATTGAGGATCATGACCATCATCATGATCATGAAAATTGTGGTGGAATTCATGTGAAAAACACCAATCCGCGCTATTTTGTTAATCCTGAAATCATCGAGTTTTCCAAAGAGTGTTCCTCTTACAACGAAGGCTGTTTGTCCTTTCCTAGTATGCGTTCAGAAGTGATTCGTCCATCAAAAGTAAAAGTGAAATATCTCGATTTTCAAGGGCATAAGAAAATTGAAGAAATGGATGGCCTGATTGCTACCTGCATCCAACACGAAATTGATCATCTCAACGGCATCACTTTTGTTGACCACATCTCCAAAATAAGACGCGAGATGATTCTGAATAAAATGAAAAAATTGAAACACTGATGTATCACTACCGCTACAAAGCAATCAACGAAATCGGCAAATATGTGTCCGGCAAAATGTCAGCGGAAAATCCGGCAGATCTGGCAACTTTATTGCGCGCAAGTCAACTTGAGCTGGTTTCGTTTAAAGAGGAAAAACAGGCTTCTGGTAGTTTTTTAGATAAGGTTAATCCCAGAGATCTGATCATGATTTTTGTTCATCTTGAGCAATTGGAAAAGGCCGGTGTTTCCATCATTGATTCCATTCACGATCTTGCTGAAACCGCTGATTCGCAGAAGGTTAGAAATCTGATGCACGAGATTCACGAATCCATTAAAAATGGCAGTCTTTTTTCCGAAAGCTTGGCCAAGCGTCCCGATATTTTTAGTCCCACTTATATCGGCCTTATTGCTATGGGTGAAAAAACCGGAAATCTTGCTGCCGCTTTTGCCAGTATTATCGAGGATATCAAATGGAATACCGACATCAAACGCAAAACCAAAAAAGCCACCACCGGACCGATGTTTGGGCTTTTGATGATGTTTGTGGTGATGGGTATAATGACCACTGTAGTTGTTCCGAAAGTGACAGCATTTCTTAAAACGCAGGAAATTGATTTACCTGCCGTAACCGTTGCCCTGATTGGTTTTTCCGATTTCATGCAAAACAACTGGTATTTTGTGGTTTTTTCAATTCCCGGATTTTGGATGTTTATAAAAATTCTGTCGCAATCAGATGAAATAGCGGTTCGTGTTGATGATTTAAAACTCAAAGTTCCGGTGATTGGATCAATCATCAACAAAATTGATGCTGCAAAATTCTGTCAGTTTTTTTCCATGACTTTCAAAAGTGGTCTTGGAGTTTTAGAGTGTCTCGATGCTTCAAGCGGTGTGATTAAAAACAAAGCAATAAAGCGCAGCATTATCGTGGTTAAGCAGCAGGTTTCCGATGGTCAGTCTTTGGCAAAGTCAATTTCTATGACCGGATATTTCCCTAATCTGGTGGTGCGTATGTTCAAAGTTGGTGAGGAAAGCGGCAACATGGAAAGCGCGCTGCAAAACATCAAATTTTTTTACGATCGTGAAATAAATGACTCGATTGACAAGTTGGTTAGCATGATTCAGCCAACGATCACTTTGGTTATGGGCGGTATGATAGCCTGGATCACTATCGCGGTATTTGGCCCGATTTACGGCACTTTCTCGAAGTTGAACTGATGTTGCGAAGCAAGATTTACCTCATCCTTGGAATTGGCACAGAAATCGGAAAAACTTTTTTGGTAGAAAACTTGCTACGTCATCCTGATCTTGTTTCGGGATCCATTCTGCCACTTGCCATCAAACCAATTGCCAGCGGATTTTGCGATGATGATAAAAACTCCGACACTGCGCGAATTGCCAAAATTTTAGGCGAAAAAGATTTTGATAAAATTACTCCCTGGCGCTTTAAAAAGCCGGTTTCGCCGCATTTTGCCGGCAAGATAGATTTTTCTGCGGTTAAAAATTTTTGTCGTAAAAACATCGCTTTGGCTAAAAAACAGAATCGTTTTTTATTTATCGAAGCAGCCGGTGGTGTGATGACGCCAATTACGGATAAAAAAACTTTTCTTGATCTGGCTTGTGATCTGAAAATTCCGGTTTTACTGGTTAGCGCAAATTATCTTGGATCAATTTCCCACACTCTTTGCGCAATTATGGCTTTGAAGGCAAAAAAAATTTTTTTGGAAAAAATAATCATTAATGAAAATTTTCCTTCGCAAATTAAGACTTCGCAATTAGTCAGAACCTGTCCAAAATCTCGCTGCGAGGAGCACAGCGAATCAGCCATAGATGGCCATCGCAGTAGAGATTTTGGACAGGTTCTCAGAACCATTGAGCGTTTCAGCAATATTCAGACCATTTCAATCAAACATTTCCTGCAATGACCAACATTTTAAGCTTCAATGATAGCAAGAAAAAAAAGGAAGGCGAGGTAACGCCCATTGATCATATCGCTTTGCAGAAAGAAAAAAGCCGTCAGGAATGGTCGCGCAAGGCTGAAATATTGTGCGAAGCTTTGCCGTATATGCGAAAATTTGCTGGCGAAACTTTCGTGATAAAATTTGGTGGATCAGCGATGGGTGGTGATACCAATCTCAAAAATTTTGCCAAAAATGTGGTTTTGTTAAAGCAGGTTGGAATCAATCCTATCGTGGTTCACGGCGGCGGTCCACAAATTGGTCAAATGCTTGCCAAGCTCAATATCAAATCGAATTTTGTTGATGGCTTGCGTGTTACAGATGCTGATACGGTAGAAGTTGTGGAGATGGTTTTGGCTGGATCGATAAACAAAATGATCGTTAAGGAAATCAACAATGCCGGTGGTTGTGCCATTGGAATTTGCGGCAAGGATGGAAATCTGATTCGTGCTAAAAAAGTTGCCAAAACCAAAAAAGATCCCGATTCCAATATCGAAAAAATTCTCAATCTTGGCTTCGTTGGCGAGCCATATCGCGTCGATCCAGAACTACTCACCGTTTTTGAAGATTCTGACATCATCCCAGTCATTGCGCCGATTGGCATTGGTGATGGCGGTGAAACTTACAACATCAACGCCGATACCGCTGCTGGCGCAATTGCATCTGCATTGCAGGCTTCAAAGTTGATAATTCTTTCTGATGTTGATGGCGTGATGTTACCAAATGGTGAGTTGGTTAGTCATCTCAATATCGCAACTGCAAGGCAGATGATATATGATGGCGTAATCACCGGTGGCATGATTCCAAAAATTGAAACCTGCATCAATGCTCTCGAAAGCAATGTCAGCTATGCTCACATCCTCAATGGCGCAATTGATAACATTATGCTTATGGAAATTTTCACTGAATCTGGTGCGGGAACGATGATTTTATGAGAACCTATCCCATATCTCTACCTGCAGCGGCCGTAAATAGCGAATTCCCTGCGCTTCCGCTGCTCACTATGTCGAATACACTGCGCTGCGGCGCTCGTGAATCCGCTATTTCCGACTTGCCGCAGCGAGATATGGGACAGGTTCTGAAAGGAATTATTCTTGCCGGCGGAAATGGCACCAGACTTGCACCTTTAACCAACACTATCAGCAAGCAATTATTGCCGGTTTATGACAAGCCGATGATTTGTTATCCCTTGGCAACCCTGATGAATCTTGGTATTAGAGAAATTCTAATTATTTCAACCAGGCAGGATATTCCAAATATCAAAAAATTTTTAGGCGATGGCAAAGATTATGGAATCGTGATTTCCTACGCCATTCAGGAGGAGCCGAGAGGCATTGCGGAAAGTTTTTTAATCGGGGAAAAATTTATCGGCACAAGCAATGTTTGCCTGATTTTGGGTGATAATATTTTTTACGGAGCGGAGATAAGTCAGGAAAATCTGCAGCAAAAAATTTCCGATCTTGAGACAAAAAAACTCGGCGCTTTTATTTTTGCCTATCACGTTTCCGATCCTGAAAGATATGGCGTCATCGAATTCAACGACAATGAAGAAAGAATTATTTCAATCGAGGAAAAACCAAAAAATCCCAAATCAAATTGGGCGGTCACTGGTCTCTATATTTACAATTCGGACGTGATTGAAATCACCAAAAAAATCAAACCATCAGCGCGTGGCGAACTTGAAATTACCGATGTCAACAATGCCTATTTCAAAGAGTGCAGGTTAGGAGTGATAAATTTAAAACGCGGATTTGCCTGGCTTGATGCCGGCACGCCCGATTCTCTTTTGGAAGCCTCACAATTCATTCACACTATTGAAAAGCGACAAGGCCTGAAAATTGCCTGCATTGAGGAAATGGCCTTGCGCAAGGGTTTTATAGACAAAGCAAAATTTATTTCCTTGATCGAAAAATTTAAAAAAGGTTCGCCGTATCGCGCTTATCTGGAGCGGATAATAGACACTGTTAGCTAATTATTTTTTCCGTGCTTTTCCGCTAATTTTTGCTCATTTTTTTGAAGAATTTTTCGCAGTATGTCTAATACAGCTTCAAAATTCTTCAAAAAAGTCGCTAAAAATTAGCAAAAAATCCCAAAAAAAATAATTAGCTAACAGTGTCTAAAATGATCGAATACGAAAATCTTGCCCGTCTCAATCAGCCATTTTTTGCAGAATATAAAAAATCCTTTGCTGCAACACTCGATTCCGGCTGGTATATTCTTGGCAAAAATGTGGAAAAATTTGAAAATGAATTTGCCGGATTTTGTGGCGCAAAATATTGTATTGGAGTGGCTTCCGGTCTGGACGCGCTGATTTTATCGCTTGCCGCTTTTGAGTTTGAAAAAGGTGATGAGGTGATTGTTCCGTCAAACACTTACATTGCAACGATTCTGGCAATTTTACAAAATGGTTTGAAGCCGGTTTTAGTCGAGCCTGATATCAAAACTTACAACATAAATCCAAACAAAATCGCCGAAAAAATTACCAACAAAACCTGCGCTATCATCGTTGTTCATCTTTATGGAAAATGCTGCGAAATGGCGCCAATTATGGATTTATGCCGCAAAAATAATTTGAAATTGATTGAAGATTCAGCGCAGGCGCATGGCGCAAAATATCGCGGTAAAATGGCTGGAACTTTTGGCGATTTCGGTGCGTTTAGTTTTTATCCAACCAAAAATCTTGGCGCTTTGGGCGATGCCGGAGCAATTGTCACAGATCATGAAAAACTTGTCGAAAAAATAAAAACTCTGCGCAATTACGGTTCAAAAGTGAAATATTACAATGAGCTGATTGGCTATAACTCAAGGCTTGATGAGGTTCAGGCCGGTTTTCTTTCGATAAAATTAAGCAAGCTTTTCGCAATCAATGAACATAAAAACAAATTGGCAAAAATTTATTTTGAAAATCTAAAGAGCGATTTCATCAAGCCAGTGCGGCATCCGGATTATTTTGATGTTTTTCACATTTTTAACATTCGTCATCCGCAGCGGAATTTGCTGAAACAATTTTTGCTCGATCATGGAATTAAAACCGAAATTCACTATCCGCTTTCACCCAATAAACAAAAAGCGATGGCAGAAATTTTATCAAATCAACCATGTCCGATTTCCGAAGAAATTCACGCCACAACTTTAAGCCTGCCAATTTCATATTTTCATACAAAGGAGGATGTAGAGAGGGTTTGTGAGGTGATGAATAGGTTCTAAGGCTCATAGATATAATCCTTTGGATCAAAATATTCCGAAGACAGCACATTGACAACAGTATGATCGCTAAACTCTTCCATGTAGTGCCAATCTTGCGGTTCAAGAATCAGGCATTTTGACGGGTTGTCCAAAATGAACCATTCCTCCTTTTTGCCGTCATTATTGTAAACTTTGCAACTGCCTTGCAGACAGATCATTGCCTGAATTGCTTTTTTGTGGCGGTGCTGGCCGCGAACCTCGCCTTTCTTGACTCCATGAATATAAAAACTTCTTTTGATTTTGAGTGGCAATTGCCGGTCTTCAACAAATGTAAGACTGCCGCGATTATCAGTGATGGTTTTTAGTTCGATTAAGTAGGCCATATTGCCGCAATATTGATTTTATTGTTTTTGCGATGGGGGAAAATTTGCCGGAAAGATTTTTTGAATTTTTTGTTGAGCATTGATTCGGTGTATTTTTTGTAAATTAAATTTCTGACCCTGGTCGTGATTTTGTATGATCCTGTAAGGCTGATAGTTTTTTCATCCAAAATTTTAAATCCATGAAAGTGAAAAAAAATCAGTTCAAATTTTTTTCCGGATTTTTTTTCAACGCCGAAAATTTTATCATTTTTGGTAAAAAAATTATATTGCAAAACATTCCACGGCGCAACGCCGCCGCCGAGATTTTGTAATTCCTTTACGCAGTCAAAACGTGTAAGCCAATCATCAAGATATTTTTGATCGCCGAATTTACCGTTTTCTGGTTCAGCAAAGCACCACTCAATACAACGGTTATGCCACCATTTTAGCACTTCCATAGCCTGTGCATTATTTTTAAAAGTCATGAATTGCACACAATATTTGCCGGAGATTTTGCTCTGATCATATTTTGCTTCGTAGCGATGCGGAATGATTGAAACCGATTTTTCTGCCAATTCTTCGATTAGAATTTTTGGATCAGAAAAAAAATATAGATCAGCATCAAGATAGGTGCAGCTTGGTGCGGCAAAGTTTTTTAAAACATAAAGAATTGTTGATGGTGTGCAAGTCCAGCAATATTCACCTTTGCTTCTGCCTGGTTTAATTTTGAGTAATTCTTCATCTTCAAATTCTTGTAAAGAAATTATTGTTGTATGCTTTAGAGCCAGGTTTTTCAGGTCTTCACAGGCTTTATCATCGAAGGCAAAAATATAGAGATGAAAATCAGTACAATTTTTTTTCAGCGACTCATACATGGTGAGGCCATAAGACATATAGTTTGAGTCAAATAACGTGCAAAAATTAACCATTCTTTTTTGCGATGATGATGTTGTCCAAATAGAGATCGTTATTTTTTGGCAAGGCAATTCCAAAAATAATTCCAAGAATATTGAAAATTGAGCAGAGTAGACGAATTACAATGCGTTTCAGCCTATTTGGCCTAACGCTTTTTCCGATTATTTTTTTGTAGATGTAGGCATTGATCAGTTGAAAAATTGCCGCGATATCATCAACAGATTTCCTTTGTTCAAGAATTTCAAAACTGTTTTTTTCGAGAAGATATTTAAGGCCAAAAGAGGAATATCTGGCATAATCATGAGGTTGTTCATGCTCGTCCCACACAAAAGGAACTGTCATTAACATTTTGCCGTTCGGCTTTAAAACGCGGATTATTTCAGAAAGAAATTCATCAGGATTAAAAACATGCTCAAGCACTTCATTGCAAATTATGCTGTCAAATTTGCTATCTGAAAAAGGAAAATTTTTTCCATCGTAAAAAAATTCGGCATTTTTTGATTTGCGGTTTTGTGGTGTGTCATATTCGAGACCAATATAGGAGCTGCAGGAGAATAGGTTCTGATATGGTTTTTTTCCGCATCCAACGTCAAGAGTTTCTCCATAGATGTGATGAGAAAGTGATTTGATATTTATGAAAAGTGCGCGCCTGGTGAGATAAAAAGGATTAAAAAAAATGCCTAAAAATCCTGGTTGGAAATCATGTTTTTTTATTAGTTTTGCCAGAGACATTATAGGGACATTATATGTTGTTTTTCAGTTTTAAAATTGCTCCGCAATACTTTGCTCTAGAACCTGTTTTCAAATTCATCTCATCGATTTCAATTTCTTGTCCGAAATGTGATAAAAATTCTTCGATGATGTCATAATTTTTTTGTAGTTTTTCGAAGATTTTTCTTTTGTCGAAAAACCAGCATGGATAACTGGCTTCATAAACTTCCGGCCACACTTTTTGGATGGTTAACAAATCATAGTTATCTTTGTTGCAGGCGATCAGATCAAAAATGAGATAGTCAAATTTATAACTGATTAATTTTTCTAAAAATTCATAAGGTTTTTCCAGATATTGCAAAGCGTTGGAAAGCAGCAGAACTGTCGGCTTGTTCTCCCGCAGACAATCTTCGATGGTGTGATAAAATTTGAGTTGTTCATCAGCAAAGTATTTTTTGCCGCAATCAACAAAATTTTCCTGCTCAACTATGTTCCAGCGCACGTAATTGAGTTGCGAAAGAAATTTTCTGTTTTGAAAAAAACTGCTGCCAAGTGAACCGCCGAAGTCAATCACATCAAGCTTTCCACCATTTTTTGCCGCGACAAGCAGCAGGCCGCAAAGTGATGACCATGAATATTCTATCTTGTCAAAAATTACTGAATCGCGCTCAAAAACTGCTTCGCCGTTTTTAACTTTGAGAAGAGCGTGGCGGCATTTTTCGAGGATTTTTGCATCATCATATCCAGCGGTTATTTTCTTGGCCTCAGGCCAGCTCAAGTTAGTTGAAAACCAGCCGTATTTTTCCTTCTTTTTTTGGTGTTTTATCAGTTTTTTTTGAATTTTATGGGCAATTTTTTTGAAGAGATTTTTTCTTGGTTTGAAGAATTTTTTAATTTCTTCTCGTGCTTTTAAACTTTCAGCGATGGAAGTTTTTTTCAGTGTAATTTTTTCCCGACTCGGAGGAAGGTTAAATTCTGACATATTAGCGCAATGAGTGCCGGAGCCGTCGGTACCAATATTTTGTATCAAGGATTTTCCCGGATAAAGTGTGAGTTTTTCTGCCAAAAATGCTGAAGCATACCACCTGATTGCCCATGAATTATTGTAGCCGGCAACTTGATCTTCAAGCATGCGCGTGTAAGGATAAGCGCCGTCAAAATCGAATTTTTTGGTGAGATTTTTTTGGCGCAATTCAGTCAAAAGTTTGCTGCCGTTTTTTTCGAATAAACTCCAGCCATGCTTCCATGTAGCAAATCCCCAGCAATCAGCACCACGCAGGAAAAAAGTTTCGGGCAATGGTTTTTTTGTCGGATAGATGTAGCCATGAATGCTGATAATTTTTTCCTCATTCTTGTAGAGCTCAAGAGCCTCATTCATGAATTCAAGAAAATGTGGTGAGGTGATCATGTCATCTTCAAGCACGATGATATGGCCGAATTTTTCGATGATTTCGCTAATACCGCTGATGATTGATTGTGCTAATCCAAAATTTTTTTCTCTTTCGATAATGGTGATTTTTTTGAAACCGGAAATTGTTTTGATATAGTCTCGAACCGCTTGTACCGCTGTTTTTCCGGCATTGTTTTTTGCATCATCACAAAAAATAAAAATCTCGCTTTGTGCTGAAAGAGAATTTTGTTGTAGTGCCGCAATTGTTTGTTTGGTATGGTTGAGGCGGTTATAGACAAAGAGCGCTATTGGTGCGTAAGTCATGTCATTTTTCAATTATCATCATTTCTCTTTGCGGAACCGGAACATGGATGTCGTTTTCCTTAAATTTTTGCCACACGCTCATGTAAACATCGCTTCTTGGGCCGAAGCGGCCTTCGACTATATCGCTGATCCAGAAATAGAGAGTGAGTTTGATGTCATATTCGCCGAATTGCATGACAAAGCATTCTGGTTCGGGATAGTTTAAGCAGCGCGGATGTTCTTTTGCGCATTCGAGCATGATTTGTTTGGCCTTGGCAAGATCGGTTTCGTAAGCAACGCCCATATTTATTTCAACGCGGGCACGGTTGTTGGAATAGGTCCAATTGGTCACTTTGCTGATGATGAAATCTTCGTTTGGAATCATGATTTCTTTGCCGTCGATTGCTTCAACCAGAGTGTAGCGGCCGCCGAAATGTTTCACTGTTCCGAAAATATTACCGTTGTCGAGCTCAACAATATCGCCGATTTCCACTGATTTTTCTAAAAGCAGAATTATGCCGCTGATAAAATTAGAGGCGATTTTTTGCAAACCGAAACCGATACCAACGCCAACAGCGCCTCCAATTACCGCAAGCGCTGTCATGTCGACGCCGAAAGTTTTGAGGATGATGATGAAAACAACGGCGTAGATCAGAATATCAATGACTTTGCTGATGATGCCTTTGGTGCTTGATTTGATTGACTTGCTCCTGTCTATGTAAGATTTGCTTTTTTTACTTACCAGGCTCGAAAGCCAGAAAACCAGAAGCAGAACGATGAAAGCCTTGATTATCAGATAAACCGAAATGCGTACTTTTCCGATTTTGAAATCGAGTGAATCAAGATAAAGCATAGTTTGATCAAATATGCCAAAAACATTCAGAATTAAAGCTGGCATCAGAATAAGCCCCGCCGCATTGGCAAGAACATTACTGTCGGATGAAACACGCAAAAAACGCAAAAAAAGAAAGAGCGCGATTAGCTTCAGGGTGGTGGCAAAAATAATGCTTTCCTTGAAAAATTGGGAATAGATTGCAAGGCCAAGCGTTAGAAAAACCAGTGCAAACAAGGGATAAAGTAGAGGCAAAATATAGCGCGTTGCCAAGCGATTTACTTCGATGTTTTTCTTTAATGTGGTTGAGATAATTTTTGGAAAGACAAATTGGCGGCAGATTTTGTAAGCGAGATATGAGAAAATAAAACAGAGTATCAGCGCTATTGACTGCCAATAAAAATCCGGACTTAAAAAAGTTTTTTCGATTGTTTCGATGAATTTTGCGCGATTCATTATTCTCCTTGTCCTGAACTATAAGATGGCTGGCCGTCGAATGAATACAAACCTTCATACTTCACGAAATCAATATTTTTTTCATTGAGATATGAAAGCATGTCAATGATGTCTTGATGGGTGATTGGTTGATCATTTTTGCCGATGAATCTTAACATTGTCAGTCCTTTTGCGTAATTTGGCATCATGTGTTTATCAATGAGAGGCCAGAGTATCAGGCCTTTGGCGCTGATGGTTTTGATTGCAAGTTTTTCATTCTCAAAAGTTTTTAGAAGCGCAAGCAGATCGTCAAATTCTTTTTGCCAATCTATGAAAAGATCGAAGCCGGTTAGGGATTTTTGTGCTTCGTGCAGTCTGTGCTGAACTTGTTTCAGTGTGCTTCGTGCTTCGGGAATTTGTCCGTTGTTGATTGATGATTTTTTACTGTTGACTAATTCCGGTAATTTTTCTGGTTTTTGTCCGAGTCTTGCAATTACTGCTGCGGTGAATTCTTTTGTGCCGAGTTTTTTCTTGCTGGTTTGTTCATTGTAGATGTCTGTTGTGTGCATGCCATCTTCGATGGTTTTGTAAATGGCATTTCTGATTTTTGCTGCGGTTTCGTTTTGTCCGATATGGTTTAGCATCATCACCGATGCCTGAATTAAGCCGCATGGATTGGCGATGTTTTGTCCGGCAATATCCGGAGCGGAGCCATGAATTGCTTCAAACATGGCATAATCTGTGCCGATATTTGCCGAACCAGCAAGACCAACCGAGCCGGAAATTTCGGCAGCAATGTCAGAAATTATATCGCCGTAAAGATTCATCGTTACGATGACATCAAAAATTTCTGGTCGGGCGGCAAGCCTTGCAGCGCCTATGTCAACGATGTAATGATCTGTTTTGATTTCAGGATATTCTTTAGCGATTTCATCAAAAGTTTTGTGAAAAAGACCGTCGGTCATTTTCATGATATTGTCTTTGGAAAAGCAGCTGATTTTTTTGCGACTATTAGCAAGCGCATGTTCGAAAGCAAAACGGATAATTTTTTCACAGCCTTCGCGAGTCACTAATTTCAGGCATTGGTAGGTTTGATCGGTTTGGCGATATTCAATTCCGGCATAAAGATCTTCTTCATTTTCGCGAATAATCACCACATCCATTTGCGGAAATTTGGTGGCAATGAAAGGGTAAAAAGAAGAGACTGGTCTGATATTGGCGAAAAGTCCGAGTTTTTTGCGCAATGTCACATTGAGGCTTTTATAGCCACCTCCTTGCGGGGTTGTAATTGGAGCTTTTAACAAAATACGCGTGTTGTTCAGACTTTCCCAGGCTGATGGCATTAAGCCGGAGGTAAAACCTTTTTCGTAAATGTTTTCCCCAACTTCTATGACATCAAATTGCAGATTGGCTTTTGCAGCGCATAAAATTTCCAAAGCGCTGTTCATGATTTCTGGTCCGATGCCATCGCCATAGGCGATTGTGATAGTTTTTGTCATGATTTAAAAAATGAGAAATATAGAAGTTTTTCTTTACAATATTTACCCCTCACCCCAACCCTCTCCCACAAGGGGAGAGGGAGTTAGTCCGAATTCGGCGCTACTCCCTCTCCCCTTGTGGGAGAGGGTTGGGGTGAGGGGTAATATTTTTTGTGAGGGGTAATACTTTGTGAGGGGTAAAGTATTTATTGGGGTTATTTTATTAAAAGACTTACGATTTTAATTTTCTACGCAGAGCCTTGATACTGACAATCCAAAAAAACATTGAAGAAAAACGACTGATTTTCGGGCGCAAGCTGGAGAGTTTTCTGCTGCGTAAAATTTTGCTGCTGGTTGATTTTTTGCGCAAAATCATCGCATCAAAAAATGCCGCTTTTTTTGGCTGTTTGTTTATCATTGCAACAAGTGTTTTAGCACGTTCAGCACGTGATATTGGCCATGATTCCGCTCTCTATCTGGAAATCGCGCAAAAAATGCTTGATGGTGGAAAATATTATCAGGATTTTTTTGAATCGAATTTTCCCCTGTCTTTTGTCTTTGCCATGATTCCGCATTTTCTGGCAAAAATTTTTTCTCTTCATCAAATCATTGCTGCGGAAATTTTTACCAATTTTGTTGGGATTTTATCACTTTATTTTTCAGCCAGAATTCTTGCCAGGTTAAAAGATCGCACCGTTTTTAATCTGATCATAATCAGCTTTGCCATCTCTTTTTTCTGGCGTGTTTTCACTTTGCAATTCAATGAATTTTTAACCAAGTCATCCTATCTTTTAGCCTTCGCCTTTCCGTATGTTTCATATCATCTACTTGATCACTCAAAGATAAAAAATCCTGACCGGATTTTAACTGGTTTTTTTGCCGCGCTATTTTTTTGTCTTAAACCGCATTACGGAATTTTGCCGATAGTTTTTGAGCTGGAAAAAATGATCAGGGCAAAATCTTTAAGGCCAGCATTTTGCTTAAGAAATTATACAACCATTAGCGTCATCATCATCTATTTCCTGTTGTTACTGCTATGTTTTCCGGATTACATCGCAAATGCCGCAAAAATCTTTTTGGCCTATAAAAAAACTGCTTTTGCCTGGACATCAGTGGTTTTACGTGAGGATGTTTATCCGGTTTTTGTTTTTGCCTTTTTATGCTTTTTTTTGATCAGAGAGAATCAGATTTTATGGAAATTGTTTCTGCTTTCGTTTGCCGCAATACTGATTGTTTTGTCTGAAGTTATTGGCGGTTATGATCAAAGATTTGCGATCTATTCCCTATCATTGCCATTTATTATTTTAGCCTTGTGTTTTCTGATACGGAGGCAGTTTTTTAATTTTAGAAAAGATTGGTTTTTTTTGCTTTTAATAATTCTGATTCCGCAGTTTGATGCTAAAAACATTTTTGCTTTTGCCATTAATATTAGCATGTTTTGGTGGGTTTTTGTTTTGATTTTAGATAAAAAATTCCTGCCCACAAATCTAATACTCTGGTCTTGTTTTGTGGCATTGGCGATTTTTATATTTGCAATTTCTTTCATACAAAATTTTGCCTTTTTATCATGGTCGCTATCAGCGGTTATATTTGTTTTGATGATTGATTTTTATCAGAAAAATTTTTCCTCAAAAAAATTTTCTACTCTTTCTTCATGCGTGATTGTTTCTGTTATTTCCTATTTTATAGCCATGCATCTGGCGGCGATTTTTAATTTTAAAACCCATTACCAGGCCTTTGTTTATAAGTCCCCAAATCATCTTTCTGCTGAAATAATAAAAACTTTTAAAAGTGCTGCCAAGTTCGATGACAAGATGATTTCAATTGCTGAAATAATTCCCGGAACCTATCCGACGATGACATATCTCGATAAGATCAATGATTCACCTTTTTCACAATTTCTGCTGCTTTTCTACAAAATATTTTCTTCTGAAAAAAAACTTGATATGGTCGAGAAATACCAGTTTGAAAGGCTTCAAAAGCAATTGCAGGATAAAAGAAACAAACTTGTTTTTATTGAAACAAAAAATGCCGCTTATGACATGAGGCAGTGCAGAATCGGTTTTCTTGAAAATTATTTTCGTGATAAGGAATTCAAAAAATTCTTTCTTAAAAATTATGTTTTTTTGAACCGCATTATTGATCACAGAATTGCTGAACAGAAGGTGGCATTTTTTTATTATGATGTGCCACAAACATCCATAATCATTGAACGCGATGTTGAAGTTTATATCAGAAAGTAGATCTCTCTTTGTCTGTACGGTAATTTTTCTTACCAGCATTTTTCTGCGTTCAACGGTTGATATTGGCGCTGATACCGGAGTTTATCTCGATTTAGGAAAAAAAATCGCCGAAGGAAAAAAATATTATTTTGATTTTTTTGAGAGCAACTTTCCGCTGTCTTTTTACTACTATGCTCTGCAATTCAATATCTCACAAATTTCTGGTTTAAACACCATCATTCTCTCGGAAATTTTTATCAATTTTTTGGCTGTTGTTTCGATTTTTTGGTCAGAAAAAATTTTAAGAAATGGCAAAGTTTTTGCGGACAAATTTCATCATGATCTGGTGGTGATCGCATATTGTCTGGGATTTTTTTTGCGTCCCAACGCTTTACAAACCGGAGAATTTGGCACCAAAACCAGCCTGCTTCTGATCTCACTTTATCCTTACATTTCTTATTCTTTTTTCAGAAAAATTCCTTTGACAAAAACAGATTTGATATGGCGTGGAATGTTGATGGGCATAATTCCGTGCATTAAACCGCATTATCTGATTTTTATTATTTTTGTCGAAGTCTATCGGTTTTTTTGCAAACCTTTGTTTAAATTTTTTCTCGAGCTTGACAAATTGGTAATGGTTTTGATTGGCGCTTCTTATCTGTTTTTGATGTCGAAATTCACTCCGGAGTTTTTTGAGTTTATGGTGCCGATGTGGTCAAAAGCTTATTCCAGCTATAACGATGCCGGAGTTTTTATGGAAAATATCTGGCGTCATTTTGCTTCAAGAATTTTGCCATTTTCTTTTATTTTTTTGATTTTCTCGCGCCTGAAATTTTCGGATAATGATAAAATCCTGCTACTACTTTTTACAGCCGCCTCATGTCTGATGCTTGTTGAAAACGTTGGCACCGTTGATCAGGTCGTAGTGTTTTATGCAATCATCACCATCTGTTTTTTGAAATTGTTGCGCGACATTTTCGTCTCAAAAATAATAATTTTTTCTGAAGAAATGTTCATCATCACCGCCTTGCTGTTGATTCCTGCTTTTGATATGACAATCCTTCCGGCCTCGATTTTCGGGCTTGGAGGGCTTGTTAATGTCTGGTGGTTAGTTGCGTTGATTTATCCTTTTTTTTCTGGGAAAAGGATTGTGCTGTTCTGGATTCCGTGTCTTGCAATTCTTGCGACAATTGCTGTTTTAACTTTGAAATATCTTGGTCCCTGGGCCTACATCACAGTTAACCTTACAATTCTTTTTGTTGTTCTGTTCGTTTTTGAAAAAAAGTTTTTTGTGGAAAAATTATCCACTCTTTCGGTTTTTGTGATTTTCACTTCAATTTCCTGTCTGCTTTATTCCTATCTATCAACCTTTGCCGGTGTGTTTTCGCGAGAAAGCGAATATACTTCGCCGCACAAATTGTCTGATATGACCGCTTATTATGCCAAAAAATATGCGCCGCAAAAAGATGACGGGATTGTAACAATTTCAATCTGGATCGCGCACCAGTTTCCATTGCTGAATTATCTCGCGAAAGAAAATATACAAAAATTTCACGTGGCAACAATGCGCGCTGATCAAGGTGTGGCAGGAAAATCTCTAATGTTTTTGATCAATGATTCAGATAAGGTTTTCACCAATTTTTATCTTTTTGATGATATCAAGAACGCTGTAAAAAATGTGCAAACCAAACTGGTTTTGGTCAATAACGCACCAAAAATTCTGAACGAACATCATCGCTGTTTTATCGGAACTCTCGAATATTATTTTCTCGATCCCGAATTTAGAAAATTTTTTCTGAAAAATTTTCATTTTGAAAATCGCGTTGTAATAAATCATCAAGTTAAACCATTGAAAAAAATCAGCTTCATTACCAAAGAAAAACCAAGTGTTTTCGATCAAATAATACCATCAAAACAGCAGCTTCTTCATGACTTCGAAATTTATGTCAGGAATTAAATTTTTCACGAAACAAAGAATGCTGGTATTACTAGCCGGCGCTTTTTTGAGTCTTGCCTTCGCGCCAGTTTATTTTTTTGTTGCGGCAATAATTTCCTTGTCATTTTTCTATCTTGCTCTTGAACAAGAAAACCGTCCCAAAGAAATTTTTTGGTTGGGATTCTTTTTTGGTTTCGGACATTTTTTGTCAGGAATTTACTGGATTGCTATTTCTCTTACCGTTGATGCCAGGCAGTTTGGCTGGTTAATCCCTTTTGCTCTTGTCATCATTCCTTCAATTCTGGCTGTTTATCTTGGTTTGTTTGCGCTTACTTACAAAAAACTCCTTTTCACCGAAACCTATCAAAAAATTTTATCCTTTGCCCTGTGCTGGTTGTTGTTTGAAGTTCTGCGCGCAAATCTTTTGAGTGGTTTTCCCTGGAATTTGCTTGGTTATGCGTGGATGTTTGATCTGCATTTTACGCAACTTGCCTCGGTATTTGGAATTTATGGTTTGAGCTTTTTTGCTGTTTTGGTTGCGCTTTTTCCGGTTTTGTTTTGGAAAAGAAAATCCTCTTTTGGCAATAAAATTTTTGCCGCTTTCTTATCGATATTTTTAATTGGAAATCTGACCTTCGGCTATTTTGCGATTGATGACAAAAAATTATTGCGCGATGAAAAAACCAAATTGCGTCTTGTGCAAGCCAATGTGAAGCAGGAAATCAAATGGGAAGAAAATCAGAAATATCAAAATTTTCTTAAAACTATTTTGCTGACAAATTCCAAAAATCTCGACGATATCAAAGCGGTGATTTGGGCTGAAACCTCAACTCCTTACGTGATTGATGACAATCCTGGACTTCTCGATCATTTAAAATCCGCAGTGCCAAAAAACGGCGTTCTAATCACCGGCGCTTTACGCGTTGCCTATGATGAGCGAAAGAAAGTTAGCGATGTGTGGAATAGTATTTTTGTAATTAACGAGAAAGGCGTATCGCAACATTACGACAAAAATCATCTCGTGCCTTTTGGCGAATATGTGCCTTTTCACAGATTTTTATCTTTTCTGTTTCTTGACACATTCATCGATAAAATCACTGGCGGCGGCAAAGGTTTTAGTGAAGGTGAGGGTGCGCAAACTTTGATGACAGAAAATTTTTCCTTCAGCCCTCTGATTTGTTATGAGGTGATTTTTTCAAGTGAAATCGTGAATAAAAACCATCGCCCGGATTTATTGGTTAATCTTACAAATGATGCCTGGTTTGGAAGAAGTTCAGGGCCATACCAGCATTTTGACATGGCCAGAATGCGCGCTATTGAATATGGCATTCCTCTGGTGCGTGTTGCTGGCACCGGCATTAGCGCTTTTGTTGATCCCTTCGGGCGCATAATTGCTAAAATTGATCTTAATCACGAAGGAATTGTCGATGTTGTTTTGATTAAAAATAGTGAACCAACAATTTATGCTACCTATGGCCTTCTGCCGTTGATGGCATTGATTGCGCTTGCAATGATCCCGTTAATTCCACGTAAAAAACAAAAAAATGATATGCGATAAAATTACTCCGGTTGATCACCATATAGCCAAAAGATTGCGTGAATTGCGTCGCGCTTTTGGAATGAGTCAAGATAAATTGGGAGAGTTGGTTGGCCTCACATTTCAACAAATTCAAAAATACGAAACTGCCAAAAACCGCGTTTCAGCAAGCAAGCTTTTCGAGATTGCCCAAATTATTGAATGTCCGTTATCGGCCTTTTTTCAAGGGATCAAAGCTGATCGCATGTATTACAATTATGATTTTGCTGGCGAGAAAGAATTGCACAAAAAATCACAAAAAATCGAAAAAGAACTTCTGCCGTTGATTCAGGCTTTCCGCCGTATTGAGGATAATTATGCTAAACAGCATTTAACCGCACTAGCCAAAGCCATTGCCAAGCCAAAGCCAAAAAAGATCAAGCATTGCTATTCTTAAAACCTGTCTTAACCGCGATATTTTGGTGCTGCAAAAATTCTTTCGCCTGCCTGATTGAATAGGTTTTGAAGTGAAAAATTGAAGCGGCGAGAACCGCTGATGCTCCTGCTTTTAAGCCATCAGCCATATGTTCCAAATTTCCCACTCCGCCGGAAGCAATTATCGGAATTGAAACTTGTGACGAGATTGTTTTGATTAATTCAAGATCATATCCAGCCTTTGTGCCATCGCGGTTGATTGATGTAATGAGTAATTCTCCAGCGCCAAGTTTTTCGGCTTTTATTGCCCAATTGATTGCATCAATTCCTGTAGGTTTTTTTCCGCCGTGAGTAAAAATCTCATAATTTTCTGAAGAATTTTTTTTGGCATCAATTGCAACAACCACAGCTTGCGCGCCAAATTTTTCTGAGGCTTGCGTGATTAATTCGGGGTTTTTGATTGCTGCGGAATTTATTGAAACTTTATCGGCGCCACATTTGAGAAGGTCGGAAAAATCCTGCAATTCTTTGATTCCGCCACCAACGGTAAAAGGAATGAAGCAGACTTGCGCTACTTTTTTTACCATGTCGAGCATTATGCCGCGATTTTCCTGCGATGCGGCAATATCAAGGAAACAAAGTTCATCTGCGCCTTCTTCATAATAAAATTTTGCCTGCATAACTGGATCGCCGGCATCAACAAGATTTTCAAAATTTATTCCTTTAACAACGCGGCCGTTTTTAACATCGAGGCAGGGAATTATGCGGTTCTTTAGCATTTACCACATCCTTTTTAGAAGATCATTTTCTGGCTTATCGAAAAAGCGATGTTTGATGACAGCAAGAATATGAAGCGTTACGAGAGCAAGCAAAACAAAGGCTGAAGTTTTATGAAATTCAGCAAACTTTTTTGCCATCTCATCGTCGATTCCATAGATGAAAAGCAGTTCATCGGTAAGGCTGAAAAAAGGCACGGGATAACCAAATGCGTTTGTCATCAGATATCCGGAGAGAGGAACGGCAATCATCAGAAAATAAAATGCCAGATAAGTGAGGCGCGCCAGAATTCTTTCATATATCGGAAGTGATTTTGGCAATGGAGGCGCTCCGAAAACAAGGCGGACGGGGAGGCGAAGAAGAATAATCAGCATAAAAACCACAACTCCCAAAGATTTGTGCAAATCGTAAATGGCTTGACGGTTTGCGGCTTCTTTATCCAGAAATTCTACCATGTAAATTCCAAGCCCAAGTGCGGCGAGAATTATTGCGGCCATGAGCCAGTGAAGGATTCGGGAGAGCAGAGGATGCTTAGAGCCTGTTTTCAAATTCATTCGCCCCCGCTTTTTTGTAAATTTTTGCTCTTTTTTGCATAAAATTTTTCAAAATATTCCCGATATTATGAAAAATTTTATGCAAAAATCGCTAAAAATTTCCTAAAAAATCGGAGACGAATGAATTTGAAAACAGGCTCTAGAGAAATCTTCTTTGCTCAACGATATTATAACACTCGATTGTGTCCTTTTCTTTAATGTTGTCATAATTTTCAAAAGCCATACCGCATTCAAAACCGCTTTTCACTTCCTTCACATCTTCCTTGAAGCGTTTGAGTGTTTTTAAAATACCGTCATGGATTACTACGTTGTCACGCAGAAGCCTGACTTTGGCATTGCGTTTGAATAAGCCATCAATGACGAAACATCCGGCAATTTTTCCGGCATCGGAAATTTTAAAGATTTGACGTATTTCAGCCTGACCAAGATATTCCTCGCTTTTAACTGGGGCTAGCATGCCGGAAAGCAGCAATTTCAAATCATCGACCAGATTGTAAATGATGGAATAATAGCGGATATCAACACCCTTTTTTTCAGCCATTTCTTTGGCCGTGAGATTGGCGCGCACATTAAAACCGATGATAATGGCATTTGAAGTTGCGGCTAAATTAATATCGCTTTCGGAAATGCCGCCGGTTGCGCAATGGATGATTTTTATCGCTACTTCTTCGGTGTTTAATTTTATCACGCTGCTGGCTATTGCTTCAACCGAGCCGTGAACATCGCCCTTAATCAGAATGTTGAGATATTTCAGTTTGCCTGATTTTTTGAAAATGTCGTCGAAACTTCTAGCAGAATTTTTTAGTGCCTTTTCCTCTCTTTCCTTGCGTTCGCGATAAGCGATGATTTCACGCGCCTGTCTTTCTTCATCAACTTCAACAAATTTATCGCCAGCATTTGGTGCGCTGTCGAGACCTAAAACTTCAACTGGAATTGACGGCGTTGCTTCATCAAGATTTTTTCCGATTGAATCGCTCATTTTTCTGATGCGGCCAAAAGAGGTGCCAACGACAATCAAATCGGAAACGTTTAAAACACCATTTTGTACCAGCAGAGTTGCAACTACGCCACGGTTTGGATCGAGACGCGATTCAAGAACAGCACCGCTTGATTTGCCAGCGTAAGGACTTTTCAGATCGAGAATTTCAGCCTGCAGCAAAATTGCTTCTTCAAGTTTGTCGAGATTGGTTTTTGATTTGGCAGAAACTGGTACGAATATAACATCTCCGCCCAAATCTTCTGATACTATGTCGTGACTTAACAACTCATTTTTAACGCGATTTGGATCAGATCCAGGCTTATCAATCTTATTGACAGCAACGATGATTGGAGCATTTGCCGCTTTGGCGTGATTAATGGCTTCAATGGTTTGTTCTTTAACGCCGTCATCAGCGGCGACGACTAGAACTACGATGTCGGTGATATTGGCGCCACGTGAGCGCATTTCGGTAAATGCTTCATGTCCTGGCGTGTCAAGAAAAGTGATAAATTTTCCGTCTTTGGTTTGAATTCTTGAAGCGCCGATATGTTGCGTGATTCCGCCATGCTCTTTTGAAGCGACATCTGTTTCGCGTAGAGCGTCAAGAAGTGAAGTTTTGCCGTGATCAACATGTCCCATGATTGTGACAATTGGTGCGCGTGGCAGAGGTTGATGTTCGGTTTTATCTTCCAGAATATTTTCGACATCGGAATGGGAAACGCGTTTGGCTTTGTGGCCGAATTCGTTGATGATAATTTCTGCCGTATCGACATCGATGGCCTGATTACTTGTGACCACCATTCCCATGGAGAAAAGCTTTTTCACCACATCGCCGGCTTTTTCTGACATACGATCAGCAAGATCAGAAACTGTTATTAAATCAGGTAATAAAACTTCGCGGGAGATTTTTTTATATTCTTTCGACTGTTCATGAACATGCCTCATTTTTGGCTTTTTTCTGTGGCGCACATTTTCTTCATCAGAGTTGGTATCGATGATGTAGGTTAATTTTCTGACATTGGCATGTTCTCCTTTGAAAACGGATTTTTTCTTATTTGTTTGCTCTTCATCAAAAGCGGATTTTCTGCTTTTTTTCTTATCATTTTTTTCTTTTTCGTTGCGTGCTTGTTCTGTTTTTTTTCTTTCATTTAGAAGCTTTTGTCGCTCTTCTTTTACACGATTGGTTTGTTCAACGCTTTGTTTGATTTTGTTTCTTACATCGAAGCCATCTGGTTTGTGTCTTTCCTCTGCTTTTTGCTTTTCGACAGCATTTTCTTTGACGATTTTATTCAGGATTTCATGGGTTTTTATTTCATTTCTGATGCCTCCTGATTTTGAAACTGCATGGATTCTGGCTTCAAATTCGCTTTTGCTTAAACCGGAAAATGAATCTTCTCTGATTCCTGCTTCTTTCTTGCGCCCCTTGATTGTTACCTGCACTCCGCCGGATTTTTTTTCACCAACTTTAACCTCATTTTTGATAGGCAAAGATTGACTTCTGACGGCAGATGGGAGTTTAAGAGTTAATGTAGAACGAGCCTTGTCAGTCATTTAGTTGTTATGCGTTTTTTTGCAGATATTCTTCCGCACGTTTCTTGATTTCTTTGGCGATATCCTCATCAAAGCCTTCGATTCCGGTGATTTCAGAAATCTCCGCTTGAGCTAATGTCTCAACGGTTAAGAAGCCTTCAGAAGCGAGCAGATTGGCAATCATATCTTCAACATCCAAAGCCTCAATGAATAGTTTTGAAGCCTGATTGAATTCTGCAGTTCGACGCGCCGATTCCTGCTCATCGGTCATTATGTCAATTTTGAAATCAACAATTTTTGAAGCCAGTTTTACATTTTGTCCGCCGCGTCCGATTGCCAGACTTAATTGATCTTCGGGCACAACCACTTCAATCAGATTATTTTCCTCATCAACTACGACTTTGCTGATTTTGGCCGGAGTTAATGAACTAACCACAAGTTCAGCAATGTTTGGCGACCATTTGATGATATCAATTTTTTCGCCGCGCAATTCCGAACTGACTGATTGCACACGAGAACCGCGAATGCCGATAAATGAGCCAACGATGTCAATGTCATCACGGCGTGAATAAATAGCGATTTTGGCGCGCGAACCTGGATCGCGGGCGACGGCTTTTACTTCGATATTGCCATCGTGAAGTTCTGGAACTTCCTGTTCAAATAGGCGTACCAAAAATTGCGGATGTGTGCGTGACAGGAAAATTTGTGCGCCAAATGGCTCTTTGCGCACATCTTCGATATAGCAGCGCATGCGATCACCGACGCGGAAATTTTCGCGCGGGATTAAGCCGCTTTCGTGAATTACGGCTTCATAACCATCAACTTCCATAACGATATTTTTCAAACCAACTTTTTTCACTGAAGCGCTGACGATGTCGCCGATGCGGTCTTTAAACTCGTTATATTCTTTGTTCTTTTCAGCTTCTTTTACTTTACGGATTATTTCGTTGCGAGCAACTTGCGCAACTACACGATTTAGATCGATTGGCGGCAATTCTTGCACTACCAAATCATCAATTTTTATGTCTTTGTTTTCCTGTTTGGCGTGTTTCAAGGTGATGTGAGTGCGCACATCGAAATCTTCGCTATCACCTGCGACAACTCGCAATTTGTTGAAAAGTTTTATCTGGCCTGTTTTGCGGTCAATTTTGCAATCAATGTCAAGATGATGACCATATTTTTTCTTGGCGGCAAGTTTAATGCCTTCCTCCATTGCCTCTACAACCTCCTGTAAGGTGATGCCTTTTTCGTGAGCGATATTTTCGGCAACAAGTAAAATTTCCTTATTGCCCATAATGGTCAAATTACTAGCCATAATTAGGACTTAAAATTGATTTAATTTAGTTTGTTTAAGATGAGTTTCTAAAGCTAATGGATGATCATCAAGTGAGGGCGGGCAACCTATTTAGCGCTATTGAAGAATGCAAGCGGGAATTATAAACGCCAATTCCGGATAAAAACCTGCCTAAATTTTTCTCGATCTACTCCCCTCTCCCCTTGTGGGAGAGGGTTAGGGTGAG
>MEMO01000010.1:1431-39788 GCA_001767955.1 Alphaproteobacteria bacterium RIFCSPLOWO2_01_FULL_40_26 | reverse complement strand
GGAGAGGGTTGGGGTGAGGGGTAAATATTTTGTGAGGATTGAGGTTAATTCACCAAAACAATGGCATATTTTTTCGCCAGATAGGTTTCAATTTGTTTTCTTTCTTCCTCTTTCAGATGCCGGTTAAGAATGGCGATTTCGGCGATATAACCATCCCATGAATGTGAATTTCCCTGCTTGTCGCCAAGAAATAATTTTACACTTTTATCGCGCGATGAGCCTTGTGTCTGACTGCCGATCAATTTTCCATCAACGTAAAGCGTGGCGCGATTTTGCGCGCCTTCGGAAACATAAGTCAGAATGATGATGTGAGGATTGCGGTCAAAAACATGGTCGAAATTGTAATTTGAACCGCCGCCATGATCTTTCAAAGCCAGCTTGTCATTGCCGATTTTTCCGAAATCAAAACCGCTGCCGCCATCTTTTGTTGAAACCAGCTGCGCTGAAGCGTTGGAGTTGGTTTGTGCTACGGCAATTATTGTAAGCGACGGAGTAAGGATAGGATTCTGTTCAATATCCGCTTCAAGATAATCATTGCCGCCATCAAACTGCAAAGCCGGCAGATTATTGATGGCCTTTTCGATATAAAGTGGCTGCTTACTTGGAGTGCTTTGGGTTAAAATGATGTGGTCGTAGGTTTGCGGATTAATATCTTTCCAATTTGAAATTTGTGCATTGTTGAGCTGATCGCCAAGACTCCTGTCCAAAACCGGCTCAATCCAGAAAAGCAAACCAGATGTTTCAACAAGCGGGGAAGTTTCTGTTAGAATTTGCGCTGAAACTTTTTCTGAATCCTTAATAATTTTTCTGCCTTGCGTGACACCGGCAATCAGGATTCCCATTACTAGAATGACGATGGCGATTTCTAAAAATGAATAAGCTTTTTTTCGTGCTTCGTGGGTTTTGGGATAGGGCAGACTCTTACGAAAGTTTTTTCTTGAGAAGCTCATTTACAATTGTTGGATTAGCTTGACCTTTGCTTTCCTTCATTACCTGCCCAACGAAAAAGCCAAAAAGTTTTTCTTTACCAGCACGATATTCATCAAGTGATGTATGATTTCTGGACAGAACTTCATCGATGATTTTTTCAATTGCCGAAGAATCTGAGACCTGTTTCAAACCTTTGGACTCAACGATTTGTTTAGCATTTTCGCCGCTTTCAATCATCGCATCCAAAACATCCTTGGCAATTTTTCCCGAGATTTCTCCGCTCTTAATCAAATCCAAAAGTCCGATTAAATTTTTTGCGGAAATTTTTAGATCTTCAAAATTAATTCCCAATTTGTTCATACGTCCGAACAGCTCAACTGTAAGCCATGTAACGCATAATTTTGGTTCATGTTTTTGGATTAATTTTTCGAAATAATCAGAAATTTCATCGTCAGCAGTTAAAACTCCGGCGTCATATTCAGGAATTCCGAGTTGTGAAATATAGCGCTCTTTTTTTGCCTGTGGCAATTCCGGCAAAGATTTTTTTATCTCATCAACAAATTCTTGCGTAAGCATAAGCGGTGGCAAATCAGGATCGGGAAAATAGCGATAATCCATGGCGTCTTCCTTGCTTCTCATGGTCCTGGTTTCGCCGGTTAAAGCGTCGAAGAGACGAGTTTCCTGATCGATTTTCCCACCATTTTCCAAAATCTCAACCTGGCGCGCGGCTTCGAATTCAATGGCTCGCGCAATATTTCGCATTGAATTGAGATTTTTGATTTCACAACGCGTGCCGAGTTTTTCTTCATTACCCGTCGACGCGTTAGCGCGACCAGAATTAATTTTGCGCACCGAAACATTGGCATCGCAACGCAAATTGCCTTTTTCCATATCGCCATCCGAAGTGCCAAGCGAACGCACAATGGCGCGAATTGTTTTGACATATTCCGCCGCTTCAAAAGGCGAGCGCAAATCCGGCCTGGAAACAATCTCCATCAAAGCAACACCGGCGCGGTTCAAATCAATAAGCGATAAAGTCGGATGCTGGTCGTGAATTGATTTTCCGGCATCCTGTTCAAGGTGAATTCTTTCAACGCGAATGGTTTTTTTTGAGCCATCTTCAAGCACAATTTCAACTGCACCTTCGCCAATGATCGGATCAAGATATTGCGAGATTTGATAACCCTGCGGCAAGTCGGGATAAAAATAATTTTTGCGATCAAAAATTGATGTGAGATTTATTTTTGCATTAATCCCAAGACCGGTTTTCACCGCCTGTTTAACACATTCCTCATTGATGGTTGGAAGCATGCCCGGCATTGCCGCATCGATCAACGACACTTGCGAATTCTGTTCAGCACCAAAAGCCGTTGCCGCACGCGAAAACAGTTTTGATTGTGATGCAACCTGTGCATGGATTTCACAGCCGATGACAATTTCGTAAATATTGTTTTTGCCATGAATTGTGTAGGTCATTTAGAAAATTCCTTCGAGTTTTTTATTCAATTTTTTTGGCAGAAAATTTTGTTTTGAAACAACTGATCTGCCTAGTTTTTTCTCCAATTCCTTTCGTGCATTGCCGGCAATTTTGCCACCAATTTTGGAATCTGCTTTCAATTTTTTTACGCCACGGGAATTTTCATTACGGTGAATCTCAGTAGATGAGCGTTCGCCAAGCATGTTAAAAATTAGTTCGAAATCATCCATATGATCGCGTAAATTCTCACGCTTCAAGCCCTTATGTTTCTTGTATTCCGAAGGCGTTAACCCGAAAGTCGCTTTCGAAATTTCAGCAGTCAAAATTTCATAATCGCAATTTTCATCAGCGCCGCGTTTTTTCCATTCGTCGGTTAATTCCTCGCGAATCGCAATGCCGCGCATTCTTTTTTCAATCCAATCGTCGGAATAGCCTTTGAGTCTGTAGAGCATTCGTGTGCGTTTAGTGGCGAGTTCGGGATTTTCAATTTCCTGCACGCGCTCAAATCCAACTTTGGCAAGCCAGCGTTTGAAAGGTTCGGTTTTGGGTGAGGGGATGGATTGAATGATACGGAAAATGCCTTCGGTGTTGGCGCAATCGGTGTCGCGCATTTTTCCATCAGGCGCTTCCAACTTCAACTGTCGACAAATTGTCGACAGTTGAAGTTTTTCTTCATCTTCAACTCTGGTCTTCATTTTAAACCAGTAATCACGCGGATTTGCGCTATCTGTTAATGTCTCGACAACATCAATTGCAGAAAAATACCACTCATTTTCATGAAAAGTTTTTCTGATTTTTTTACCTTTGAAGAGTGAAATTTTGGTGTCGAGATTTTGTGTTTTCATAATGGGTTTTTGAGTTAGAGGTTAAAATAAATTTATTCCGATGGCGCAGCAGATTCGACTTCTTGTAATTTTTCAGAAATTTCCTCACCAGTTTCCGCCTCATCAACTTCCTTGTTGCCAGTGTGGGCGATTCTGGCGACTGAAACTACGGTCTCGTCTTTGGTTTTGATGAGTGTAACACCTTGTGTATTGCGGCCGGAAATCCTTACGGAATCAACTTCAGTGCGAATCAATGTGCCTTTGTTTGTGATAATCATGACGTGATCTTTTACCTCAACCGGAAAACTCGCCACCACATTGCCGTTGCGTTTGGAGGTAATGATGTTGGTAATACCGCTTCCACCGCGGTTTGTGACGCGATATTCATAAGCGGAAGAACGTTTGCCATAACCATTTTCGGTAATGGTTAGAATAAATTCTTCGACCTCGGCCATTTCTTCAATCTTGCTTTGAGGTAGATCAGTCTTGATTTGCGGCACTTCTTTTGGCTGCAGTAATAAATCATCAGACGGATTTTCCTTGAGGCGTTTATTGTGCAACAAGGCATCGCGCAAGGCCATGCGCTTCTCGAGATTGATGCTGAGATATTTATCCTTAATTTCAGAATCTTCGCCGGCATGTTTTAGAACTGACATGGCAATCACTTTATTGCCAGATTCAAACTTGATACCACGCACGCCGGTAGAGTTTCGACTTTGGAAAACGCGCAATTTTGCCACTGGAAATCTGATGCATTTTCCATCTTTTGTTGAAAGCAGAATGTCATCCTGTTCAGTGCATAAAGCCACGCCAATCAAGGCTTGATCGGCTTCAAGCTTCATGGCGATTTTGCCGCTTGAACGAATATCAACAAACTGATCCATCGAGTTGCGGCGCACATCGCCGTGAGATGTGGCAAAGGCAATGCTCAAATCTTTCCATTTATTTTCATCTTCCGGCAAAGCGAGAATTGTTGAGATTTTTTCATCCTGCTCAAGTGGCAAAAGATTGACCAACGCACGTCCGCGAGCTTGCGGCGTGCCGAGCGGCAGTTTGTAAGTTTTGAGGCGATAAACTTTTCCTTTGTTGGAAAAAAACAAAATTGGCGTGTGAGTATTGGTGGCAAAAATGTCAGTGGTCACATCTTCATCGCGAACATCCATAGCACTGCGACCCTTGCCACCTCTGCGTTGCGCGCGATATGATGAAAGCGGCACGCGCTTGATATAGCCATTCATCGTGGCCACTACCACCATTTCTTCTTTTGGAATTAAATCTTCGATATCAACCTCGAACTCGCTTTCCTCAATATTTGAGCGGCGCGGTGTGGCGAATTGTTCTTTAACTTCGAGCAATTCTTTTTTTACCAATTCCATCATTTTTTTGCGGTTGGAAAGCAGTTCAAGATAGTGCTGAATTTCAACGGCAAGAGTTTTTAACTCATCGCCGATTTTTTCCATTTCAAGGCCGGTGAGGCGCGCCAGGCGCATTTCGAGAATGGCTTTAGCCTGAATTTCGGTGAAATGGAATTTGCCGGCTTTGATGATATTGCCCCGATCTTGCACCAGCTTGATCATTGCCTCTACAATCCCGACTGGCCAGGATTTGGCGAGTAGTTTTTCTTTGGCTTCATTGACATCTTTTGATTTTCTGATGAGTTCGACAATTTCATCAATATTTGCCACCGCTACAGCCAGGCCGATCAAGATGTGAGTTTTATCGCGCGCCTTGCTGAGTAAAAAATTGGTGCGGCGTGTTGTCACTTCTTCGCGAAAATTGGTGAAAATGCGAATAACATCGAGCAAATTCATAGTTTGCGGTTGGCCACGATTCAACGCCAGCATGTTGACGCTGAAATTGCATTGCAATTCAGTGAAACTGTAGAGCTGATTGACGATAACTTCTTCCATGGCATCTTTGCGTAACTCAATAACGACGCGGATTCCGTCGCGGTCAGATTCATCGCGCAAATCGGTGATGCCTTCGATTCTTTTCTCTTTCACCAGATCGGCGATTTTTTCTACAAGCTTGGCTTTGTTGACTTGGTAAGGAATTTCGGAGATGATGATTGCAACTTTGCCGCTGGTTCTTTTTTCAATTTTATGTTTGCCACGCATCACTACAGAACCGCGTCCGGTGCGAGCTGCTGAATCAAAACCGCTTCTTCCAAGAATGATTCCGCCGGTTGGAAAATCGGGACCGGGAACAATTTTGATGATGTCGTCAATGGTGATTTCGTTATTGTCGATATAAGCGATGCAAGCATCAATCACCTCACCCAAATTGTGCGGCGGAATGTTGGTGGCCATACCAACAGCAATGCCGCCTGAACCATTCACCAACAAATTGGGAAAACGTGATGGCAGAATTTTTGGCTCTCTTTCATTGCCGTCATAATTGGGCATGAAATCGACAGTGTCCTTGTCGAGATCATCAAGCATGGTGTGAGAAATTTTTTCGAGACGCGATTCGGTATAACGCATTGCGGCAGGCGGATCATCATCAATCGAACCAAAATTTCCCTGCCCGTCAATCAATGGCACACGCATTGAAAAATCCTGCGCCATGCGAACCAGTGATTCGTAAATCGGCGCATCACCATGTGGGTGATATTTACCCATCACTTCACCAACAATTCTCGCCGATTTTTTGAAGGGTTTGTTGTAATCGTAAGAACCTTCATACATCGCATAAAGAATGCGGCGATGCACTGGTTTCAAGCCATCACAAACATCAGGAATTGCGCGCGCAACGATCACGCTCATGGCATAATCGAGATAGGATTTTTTCATTTCCGAGACTAGCGAAACTGGCTGAATATCTTTTCCGGTAGCAATCGAGATAACGTTTTGATTAGTCATTTTGATAAGTTTTGTGATTTTAAATTTGACAAGAGCAGACGAGGTGCGAAATTTAGCGCCTTCCTCGCTTCAAGTGCAAGATAAAATATGAAAATCGGAATTACGGGAATTACCGGCAGAATGGGTCGCACCATTGCCACTTTTATTTTACAAGATGCGGTTGTTGAGCTTGCATCAGCTTTGGTACGTCAAGGTTTTGGACATGAAAATGATGATTTGGGCGAGTTTCTTGGTTTTGAAAAAACTGGCACAAAAATGACCGCCGATATTGATCAGTTTGTGCAATCGCTTGATGCGGTGATTGATTTTTCTTCACCATCTTTAAGCCTGCAAATCGCGGCAAAATGTGCCGAAAACAGGAAAATCCTGGTTTGTGGCACAACCGGTTTTTCTGAAGAAGAGAAACAGAAATTTGCTTCTTATGCACAAAATACAGTGATCATCTGGTCTTCCAACATGTCTTTGGGCGTAAATCTATTGATGAATTTTGTCGAGAAAGCCGCGGCAATTTTGCATGATGATTTCGATATTGAAATTGTTGAAATGCATCACCGAAACAAAGTTGACGCCCCTTCCGGCACCGCATTTTCTCTCGGCGCCGCTGCTGCAAAAGGCCGCAATGTTGATTTGCAAAAAGTCGGCACAACTATCCGCTCCGGAAAAGATGCCAAAAGAATCAAGGGCGAAATCGGCTTTGCCACTCTTCGCGGCGGCGATGTCATCGGCGATCACAGCGTAATTTTCGCCGGCGACGGTGAAAGAATCGAACTCACCCACAAAGCCTCCAACCGCGATATTTTTGCCAAAGGCGCAATCCGTGCTGCAATTTGGGGATCAGCGAAACAACCTGGATTTTATGGAATGCGTGATGTCCTTGTTTGAAGAAAATCATTCTACAATTTTTTCTAATCTTGCCTTTATCCAAACCCTAAAGCGATCAATGTAGCTAAACACCGCGGGCACTACTACCAATGTTAAAATAGTTGAAGAAATCAAACCGCCAATGATGGCGATGCCCATGGCGGTGCGGCTTGATGCGGTTTCGCTAAAGCCGATGGCAATTGGTAGAGTGCCGGCAATCAGGGCGAAGGATGTCATTAAAATTGGGCGCAAACGCATTTTTCCGGCCATTATCATGGCTTCATTTCTTGATTTACCCTGCTCAAGAAGACGATTGGCAAAATCAATCAGCAAAATTGAATTTTTTCCCGCAACGCCAACCAGCATAAAAATGCCAAGCATGGTGAAAATATTCACCGAAGCGCCGGTAATAAAAAGCGCGTAGAACGCGCCACAAAATGCCAAAGGCAGCGCCAGCAAAATGGTGAAAGGGGTAATGAAAGATTCGTAAAGACTGCTCAAAATCAGATAGATAAAAATTATGGCAATAATCAGCGCAAACTTCATCGAACTTTGCATATCCTGCATATTTTCCGAATCGCCGGAAAAGCTGTGGCGCACATCGGATGGAAGCTTCAATTCACCTTCGGCAAACCTGTTTTCAATATCGGCAATTACATCGCCCAAACCAACACCTTTAGCGAGTCCGGCGGTAATTTGAACATAGCGGCCACGATCCTGGCGATTGATGGTTGCCGCTTCAATGCCCTGCGCGCTTGCCGCAACGTCGGAAAGCCTGATCAGTTTGTAATTCAGATTTGGCACATAAATTTTGTTGAAACTGGTTTCAAGATCGCGCTGCTCTGGCTTTAGGCGCAGACGCACATCATATTCCAAACCTTTCTGACGCAATTTGGCTGGCGTATATCCTTCAACGAATCCACGCAACTCATCGCCAATCATTTTGGCATTAACGCCAAAAATTTCCGCCACATCATCTTTGACAATAACACGAAATTCATTGCGCGTGGCTTTGTTGCTTGAATCAACATCTTTTAGACGCGAATCATGTTTTAATTTTTCCCACAAAAAATCGGCATATTTTGTCAATGATTCGTTATTTGCCGAAATCAAAAACAAATTAAAAGGTTGGCCACGCGAAGCGCCGCCGCTTGGGTCATAATCCTTTACGGCTGGATTGGCGAAAGCGAAATCTCTGAATTTTTGTCTTAGCACTTCTTTGAATTCGGTGGTGCTGATTTCACGCTTTCTTTTGGCTTTAAGTTTGACATAAATTTCGCCGCGATTGGCCTGACTCGACATTGTTCCTGATGTTGCAGCAGAAACCAAAACTTCCGGATTTTGGCGGATGATTTCATCCATTTTAAGAATTGTTTCGGAAGTGGCATTCAAACTGGCATCGGCTGGCAGCTCAATGCTGACGATGATTTCGCCATTGTCATTTTCGGCCATAAAGGTTTTTGGCACAAATTTGAGCGCAATGACGCTGAAAAACAAAACCACAAAGGTGATGAGGAGGATTGTTTTTGGATTGTTGATCGAGAATAGCAGAAGGTTTTCGTATTTTTGTTCGATTTGCTGCATTAGGCGTGCTTCGTGTTTTGTGCCTCGTGCTTCGTGCTTCGTGCTTCGTGCTTCGTTAGTTTTTCCTGAAAGATAGGCGCACAGAACTGGGACGATTGAGATTGCAACTATCAAGGATATCATCATGGCAAAGGAGATGGTTAGGCCGAATTGCTTGAGATATTGACCAACAATTCCAGACATGAATGAGATTGGCGTAAACACCGAAATTACCACTGCTGTTATGGCAATAACTGCCATCAGAATTTCCTTCGAAGAAGCGATTGCTGCGGCTTTTGGCGCCATGCCTTGCTCGATTTTGCGGTAAATATTTTCGACAACCACAATCGCATCATCAACCAAAAGGCCAACGGCAAGGCTTAAAGCCAGAAGTGAAATCACATTAATCGAAAAATCCGCCGCATACATGATGATGAAAGAGCCAATCAGGGCAATTGGCAAAGCAATGGCAGTGATGATGGTAGCACGCAGATTTCCGAGAAAGAAAAACACTGTCGCAACCGTTAGAATCACGGCTAAAATGATGGCATCGTTGATATCTTTGACATTGTTTCTGATGTATTTGCTGGCGTCTTTGGTGATGCCCGCCTGTGGATTTCCCTTCATGCCGGCAAAATCTTTTTCCATTTTTTTCAGCTGCTCTTTAACTGCATCAACCACTTTGATGATATTGGCATCGGACTGGCGATAAACCACAAGAAACAGTGATTTTTTGTTATTCAAAAAAGCGCGCGATTTTTCATCAACCAGAGTGTCGACAACTTCGCCAACATCGCGAATTCTGGTTGGGACTTCATCGCCATGAAAATTGATGATGGTATTTTCAATCTGCGCAAGATCGTTGAATTCGCTGACATTGCGGAAAATTTTTTCTTTTCGTCCTTCATCATTTTTTCCAATTGAGACATTTTGCCCAGAATTGGCGAGATGTTGTCTGATTTGTGAAAGCGAAATGTGGCGCTTCATCAAAAGCTCATAATCAAGCAGAATCTGAATCTCACGCTTGCGCGCACCCATAATTTCAACCATGCCAACATTAAAGGCCTGTTCAATTCGGGGACGCACAAAATTGTCGGCAAGATCAAACAATTCGCCTTCAGGCAAATCGGCGGAAAGCGCAATAGTTGCAACTGGCTGGTCGGCAGGATCGGTTCTTCGAATCACCGGCTCTTTGATATCTTCGGGAAGTTTGCCACGCGCCTGATTGATTTTGTCGCGCACCTGCTGTTCGGCATATTTGATATCGGTATTTTGATAAAGCTGAATGATGATCTGGCTTGTGTCCTTAAGACTGCGCGACATTAATTTTTTGATGCCAGAAACGGTGCTGATTTCATCTTCAAGAGGTTTGGTGACGAGATTTTCAATCTCTGCGGGCGATGCGCCTTCGTAAGTTGTAGCAACAAAAATCACCGGAATGTCGACATGCGGAAACAGGTCAACATTCATTTTTTTAAAACAGATGAAACCAATGGTGATGATGGCGATCATCATGCTGGTAATGAAGGCGGGACGCTTGATTGAGAGTTCGGTAAGATTCACCTATAAATTCTTCGCATTGCTGGCCAGATAATCCGCAACACCTTTGGCATCAGCTTTCATGCCTTTTTTACCCTTGTTCCAACCGGCCGGACAAACTTCGCCATGTTCCTGAAAAAATTTGAGTGAATCAACCATGCGAATGGCTTCATCAATGTTTCTGCCAAGCGGAAGATCATTAACAAGCTGATGGCGGACAATAAACTCCCGATCAATTAAAAAAGTGCCACGGAGAGCAACGGCATCGCCCATCAACACATCATAATCACGAGCAATGTTTTTGGTTAAATCAGCAACCAAAGGATATTGCACCTGACCGATTCCACCTTTCTCAATTGCGGTGTTTTTCCAGGCAAGGTGAGTGTATTTTGAATCAACCGAAACACCGATCACTTCCGCACCTCGATCTTTGAATTCTTTCAGACGATTATCGAAAGCGATAATTTCCGAAGGGCAAACAAAAGTAAAATCAAGCGGATAGAAAAATAACACGCCAATCTTTCCCTTGAGACAGGAAGAGAGGGTGAATTTATCGTTGATTTCATTGTTTGGCATCACTGCAGAAGCAGTAAAATCCGGCGCTGTTTTTCCGACGAGAACTGACATAAATTTAAGATTTAAGATTTAAGATTTAGGATTTAGTTTTTTGGTATCTTGCAGGTTTTAAATCTTAAATTCTAAATCCTAAATCTTAAATTCTTTTTATGTCTCTCCTTGATGCCAAACCAATTTACAAACCTTTCGAATATCCCTGGGCCTATGATTGCTGGCTCAAACAACAACAAATTCACTGGCTGCCGGAAGAAGTGCCTTTAGCTGATGATGTGCGCGACTGGAAACATAATCTGACCGCCGGCGAAAAAAATCTTCTCACACAAATTTTCCGTTTTTTCACGCAAGCTGATATCGAGGTGAATAATTGCTACATGAAGAATTACACCCGCGTGTTTCAACCAACCGAAGTGCAAATGATGCTCGCCGCTTTTTCCAATATGGAAACTGTTCACATCGCTGCTTATTCGCATCTGCTTGATACAATCGGCATGCCGGAAACCGAATATCAGTCCTTCATGAAATACAAGGAGATGAAGGACAAATATGATTTCATGCACAAATTCGGCGTTAGCACCAAAAAGGATATAGCTACTACTCTTGCGGCATTCGGTGGCTTCACCGAAGGTTTACAACTTTTCGCTTCTTTTGCGATTCTGTTAAATTTTCAACGCTTCGGAAAAATGAAGGGCATGGGACAAATCGTGGCCTGGTCAGTACGCGACGAAACTTTGCACACCAATTCCATCATCAAACTTTTTAGAACTTTCGTGCAGGAAAATCCGGAAGTTTGGGATGAAGAATTAAAAGGCCGTCTTTACGAAGCCTGCGCCACTATCGTACATTTTGAAGACGCTTTCATCGATCTTGCTTTTGAAATGGGAAATGTTGAAGGCCTCACGGCACGTGAGGTGAAACGCTATATTCGCTACATTGCCGATCGTCGCCTAAACCAGCTTGGCCTCAAAGATATCTACATGATTGACATCAATCCACTGCCCTGGCTTGACGAAATTTTGAACGGCGTCGAACACACAAACTTTTTCGAAAATCGCGTCACAGAATATAGCAAAGCCTCAACAACCGGAACATGGGAAGAGGTGTTTGAGGAGATTGATACTAATCGTAAAAGGATGATGGTGTGATGATTAATCTATTGAAAAAGATCGTGCTTCGTGCAGCCCGCGCTGAACTTGTTTCAGTAGCCCGCGCTGAACTTGTTTCAGTAGCCTGCGCTGAACTTGTTTCAGTGTGCTTCGTGCTTCGATTGGTCACGATGCACGAAATCAAAAAACTTTTTTTATTGGTTTTTTTGACTTTTTCTTTTTCTTCTTTTGCCGCTCCCAGCCGCAATTTAACAATTTTTGCCGAACCAAACATGGCTTTGGCATTAACAAAAATTGCACGCATTTATTCACAAAAATCCAACGTCGTTGTTTCGGTGAATTTCAGTTCCAATGGTGATCTGATCAATGCCATCGAAATGGGCGAGCCGGCAGATATTTTTATTTCAGCACATCAGGGATGGATTGAATCATTGCGCCAAAAAGGTTTGACCGATGTTTATAACATCAGCTATATCGCGGAAGATCAGCTGGTTTTGACAACGTTAAAATTAAACCCGAATTTACCTGCCGAATTATCAAACCAAAACCTGCATCTTGATGAAGCTCTGATGATTTTAGATAAAAACAAAGCCACTTTGCTGATTGACAATGGAGGAAATTCCTCCGGTTATTCCGCGCAAAACTTTGTGAAAAATTTTTCTTTCAACCATTTAAAAATTTTTAATAAAATCAGTGAAGACAAAACGCCGTTTTTAAATCTCATTAAAAGCAGCGATCAGAACTACGCCCTACTACTTGCAAGCCAGATAAAAAATAATGATGATTTTCAGATTCTGGCAACCAAAAAAGATGACAATGTGTTTTATCAGGCTCTGGCAATTGCCGGAGATAACATGGAAATCGCGCGCGAATTTTTAAAATTTCTCAAAAGCGAAGCAGCAAAATCAACGTTAAAAGAAAGCGGATTTTTGGTATATTAAATTTTGGTATTTAAATTTTTACTTGACTTTAAAAGTCGGCTTTCGCTAGGTTGCCCGCCCTTTTTTAATCTGTTTACAAAAATGACAAACGAATCTGAGTCAAAACAAATCAGAAGCTTCTCGCAAGATTCCCTTGTTTACGCGCTTGTCATGATGCCTTCTAAAAACTGTTGCTGTTGTTGTTAGTTTTTTTCTAGCAGTTTTTTCTCTCTAATCAAAAGTTTCAAAATGTATTTCCCGCTGTTTTTGGATAGCAGCGGAAGAAAATTTCTCATAATTGGCGGCGGAAAAATCGCCCAAGCAAAATTGGAAACAATCTCCGAATTTAGCAAAAATATCACCATAGTCGCCGAGGAAATCTCTCCGCAAATTGCACAAAAAAATTTCAGAATCGTCATTCGTGATTCTTACAACAAAAAATATCTTGGCGATGCCGATATCGTTATTGCCGCAACCAATAACAAAGACATAAACCGGCAAATCGCAAAGGATGCTAAAGCGCAAAACAAGTTGGTTAATGTCGTTGATGATGCCAAAAATTCCGACTTTATTTTTGGCGCCAATATCAAGCGTGGTGAAATAATTTTATCGGTTGCCACATCTGGAATTTCGCCGGTTCTCGCCCGATTATTAAAACAAAAATTGCAAAATTTTTTGCCGCAGAATTTTGCGCTTTTAAGCGAGTTTCTTGAGCGCAACAAAAATTCTGTCAAAGAAAAATTAAAAAATATTCAAGCTCGCCGTCTCTTCTGGCAAGAGGTTCTGGAAGGTGTAATCGCTAATGAAATTCTAGCTGGAAATATCAACAAAGCACAATTTCTACTCACAACAAAATTAGAAAACTCCACCAACAAAAAAGAATCTGCAGTTTATTTTATAGGCGCCGGTCCAGGCGATCCTGAGCTTATCACCGTCAAAGCCATCAATTTTTTATCCAAAGCAGATATCGTTCTTTATGATCGTTTGGTTGCGCCGGCAATTCTTGCCTATGCCAGAAAGGACGCCCTCAAAATCAATGTCGGCAAAACACGAAATTTTCATCGCAATTCACAGGAAGAAATCAACCAACTCATCAGAAAATTTGCGCTTGAAGGAAATATCGTTGCCCGTCTCAAAGGCGGCGATGCCGGAATTTTTGCGCGCTTAAGCGAAGAAATTGATGCAATTTCTAACCTAAAAATTCCATATCAGATTGTGCCAGGAATCACCGCTGCATCAGGCGCGGCGGCTTATGCCGGAATTCCACTTACTTCACGAAACGCAAATAAATCCGTTCGCTTTTTAACAATTTATGACAGCGATCTGGTTGATTTAAATTACTGGCGCGAGCTCGCCAAAAGCAATGATACTTTGGCGCTCTACATGTCATCACACAATCTTGCGACAATCATCAATCATCTGATTTTAGCAGGGAAAAAATCTTCAACTCCACTTGCCATAATTGAGCAAGCCACAACTCCATTCCAAAAAACTTTTACCTCCAACCTGAAAAATTTCAGAAAAGATTTTGGTGAAAAAAAATTTATCTCACCTGCCTTGGTAATTATTGGAGATGTCGTAAATCAGCGCTACGAGTGGCGCGAAGAGAATTTATCTGGAAATTATTTTCAGAAATTGGAGGTGGGAAATGGCTAAAGTTTGGCAGAAAAAATTTCTTGAGACGGTCGAAAACTTTTCCGACATCATCTTCTCAACTAGCTTCAGCATTGAAGATCAGCTCATCACCGATTTTATTACACAGGAAAAATTGCCGGTTGAAATTTTCACCATCGATACCGGCCGCCTGCCGCATGAAACCCATGATGTCTGGCAAAATACTCTCGACAAATATCGCATCAGAATTTCCACCTTTTATCCGCGTGAAGAAACGCTTTCTGCATTTGTAAATCAAAACGGAATCAACCCATTTTATGAAAGCAAAGAACTACGCCTGAAATGCTGCGAGATCAGAAAAGTAGAGCCTTTGCAACGCGCATTAAAAGATAAAAAACTTTGGATTAGCGGTCTGCGCAAAGAACATTCGCAAACGCGCGCAAATAAAAATTTTTTTGAAAAAGACGAGGCGCTGCAACTAACCAAATTTTACCCGCTGCTTGAATTATCCGAAACTGAAATTTGGGAAGAAATTCATCAAAAAAATATCCCTTTTAACCGGCTTTACAAACAAGGTTATCGCTCCATCGGATGCGCTACCTGCACTAGAGCTATCAGGCATGATGAAGATATCAGAGCTGGCAGATGGTGGTGGGAAAATGATAATAAAAAGGAATGTGGGTTACATGTTAACTAATGAAAAAAAACAAATTTTAGATCGAATAATTTCTGATTTTTCCAAAGAAGAAATTCTGTGGGCGAGCGGCTATTTGTCTGGCGCTACGGCAAATGACAATGAAAAGAAGTCAATCGAAAATCTGACGATTCTCTACATCAGCGAAACCGGAAATTCAAAATTTCTGGCGATGGAAATTAGCAAAAAATTAAAGGCGCAAGGCAATAATACCAAGCTGAAATCAGTCGAGCAATATCGCCTGTCCGACCTCGCTAAAGAAAAAAATTTAATTCTGATTGCAAGCACTCATGGCGAGGGAGAAATTCCTGCAGCCGGAAAAAAATTTTATGAATATTTGACACAAAATGATCATGATTTAAGTGCGCTAAATTTCTGGGTGATTGCTTTGGGAGATCGCAACTATCCGCTATTTTGCGAGGCGGGAAAGGTCATTGAATCACGTTTGAAAAAATTAAACGCCAAAAAAATCTCTGATCGAATCGAGCTTGATTTGGATTTTGAAAATTCAATTCCACAAATTTCTGAAAAAGTTTTTGAAGTTTTTGGCGGTGAAAAAATCTCAAACACACCAATAAAAATCATCTCAGGCAAAACAGATTTTGAAGGTGAAATTTTAACCAACATCATTCTCAACGACCTTGGTTCTAGTAAAGAAACACGCCATATCGAAATTTCCGTTGAAGATAAAATCAATTACGAGCCGGGAGATTCAATCGGAATAAAGCTTGGTGATAGTGGTTTACACCCCCTTGCCGCGCAACTTGCGACTTCGTCGCAAACGCGCGACCTCCCCCTAAATATGGGGAAACTGGCACCGCGCCTTTATTCCATTGCCTCGTCAAAAAATGAGCATGGCAATGAAATTCATCTCACTGTTTCAGTTGTGCGCTACAAAAACGAAAATGGTGAAGATGTTGAAGGCTTGGTTTCTGGCCATTTAGCACGTCTGCGAGCGGGTGAAAAAATAAAATTTTATCTTTCGCGCAATCGCAATTTCAAACTTCCTGCTGATGACAAAGATATCATTATGATCGGCGCCGGCACAGGAATTGCACCGTTTCGCAGCTTTCTTTTCGAAAGAAATTCACGCAATGCCAGCGGAAAAAACTGGTTGTTTTTCGGCGAAAGAAATTTCCAAACCGACTTTCTCTACCAAACCGAACTTCAGGATCATCTCGCTTCCGGCCTGCTTTCACGCCTTGATGTCGCATTCTCACGTGATCAGGAGAAAAAAATTTACGTACAAAACCGCATTCAGGAACGATCAACAGAAGTTTTTCAATGGCTCAAAAATGGCGCATATTTTTATGTCTGCGGCGATAAGCAAAATATGGCGCGTGATGTTGAAAACACGTTGCTCTCAATCTTTCAAAATCACGAAAAAAACGCCGAGGAATATCTACAAAATCTAATTACTGAGGGGCGTTATCTCAAAGACGTTTATTAAAATGAGTCAGGTCGAACAAATTAAAATTAACAGCAATCATCTTCGCGGCACTTTGCTGCAAAGCCTTGCTAATCCTGTTACAGGAGCGCTATCCGAAGATGATCAAACCGTGATAAAATTTCATGGAACTTATCAGCAGGATGATCGCGACCGTCGCGAAGAACGTGCGCAAAAAAAACTGGAAAAACTTTTTTCCTTCATGATTCGCCTGCGCATTCCGGGAGGAAAAATTTCGGCGAAAGAATGGCTTGGGATTCACGAAATTTCTGCAACAAATTCCGGTGAAGTGATTAAAATCACCACGCGCCAAACCGTGCAACTTCACGGCATTATCAAATCAAAACTTAAGCCAACCATTGCATGGTTTAACCGCTATGGGCTTGATTCAATTGCTGCTTGCGGTGATGTTAATCGCAATGTCATCGCCACGGCAGCAATTGCCAAAAATGCTGCTTATGACGAAGTTTACGAATTCAGTAAAAAAATCAGCGAGCGCCTGTTGCCAAAAACTCGCGCTTATCATGAAATTTGGTTAGACGAAGAAAAAATCTCTGAAAAAGAAACAGAACCACTCTACGGCGAAAGCTATCTGCCGCGCAAATTCAAAATCGCCATCGCCATTCCGCCTCACAATGATGTTGATGTTTTTGCGCATGATATTGGCCTGATTGCTATCATCGAAAAAGAGAGACTTTCAGGATTTAATTTATCAGTTGGAGGCGGACTTGGCACAACTCATGGTAATGCCGAGACTTTCCCGCGACTCGGAAATGTGGTTGGGTTTTTCAGCAAAGAAAAAACCCTCGATGCACTTTATCAAATCATCACAATCCAGCGCGATTTCGGCAATCGCGAGGATCGCAAAAAATCACGCTTCAAATACACTATCGAAAAATATGGAGTTGAATGGTTCGTATCGGAGTTTGAAAAACGCGCTGGATTTAAACTGGCAAAAGCACGTGATTTTGAATTGACAAAGCGCGGCGATGATTATGGGTGGAATGTTGATTATCTAGGGCAAAACCACTTAACGCTTTTTGTTGAAAATGGCAGAATTTTTGGCGCAAAAAAATCAGCTTTTTATGAAATAGCTGAAAAGAAATTGGCAAATTTTCGCTTCACCAACAATCAAAATATCATCATTTCCGATGTAAAAAATGACGACAAAAAGCTCATCAATGAAATCCTGAAAAAACATCAAATTACCAATGACGGAAATTTACCAATTCGTCTCGATGCCATTGCCTGTGTTGCTTTTCCCACCTGCCCTCTCGCTCTCGCCGAAGCGCAAAGATATTTGCCGAGTCTGATCACAAAAATCGAAAAAATTCTGGCGCAATATCAACTCGAAAAAGAGCCGATTTCAATTCGCATGACCGGTTGCCCCAATGGTTGCGGCAGACCCTATTTGGCCGAGATCGGTTTGATTGGAAAATCGCTTGGCAAATATAATCTTCATTTAGGCGGAGACCGCTTGGGACAAAGGCTTAACTGGCTTTACAAGGAAGATTTGGACGAGGCACAAATTCTTTCCGAACTTGAAAATCTTTTGGCAAGTTACGCTAAAGATCGTTCACCAAATGAGCATTTCGGAAATTTTATTTTAAGAAACTGTTTAGCATCTTTTCTGGCCACAGATTTTATCATGTTTTGAGCGCTTTTTTGACAAAATTACGAAGCGTATCTGGCAATACGGTAAGTAATTTTGGCAAAAAATAAGCCAAAACAGGGTAAAATATGTGGCCAGAAAAGATGCTAAACAGTTTCTAAGGACTATGCGCACGGTTGTTGTGCAGAATGTTGTGTCTGAAATTTAGATCCTGAAACAAGTTCAGGATGACATGTTTTGAAACCATCTTTCCTGGATTGTCATCCTGAACTTGTTTCAGGATCTAATTTTCCTGGACACAAGAGGTCGACTTCTTCGTTAGGAGAAATCGAGTTTGCGAAAGAAATAACTTTGGAGTTTTTTATGAACAACTATCTGCAACGACTCGAGGAAGAGTCGATTTACATCATTCGCGAGGCAATTGCCGAGTTTGAGAATCCGGTTTTGCTTTATTCAATCGGTAAGGATTCGTCGGTTTTGCTGCATCTTTTGCTGAAAAGTTTTTATCCGGCAAAGCCGCCAATCAAGCTGCTTCACGTTGATACGACATGGAAGTTTCATGAGATGATAAAATTCCGCGATGAAACGATAAAAAAATTTGGATTGGATTTGATTGTCCACACCAATCCCCGCGGCGCTTTGGAAAATATCGTGCCCTTTGGATCGAGTGCCAAAATTTACACTGATGTAATGAAGACCGAAGGCTTGCGTCAGGCGCTCGACAAATATCGCTTTGATGTCGCTCTCGGCGGAGCCAGACGCGACGAGGAAAAATCGCGCGCCAAAGAAAGAATTTTTTCTTTCCGCAATAAATTTCATGGCTGGGATCCCAAAGATCAAAGGCCAGAGATGTTCAATCTTTTTAACTGCAAAATTGGCAATGATGAATCGATGCGCGTTTTTCCTTTGTCAAACTGGACTGAACTTGATGTCTGGGAATATATCGCCGCGAAAAACATCGCGGTTGTGCCGCTTTATTTTGCCAAAAAACGCCTCGTAATTGAGCGCGACAAAACATTGATTTTAGTTGACGATGAACGTCTGCCGTTTCTGTCGGGCGAAAAACCAAAATTAAAACAGGTGCGCTTCAGGACGCTCGGTTGCTATCCGCTCACCGGCGCGATTGAATCAAGCGCTAAAACAATTTCAGAAATCATCACCGAAATGCGGCAAAGCAAATTTTCCGAAAGGCAGGGACGCTTGATTGACAAGGATCAGACCGGCTCGATGGAGAAAAAGAAACTTGAGGGGTATTTCTAGAATTTAAATTCGCGCCTCCGCGACAAATTTTTTAAAATATGACTGAACAAATCATAAAATTCTTGACTGCCGGCAATGTTGACGATGGCAAGTCAACTCTGATTGGAAGGCTCCTCTACGACACTGGGGCGCTTTATCTCGATCAAATTGATGAGGTAAAAAAATCCAGCGAAAAATCATTTGATGGCGATCTCGATTTTTCGCTTTTTCTCGACGGGCTTATTTCAGAACGCGCACAAAAAATCACCATTGATGTCGCCTATCGCTATTTCTCCTATCGCGGCAAAAAATTCATCATAGCTGATGCGCCGGGACATGAGCAATATACCCGCAACATGGCAGTTGCCGCTTCAAACAGTGATTGCGTGATTATTTTAATTGACGCGACCAAAAGCATAAAAACGCAAACTATTCGCCATAGTTTTATCGCCAATCTCTTCGGCATTAAAAATGTCATTGTTGCCGTAAACAAAATGGATCTGGTTGGTTTTGATTATGAAATTTTTGACGCACTTACCAAAAGCTATCTCGAAAAAACTGCTGAGCTCGGATTTGAGAATATCCATTTTGTGCCAATTGCTGCAATTTCCGGCGAAAATCTGGTTAAAAAGAGCAAAAAAATTTCATGGTATAGTGGTAAAACTTTGATCGAATATTTGCTTGATATCAAAACCAACGCAAACACGCATGAGGCTTTGCGTTTTCAAGTGCAAAACGTTGTTAAACATGGCGTAAACCGCTATTATCAAGGCTTGCTTGCTTCAGGAAAAATTTCCATCGGTGATGCGGTGATGATTTATCCGGCGCAAAAACCGGCAAAAATCACGCAGATTTTTCACTCTGGTTTGGAAGTAAAAAATGCTTTCAATAATTCTTCTTTGGCAATTGCTTTTGATCATGAAATTGACATTGATCGCGGCGCACTTGTCAGCAATTTCGATAATCATCCATATTTTTCCAATCGTACGAATGGACATCTGGTGTGGTTTGGCAATGATTTTGATTTTAAAGATGCGCAGAATTTTCTGATAAAAATTAATCACAATTATTTGCAGGCGCGCATCGAAAAAATTAATCGCATCATCGATGTGAATGATTTGAGAAGCAGCGTCAGACGCGACTCCATCGCCATGAATGAAATTGCTGATGTCAATATTTCGATCTCACAAAAAACCGCTTTTGATTTGTTTAAATCAAATAAAAGCACCGGTTCATTTTTGTTGATCGACAAAACTACCAACGAAACTCTCGCCTGCGGTGTGATCACGAATTTCCTGCCTAAAGAAGATAAAATCCAGAACCGTCAGGAGCAGTTTTTGACGGAGCTATCTGATCTGGTGAACAGATATTTCGGAAGAGATTATGCACCCCCTAACCCCCCATCCCACTTTCCCCCTAAATAGGTGGAAAGGGGGAGGTCGCGCATACGCGTCGACTTCTTCGTAACAAAAAAAAGGAGTAAAATGAAAATCGCAAAAAATTTAATCGAACTAATCGGCAATACGCCATTGGTTCAAATCAACAAACTCAACGATTCCAAGGCTAAAATTGTGGCGAAGTTGGAATATTACAATCCGGCCAATTCAGTAAAAGATCGCATCGGCGCTAACATGATCGAAGCTGCGGAAAAACAGAGTTTGATTGCGCCTGGCAAAACCACTTTGATTGAACCAACTTCGGGAAATACTGGTATCGCACTAGCCTTCGTTGCCGCCATCAAAGGCTATCGCCTGATTTTGACCATGCCGGAAACCATGTCGCTTGAACGTCGAAAATTGCTGAAAGCTTACGGCGCAGAATTGGTTTTAACTGAAGGCGCAAAGGGTATGAAAGGCGCGGTGGCAAAGGCGGAAGAGCTACAAAAGGAAATTAAAGATTCGGTGATTTTGCAGCAATTTGCCAATCAGGCCAATGTTGAAATTCATCAAAAAACCACCGCTGAAGAAATTTGGCGCGATACTGATGGCAAGGTCGATATTTTAATTTCCGGCGTTGGCACGGGTGGAACCATCACCGGCGTTGCTTCGGTGATCAAACAAAGAAATCCGAATTTTAAAGCTATCGCGGTTGAGCCATCGGCAAGTCCGGTGCTATCTGGTGGCGAGCCCGGACCTCACAAAATCCAAGGCATCGGCGCTGGTTTTGTGCCGCCGATTTTAAGAACGGATTTGATCGACGAAATCATTCAAGTCAGTAATGAAGATGCGGTTCAAACCGCGCGTAAACTGGCTTTGGAAGAAGGAATTCTCGGCGGAATCTCTTCCGGCGCCGCCGCTTTTGCCGCTTTGGAAGTTGCAAGGAGAAAGGAAAATGATGGCAAGTTAATCCTGTTTATTTTGCCTTCGTTTGGCGAGCGGTATTTGTCATCGGTTTTGTTTGAGAATCTATGAACCAACCCCCCATCCCCCTTGATAAGGGGGAGGTCGCGCATGCGCGTCGACTTCTTTGTTAGGAAAGATCGAGTTTGCGAATTGAGGGAAATTGAGTTTGTGAATTAGAGGAGATTGAGTTTGTGAATTGTGGTCGCGCGTGTGCGTAGACTTCTTTGCGACACAACTTGCAAATGCATTAACAATGAAAATTGAATTTCTTGAAACCATCAAAAAACGTGATCCGGCGGCGAAAAATTATTTGGAGATAATTCTTTGCTATCCGGGAGTACATGCGATTTTTTTTCATCGTATCAGCAATTTTCTTGCCAAATTTCATATTCCACTTTTGCCACGCTTTATTGCCAATATCAGTCGAATCTTGACCGGAATCGAAATTCATCCAGATGCCAAAATTGGTAAAAATTTTTTTATTGATCATGGAAGCGGTGTGGTGATTGGCGAAACTGCTGCAATCGGCGACAATGTAACGCTTTATCATGGCGTTACACTTGGTGGAAGAGGTGTTGGCAAAGGAAAGCGTCATCCAACAATTGGGGATAGTGTTGTTATTGGCGCCGGCGCAAAAATTTTGGGACCAATCGTGATTGGCAAAAACGCCAGAATTGGCGCTAATGCAATTGTAATTTCAGATATTTCTGACGGAAAAACCGTGGTTGCAGCGGCAGCAAAAGAGACGAAAGCGGAAGAAATTGAATATTACATTTAGAGCCTGTTTTCAAAATCAATCCGCGGATCGATGATTTTATAGGTTAGATCGCTGATGATGTTGGTGATCAGGCCAAGCAAAGTGAAAATGTAAAGCGAGGCAAACATCAAAGGATAATCGCGTGAGATTGCGGATTCATAGCCAAGAAGCCCGAGACCATCGAGCGAAAAAATGATTTCAATCAAAAGTGAGCTGGAAAATAAAATGCCAATCAATGCGGCGGGGAGACCGGCAATCACGATCAACATCGCATTGCGAAAAACATGATTATACAAAACCTGTTTCTGATTCAAACCCTTGGCATATGCCGCTAAAACGTAGTTTTTATTGATCTCTTCGAGAAAGGAATTTTTAACGAAAAAAGTTAGCGATGCGAAACCGCCAATAGTCATGGCAACAACCGGAAGTACCATGTGCCATAAATAATCGAGAATTTTTTGCAAAAAATTCAGCTCGTCAAAATTTGGTGAAACCAGACCGCGCAAGGGAAAAATATTGAAAAAATTTCCGCCGCAAAAAAGCACGATCAGCAAAATAGCAAATAAAAATGACGGAATGGCGTGCAAAAAAATTATCACCGAACTGCTCCAGACATCAAATTTTGAACCGTCTCTTACCGCCTTTTTTATACCAAGAGGAATCGAAATGAGATAAACCAGTAACGTGCTCCATAGGCCGATGGATAGTGAGACCGGGAGTTTTTCTAAAATTAAGTCAGTGATTTTTTTATCCTGATAAAATGACTCACCGAAATCGAAAGTAAGATATTTTTTTATCATCAAAAAAAAGCGCTCCCATAGCGGCAAATCAAAGCCATACATCTTTTCAATTTTTTTTATCAACTCTTCATCAACACCACGCGCACCTTTGTATTTCAAGGCTGAATCCTGATAGGAACTTTTGACATCGGAAAGATTTTGTATTTCACCAGAAACTTTTGTTGCATGATTCATCTGTGCAATAAACCGCGCCACCGGCCCACCTGGCGCAGTTTGAATGATCAAAAAATTGATCAGCATGATGACAAAGAGCGTGGGGAAAATCAGGAGAAGGCGTTTGAGGAGGTATGAATACATGAAGTCTGAATACTTATAGATCCTGAAACAAGCTCGGGATGACGGTTTGAGAAAGATGGTTCCAAAACATGTCATCTTTCTAGGTCATTTACCCATCACAAAAATATTACCCCTCACAAAAATATTACCCCTCACAAAAAAATACCCCTCACAAAAAAATACCCCTCACCCCAACCCTCTCCCCCAAGGGGAGAGGGAGGTAGTCCGAATTCGGTGCTACTCCCTCTCCCCTTGTGGGAGAGGGTTGGGGTGAGGGGTAATATTTTGTGAGGGGTAATATTTTGTGAGGGGTATTTTTTTGTGAGGAGGATAATGTTCTTCAAAGAGTAAGGTTGGGAGCATTTTTCTTAAGCGTTATTGGGGTTATTTAATCAACTCCAATTCGCAATTTGCTGTAAGTCTCACGATCCATCTCAACAACATCAACGGAAATATCGCAGCGATTTTTGGTGATTTTCAGATCTTTAAAAAATTTTTCGGCAAATTGGATAACGTTTTGAGAAAGTTTTTTTCGCGCTTCGAGAGTTCTGCCGGAAAGAATTTTGATAGTAATGTGAAGAAAAGCTGCGGTAGAATGCTCGATGAGAATATGAGGCATCGTAAATCGCGTAAGATAAGAAAAATAAAGACGGCAGTCTGCCGAAATTTGAGATATGGAAACAAATTCGAAAATTTGTTTCAGATCTTAAGGAGGTAATCCAGCCGCAGGTTCCCCTACTGCTACCTTGTTACGACTTAACCCCAGTCACTCCTCCTACCGTGTAGATCTGCCTCCTTGCGGTTAGCTCAACCTATTCGGGTAGAAACAGCTTCCATGGCTTGACGGGCAGTGTGTACAAGACCCGAGAACGTATTCACCGCGGCATGCTGATCCGCGATTACTAGCAATTCCGACTTCACGAGGGCGAGTTGCAGCCCTCGATCTGAACTGAGATGGCTTTTCAAGATTTGCTCCACATTGCTGTCTTGCTTCTCGCTGTAACCACCATTGTATCATGTGTGTAGCCCACCCCATAAGGGCCATGATGACTTGACATCGTCCCCACCTTCCTCCTGCTTGTCGCAGGCAGTTTTCTTATAGTTCCCGGCATAACCCGATGGCAAATAAGAATGAGGGTTGCGCTCGTTGAAGGACTTAACCTGACGCCTCACGGCACGAGCTGACGACAGCCATGCAGCACCTGTCTTCTCTGTGGATTGCTCCAAAAGCGCATTTCTGCACCGGTCAGAGAGATTCAAGAGGTGGTAAGGTTTTTCGTGTAGCATCGAATTGAACCACATGATCCACTGCTTGTGCGGGTCCCCGTCAATTCCTTTGAGTTTTAGTCTTGCGACCGTACTCCCCAGGCGGAGTGCTTAACGTGTTAACTTCGCCGCCGAAACCCAAGGTCCCGACAACTAGCACTCATCGTTTAGGGCGTGGACTACCAGGGTATCTAATCCTGTTTGCTCCCCACGCTTTCGTACCTTAGCGTCAATATTGGCCTAGATGACCGCCTTCGCCACCGGTGTTCTTCCTAATCTCTACGGATTTCACTCCTACACTAGGAATTCCATCATCCCCGACCAAATTCAAGCAAAGCAGTTTCGGTTGCAATTCCCGGGTTAAGCCCGGGGCTTTCACAATCGACTTACTAAGCCGCCTACGTACGCTTTACGCCCAGTGATTCCGAACAACGCTAGCACCCTTCGTATTACCGCGGCTGCTGGCACGAAGTTTGCCGGTGCTTTTTCTGTGGATACCGTCATTATCTTCTCCACTAAAAGGGCTTTACAATCCTAAGACCTTCATCACCCACGCGGTATTGCTGGATCAGGCTTGCGCCCATTGTCCAATATTCCCCACTGCTGCCTCCCGTAGGAGTCTGGACCGTGTCTCAGTTCCAGTGTGGCTGATCATCCTCTCAGACCAGCTACGGATCATTGCCTTGGTAGGCCATTACCCTACCAACTAGCTAATCCGATAGAGGCTCATCCAAAAGCGCATTGCTGCTTTCTCCCGCAGGATATTATGTGGTATTAGCTCTGATTTCTCAGAGTTATTCCTCACTTCTGGGAAAATTCCTCTATATTCCTCACCCGTTTGCCACTGATGTATTGCTACACCCGTTCGACTTGCATGTGTTAAGCATACCGCCAGCGTTCGTTCTGAGCCAGGATCAAACTCTCAAGTTGAGAATTCGAAATTCTGACATCACTCAAATAGAATCTTAATTTCAAAAGAGTTTTCACCCCAATGATTTGAGACCTAAAGAGATAGTCTGTTGACAGACTACCGCCTTTATTTTTCTCACTTTTTTATGCGATTATTTACGATGAAAAACAGCTTGCCCAAAAAAAGGGAGGGCGCAATTTACGAATCGATTCTTATCTGTCAAGCCGCCTTGTTAAACTAGTGACAAAACCAACAAATAAAAGCTTCGGAGGCATATTGCCGCTCTTAATTTTTATTTCCAATTCTTCCAAATCGCGCAGAATTTTTATCAAAAATTGTCGCGATAAATTTTTTAAATTTTTACGAAACTCGATTTCAGTTTTGAAAAAAAGACGCTGGTTTTTTATCGCAGTTTCAAAATCAACAAAGGCAAAATCCATTTCCATCCGCGCCTGATAAATTTTTTGCAGATAGTTGGATAAAAAGCGCAGCAAGGTGATTGCTTCAAAACCATCGCGCAAAAGCTTTTCTGCCGCGAACAAAGCCGCATCAAATTTTTGCGCAGCAAAATTCATGACAAACTCATTGGCAGAAATTTCAGCTTCGGAGGCGGTTAATTTTTCAACAATTTCAGCAGTAAGATTTTTTTCTTCTCCCAAAAAAATCAGAATTTTTTCAAGCTCTGATAAAATCAGCTGACGATTTTTGCCGAATTTTTCAAAGAGCATCAAAGTTGTTTGAGCGTCAAATTTTATTTTCCGTTTCGACAATTCATCAGCGATAAATTTTTTAATCACCCGCTCGTCATCTTCATAACAGGCGATTGCGGCAAAGTGCGGATTTTCTTCCGCTAATTTTCTTAAAAGCGAAGATTTGTCGAGATCGCCAGCTTGAATCAGGATAAAGTTATTGTCGCGCTGCGCGTCGACGGGAAAGTTATTGTCGCGCTGCGCGTCGACGGGAAAATTTTTACTCTTTTGCGCAAAATTATTATCTTCAAACAATAGCTTTAAAGCCATGCCACAAGCGACATCGCAATCTTTAATCAAAATCAATTTTCTTCCGCCAAGCATCGAGAGTGAAAAAAATTCATCAGCTAAAATTGCCTTATCTTCAGCCATCCTCTCTTTGCTTAAATGTGAAACCAGAAACGGATCGGACAAATCCGGCACAATTTTTTTTGCGACAATATCAAAGCGGAAATTTACCAGCGAGCTTTCCGGCCCAAAAATCAAACATCCGGCAATTTTTGCCGCGGCGATTTTTTGGATATAATTTTCGATTTGGAATGGAGGAATTTTCATTTGAAAATTATAAGATTTTTTTCATCAAATTTTTTTACCGTACAGCCATAAAAATTTCGTGGCTTGATTTCGTTTTGCATCAGATATTCATAAAATTTTTTTAGTTTTTCGAGGCGCGGTTTATATGGTTTCTGCCCCAATTTCATTGCAATTGAAGCGAGAATTTTTAACGCGATTTTTTCATCAAGTTTTTGCAGTTTTTTGTGCGCAATTAATACACTGCAATCCGATTGTAAATGTATGATTTTCTTTGCTTCGCGCTCAACTATGCAATCAAAAAAATCACGCATTTTTGCAATTTCATCCGAGGCTTTTTTGATGCGTTTTTGAATTAGATTTTGTTCCGGAAAATTTGCAAAAAATTTTCTGATTTTGTTGCGCAAAAACTTCTCATCGCAATTGGTTTCATCTTCAAACCATTTCACTTTTTTTGCCCGTAAAAAATCTTTTAACTCGTCTTTATTCATGTCTAAAAGCGGTCGAACCAAAATCACTTCACTTGCCACTGACCACTTGCCACTGACCACTTCACCGATTGTTGACAAACCATCCAAACCAGAACCGCGAAACAGACGAATCAGAAAATTTTCAGCCACATCGCCGAGATGATGACCGAGAAATAAAAATTCAATTTTGTTTTTTTTACAAAAGCCGCAGAGATGTTCATAACGCAATTCGCGCAAATTGGCTTCAATATTTTTCTGCGGAATTTTTTTGGCAGAAATCGTAAGAATTTTGTGAGAGATATTTTTTTTTGCCAAAATTTTTCCAAGCTCTCGCGCCTCAATCAACGAGGCTTGGCGCATTTTATGATCAATAGTAAGAGCAAAAAGTTTTATTTTTTTCGCCAAACAAAATTCATGCAAAAGCAAAGTCAGAGCCAAAGAATCACAACCGCCGGAAACAGCGACAGCCAATTTTTTCGGTAATTCTTTTTTCGAAAAAATTTCTTCAACTTTATCGTTAAAACTTTTAATCAGATCACACATTTTATTTTTGATGAGAAAGTTTTTTTTCACATTTTTCCCAATATTGACTTTCCTCGCCGCAAACGTTTTTGCGCTTTCGCTTGAGGAATATCTTGATCAGGTCAAAAGCCAGAATTTGGGCTATAATGCGGCGATTCTAAATGCCGAAAGCTATGAGCTGCTAAAGGAAAAAGCAAAACTGGTTAATGCGGTCAAACTTTACGGCTATAGCGAAAGTAGCTTTACCGATCAAAATCAGGCTCTGCAAATATTTCGTTACAAAACAGTTTATTCGCAAAAAAATCAGGCTGGTTTTTCGCACATATCCGATTTTGGTTTAAGCACCAATCTTTATTATTCTCTCAACAAAACCAAGTATAGAGGACTAAATGCCGCTCCTCTCGCTGTTTCAAATTATCAGACTGTTCCGACATTGGAACTCTCGCTACCATTATGGCAAAATCTTTTTGGCTTACAAACCAAAGCTTCGCGGGATTCAACCTATTTTAAAAATGAATCACAGAAAATGGTGGCAAAAGCCTTGTCAGTCGAGGAATTGATGCTAGCGGAAAAAACTTATTTTGCGGCCATATACGCACAAAAAAACGTTGCCATCCATCGCGAAGCTTTGGAAAGCGCAAAAAAAATTCTGCAATATGTGAGCAAAAGAGAAAAAATGAATCTCGGTGAAAAAGCTGATGTTTTGCAGGCCAAAGCTTTATTTGAAAGCAAAAAACTGGCACTCGCACAAGCAGAAAATGATGAGAAAATCACCGCCAGAAATTTTAATGGGAAACGCTTCATTAGCTCCGATAAAATCGTAGAAAAACTTGATGATTTTAACACAGACAAGCTGATCAAATTTCTAACACCGCAAATAAAGGCAAATAATCGCCTCGACATCAAAGCCAGTGAAGCCGAGATGAAAGCAGCAATTGCTGATGCCAAAATTGAAGAGGAAAGCAACAAACCGCAGTTAAATCTCTACGGATCATATTCGCTAAATCAGGTTGAAAGCAACACAGCGCAAGCAATTTCAAGCAGTCTTGATCTCAATGCAAAATCAGGAAAAATCGGCATGGAATTTTCGATGCCGATAAATTTTGGCCTCACTTCAGACATCAGGAGGGGAGCGGTTAAAAGCGCTTCAGCTGCCAAAATGTCCTACCGACAAAAAGTTTTCGAGCAGGAAAATGACTGGCTGAATCTGTTGCAAAATCTCAACGGCTATAAAGAAAATCTAAAATTAGCATGTGAGATCGAAACTACCCAAAAACTAAAACTGGAACATGAAAGAAAACTTCTGGAACAGGGACGAACCAGCACTTATCAGGTTTTGCTAATGGAGCAGGATTATTCAGGCTCGCAATTAAACACACAACAAACGGCATATAAACTTTCAGAATTTATCGCTGAATTAAAACTCTATCAAAATCAAGTTGACTAGTAAGTTCTCGCTTCATAAAAAGCGCGCCCTTTTTTTGAATTTATGCCTACAATTAATCAGTTAATCAAAAGACCAAGAGTCAAGCAGGTCGCTAAAAACAAAGTGCCGGCGATGAAGGGTTGTCCGCAAAAAAGAGGTGTTTGCACACGTGTTTACACAACAACTCCGAAAAAACCTAACTCGGCTTTGCGTAAAGTTGCACGCGTAAAATTGACTAATGGATTTGAAGTAATCGCTTACATTCCAGGCGAAGGCCATAATTTGCAGGAACACTCAGTGGTTTCCATACGCGGTGGTCGTGTGAAAGACTTGCCTGGTGTGCGCTATCACATCGTTCGCGGCTCACTCGACACTCAAGGCGTAAAAAACCGTAAACAAGCCAGATCGCGTTACGGCGCCCAAAAACCTAAATAATTTTTAATATGCGTAGAAGAGCAGCAAGAATCAGAAAAATTTTTCCCGATGCCAAATATGGTGAAATCATCGTTTCACGTTTGGTAAATCGTTTGATGAATGACGGCAAAAAATCCGTGGTTGAAAAGGCAATTTATTCCGCTTTTAACCAGCTGGAAAAAAAGCTGAAAAAACATCCGGTGGCCATTTTCAAAGAAGCTTTGGAAAATATCACTCCCAGGATTGAAGTGAGATCACGCCGAATTGGCGGCGCCACCTACCAAATTCCGGTTGAAGTTTCTGCCCGTCGCGGTTCGGCCCTTGCCCTAAAATGGTTCAAATCTTCAATTGAAAATATCAAAGGCAAAGAGCTGGCAAACAAAGTGATGGTGGTAGTTCTTGAATCGCTTGAAAACAAAGGCTGGGCTGCCAAGAAAAAAGAAGAAGTGTTCAAAATGGCTGAAGCCAACAAGGCTTTTGCTCATTACAGATGGTAGAATTTGATGTCGTCATTCCTGCTCATAGCAAGGATCTGACAACTCTCGAATATTGCATCGCAGCAGCAAAGAAAAAAATCTCCGGAGTTCGAAGAGTAATCATAGTTTCAAAAGAGCGTTATTCCGACAACGCCGAATGGTTTGACGAATCACTTTTTCCATTTTCATTTGATTTTGTTGCAAGCTGTGTTGGCGATTCTTCCGGCTGGTATTTTCAGCAACTTTTAAAATTTTACGCTCCCTTCGTAATTCCAGACATTACCAAAAATGTGCTGATTCTCGACAGCGACACAATTTTCTTCCGCAAGGTGAAAATGTTCGATGATGAAGATCGCGCACTCTACAACATCAGCAAAGACAAAGACATAAAGCGAAAAAACTTCGACCAGAAAGTCTCTTCTCACATCAGAACTTTATTGCCTGCAATTGCGGTTGAAAATTTGCCTAAAGAATTTCAGGCAGTTTCTGGCGTCAGCCATCACATGATTTTTAATCGCGAAATTTTGCACGATCTGTTTCGTAAAATTGAGGAACATGATGGTAGCGGCGAGCCATTTTACAAAATCTTCCTCAAACGCGCCGATCATGGCCACTCGGTTTCCGAATATCAGATTTATTTCAACTTCATTCTGATTTTTCATCGCGACAAAATTCGCATCAGAAAACTGCGCTACAAAAACACTTCCGATCCACACATCTGGAAATATCGCTTTCGCTTCAAATATCATTATTGCTCTTTCCACTCCTATTTGCGTGGTACCAAACAGGGTTTGTTCAAAAAAAATTTACAAAAAATCTGGAACAAACTTTTTTATGTTGAGATCTGGAATATCGGCATTGTCAGAAAAAATATCGCGGAATTTTTGTCTTCTCCCGCGCCAAAAATTGAATGGTTACCACATCCAAAATTCATGACTTTTCGCGCCGATCCTTTTGCTCTGGATGAACGCAATATTGTGTTCGAGCATTATGATTATTGGATGCGCAAGGGTAAAATTCACTGCCTGACTTTCGATGATAACTTTAAGATCATCGCCGAAAAAGAAATTCTGCATCATGAAAAACATCTTTCCTATCCCTTCATCATCAAACATGAAGGCAGGATTTTCATGGTTTGCGAGTCTTACAAATCGAATAATTTATCGCTTTACGAAATTGATCAAAAAACTCTGAGAGCAAAAAAATTGCGCGAAATTTTTGCAAATAAAGCGGCAATTGATCCAACAATTTTTTATCACAATGAAAAATTTTGGCTCTTCTATTCAAGCCGCGAAAATCCTGATGTTGAGCTCAATATTGCTTTTGCCGATTCGCTATTTTCTGAATTTAAGGATCATCCAAAAAATCCGGTGAGAATCAATAAATCCGGCTCACGCTGCGCCGGCACAATTTTTACTCACAAAGGAAAAATTTATCGTCCGGCACAGGATTGCGGAAGAACTTATGGTGGTGCAGTAATTATCAATGAAATCACCTTGCTTGATTGCGAAAATTTTGCCGAAAAATTTGTCACAGAAATAAGGCCGCAAAGTCCTTACAACAATGGTTTGCACACCATTTCGCAATTCGGAGATTTTACATTGCTTGATGGCAAAAGAAGAATTTTTGTTATCCATAAACCCCTGATTTCTCTCTTACGCAATTTGAAAAAATACTTGTCAATTAGAGACGTCTGACTACCTTGCGCCGCCTTTTTGTAAGCAAAAATATACCAAATCCACCCGAATTGAGGGGAGATGGTAGGATGGTTTTTAATTTAAAAAATTTATGCCTCGTCAAATCGAAATCGAAAAATATCGCAATATTGGAATCATGGCGCATATCGACGCCGGTAAAACCACCACTACTGAACGCATTCTTTTTTACACCGGAAAATCGCACAAAATCGGCGAGGTGCATGATGGCGCTGCCACAATGGACTGGATGGAGCAAGAGCAAGAACGCGGCATCACCATCACTTCCGCTGCCACAACCTGCTTCTGGAAAAACCACCGCATTAACATCATCGACACTCCCGGCCACGTCGATTTCACCATTGAAGTTGAGCGTTCACTCCGCGTGCTTGACGGCGCTATTTGTGTATTTGACGCAGTTGCCGGTGTTGAACCGCAATCAGAAACCGTATGGCGCCAGGCCAATAAATATCGCGTTCCGAGAATGTGCTTCGTTAACAAAATGGATCGCATTGGTGCCAATTTTTATCGTTGTGTTGATATGATGAAAACCCGTCTCGGCGCTCGTCCGATGCCGGTTCAATTGCCGATTCACGAAGCTGAAAATTATGGCGGCCTGATCGATTTGATCAAAATGAAAGCCGTAGTTTGGAAAGATGAAACAATGGGCGCAGATTATGCTCTCGAAGAAATTCCTGCCGATCTTTTAGACAAAGCAAAACAATATCGCGAACAGCTCGTCGAAGCAGCGGTGGAACAAGATGATGGTTTGATGGAAAAATATCTCGGTGGCGAAGAAATTTCCGAAGAGGATCTTAAAAAATGCATTCGCCAAGCAACAATTTCCGGCGCTTTTGTGCCGGTTTTAAACGGCACCGCTTTCAAAAATAAAGGCGTGCAAACCTTGCTTGACGCGGTTGTAGACTTCTTGCCAGGCCCGATTGATATCAAACAAATTCCGGCAATTAATTTGAAAGATGATCAACCAATCAACATCACCTGCGCCGACAAAAAATTTGCCGGCCTCGCTTTCAAAATCATGACCGATCCTTTCGTCGGCTCACTCACTTTCGTCAGAATTTACTCCGGAATTTTAACCGGCGGCACTGGCGTCATCAACACCACCAAGGGACGCAAAGAGCGTATCGGCCGTATTTTGCTCATGCACGCAAATAACCGTGAAGACATCAAGGAAGCCTATGCCGGCGATATCGTTGCTCTTGCCGGTTTGAAAGACACAACCACCGGCGACACTCTGGTTGATCCCGACAATGAAATCGTGCTTGAACGCATGATTTTCCCTGATCCGGTAATTGAAGTTTCAGTTGAACCAAAATCAACTGCCGATCAGGAAAAAATGGGAATTGCCTTGTCCCGTCTCGCTTCGGAAGATCCATCTTTGCGCATCGAATCCGATCAGGAATCCGGCCAAACCATTTTGAAGGGAATGGGCGAGCTTCATCTTGAAATCATCATCGATCGCATGAAACGCGAATTCAAAGTTGATGCCAATATCGGCCAGCCAAAAGTGGCCTATCGCGAAACCATCACCAAATCAGTTGAGATTGATTACACCCACAAAAAACAATCAGGCGGCGCTGGTCAATTTGCCAAAGTTAAAATTATCTTCGAACCACTTCCGGCTGACACCACAGAAAATTTTATTTTCGAAAGCGAAATCGTTGGCGGACGCGTTCCGAAGGAATATATCCCCGGCGTTGAAAAAGGTTTGGAATCAGCAAAAGAAACCGGTTTTCTGGCTGGCTATCCGGTAGTGCGCTTAAAAACCCGCTTGATTGACGGCGCCTATCACGATGTCGATTCATCAGTTCTCGCCTTCGAAATCGCCGCTCGTTCAGCCTTTCGTGAAGCGATGGGAAAAGCCGGCGCAATCATTCTTGAACCAATCATGAAAGTGGAAGTTGTTACTCCTGAAGATTACATGGGCGATGTCATCGGCGACATCAATTCACGTCGCGGACAAATCCAGAATGTCGAAGCGCGCGATGTTGCGCAAGTAATCACCGCCAAAGTTCCGCTCGCCGCAATGTTTGGTTATGTAAACAGCTTACGCTCTCTATCTCAAGGCCGCGCCAGCTATTCGATGGAATTCGATTGCTACGAGCCAGTTCCGGCAAATGTGGCTGAAGAAATTAAAGCTAAAAAGGCGTAATTCTGTTTTTCTTCAAATTGGTCAACGAATCGGTTGAGTTTATAAAAAGGTTCAACGACTTCTGGAGCCTTTTCCGTCAACACGATCAAATTCGGTCACCAAAACTCTTGCTGTCGGCCTGTATTCTTCTGTGCCATCATCTCTCAACTGCACTACAAAATCTTTTAACAAAAATTCCTGCTCTTCGCCTGAAAGAATTTCTTCTCCAGATAAAATTTGGCGGTGAAAATTCCTGATTTCCATTCCGAGCTCGTCCGATTTTTCTTTGCTTAAAGCTTCAATATCAAGCCATTCAGCATCAGAAATTTTTACCTGAATTTTGTTATTGGCAGGATTTAATTTGACATTTCCCTTGGTCATTTCCGACATAAAACAACAAACCAATGGGCCACAATGGGCATTATCAATCACCACAGTTCCATCTTCTGCAACTGAGCTGGTTTGAATGACACTGGTTGAAGTTTTTATTTCAACGCCAGGAAATTGGTCAGTTAAAATTTCTGTAACATGGTCTGGAATTGGATGCATAATCCGTATATGCGGTCATTCCGGAATCAGTTCTGGTCAATTCGTAACGGTCAGATTCATCTGCTATTCTTAGGGCAACGAGCTTTTCTGCTACGGCATCATAATCTGACGCATCGGCGGAAGGTTTTTCTGTCTTTCCACGATCCTTTTTTTTACTCATTTGGCGAAGCGTAAGTTAATTTCTGGATTGTTATCAAAAATGTTGTGTCTCTGAAAATAGATCCTGAAACAAGTTCAGGATGACATGTTTTGAAACCATCTTTCCCGGATTGTCATCCTGAACTTGTTTCAGGATCTAATTTTCTTGGACACAAAATTTGGACACAAAATTTTAAGAACAATCAATTTCTGGGTTGAATTTGGTATAGGTTTTTTTGAAATAAACCTATCCAATTCTCTTTCTTATTTCAAAATCATAGATGAAACTGAAACAAATAGCAAAAAGCCATTTCTTTATTTCATTTAAATAACCCCAATAACGCTTAAGGAATTATGGCTTAAGTCTACAAACTCTGAGTAAAACCAATAAACTCCACCACACTGTCACCCCGCACTTGTTGCGGGGTCCATCTCGTCAAAGACTTGATTTTATTGGTTGAGACCAAATGGACCCCGCAACAAGTGCGGGGTGACAGTGTGGTGAGATTTGTGATTTAGCTTAGAGTCTGTAAGTTTGAATCTGGGTTTCTTAAACGTTATTGGGGTTTTAAATATCTTCCCAATGGCAAGTAAATCTTCAAAAAAATCTACAGTAAAATCCCCCACGGTAAAAGCTGTTTCTAAAACTTCAAAATCAGCAATCAGAATTATCGGCTCTTACGAAAAACTCGGAACAAATTCTCACTTCATTCCCGACTCACTTCCACCCAAAAATCCCAATTTGCAATTTGATGAAGAGATGATCGTCCTTTATGGCGAAGCCATGCGCGCACTTGGACAGCTTAATGAAATGGCCAAAAGACTCCCGGATGTTGAAAGATTTGTGAAGGCTTACGTAATCAAAGAAGCGCTACTTTCTTCCGAGATTGAAGGAATAAATACCACGATGATCGATGTTTTAAGTGGTGGACTTGATGGACAAAAACCCAGCAAAGAAACTCAACTGGTTTTAAATTATTCAAAAGCTCTCGATGCAGCAATTTCAATGGTTGTTGATGATAAAATGCCGATCGTTTCGCGAGTAATTTTAGCAACGCATAAAATTTTAATGAGTGCTGAAAATAGTCACGCCTCTCCCGGACAATATCGTAAACAATCAGTGAGAGTTGGAAATTTAATTCCGCCAATCGCAACAAAAGTTCCAAATTTAATTTCTGATTTAGAAAAATTTATTAATTCCAATGAGTCGCTTCCGGCCTTGATCAGAACAGCTTTAACTCATGTTCAGTTTGAAACCATTCATCCTTTTTTAGATGGAAATGGCAGAATAGGACGCTTGTTAATTGTGCTGATGTTGATCGCGGATAAGTTATTAATTTCTCCAATTATTTACCCGTCTTTTTTCTTCAAGAAAAATCACTTCGAATATTATCTCAAATTAGATAAGGTAAGGGTCGAAGGTGATTTTGAATCATGGGTAAAGTTCTTTTTAAAATCAATTATTGAGAGTGCTTACGATGCTCACAAAAGAGCAAAAAAAATTGAGAATCTTGAACAAAAAATTCTAAAGAAAATTTCTTTGAGCAAAGAATCTTCGTCAGCGCAAGAGCAGCAGAAAGAAGTTTTAATAATTCTTTTTAAAATTCCGGTAATCAGTGTTGGAGCGCTTCAAGGGCAAGTTAATAAAACTTACAACACAGCAGAAAAAATTATCAGAAAACTCGTGAAGCAAAAAATCTTGAAAGAAATCACTAAAAATAAACGTAATAAAATTTATGTTTTTGAGAATTATTTGGAAATATTGCAGTCATGATGAAACTGTTGCAAATCTCCATTTCTTACCATTTTTAAACTCGATGAGCCATTAGAAACTGTTTATGATTTTTCAAAAAGTTGATTGGCGACATGGCCGAAATTGCATTTTTCTTTTCTGTGTATTGCTGATCTTGCTACCGCTTTCTTCACTTGCCCAAACCGATCCTGTACGCGAACAGGATTGGCTGATTCGCAACCAACAAAACATTCTTGAGGGAAAAAAGCGTGATTCGGAATTTGAAACTATAAAAAAAGAACGCGAGCGTAAGAAGAAAGAAGAACGAGAAGCTCAAGAAGAAGATCTAAAAATTTCCGGCAAACCGGCTCAATGTTTTCCAGTTAAAGAAATCAATTTTATCGATGCCAATTTGCTTTCAGAAAGGCAGAAGAGAAAAATCTCCGAACCATTTCTTGGCAGATGTTTTGAAGGAAAAATTTTACAGGAATTGGTTGCTGCTGTAACCAATCATTATCAGGCTAGAGGCTATATCACCGTTCAGATTCTGGTGCCAAAACAAAATGTCCAAAGCGGTATTTTGGCGCTGCAAATTATTGAAGGAAAAATTGAAAAAATTTCTTTTGACGAGGATCGAATAACCAACCAGATGCAAAAATTTACTGCCTTCGGCAATGCAGAGGGCAAAGTTTTAAATGCCAATGATATCAGCCAGGGAATGTATCAGATTAATCGTCTGCAATCAAACGCGGCAAACATGCAAATCAAACCTGGTAGCGCAGATGGTTTAAGTGAAATTGTAATTGCTAACAACAAAAAATTCCCCGCCCGCGCTACAATTGCTTATGACAATCTCGGCAATGATTTTACCGGCGCTAGAAGAACAAATTTTTCCGGAAGTCTGGACAATGCGCTCTTTCTTAACGACAACATCAATTTGAGCTACACAACCAACCTTGATGATGACAGCCAGAAAAAAGACATCAGATCATTTTCTTCCGGCATTTCCATTCCGTTTAAGTATAACACTTTTTCTTACGATTACGCCCATTCAGAATTTCGCGGCATTATTGCTAATAATTCACTGATCAAATACACTGGCTTTTCACAACAAAGCAAATTTGGCGCGGAAAGAGTTTTGTTAAATAAAGCAAATTTAAGATTAACCACCAACGCCTCACTCACCGCCAAAAGCTCCGCAAGTTATCAAGGCGATGAAAAACAAATTAATTCCGGACGAAAACTCACAATTGCCAATATCGGTTTTTCAGCTTCATCTTATTTGAACGATACAACCAGCATCTACCTTAAACCATCCTATTCCAAAGGCACAAAACTGCTTGATGCCAAACAGGATCAAAAAAATATTTCCAGAGAAACTGCCAAAGCACAATTTGAAGTTTTTAAACTCTATGCCAATTTTTCCAAAAAATTCACTCTGCCAAAAATTGACGCTCCGCTGGTTTTTATCAGCGAGATGGACAGCCAATATTCCAAAGACACTCTTTTTGGCTCCGAACAATTTTCAGTTGGCGGATATTATTCGGTTCGGGGTTTTAGAGAAAATTACATCAATGGCGATTCCGGCTATTACTTCAGAAATAAAGTCAATTTTAACATCGGTTCTGTGATTCTTCCTCTGATCAACAAAGAAAATCCAGGCTATCTAACGCATCTAAACCAATTCAAACTCGAACCATTTTACGATTACGGCTATAGCAAACACAAATATGCAGATAATGGCGCCGACGGAAGATTATCCGGCACTGGCATAAAAACACTTTTTGAAAGCAGATATTTCAACGCTTCTCTGACTTACTCTTGGGCAATTAACAAATCGCAACTGATTACTTCGACAAAGAAGGAAAATAAGCTGGTTTATTTTGAGATTAG
>MEMO01000010.1:0-1422 GCA_001767955.1 Alphaproteobacteria bacterium RIFCSPLOWO2_01_FULL_40_26 | reverse complement strand
AGTTAGTCCGAATTCGGTGCAACTCCCTCTCCCCTTGTGGGAGAGGGTTGGGGTGAGGGGTAATATTTTTGTGAGGGGTAATATTTTTGTGAGGATTATCAAAAAATAAACATTGAACCTACAAACCCCACCAAATAAAAATCAAAAAACCGGTCGTAAGTTTTTTTACCTTCACATTTCCAATCAGACTATTCCTTAAAAACTTCTCACCACAAAGCTAATCCATGAAGCTCATTCACCTAAAAATCATTGGTTTTTTAAAAAATCTCTTAGTTCATCTGGCGGTGGTGTCTCTCACTTTCGAGCAGTTTATCTTCCTCGCTTCAGCTTCCGATCTTCCAATTACTCCCGATGGTTCAACCAACACTCAAATCGTTAAAACCGCTTCCGCTATCGATCAGATTAACATTGCTGCGCCGAATTCCAATGGTTTGTCGAGGAATGCTTTTGTTGATTACAACGTTAATCAGAGTGGGCAGATCATTAACAATTTCTCCGGCGAAGGAGCAATTGCCGGTAGTGGTTTAGGGGCGGTGACTCAAACTCAAATTGGTGGGCTGGTAACCACTAATCCCAATCTTTCCTCTTCGGGCTCTGCTTTAGTGATTCTTAATGAAGTCACTTCCAACAATGTTTCAAAGCTTCTTGGCTATGTTGAAATCGCCGGCACAAAGGCGGATTTAATTCTGGCCAATCCCAATGGAATTGCCTGTGCGGGATGCGGATTTATCAACAGCTCGCATCTGTTAATGGTTGCAGGGAAAAGTGAGTTTGATGCGGATGGGAATTTGGGGTTTTTAGTCGGTAGTCAAAAATCAGCAGTCACTTTGCCTGTTCCCCTGATTACAATCGAAGGATTGGGGCTGGATGTTGAGAGAGTTTCTGCCGCAGACATAGTTGCCGCAGGAATCAGGATAATTAGCAACATCTATGGCGGCAATGACACTTCCCTGACATTAAAAACCGGTGAAGGAAATTATGATTACAAATCCAGAGAACTTAACCCAAACCAGACTACCGGCCATAACACTACCGGCTATCTCTTCGCCATTGATGCCTCTTCTCTAACCAAAATCCAATCCGGACAAATCTTCCTAATCGCCACCAAAGAAGGTTTGGGAGTAAATATGGCCGGAGAAATCCTCGCCAATAATGAAATTAAAATTGATGTTAGTGGCGATATTTATTATGCCAAAATTGCATCCGGAAACAAGGCTGAACTTAAATCAAACGCCAGGATTGATGGTGTAAAAATCACCTCTCCCAATCTCACAATCGAAGCCGGAGAATTTAAAAATTCCGGCAATATTCTCGCCTATGATGCCAGTTTTAAAACCAATGATCTCATCAATTCCGGCAAAATCGAAGCTCTCAATCTCAAAATCCAAAATATCAATCTCATCGAAAATTCCGGATTAATTT
>MEMO01000009.1:64944-78445 GCA_001767955.1 Alphaproteobacteria bacterium RIFCSPLOWO2_01_FULL_40_26 | reverse complement strand
CCGTATTTCCAGATACGCTTCGTAATTTTGTCAAAAAAGCGCTAAAAACATGCTAAAATCTGGGGTTAAAAAAGATTCAGGACAGGTTCTCAGAAAAATAGGCTTCAGTAAAGATAACAAAGCCAGCAATCCTCAGATCATGATTGGGCTTCTGGTTAATGATTTAGGCTTTCCAATTTCTTACCGACTCTTTGCCGGAAATAAGTTTGAAGGTCACACTCTGATGCCATCAATTCTTGCTTTAAAAAAGAAATACAAAATCAAGCAAATGACTGTGGTTGCTGACTCAGCAATGATCTCTGATAAAAATGGAGAAGCAGCTAGCGAAGGCAGAGTTTATTTTAAAAACTTCAAGCAAAGCTGAGATCATTAAACGAACTAAATTTCTGAAAACGCCAATTCCGGATAAGGCATCAAGCCAATCTCGATTAGTTCCCTCTCCCCTTGTGGGAGAGGGTTAGGGTGAGGGGTATTAACTTTTTTAGCAGCCGGAAGATTTTTTACTTTCTACTACTCTCCTCTCCTCCACTACTTCCTGCCCCCTCTACCTCTTCCACCCGCCTCATCCAGTCTTCGTGTCTCTGATTCACCAGATTCAGGCGATGGCGATGGTTTGGTTGTTCTGATTCCTTTGGTTCTGGCAACATCCTGATGAGCTTCCGCCGCTCTTTCTCCTGCAACAATAGCTTCCGCTTCTCTTTCATCCCACTCTTCTCCCCCTAGAAGTCTTTCGCTTAGTTCTCTCGTTCTTTCATCTAGTTCTCTCGTTCTTTCATCAGATCTTCCTAGCATTTCGGTTATCGCACTTCGGGCTCGTTGCCCAAACCCTCTTGCTTGTCCTCTTCTTTCCTCAAATTCCCCTTCGGTTGCTGCGGCGCTTCTGTATCTTTGTTCGGCAGTTTGACGTCTTTTTTCTTCTTCAGCTGTATCTGCTCCGCCTCCTCCTCCTGTAGCCTCAAATTCAGTGTCTGATAGCATGTCAGTATCTGCTCCTCCGCCTACTCCTGTAGTTTTTTTTCCCGCTCCGCCATCTCTGGCTGATGTTGGTTTGGAGGGTTTTTTTGATTTGAAGCGTTCTTGGATGAGGGTTAAGGTTGCGGAGATGTTGTTGTTCCAAAGACCAACAGTAAGAGTGTGGTTTTCTCGCAGAGCTTCCGCCATGGCTTCTGCTCCGGTGGAGCCGATATCGTTGAAGCCTAGAGAAAGCTTCGTCAAAGTAGTATTTCCTCGCAGAGCTTCTGCTAGGGCTGCTGCTCCGGTGGAGTCGATATCGTTGCCTCTAAGATCAAGCACCGTCAGAGTCGGATCATTTTCACGAAGTCTTTTTAGGATTTCTTTCATAATCTAGTAAAATTAATTAACTTGGTAAAAGTGGGTCGGGTAATGTTTTTTCGGGATTGGTTTATTAGACACAAGTGATTTTTTATGAATGTCAATTTGACACAAGGAGCCTGTCGCAAATCTGATTTTTCAAAAGGGTTAAACTAACCCCAATAACGCTTAAGAAAAATGTTCCTAACCTTACTCTTCCAGGAACATATTCTACAAATTCATTTCTCACAAATCCCCCCCACATTCGTCATCCTTGGACGCGAAGCGTTGGGGTGGAGGGGTAAATATTATTTTTGTGAGGGGTAATTTTTGTGAGGAGTTAAAATAAAGAAGCAATATCCAGCATTCTGAGTGAAAAAGCCCACTCATTGTCATACCAGGAGCAGATTTTAACCATATTGCCGCCAATGACTTTGGTTTGTGTGGCGTCAAAGCAGGAGCTGTGCTTGCTGTGGTTGAAGTCAATTGAAACCAAAGGTTCATCAACATAGCGCAAAACATTTTTCATTTTTGCTGCGGCATTTTTTACCACTTCGTTTATCTCTTCTTTACTGGTTTCTCTTTTAGCAAGGAAGTTCAGATCAACCATCGAGACATTAGCGGTTGGCACGCGCACAGCGCCGCCATCGAGTTTCCCTTTTAATTCCGGAAGAACCAAGCCGATTGCCTTGGCGGCGCCGGTTGAGGTTGGGATCATTGAAATAGCGCAGGCACGGGCGCGGCGGAGATCTTTGTGAGAATTGTCAACCAGATTTTGATCATTGGTGTAGGCGTGAATTGTGGTCATAAAGCCTTTCTCTATGCCGATTGCATCATGCAAAACTTTCGCGATTGGAGCCAGGCAGTTTGTGGTGCAGGAGCCGATGGAGATTACTTCATCATCAGCCTTTAATATTTTTTCATTAACACCAAAAACGATGGTTTTAACCGAATCTTCTTTTGCTGGAGCGGAGATAATCACCTTTTTTGCGCCGGCTTGAATATGCTGCATTGTATCAGCATGTTTGATGAAAGCGCCGGTGCATTCCATAACCACGTCAATTTTTAGATCTTTCCATGGCAATTGTTTTGGATCGCGGCTTGCAAGCAGTTTTACCTTTTTGCCATCAATCACCAGATTCTCGCCATCAGTTTCAACAGATTTTGTGAAACGACCATGAATTGAATCATATTTCAGCAAATGTTTTAAGGTTTCTGCCGGTGCAGAGGCGTTAACTGCAATGAGCTCAATGTTTTTATAATCTTCTTCAAAGATTGCGCGAGTGACACAGCGGCCAATTCTTCCGAGGCCGTTGATGGCAAGACGGATTGTCATGTTGATAAAGTTAAATTATTTGGAAGCTCTGCTATTGTAGTAGCTCAAAGCGTTTCTGAAATCTTTGAGATTTAGCTTGATAGTGACTTCTTTTTCAGAGCCGCGCACGCTAAAACGCAGATACAAAAAATCACCATTTTTCATTTGTAGAAATAGCGCGTTTTTTTGTGCATCATCAAGCGGAACCATGCCGAAATCCTTGTTGCTGATATTTTTGGAAAGTATCAGATCATTTTGATCGACGCGCAGTTTAACAAAATTTCCGATTTGGATTTGGGGAATAATGATAAAAAACTGGTTGGCATATTTTGCCGAAGGCTGAATGGTGATTACTGAAGAATTGTCAAAGAATTTTGCCGCGACTTTGCAATGAGCAAGACTCATCATATCATCAATTTCGCAAAACACTTTCCATTCGCCAAAAGATTTTTCTTCATTGTGAACATCAATAATTTCAGCTGCGGCATAAAAACTTGTGAGCTGGAAAATGGTAAATAAAACGATCACTAAATTGGTTGCTATGCAAAATCCTGTGTCTTTAGAGTTTCGTGCTTCGTTAATTTTAACCAATGATGCACGACGCACGAAGCACGAAGCACGAAAAAGACACAAATTTTTAAGAACAATCAAATTTTTCTTCATATGGCTGCTACGATAATTTATGGATTGTTGATTTTTCTGTTTTTGCTTGGGATTTGCGGACTTTTTTTCTTTAATGAATATATCAAAAAAATCTCCGCTCTTTCAATTTCCTACAGCAGCTTTTTGGTTCTAACAACGGTTTTGGCGTTAAAAAATTCTCATCAAAATGAGGCGATAAGTATTATGGTGAGCCTTTTGGTGGTGTTTGCGGTTAATCTTTTGATTGGAATAGGAATTGTTAAAAATATTGCGCGCGCTGCGAAAAAGAAAGGAAGCGAATTAGATCCTGAAACAAGTTCAGGATGACATGTTTTGGAACCATCTTTCCCTAATTGTCATCCTGAACTTGTTTCAGGATCTAAACATTATCGAGCTTTAAATGAGTTCTGCTGCTATCAGCGCTTTGTTTAAGCTCTTCCATAATTTTCCTTCTTAATTCAATGGTGTGATTCTCAATGCGATCAAGAATATCAATGATTTGAAGCGCTTCTTTTGAAAGCTCATTAAGATCAATATTTTCCTGAATTGCCGGTTTTGTTTTCATATGTTTGTAATTTTAAGTTCAATAAACCGTAAATTATAAATCATAAATCGTAAATCATTTTTTCTCTTCTTCCTCATCAAACTCTAGAATTGCCTCTCTCCAAACATCATATTTATCCAAAGGAAGATTGCGTAAAGGACTGCATAAATTTAGGGCGCGTTTAACATTATCTATGGCGATTTTATAATTGATTTCCTGCGGATTGTTATAGCGTTTTACATCTATCAACTCGTCAATGTCAGATCCGATATAGCCATCCTGGCTGATGATGACCTTGATGATTACTTTCATTTTGCTGCTTAACTTTGTTTCATCAATGGCGCGCCTGAAGCAACGCTTTAATTGCAAATGAATGTTGAATTTTTCTCGCGCTGAAAGATCCATATTTTCCAAACTATTGGCAAGATCGATGGTTTCATTTTGTGTGATGTTTTTTTTGCTGTTTTCTTCTTGTTCTTCGCTGGATTTTTGTTTGGCGCCGATTTCCTGATTTTGGTTTGGAGTATCATTGTTTTTACTGTCCTGATTTTCGTTACTGATTTTATCTTCCTTGATTCTAGGCGCTTCTTCCTGTTTTTGATCTTCTTTTTCCTGCCGTTGGAATTCCTGAATTTTTTCCTGCGAAAGTGACTTTTTTATGGATTTGGCAGGTTTTGATAAAGTTTCTTTTTGTTGTTTTTCCCTTACCTTATCCTGTTTTGATTTTTTTTGTGATTGAGGTTTTTTTATTTCTTCTTTTGTAGTTTCTGTTTTGGTTTCTTTTTCTTCTTCGTCATTTTTTCCAACGGGTTTAATGTTGGATGCGTTCTCATCGCCATTAAGAGCTATCAGGCTTACCGCTATTTCGGTAGTTTTATCTTCATTGATTTTTTTGAGATTAAAATTGGTATAGATTATGAGCAGCAATATGAAATGCAGAAATAACGAATAGAGAAGGTTTTTGATCATAATTGCGTCACAAGGACGATCTGATTAAATCCCGCTAGATTGATTGTTCTAACCACTTCCATCACGCGTCCGTAATCAAGACTTTTATCAGCTCGAACAAAAATTTTATTGTTTAAATTGTTGCCGGTTAATTCGAGTAGTTTGTTGGGCAAGCTTGTTAATTTCGCTGATTCTTCCTGTAGAAAAATTGTTCCATCAGATTTTATGGATACCGAAATTGGCTGCGTTTTTTCATTGTTTGGATTTGTAGAGCCTTTTGGCAGATCAACATTAATCGCGCTTGTCATCATTGGTGCCGCAACCATAAAGATAATAAGCAAAACCAGTAGAACATCAACGAAAGGGGTGATGTTTATTTCGGAAATGATGCGACGTTTTGTTTTCATTTTAATAGTCAGTGTCCGGCTACCGACTTCTTAACAACAAACATTTTATCCGCAATTGCACTGTTAAAATCAACATTTGAGAGCGTGACGGAAATAATTTGATCGAGATCGTTTTTTACTTCCATTTTAGTAAAATTTAGTGGGTTGGTTGTAAAAATCAGACTGAATTCCCCGGCTTCTTTGCGGTTTTTTTTCATCAGAGAAATTTTGATCTGTTTTTCTGTTTTTTTGATATTGGTGATCTCGACATCTTTGGCAAAGAAGGAAATATTGGGGCGAGTGAGAAATGATGCGGGAGTTGTATTGGTGCTTAAGTGAGAAATTTCATCAAGTTCGACATCATAGTAGGATAAAACTGCGCCATTAACAACAATCAGAATTTTTGGTTGCGCCAGATATTCAACACGCATTTTGCCTGATGATTCATGATTGCGCGAAAGATAGAATTTGCCTTCGACTAAATTTCCGTCTGCTTCCTGGATAAAATCAGCGGAGAGATTAGCAATATTGTTTAGGTAAGATTCTATCTGATGCAGATCGGCGCGGTATTTTTCAATAAAATTATCTGCTGAATAGGAGTGCGATGCTAGCAAAAACAATACGAAGCACGAAGCACACTGAAACAAGTTCAGCGCAGGCTGCACGAAGCACGAATTATTTATCGGAGTAATAAGCCTTTTCATCCAATGCGCCTTCGGTTTTATCTACAATCAAGGTAATCGCGCTATCGCCGGTGATGTTGATGGTTGTTCTAACCATATCAAGAATACGATCAACACCAAGAATTATGCCGATTCCTTCGATTGGCAAGCCAACTGAAGTTAAAACCATGCCCATAAAAATTATTGAACCGCTTGGAATTCCCGCCGCTCCGATTGAACCGAGAGTGCAGGTTAAAATTAGCATCAGGTAATTGTGGTAATTCAAATCTATGCCATAGGCCTGCGAGAAGAAGAGGGCGCAAATGCCGAGATAAATTGCCGTTCCATCCATATTGATGCAAACTCCAAGGGGTAGTAAAAAGTTGGAGTTGGTTTTGGAAACACCCATTCTTTCCTGCACTTGCGACATTGCTGTTGAAAGTGTGGCTTTGCTGCTGCTGGTGGCAAAGGCCAAAGATTGGGTTTGTAGAATTTTACGATAAAATGGAAAAGGAGACAAGCGCGCAAAAAAGAAAATAAAAAAGCCAAAAACCACATATTGAAAAGCGCATGCCGCCAAAACTGCGATGATTAATTTTAATAAAGCTGAAATAATATCCATTCCCTGAGTTCCAATTACCCATGAAATAAAGCCGAATACGCCGAGAGGGGCTACTTTAATGATGATTTCGATCATCTTGAACATCACCTGTGAGGCCGATTGGATGATTTCTTTCAGCGGTTTTGATTTCTCACCAACCATGTTAATCACAATGCCGGTAAAAATTGAGAAGATGATAATTTGCAGAAATTGATCATTGCTCATGGCGTTAATTGGATTAACCGGAATTAATCCGATTAAAAATTCGGAAATTGTTGGCGGCTCTTTCGTTGCTACTACGGTTGATTGTCCGGCTGTCTCTAGAATTGAATGTAGATCAACACCGGCGCCTGGTTTGAATATTGTGCCGGCTGCAAGCCCTATCATTACTGCAAAAATTGCAGTTAGAATGTAGGCGCTAAAACCCTTGATTCCAACTCTGGTAAAATTTCCCTGGCCATGCATTGAAGTAATACCCGCAAGAAGCGCAAAGAAAATCAATGGAACAATTACCATTTTGATCAGGCTTATGAAAATGGTGCCAAAGATTTTTAAGCCAGCGGCTTTTTCTCCTAAAACAATTCCAGTAATTATTCCCAAAATAAGGCCAATAAGAACCTGTTGCCAAAGTTTCATGTTTTGTTTTTATAAGAGTTAGTTGATCTGTGTTGATTGTCTGGAAGTAGTATCTACAAGCTTCCAAAGGCTTCACAAAGTAGATCGGAAATTGAGATTTTTCGCAAACCTATAAACTGCTTTTTTTAATGTCAAAATTTTTTCCAGAAGAAATTTATACCAAAAAACTATCTTTTGACTTTTAAAAATAGCTCTCAATCTTTGAGTAAATATTCATATTTTTGTAAAAAACTATACCAACCTCTTAACCAAATTCGTTTTGCAATGAAAAAACTATTTTCAGCAGTTCTTCTTACGTCTGTTTTTACAGTATTTTCAATCGAGTGTTTTGCCGCCACAAAATATATTTCTATTGGCACTGGCGCCATCACCGGCGTTTATTATCCCGCAGGTGGAGCTATCTGCCGCCTCTTGAATCGTGGCAGAAAAGAGCATGGAATTCGGTGTTCGGTTGAATCTACCGGAGGTTCAGTTTCAAATTTAAACGCTATCAGAAATGGTGCGGTTGATTTTGGTATTGTTCAATCGGACTGGCAATATCACGCTTATAACGGAACCGGCTTTTTTGCCGATCAAAAACCATTCAAGGAATTGCGCTCTGTTTTTTCTCTTTATACTGAAACTTTTGCCATCGCCGTTCTTGAAAAATCCGGCATTAAAAAATTTGACGATATTCTTGGAAAGAGGGTAAATTTTGGCCCGCAAGGATCAGGAATGTATGCCACAATGGAGGTGTTATTGGAACTTAAAGGCTGGAAAAAGCAGGATTTTGCCGCAACCACTTATCTTCAACCTTCAGAACAGCCAAGAGCTTTATGCGATGAAAAAATTGACGTAATGATCTACGCATCAGGAAATCCAAACGGAGTTTTGCAGGAAGCAACTCAATCATGCAAAGTAAGGATTATTCCAATTGATAGCGAAACCGTTGAAAAATTAATTCAGAAAAATTCTTTCTATGTTAAAGCTGTTATTCCGGGTGGCATGTATGCTGGAAATCCTGCCAATATTGAGACTTTTGGCGTAAAAGCTGCTGTTGTTACATCCGATAAGGCCAGCGCTGAAGTGGTTTACAACATGACTAAAGCTGTGTTCGAAAATTTTGATAATTTTAAAACTCTTCATCCTGTTTTTTCCTCGTTAAAGAAGGAAGAGATGGTCAAAGAAGGAAACTCTGCTTTGATGCATCCTGGTGCCGCAAGGTATCTAAAAGAAGTAAAGATAGTAAAAGATTAAACCACGCCTTACCGGCTGAATGAATTGCTCTAGCAACAACGATTGATTTTATGCCATTTGCTTTCACGCAATTGGCGTAGGAAAGTTTTTTTGTCTAAAATTTTTTCTTGTGGATGATATTCTTTTTGGTGATTGATGTAGTTTTTATAGGCAAAATTGCCGTTAAGGTAATCATAGAATAAGAACCTGTCTAAAATCTTTTTTAACCCCATATTTTACCCTGTTTTTGCTTATTTTTTGACAAAATTACTCACCGTATTTCCAGATACGCTTCGTAATTTTGTCAAAAAAGCGCTAAAAACATGCTAAAATCTGGGGTTAAAAAAGATTTTAGACAGGTTCTAAGATCAAAGTTTTCATCATTTTTTGCTCGCTAATTTTCTTACTGTTTCAATTACAACAACCCACAAGATAGCCATAAAACTCAAGGCTAAAATCGAAATTAGCTTTTGATTAAAAATCATTTTTTTGGCGAGATGAATTTTTTCTTCACTTAAAATTCCGCTGTTGATTTGTATCTGTAATTCACTTGCCGCAGCAAGAAAACCAATTTTTATATCCGGCGAAAAAACCTTCTCAATTGCAGCGCTACTGGTGGTGATAAGGATAAAAGCCAAAGGAATTGCCGTAATAAATAAAAATTTTTTCTTGCCATTTTTGGCGATGACAACGCAGGCAAAAGATAATGCAATTCCCGCCAGCATCTGATTCGACATGCCAAAAAGCGGCCAAAGAATATTCACACCTCCCTTCGGATCAATCACCCCAACATAAAGAAAATATCCCCAAGCCGCTACAACCAAAAAACTGGTCAAAACTGACTTACCACTTATTCGTACCTCGTGCAGCTTGCGCTGAACTTGGTTCAGCGTGCCCCGTGCTTCGTGAGTTGAAATTACCGTTTTTGGCAAGCAGGCTCTAATCAAATCTTCAAACATAAATCTCGCAACGCGAGTTCCGGCGTCAAGAGTTGTCAGGATAAAAATCGCTTCAAACATGATGGCGAAGTGATACCAGAGCGAAAGCATATTGCTGCCGAAAGCGGAGGAAAAAATATTGGCCATGCCAACAGCAAGTGAAGGGGCGCCGCCGGTTCTGGCGTAAAGTGTGTTTTCGCCCATTTGGGTGGCCAGATTTTCCATCACTTCCTTTGCCGCTGGAAATTGTTCAACGGCATCTGGCGAATTGATGGCGAAAAAAATTCCCGGCTCTAAAACGCAAGCCGCAATCATAGCCATTATTGCCACACATCCTTCAAGCAACATACTGCCATAGCCGACCATTCTGATATCTCGTTCATCGGAAATAATTTTTGGCGTGGTTCCGGATGCAACTAAAGCATGAAATCCGGAAATTGCGCCGCAAGCGATGGTGATGAATAAAAAGGGAAAAATTTTTCCGGAAAAAATCGGACCGCTTCCGTCAACAAATTGCGTGATTGCCGGCATTTGGATTTCTGGTCGAAAAATCAAAAGCGCGATTGCCAGAAGCGCAATGGTTCCAAGTTTTAAAAAAGATGAAAGATAATCGCGCGGAGCGAGCAAAAGCCAAACCGGCAAAGTGGCGGCGGCGAAGCCGTAAATCATGATGGCAAAGGCCAGGAATTTTGCGTCGCGATCAAAAAATAGTGAAAATTTTTCATCGTAATGCACAAATTTTCCGCCATAAACCGCGAGTAAAAATAAAATCAAACCAAACAGACTCGCTTCCAAAACGCCATTTGGACGAATGTGGTAAAGATAAATTCCAATCAGCATGGCGATTGGAATTGTCATTGAAACCGTGAATGTTCCCCACGGGCTGTGCATCAAAGCCTTAACAACCACCAAAGCCAAAACCGCAATCAGAATTATGATGATGGCAAGAGTTCCGATAAGAGCGGCATAGCCGGCAATGGGGCTAATTTCATCTTTGATCATTTGTCCCAAAGATTTTCCGTCGCGTCGCACTGAAGAAAATAAAATTATCATGTCTTGCACCGCGCCGGCAAGAACACAGCCGATCAAAATCCATAAAGTTCCGGGAAGATATCCGAATTGTGCGGCAAGTGTCGGGCCAATCAAAGGCCCCGGTCCGGCAATGGCGGCAAAGTGATGTCCAAAAACTATCCAGCGATTTGTCGGCACAAAATCCCTGCCGTCTTTTAAGCGATGAGCTGGTGTTTTGCGCGTGGAATCAAGGCATAAAATTTTTGTCGCAATAAAGGCGCAATAAAAGCGATAGGCGATAAGTTGTGTGCAAATGCAGGCTGATAACAACCAAAGTGAAGAAATTTTTTCACCGCGAATCAAAGCAATTCCGCCGATTGATGCAGCGCCCAGGATTCCGATAAAACACCAGATCAAAACTGATGTGAAATTTTTCTTCATTCTTGTTGTAATTTTGGAATTAGTAAAAAAAATCACCGGTAAGTCCGCTTTAATAAATGCCTGTGAAACCAGTAAAATCAACGATTCTCATCCCTCTTCATGGTTGAAAAAAATACTCATTCCATTTTGGAAACTATCAAGAAAAAACTGCATAAGTTTGATCAAAAGCAGGAAAAGAATGCAGTAATGACGGGCATTTCCGATGAATTTGAATATGTAACGCCGACAAAAAAAGAAGAAGTGAAGAGTGAAACAACAGATCAAAAAACTGCGGAGCAAAATACAAAACAGGTGAGTGAAGCGGAAAATAAAAATTTGGAAGATGCAATTGATCTTACGCCAGATTTAGCCACAATACAGCTAGACAAAGCTTCAAAGCAGGAAAATAAGCTCGATGATTTTAATCTCGATGATCTTGATTTGGATAATGAAGGGCAGGCTGAACAGCAATCTCAAGTGCAACAAGCTAATTCAACCACCGCAGAAAATCCGATTTATGATGAATTTGCTGAATCCGATATTGAGGATTACGAGGATGAAGTTGATTTTGCCGAAGAGGATTCTGTTGTGGAGAAATCAACAGCAGCGGATTCAACTGAAGATCAACAAACGGATGAAGATCTGATTTTTGCAAAAGATGATGAATTAAATCTTGAAGAAGAGACGGATAAACAGCCGGAAGAAGAGCAGGCCGATGATGATTTAAATCTTGATGATTTGGAAATCGAAGAAACTGAAGAAGAAATACAAGAACAGCTAACTGCTTCCGATGATGATCTTGATTTGAGTAATTTCGAAGAAGAGCTACAGGAAGAACAAAAAACAGATCAGCAAACAACAAGTCCGCAGCAAGAAAATTTAAAACAGGAAAATCATCCTGACGATCTTGAATTGGAAGATCTGGAAAAAGAGCTTGAAGAGCAGCAAAAAAAGCAGGAAGAAGCAGAAAGGCCAAAAGCAGAGGAAGTATTAAATCCAGTCGCAAAAGATGAAATTGATCTTGAATTTGAAAAAGAATTGATGGGATTCAAACCGGAAGAGACGGTTAACGAAATTACCAAACCGGCAATTCCGACTCCTCAAACAAATCAGACAATTCAACCAATGTCAGAACCGGTAAAAACTATATCAGCAGAACATCATATGATTAGCGAAGAAACAGCAATCAAAACCACTGAATCAATCAAAAAACTAATTGATGCCAAAAATGTTGTTTCAGGAATCACTAGTTTTTCACAAAGTCCGATGTTGCAAGAACTAGCTGTGCAATTGCTTGAACCGAAATTGGAAAGATGGCTGAATGAAAATTTAACGCAGCTGGTTGAGAAAATTGTGCGTGAAGAAATCAAAAAGATTATTCCGAAGGAGTGAAATTTCCTCATCAAGATTTTAGAACCTGTTCAAAATCTCGCTGCGATGAGACAGAAATGGCGGATTCACGAGCATCGCACCGCAGCGTATCAGACATACGTGAGGAGCGAAGCGCAGGGAATTCGCCATTTCTGTCTCATCGCAGGTAGAGATTTTGAACAGGTTCTTAGAACCTGTTGAATGAGTATTGCGCCCATTGTCATTCACATAATCACTTGTCATTTCCGCGTAGGCGGGAATCCAGAAAAACTTTTTGCATTTTCTCAATAGCTTCCATCACATGTTCTTGTGTGATGATTAAAGGCGGCATGATTCTGATGACATTTTCTCCGGCGGGAATTGCAAGTAAGCCATTAGCGATGAATTTTTTTACCAGCTCATTATTCTCGATTTTCTGATTTATTTTCATTCCAAGCATCAGTCCAACGCCGCGTATTTCCTCGATAAAATCAGGAAATATTTTTTTCAGATTTTGTAATTCCGTTTTTAATTCTTCTCCAACTTTTCGAACATTTTCCAAAAAGTTTTTTTGTAAAATTACCTCGAGAACAGAATCAGCAACGGCCATAGCTAACGGATTTCCGCCATAAGTTGTGCCGTGAACTCCAAGAGTCATACCACTCGCCGCATCTTTTGTGGCTAAACAAGCTCCCAAAGGAAAGCCGCCAGCAATGGCTTTGGCAGTTGCGACGATGTCTGGTTTTACGCCAAAAAATTCATAGGCAAAAAGATAGCCGCTGCGTCCCATACCGCATTGCACCTCGTCAAAGGTCAGGAGTAAATTTTTTTCGTCACAGATTTTGCGTAGTTCAAGGATAAATTTTTTGTCGGCAACCTTGATACCTTCTTCACCCTGAATTGGCTCAATTAGAATTCCGGCAGTATTTTCGTTAATGGCATTTTTTACTGCTGCAATATTGCCGAATTCAACATTGTCAAAGCCAGGCAGGGCAGGCTCAAAACCTTCAAGATATTTTTTTTTCGCTGCGGCGGAAATAGTGGCGATGGTGCGACCATGAAATGCGCCGGTAAAAGTGATGATACGATTTTTTTGCGGCTGATTTTTGCAATAAAAATGGCGGCGCATCATTTTGATTGCGCATTCAACAGATTCTGCTCCCGAATTGCAGAAAAAAACTAGATCAAAAGAGGCCGCTTTTGTAAGCTTTTCTGCGTAGTTATTTAACTCATTGCCATTGTAGATGTTGGAAACATGCCATAATTTTTTTGCCTGTTTTGTGATTGCTTTAACCATTTTTGGATGACAATGACCAAGCGCGTTCACCGCAATTCCAGCGCCAAAATCGAGATATTTTTTTCCGTCATTATCAAAAAGATAAACCCCCTCGCCGCGAGAGAAGGCGATGTCGAAGCGTTTGTGAACCGGGAGAAGTTTGGAGGAGGTAGTCATGAATTAATTTAAGATTTAGGATTTAGGATTTAATAAGCTTTACGCACCAATAATCCTAAATCCTAAATC
>MEMO01000009.1:28739-64929 GCA_001767955.1 Alphaproteobacteria bacterium RIFCSPLOWO2_01_FULL_40_26 | reverse complement strand
TGCTGTATTTAGACATACTGCTGCTTTTTTTAGTTTTAATTTTTACCAAAAAGACGAAGTTGGTTGGGAGTATAAATTTATGTTTTGGTATAAATCCTAAATCATAATTTTTATGCTTCTTACCTCGCGTAAAACCAAGCAAAAGATTCTGGCTGAATTTCTGCCAATCTGCGTTTTTGAAGGCTGGAGCGATCAAGCTTTGATTATGGCCATGTCGAATTGCGGCATTGATCGGAAGTTTTTGCCGCTGATTTTTGAAAATGGTGTTGTTGATTTGGCGCGGTTTTACATTGAAGAACAAAATCACAAAACAGCAGAAATCGTTGGCGATTTAAGCGAAAAAAAAATTCGCGACAAAATTCATCTTCTGCTTTATGCACGTTTTGAAGTTGAGGAAAAAAACAAAATCGTTTTGCAAAGATTGAAGACTTTTCGCCTTCACGGCTTAAAAGCATTTTATGAAATTGCCGATTTCATGTGGAAAAACATCGGTGATCCTTCAACTGATTTTAATTTTTACACCAAAAGACTAACTCTTGCCAAAATTATTTTTCGTTCATTGCGCTTTTTTTTAAAACATGATCTGGCCGAAACCAAAAATTTTATTGATTTGGAAATTGAGAGGGTGATGAAATTCGAACGACATAAAAAACAGGTAAAAAATTTTTTTGGCGAAGTTTTTTTAAATGAAACCGGCCAAATAAAATCACCGAAAGAAATCATTAAAAACCTACCATTTTTCCGATTAGTAAAATGAATTTTAACCTTCTCGATTTAGTTTTTTTTGCCCTCACTTTCATCTTTGTTCTGACTGCTTTTTTTCGTGGTTTGGTAAAAGAGATATTCGCGTTATTAAACTGGATCATGGCGCTTACTCTTTCCTATCTTTTAACCCCATATCTTTCCGATTTTTTAGCGAAGTATTTTGACAGTAAAGTTGCGCTCGATATCGCTTTGCGCAGCATAATTTTTATCGCAATTTTTATCATTACCGCATTTGCCACTTCTGGATTGCGCAAGAGTTTAAAGGAAAAAATCCCAGATATTTTTGATCGTTCTCTTGGCGTGCTTTTCGGCTTTGCCAAGACTTTGTTGATTTTTGGTTTTGCCTATTCTCTTTATTTCAATCTCTACGGGTTTGTGCTTGGCGGAAAACTCAAAAATAGCGCCATGAAAACTCCGGAATGGCTGCAGGAAGCAAAAAGCTATAGCTTGATAAAATTATCCGGTGAAACCATCGATCCTTTGGTTAAGAAATTTTTTGATGCCATAAGCGCTAATCTCAATCGTGTAATACCAAATTCAAAAGAACTTCTCGATCAAAAAATTGATGATGTTATTCAGGAAAAAATTCAGGAAAATGCTGTGGAAGAAATCGGTAAAGCTTTACAGGATTCTGGCTATAACAAAAAGGACATCGAAAAAATGAACCGCCTTATCGAAATCATCGATAAATAACTTTTATTACCCCTCACCCCAACCCTCTCCCACAAGGGGAGAGGGAGTACGGATTAACCCCCTCTCCCCTTGTGGGAGAGGGTTGGGGTGAGGGGTAATATTTCCCATTAATTTGAGTAAATAACTTCTAAAATTATGTTCAGACTTACAGGAAAAAATGCATTAATCACCGGAGCAACCGGCGGCATTGGAGCTGCTATTGCCAAAGCTTTAGCGCGGCAGGGCGCAAAGCTGGTTTTATCTTCAACCAGGGAAGAAAAATTGCAGGAATTGGCAAATGAAATCAGTGGCGATGTCAAATATGTCGCTTGCAATCTTTCCGATGCAATGGCGGTTGATGCCTTGTTTGACAAGGCTGAAGAACTTGCCGGCGGCCAAATTGACATATTGGTTTGCAATGCCGGTATTACCAAAGACAATTTGATTTTGCGCATGAAGGATGAGGATTTTAATCATGTGCTTGATGTGAATCTCAAATCAACTTTTGTCCTCAATCGCAATGCCATCAAAAAAATGATGCGCCGCAAATATGGCCGCATCATCAACATTGCTTCAGTTGTTGGTATCACCGGCAATCCGGGGCAGTGCAATTATGTCGCTTCAAAAGCCGGCATGATTGGCATGAGCAAATCTTTGGCGCAAGAAGTTGCTTCGCGTAATATCACCATCAATTGCGTTGCGCCTGGCTTTATTCAAAGTCCGATGACTGATATTTTAAACGAACAGCAACGCAGCACAATTTTATCAAAAATTCCGGCTGGAAAAATGGGCGATGCTTCCGACATTGCCAAAGGTGTAGCCTTTTTAGCCAGCGAAGATGCTGGCTATATCACTGGCCATACGCTTCATATCAACGGCGGAATGTTTATGAGCTAATATGGCTAGGCACTGTTAACTATACCAAATAAACTATCTCTTAACCCACTTCCGACTTCGTCTTTTTGGCAAAAATTAATGCTTCTCAAAGCCAAAGTAGATCAGTCTACATTGGCTTTTCAAAGCATTAATTTTTTCCAAAAATACTTTGCCGGAAGTGGGTTAAGAGATAGTTTATTTGGTATAACTATTTTTCCCGTGCTTTTCCGCAAATTTTTGCTCATTTTTTCAAAAAATTTCTTGCAGTATGTTAATACAGCGGCGAAATTTTTTAAAAAAGTCGCTAAAAATTTACGAAAAATCACGAAAAAAATAATTAGTTAACAGTGCCTATTCATTTTGAAAAATTTGAAAATTCTTTGAAGCATTTGGAGCTGCAATTTGAGAATTATCTCGCTTTGCAAAAGCGTGATGAGCTTACCAAAATTGATCGTGAAGCTATTAGAGAGTCCGTAATTCAGCGTTTTGAAATATGTTTTGATTCGATGTGGAAGTTAACCAAACGTTACTTGTCGCAAATAAGCGGATTTCCTGATCTTCCCGCAAGTCCAAAACCATTATTGAGAATAGCTTGTGATAATGGTTTGTTTCGTGATGTAGAAAAGCTTTTGAAATATGCTGATGCCAGGGTAGCGACAAGTCATGATTACAGTGATATAAAGGTTTCAGAAGCAATTAATCTGGTCGATGATTTTATCCAGGATGCCATTGGTTTTTACGAAACTATCAGTGGAAAAAAATGGAAATAAATATCAGCGAAAATGATCGCAAAATCCTGTTTTCTTTATTCAAAAAACATTTGCCCGACATAAAAATTTGGGCTTATGGATCGAGGATCAATCACAGCAATCGTCCAAATTCAGATCTCGATTTGGTAGCTTTTATTGAAAAAAAAGATGCCGCAAAAATAGCTGATTTCAAAGAAATTTGCGATGAAAGTAACCTTACCTTTCCGATTGACATTCATATCTGGAACGAAATTCCGACACAATTTCACGAGGTAATTCTAAAAAATCATATTCAATTACAATCATGACAATTCACAAAACAAAAGTTGCAATTATCGGCTCCGGCCCCGCTGGCTTTACAGCGGCGATTTATGCGGCGCGCGCTAATTTAGCGCCAATTATCATCAATGGAATTCAGCCCGGCGGGCAATTGACCATTACCACCGATGTTGAAAATTATCCTGGTTTTGCTGAAGTTATTCAAGGTCCGTGGCTGATGGAGCAAATGCAAAAACAGGCAGAGCATGTCGGCACAAAAATTTTTCATGATCACATCAAAGAGGTCGATTTTTCCAGGAATCCTTTCAAGTTGATCGGTGAATCAGATGATGTTTACGAAGCTGATGCTGTAGTGATTGCAACCGGCGCGCAAGCAAAATGGCTGGGGCTTGAATCAGAAAAAAAATATCAGGGATTTGGCGTTTCGGGTTGTGCTACTTGCGATGGATTTTTTTTTCGCGGCAAGGAAGTGATTGTGGTTGGCGGCGGCAATAGTGCGGTTGAAGAGGCTCTCTATCTAACCAATCATGCTAAAAAAGTTTATGTCGTCCATCGCCGCGACAAGTTCAAATCAGAAAAAATTTTGCAGGATCGTTTGTTTAAAAATCCGAAAATTGAAGTTATCTGGAATCATGCTTTGGATGAAGTTTTGGGAAGTGACAATCCAAAATCTGTCACCGCTGCGCGCCTTAAAAACACCCAAAACAACGCAATTCACGAAATGAAAATTGACGGAATTTTTATCGCCATCGGCCATAAACCAAATTCCGATTTGTTTAAAAATACCGGCATTGAAATTGATTCAGAAGGATATATCAAAACCAAGCCAAACTCTACGGCCACAAATATTCCTGGCGTTTATGCCGCAGGTGATATTCAAGATAAAATTTATCGCCAAGCCGTAACCGCCGCAGGAACTGGCTGCATGGCCGCCCTCGAAATCGAAAAATTTTTAGCACATTGACGATGTCCAATTCACTTTCACTTAAAATTGATAAAAACGGCGTGGCAAATCTGGTTTTTGATTTGCCGGATGAAAAAATAAACAAGCTTTCCGCTGGCGTAATGTCAGAGCTTGAGAAGGCTTTGAATGTGATTGATGGCAATAAGGCAATTCGGGTTTTAATCATTACTTCAGCAAAAAAAGATATTTTTATCGCCGGCGCCGACATCAATGAAATCAAGGATTTACGCGAGGAAAAAGATGCGATGAAAAAGGTTTCGCGTGGTCAGGAAATCATGAATAAAATTGCGGCGCTAAAAATTCCAACAATTGCGGTAATAAACGGTGCTTGCCTCGGCGGTGGTTTGGAATTGGCTTTGGCTTGCAAATATCGCGTGGCAATCATCAATGCTAAAACTTCCCTCGGTCTACCAGAAGTTAATCTTGGAATCATTCCCGGATTTGGCGGAACACAGCGCTTGCCAAAACTGATTGGCTTGCAGGAATCATTAAAAATAATTTTATCCGGCAAACCAATTGATGCGAGAAAGGCTTTTAAAATCGGGCTTGTTGATGATCTTATCCGCGAAGAATTTCTTGAAGAAAAACTCGGACATCTCCTCACTGAAATTTTAAAAAGCGGAGAAAAAAATATTTATCTCATAAAGCGCAATGAGGCGCGCAAGAAACGCTTTGTTTTTGAAACTCTGTTATTTGGAAAGTTTTTAATTTTTTATCTCACTCACAGAGATCTATATGAAAAAACCAAAGGCCATTATCCTGCGCCATTCGTGGCTTTGGAGGTGATAAAAAAAACCTACGGCATGACTTATGGCATGCGCGGATTTAAAACTGAACTTGAAGCATTTTGCGAGCTTTGTGTTGGTGATATTTCAAAAAACCTAATCGAAATTTTCTTTACTTCGGAAAATCTAAAAAAAGATTCTGGCATTGAAAAAGATGTTGAAGCTCCTGAAATAAAAAATGCTTCATTACTCGGCGCTGGCGTGATGGGAGGTGGCATCGCCTGGCTCTTTGCCAATAACAACATCAATATCCGCATAAAAGATATCACGCAAAATGCGATTGCGCTTGGTTATAACCAGATCGTCAAAATTTTTAACCAGCTCAAGAAAATTAGAAAATTGACGCCGGAACAAATTAATGTAAAAATCTCCAAAGTAAGCACAGGCCTTGATTTTACTGGCTTTGATCGAGCTGAAATTATTGTTGAAGCTGTGGTTGAAAATATCGAAGTGAAGAAAAAGATTTTAGCTGAAACAGAAAAATATGTAAAAAAAGATGCGATAATTGCCTCCAACACTTCTTCACTTTCAATTTCTAAAATGGCGTCGGCCCTTGAAAATCCTGAACGATTTGCCGGTATGCATTTTTTTAATCCGGTGAATAGGATGCCTTTGGTTGAAGTTATATGCGGTGAAAAAACTTCCGATAAAACCATCGCAACTATCGTCAAACTTTCCAAAAAACTCGGTAAAACTCCGGTTGTTGTTAAGGATGTTGCCGGATTTCTGGTCAATCGTATTCTGATGCCATACATGAATGAAGCTTCTTATTTGCTGCAAGAAGGCGCGGAAATAAAACATGTTGATGCTTTGATTGAAAAATTTGGTATGCCGATGGGGCCATTTATTTTGGCTGATGTGGTTGGAATTGATGTTGGTGTGAAAGTCGCTTACTCCTTGCAGGAAGCCTATGGTGAACGCATGAAAGTATCAGATATTCTCGATGAAATTTATCACAATCATAAGGATCTACTTGGTAAAAAATCGGGAAAAGGTTTTTACTTTCACGGCATAAAAAACCGCGTTAATTCTGAAATCGGAACAATTTTATCTTCACTGCACAAACAGAAAAATATCCATCAAACTTACATCAAAGATTCGGAAATTATTGATCGCTGCATCTTAACCATGGTTAACGAAGCGGCAAAATGTCTTGAAGAAAATGTGGTTAAAAATGCGCGTTATCTTGATATGGCAATGATTATGGGAACAGGATTCCCAGCCTTTCGCGGCGGGGTTTTGCGCTATGCTGAATCTTGTGGAATTGAAAATGTTGTAAACAAATTACAGACATTAAATGAAAAACATGGCAAGCGTTTTGAGGTGAGTAAATTGCTGCTTAAAATGGCACAAAGCAGGCAAAAATTTTATCAATGAGAATTATCGGCATTGATCCCGGCCTCACAAAAACAGGCGTTGGAATAATTGAGATAAAAAATAATTCCTTATTCTTTGTGGCCTCTGAAACCATCTACTCTTCACCTTCAGATCCTCTGGCGCAAAGATTGCAACATTTTCATCAAAACATTGTCGAGATAGTAAAAAAATATCGTCCTGATGAGGCAGCGATTGAGGAAACTTTTGTTAATAAAAATCCGGTTTCATCGCTTAAACTCGGTCATGCGCGTGGAGTGTTGATTTTAAGTCTTGGATTGTGTGGCTTAAAAGTGGCGGAATATCCTTCAACTTCGGTAAAAAAAGCTGTTGTCGGAGTAGGGCGCGCGGAAAAAGAACAGGTGCAGATGATGGTTAAAGTTTTATTGCCAAAAGCTGATTTCAAAACTGAAGATGAGGCTGATGCATTAGCAATTGCGATTTGTCATCACAATAATCGGAGGATTGATTGAATTTTTAACCCCAATCGCGCTTAAGAAATCACTATTTACACCACGGACTCTAATCCAAATCACGAATCATCCAACATTGTCACCCCGTCTTCATGACGGGGTCTGTCTTATCAAAGATGAGATTTTATTGGTGGTGGTGAGTAGACCCCGTCATTCGACGGGGTGACAATATGGAGTTCGACGGGGTGACAATATGGAACTAAAGCGGTAAATGTATGGCTTTAGTCTTTACTTCTTAAGTGCGACCGGGGTTGTTTATAACCCACTTTGTCCAGCCCTTACCGCTGGTGTTGTAGTTTTAGTTGTTGCTTCATTTACTTTTGCTTTTTTCTCTTCCTCGCGCTTTTTTAGGAGAGCTATAACTGCTCTGCCCTCGACGATATTGGTAGTGCTCAAAATGAATGTTTGATTCGGTCTTAATTCAAACTCAACTTCAACCTGATTACTCTCATTGATTTTCGGCGCAAATTCTTCTGATTTTCGTCCTGATAAAATTTTCCATTTGCTGATGCTTAATGTCCAACGTAACTTCACCCGGTCTTTTTGCACTGAAGTGGCAAAAAGTTCTTTTTGGTTTTTATTGGTTTCAGAGGTAATTTTTTGATCATTAATCCATACTGCCCAGTTGTTCGGGGTAAAATAAATTACTGATGCCAGATAAATGTAGGATTTTTCGTTCTCTTCCTCTGCTTTTTTTTCTTGCTTGGCTTTGTCTTCTGCTTCTTTTTTCTTTTTTTCTTCTTCATTCAGTTCGCCTTCCTGCCCCGCTTCTTCTTCTTCCGGAACAAAAACCTGATTGTTTTTTAGTGATTCAATAGCGCGGTCAATATTGCCAGTTTGTTCATCATCAAACATCAGAGAAACCGCTTTCTGATTTAACAGAATTGTTTTTAGCGAATCCTGAATTTGGCCCGGGATTGCTATCGCATTTTTTATGCTGCTTTTTTTATCATCTTGCTTTGCGGCATCGGGAAGATTTTTTTCTTCAAGAGTGTTTTTCTCTTGAGCAAATGCCGTAAGTGAAAATAGCGATAAAATAATAATTTTATAAAGTCGGTTTGGGCGCATTTGCTTCAGGATTGTTTTCAGAGGGAGTCGGTTTTGTTTCACCTGTCTTTTTCTCCAGCTCTTTGTAAGCATACCAGAAAAAATCAAGTTTGCCGTTGATGGCGCCCGATGATTTTCCCGAGCTAATATCAATAAAATCCTGTGTTGTATAATCTTTATTCTTCCTGATTTCAAAAGCAGTGATTATTGGATAGCCGGGAAGCGACTCAATAAACTCATTAACAAAGAGAAGCGCTTTGATATCGTTGACGGAAGAAAAAGTCAGATTAACTGTTGTAAATAAAACCTGCACTGTAGCGCGATTAAAAAGACCATCTTTTAAAACTTCCGGCAAAGTTACTCTGATATTGGTTCCGGTTATGTTATATTTTTCCGCCGCTGACACAAGTTTGGCATTGACATCGTCCATCTTGATTCCGCCGGTATTTTTTTTGTTGTCTGTAAGTTTTTTCCACAATGTCTGATATTTTTTGGCTTCGGTGGTTTTGCTTTCCAGCTCTACTGCCTGGGTTTTAAAGGACGAAGTTTCGCTTTTGATTTTATCAACCTTTCCCTGTACCGTGCCTTTTTCGCTTAGATAATAGGACATTACTCCGCCTAGACAAAGTAGTAAAACCCCCGAAGCAGAAAAATTGATTATGATCTTTTTTCTTAAATCAATTATCTTCATTGAGCTTTGTTGGTTACTGTAAAATCAATGGGAAAATTGTAGTATTTTTTATTGAAATCAATGTTGCGCGGTAGCTCGGTGTATTTCACTGAAGCTGGTGTCATTTTGCCTTTTACCTCAATTACCAAAGTATCAAATTCCTTGAACAAATCCTCAATATCTCCGCTTTTATTGATAATTTCACCGCCAAATCCGATATCGTAGCTGGTGTTTGGAGCAGGAGATTTGCTGTTAAAATTCTGCATTGAATAGGAAAATTTGTTAAGTTTTACATTAAAATTCTTGAGAAATTTCAGGCCGATATAAAATTCAGTAAAGTTTGTTTTTGTTGTGCCCATAGTTTCCTCGATTTTACCAAAATCTGTAATTCTCTCAATTTCAATGGTAGTGTCTCCTTCGCTGATTTGTGCTCCTTCAAGGGCAATTTTTTTCAATTTAGATAAATCCTGAACTGCAGCAAATTTTTCAGTTTCGGCAAGTTCGACAAGTTCGGCAATTTTTTCTTGGGAAAGGACGGTAATTAATACGCTAGCACAAATTGCAGCGACTAAAAGCAGATTGAGGTAATATGAGCTTTTGAGGACAGTAAAAAATTTTTCCAGAAAAGTAATTTTTGGAGTGGTGAATTTCAGGATTTTTTTGTCCAAAGCGAAGATTTTTGAAATCAGCAGATCACAAAAATTGCTATTTTGTGGCAGGAGCTTGGGATAGCCAATCTCTACCGCTATTTTATTTGGCGTGTAGTTGATAAAATTAAGCTCGATATTGTTGATTGTTTTTATTTTTGTTAAAATTTCGTCCGGAAAAACATTGACGATATCAAGTTCAGCCATGGAAAGATCTGGAAAGAGGCGCTTTAGATATTCAAAAGTGCTGTAAATATCCTGCTCATATTTTTCTAAAAAATTTTCCTGCGCAAAATCATAATTAACCACGCGAGTAAAAACTATGCCCTGTTCGGAAAACACGATCTGCCTGATTCCGCTAACTTTGTTCTGGATCACAAAGCAGTAAAGATCATTACTTTTATTCTGGATTTTCGATTGAGACTTTAAGTTATCCCTCATCAACTTAAAGAGGTTAAAAGCCTCAATCGGTAACATGTAAATGCCGATGAGATGATTTGTCATATCCAGCAAAAAGGCCATCCATTTATTGATGATTTCCGAATTTGAAGAAGAGATGAAAAGACATTCCCAGCGTTTTCCGACCTGATTTTTACCCGGTTTTTTGGCCGATTTATTGTTAATGATAATGTAGTTTTTGATACTTTCCTTATCGCCATCTGCCGCCATATCGCGCTTGATTATACGCGAAAGGTCGCTTTTACGCACCGCCGGATAGATTTTTTTCTTGTAGCTTTGATCAATGGTATCAAGCATCAGATAAATTTTTGCCGATTTGTTTTTAGCAAAAATTTCCTGCAATTGTTTTTTTGCTTCGTCGGTTAAATCATCGAGAAAGATTTTGTTTTTGATTTCATTTTTTTCGTGCAAAGCAACAACAGCACCATAGTTTCCGATAGTGACAACAAAGGTTTTTTCTGAAAACATTAAAAAAATCGTAAATCGTAATTAATCATGATCCTCGGTGTTGGAATTGATCTGGTTTCTGTTGGCAGAATTGAACATTTGATGTTTCAGTTCAAAGAAAAATTTCCGCAGAAAATTTTTACTAAAAATGAAATTCTATGTGTTGAAAAAGTAAAAAACTATTCATCACTGTTCTATGCCAAAAGATTTGCTGCCAAAGAAGCTTTTGCCAAAGCAACCGGTCTTGGCATTGGCAGAGGAATAGATTTTAAGGATATTGAGGTTGAAAATGGCGAACTCGGCGCGCCGAAAATTAAAATTCTCAACGGCAAAGAAAAGTTTTTAAAACAACATTTTAACTGCAAAAACTTTTCCGTTCATTTGTCGCTAACCGACGAAAATCCGCTGGCAAGCGCTATTGTCATAATTGAAAAAATTTCATGAAAAAAGTTTTAGTAATTGGCGCCGGAGCTTGGGGCACAGCGATTGCCAATCTTATCGCCAAAAATGGCCATCGGGTTTTTTTAAACGTTAACAACATTAAAATTGCAGATGAAATTAAGCAGAAAAATCAAAATGAAAAATTTTTGCCTGGTGTAATTCTTGATAAAAAAATCATCGCGATTTCCAGTTATGAAAAAGATGTTGATTTGGTTTTTGTCGTCACCCCAAGCATTAATTCCGCTGAAGTTTTTCATAAAATTTCTAGCGCCAAGTTCAAAAAAAATTGTGGATTTGTCATTTGTTCGAAAGGTGTTGAACCCAAGTCTTTACTACTTTTGTCCGACGCTTTTGAAAAAATTACTGGCAATAAAAATTATGCCGTTTTTTCCGGACCGAATTTTGCGCATGAAGTTGCAAACGAAGCGCCAAGCATCACCACCATTGCTACAAAAAATAAAAAATTGGCGCAATCTGTGATTGATGTTTTAAATAATGATTATTTTCAAGCCGGATATTTCAACGATCCACGTACTGCCGAAATTTGCGGCGTAGTTAAAAATATCATTGCCATTGGCTGTGGGATTGTTGACGAATTAGGGCTTGGCATCAATGCCAAAGCGGCTTTGGTAATGAAAGGCATTTCCGAGATCAGACTTCTTTGCAAAAAATTACGCGCTTGCGATGATGTAGCAACTGCCGCCGGTTTCGGCGATATTTTTCTTACCTGCTCTTCTGGTAAATCGCGCAATAACTCGCTTGGACGCTTAATCGCGCAGGGAAAACCAGCAGAAAAAAATAAAACTTACGAAGGAATTCTTGCCGCCAAAGCAGTGTCTGCAATGTCACAGAAGCTCAAATTGCGACTGGATTTGTGTGAAGAAATAAACGAAATTTTAACTCACAAATTCCCGCAAAAAGAGATCAGAAAAAAAATTGTTAAGGCGATTTTAAAATAAATATACCCTCACCATAGCCTCTGGAAATGAGGGAAAATGGTGGGTAATTACTATATGTCCAACTCAATCCTCATCATCGATTTTGGCAGTCAAGTGACGCAATTAATCGCCAGAAGAATTCGTGAACTTGGCGTTTTTTGTGAAGTAAAAAATTCCAACATCGATCTTAATCAAATCAAGCAGATTGCTCCGCGCGCCATTATTTTTTCTGGCGGTCCCGCTTCAGTTTATGAGAAAAATGCGCCAACAATTGATAAAAAAATCTTCGATCTATCTTTGCCGATTTTGGGGATTTGTTATGGTCAACAACTCATCTGCCATCTGCTTGGCGGACATGTCGGCAAAACCGGAAATCGTGAATTTGGTTATGCAATTTTAAATATTTCATCATCGAAATTTTTTGCCGGAGTTAAAAATAAACAGGTTTGGATGAGTCACGGCGACAAAGTCGAAAAAATTCCTGCTGGCTTCAAAGTGATTGCCAAAACCAGCAGCGCGCCTTTTGCCGCAATTGCTGACGAACAAAATAAAATTTACGGCGTGCAATTCCATCCTGAAGTTATGCATTCGCTTGATGGCAAAAAAATGATCAAAAATTTCGTTATTAACATTGCCGGTTGTAAGCCCAATTGGAGTATGAAAAATTTTAAGAAAGATGAAATTTCCGAAATCAGAAAAGTTGTTGGCAAAAAACGAGTGATCTGTGGACTTAGCGGTGGCGTAGATTCATCAGTTGTTTCCGCGCTCATTAATGAAGCAATCGGCAAGCAATTAACCTGCATTTTTGTTGATCACGGTTTGTTGCGCAAAAATGAGGGCAGGGAAGTTAAAGAAGTTTTTGCCAAAAAATTTCATACAAATCTGGTTTATGTTGATGCTTCAAAGCTTTTCCTTTCAAGACTTAAAGGCATAACTGATCCAGAGAAAAAAAGAAAAATTATCGGCAAAACTTTCATCGAAGTTTTTGATCAGGAAGCGGCGAAAATCAAAAATGCTGAATTTTTAGCGCAAGGCACGCTTTATCCCGATGTTATCGAATCATCCCATCCAAACAAGGGCGCAAGCCATACGATCAAATCGCATCACAATGTCGGCGGCCTGCCAAAAAAAATGAAATTAAAATTGCTCGAACCAGTTAGAATGCTTTTCAAAGATGAGGTAAGATTATTGGGCAAAGAGCTTGGTTTGCCTTACTCTATCGTGCAACGTCATCCTTTTCCCGGTCCGGGTTTGGCAATCAGAATTATCGGCGAAATTACGCCAGATAAAATCAAAATTTTACAGGAAGCTGATGCAATTTACATTGAAGAAATCAGAAAAGCCGGTCTCTATCAAAAAATTTGGCAGGCATTTTCAGTGCTTTTGCCAGTTAAAACCGTTGGTGTCATGGGCGATGGTCGCACTTACGAAAATGTTTTAGCTTTGCGCGCCGTTACTTCAGTTGATGGAATGACCGCCGATGTTTATCGTTTCGATCCAGAATTTTTATGTCGCATAACCAATCGCATAATTAATGAAATAAAGGGAATTAACCGCGTGGTTTATGACTTCACCTCAAAGCCACCAGGAACAATTGAATGGGAGTAGCATGCCAAAATTCGATCTGCCTTACGCGCAGCCAATTTTTTCTGACAAAAAAATTCTCTACAAAAATGCCCGTATTATCGATCCTGAATCGGGCTATGATGAGCTTGGCGAGCTTTTGACGATCGGTGATAAAATTGCAGATTTTGGTAAAAAAATTTCTGTTACAGATGCTGAAATTATTGATTGCAAAGGTCATGTTTTATCTCCCGGATTAATCGATATTCAGGTTCATTTTCGTTATCCCGGACAAACCCATAAAGAAGATCTTGCCTCGGGAAGCATGTCAGCCGTGGCTGGAGGGCTTACCACGGTTGTTTGTCAACCAAACACTAATCCAACAATTGATACGGTTGAAGTTTTGAATGATCTTCATGAAACCGCGCGCCGCGTGGCTTACTGCAATATTTTATCTTACGCCTGCATCACAAAAAATATGAAAGGTGAAGAATTGGCAGATTTGCCAGCATTGAAAAAGGCTGGAGCTGTAGGTTTCACCGATGATGGTTTGCCGGTTATGAATGCGCAATTAATGCGTCGTGCTTTTGAAAATTCTCGCGATCTTGGCGTGGTAATCGCGCAACATGCTGAAGATTTAAATCTCACTAACAAGGGTTGTATCAATGAAGGTGAAGTATCGCGAAAGCTAGGCGTGCGCGGCATTCCAAACATTTCTGAATCAGTGATTGTTGAACGTGATGTGGCAATTTTGGAAGCGATTGGTGGACATTATCATTTGCTTCATGTTTCAACTCGTGAAGCTCTCGATGCAATTCGACGCGCTAAAGAGAAGGGTTTATCGGCTAGCGTTGAAGTTTGTCCGCATCATTTTTTACTCACTGATGAGCAGATTTTAGAATCGGGAACTAACGCTAAAATGAATCCGCCACTCAGATCAAAAGCTGATCGTCAGGCTTTAATTGAAGGTTTGAGATCGGGATTAATCGACGCAATTTCTACAGATCATGCCCCGCACGACATTGCCTCAAAAGAGAAAACTCTCGCCGAAGCAACTTTTGGAATTGTTGGCGTTGAAACCATGCTGTCATTGAGCTTGTCGCTTTATCATCAAAAAATTTTATCGCTAAAAGATCTTCTTGCCAAGATGACTTGCAACGCCGCGCGCATTATAAATTTTAACGGCGGCGTGATCAAAAAAGGCGCGCGCGCAGATTTAACCCTGATTGATCTTGATTGTGAGTGGGTGATTGATCCGCAAAAATTTCACAGCAAATCAAAAAATTCTCCTTTTAGTGGCTTCAAAACCAAGGGTCGCGCTCTTATGACCGTTGTTGCCGGCAAGATTGTTTACAATGATTTTTAGTTGTTTTCTCAAAGGCATATATCTGGCTTTTTATATCGTGGTTCCAATCGGCGCAATCAGCGTGCTTTATATCAGAAGAACTTTGCGGAAAGGTTTGTTGTCAGGGATTGTTTCTTCTTTTGCCGTAACCACTGCTGAAGGTTTTTATGCCTATGGCGCGATTTATGGTATCAGTCTGATTTCTGATTTTTTACTGCAATATCGAATAATTCTCCAAACCTGCGGAACGGTTTTTTTAGTAATAATCGGCATCAAAACCTTCATGGCCAAGCCGCTTAAAAAAGTCGATATTGGTAAGAAAAATTTGGCTTATGATTATTTTTCCATGCTGTTTCTAACATTAGCAAATCCCATGACTATAATTGGATTTGTTGCGGTATTTGCCGGTTTTGGCGCGCATAATTATGGTTATGATCCGCTTTGCTCTTTTTTTATGTTGTTCGGATTCATCTTTTTATCGATTTCTTACTGCATGTTTCTGGTTTTTTTTAGCAATTATCTGAAATCAAAATTTGGAGTTAAAGATTATGATTTGTTTAAAATGCTAAATCAGGTTTCAGGGCTAGTGATCATCGTCTTTACTTTACTGTCCTTTAGCGTTGGGTTGGTTAGATATGGTTAACGCAATCCTAATTATTGCCGGTTCTGATCCCAGTGGCGGCGCGGGAATTCAGGCTGATTTAAAAACCGCAACCGCGCATAAAATTTATGCCTCTGCCGCAATTGCTTGTCTGACTGCGCAAAGCACTAAAAAAGTTTTTGCTATTCACAATTCACCGCTTGATTTTTTGCACCTTCAAATCGAGTTGCTTCTCGATGATATAAAATTTGATGCCATAAAAATTGGTATGCTTGGAGATGCTCAAATTATTGATTGCGTGGCTGATATTTTGGAAAAAAAAGCTAAAAAAATTCCGCTGATTCTCGATCCGGTAATGGTTGCAACTTCCGGCGATTTCTTACTGAAGAAAAATGCTGTAGAAACTCTAAAATCAAGGCTAATCAAAAGTGCAAAAATCATTACGCCAAATATTGATGAAGCAAAAATTCTTGCTGAAATGGAAATTCACGATGTTGCTGATATGAAGTCTGCTGCCTTGCAAATCAAGGCTTTAGGATGTGAGGCGGTTTTGATAAAAGGCGGTCATCTCAATTTTTCTGATGGAAAAATTCACAGCATTTTGCTTGATGAAAAAGACAAATTTCATCTCATCAGCAATAAAAAAATCGGAAAGAAAAACCTGCACGGAACCGGATGCACTCTGGCATCAGCTCTTGCCTGCAATATTGCCAAAAAAATGCCTTTGCCGCAAGCGGCAAAAAAAGCCAATTCCTATGTTCATCGCTGCATCATGAAAAGTTTGAAAGTAGGAAAGGGGAGTTTGGTTTTACAACATTTCTAGAATCCATAATCTCTAACCAATAATTCCGCAATCTGCACTGTATTTAGCGCCGCACCTTTTTTGAGATTATCGGAGACCACCCACATTGATAGGCCGTGTTTGATTGATGGATCTTTTCTGATTCTTGAAACATAGACCGGATCATGCGCTGAAGCCTCAATTGGCGTGATGAATTTCATTTCTTCGGGGCGGTCAATGACGATTATGCCATCAGAATTTTCTAAAGCCTCTCTGGCTTGTTCAACCGAAATTGCTTTTTCAAATTCAACATTCAGCGCTTCAGAGTGGGCGTTGAAAACCGGCACGCGCACGCAAGTGGCTTCAATTTCGATTTTTTCATCGAGAATTTTTTTGGTCTCGACTTTCATTTTCCATTCTTCCTTGGTGCAACCATCATCCATGAAAACGTCAATTTGCGGAATGACATTGAAGGCGATTCTTCTGCTGAATTTTTTCGGCGTTAAAAATTCGTTCTGATAGATTTTTTTGGTTGAATCATAAAGTTCATCCATCGCCTCTTTACCTGCGCCAGACGTGGCTTGATAAGTTGCAACTACCACACGTTTGATTTTGGCTAAATCATGCAAAGGCTTCAAAGCGACAACCATCTGGATTGTTGAGCAATTAGGATTGGCGATGATGCCGCGTTTTTTGTAATCTGCGATTGCTTGTGGATTAACTTCGGGAACAACCAGCGGAATATCTTTTTCCATTCTGAAATGCGAAGTATTGTCAATGACGACGCAACCTGATGCCGCAGCGCGTGGAGCATGTATCGCAGAAACCTTTCCTCCTGGCGAAAACAGGCCGATTTTAGTGCCGGTAAAATCAAAATCTTCCAAAGCCTGAACCGTTAAAATTTTATCGCCGTAAGAAACTTTTTTTCCGATGGAATTGCGCGAAGCCAAAGCCACAACTTCATCGGCTGGAAATTTTCTTTCCGCCAGAATATTCAAGATTTCACGACCAACATTGCCGGTTGCGCCGGCGACAGCGATTTTACGAGACATGTAATTTAAGATTAGATTTAAAATTAGATTTAGGATTTAGGATTGAGCTGAAGTGCAAGAGTTTTAAATCTTAAATCCTAAATCTTAAATGAAAAAATTCTTTATCATCGCTGGCGAAGCTTCTGGTGACTTGCTCGGCAGCAAACTGATTTCTGAAATAAAATTACAACATACCGCTTCGGAGTTTATCGGTGTTGGTGGAAAGCTGATGCAGGAACAGGGTTTGGTTTCAATTTTTCCGATGGAAGAATTATCGGTAATGGGCTTTTTGGAAGTGCTACCGCATCTTTCTAAATTATTGCGTCGCATCAATCAGACGGCGGAAATAATTGTTAAAGAGAAACCGGATTTTGTGATAAGTATCGACTCGCCAGATTTTAATTTTCGCGTGATGAAAAAATTGCAGAATTTTAATTCTGCTAAAAAAATCCACCTCATCGCGCCATCAGTTTGGGCTTATCGCGCAGGCAGAGCGCAGAAAATTTCCAAACTTTACGATTTGCTTTTATGCGTATTGCCTTTTGAGCCGGCATATTTTGAGAAACATGGGTTGAAGACAGTTTTCATCGGACATCCACTGATTAGCAATGCGCCTGATTTTACAAAAAAAGAGGCAGAGAATTTAAAGTTTCGGCAAAAATATTTGCTTAAAAAAGATGATATCATAATCGCCTTAACACCAGGAAGTCGTGAGAGCGAAGTGCAGAAAATTTTTCCGGAATTTATCGGCGCGGTAAATCTTTTGGCGGAGAAAAAACCGAATTTAAAAGTTATAATTCCGCTTGTCGAAAAAACGCGTGAACTGGTTTATGAGATGGCAAAAACTTTGAAAGTGGAATATTTTCCAATTGAGCAGGAGGAAAAAGAAATGGCGCTTTTTGCCAGCGATTTTGCCTTGGCAAAATCTGGCACGAACACGCTTGAATTCTCGCTTCATTCTGTGCCAATCATAGTGGCTTACAAGATAAATTGTTTGACTCATTTTTTGTTTAAAATGATGGTTAGGATCAAATTTGCCAATCTGATCAATTTGATTATGCATGAGGAAATAATTCCGGAAATGTTGCAAAAAAACTGTGATGCTAAAAAAATTTCCATCGTTCTTAAAAATCTGATTTCAGACAAAAAATCTTGCGCAAGGCAGATAGAAAAAAGCAAAATCGCCTTGAAATTAATGGGATTTGGAAGCCATGAAAATCACATTCAAAAAGCAGTTAAAGCTATTCTTGCTCTTTAGCTTTACTTTCAGTTCTACGGCTTTTTCACAAGGTTGTAGCGATGATTATTCCTATCTCGTTTTCACGGAAAATGGCGTGATTTTATTTGAAGAAAAATCAGTGAAAATGAGTTATCCCGCTTCTTTGGTAAAGCTGATGACGCTCTATCTGACTTTTGAAGCTTTGGAAAAAAATAAATTTAAATCTGACAAAATTTTAAAATTTTCAGCGCGCGGTGAAGAGATTTCCAAAGTTAATAAAATCAACACCATGAATGCGAAAGAGGGCGATAAAATCACGGTGCGCGAAGCGATCCGCGCCATAATTGTGAAATCTTTCAATGAGGCCACGATTGTTCTTGCTGAAGCTGTTGATGGTAGTGAATGGAAATTTGTGCGTCGGATGAATGACAAGACAAAACAGCTCGGAATGTTTAACACCAGCTTTCGCAATGCCAGCGGATTGCATGAGGAGGGGCAATATACCACAAGCTATGATCTCGCCCGTCTGGTTTTGGCGCTAAAAAAAGATTTTCCGCAATATTATCATCTTTTTGCCGTGAAGGAATTCAGCTACAAGGGCGTTAAATACGAAACTCACAATCATGTGCTAACCGATTATGAAGGGGCGGAAGGGTTAAAAACTGGCTTTACTAATGCATCGGGATTTAACCTGATTAGCGCAGCGAGGCAAGGTGACAAACGCATATTTTCAATTTTATTAAATTGCTCGACTTATCAAAAACGTGATCAATTTACTAAATTTCTTCTCAATGATGCCTTCAAGAGTTTATCGCAAAACAAACAACAGCTTCAAACCAGGTTAGATAAAAAATTTGATTATTCAGCAAAGCAAAAAAGGCATGATGATTATGAAGAAGAAATGCGGTTTGGAATGAAGTTGGAGAACTACTGATCCGCTGCTTCGCGCGCCAACTTATCGACGATTTCGTTATAGTGATTTCCGGAATGTCCCTTAACCCAAATCCATTTGATCTGATGTTTTTTTACTTCCACGTCCAATTCCAACCAAAGATCTGAATTTTTAACCGGCTTTCTATTGGCATTACGCCAGTTATTTTTTTTCCAGCTCTCAATCCAGTTTGTTATGCCTTCCATGACATATTTGCTATCGGTATGCAGAGTGATTTTCGACGATCTTTTTAGCACTTTTAAAGCCTCAATTACTGCACGCATTTCCATGCGGTTATTAGTGGTTTCTCTTTCCGCTCCGGAAATTTTTTTCTGATGTTCTTTATAAATCAAAATCGCTCCCCAACCTCCAGGCCCTGGATTCCCTAAGCACGCGCCGTCAGTGTAAATCTCAATCATTCCTTTGATAATTTTTTTGATTTTGCGATTGCGGCGTTAACAGATTTTTTAAAAAGTTTTTCCAGAACAGAGTTTTTTTGTAAGATTTTTAAAGCGGCTTCAGTTGTACCATTCTTACTCGTCACTGATTGACGCAATTTGGCAAAATTTTCTGTTGCGGATTCTGCCATCAAAGCACTGCCGAGAAATAATTTTTTAACCAATTTGGCAGAAGAGGTGATCCCAAATGATACGGCAATTTTTTCAAAAATTTCCTGCAGTAGAAAAATATAGGCGGGGCCGGAGCCAAAAATTGCTGTTATGGCGTCAAAATCTTTTTCGTTTTTAAGCGCGATAATTTCACCAAAATTTTGGAAAATTTTTTCCAGATTTTTTACTTCTGATTTGCTGATGTTTTTGTTGTAAAGATAAGCGAAAATCCCTTCCAAATATTGAATTGGAAGGTTTGGCATTGAGCGAATAATTTTAGCCTTTTTGCCAAAAATTTTTTCAAAGAAAGCAATTTTTTTCCCGGCCAGAATTGAAATAAAAATGGTGTTTTTATGAAAAAATTTTCTGCGTGAAAATTCTGCTAAAATTTTTTCTGCGCCTTGCGGTTTGATGCACAAAAAAACCAGATCAGCTTGGTAATTTTTTGGAAAATTATCTTGTGAAGAACGTCTTATAATTTTGATCTGACCATCAAGCCTCTGCGCCAGAATTGAGCCCATTTTACCATAGCCAAGAAACAAAATATTCATGCTTTTCGTGCTGCGATTGCCCGCTTAATTGATCCGATTGCCTTTGCCGGATTTAACCCTTTCGGGCAGGTTTGCGCGCAATTCATGATGGTATGGCAACGATATAGTTTGAATGGATCTTCGAGCGCATCGAGGCGTTCGTCAGTTGCTTCGTCGCGCGAATCTGCAATCCAGCGATAGGCTTGCAACAAAACTGCCGGGCCTAAATATTTATCGCCGTTCCACCAATAGCTTGGACAGGAAGTTGAGCAGCAGGCGCACATGATGCATTCATAAAGTCCATCGAGTTTTTCACGTTCTTCTGGCGATTGTAATCTTTCCTTATTTGGATTCTGCGATTCAGAGGCTTGTAGCCAAGGTTTGATTGATTTGTGCTGCTCATAAAAATGAGTGAGATCGGGAACTAAATCTTTGATTACCGGCATGTGAGGCAATGGATAAATTTTGACTGCGCCATTTCCGCAGTCGGAAATTGCTTTGGTGCAGGAAAGCGTGTTGGTGCCATCGATATTCATGGCGCAAGAACCACAAATGCCTTCGCGGCAAGAGCGGCGGAAGGTGAGAGTTGAATCATGTTCGGATTTTATTTTGATCAACGCATCTAAAATCATCGGACCGCATTCATCCATATCGATCTCGAAGCGATCAATATGCGGATTTTTTTTCTCAACATCTTCAGGATCATAGCGATAAACCTCAAAAACGCGCACATTTTTTGAAGCTGTTTTCGCTTTGAAAAGCTTACCGGCTTTGCGGTCAATTACAGAATTTTTTGGAAGAGTAAATTCAGCCATGTTTAATAAACTCGTTTTTTTGGAGGAAAGGCCTGCACATCATTGCTCAAAGGTTTTAGCGCTACTTCACGAAAATCGGTTTTGGCCTTTCCTTTTTCATCGCACCACATGATTGAATGTTTTAGCCAGTTTTTGTCATCACGTTCCTTGAAATCATCGCGGGCGTGAGCGCCGCGGCTTTCTTTGCGGTTTAAGGCGCAGGAGATTGTGACCAAGGCTTGAGCGCGAAGATTGTCGAGTTCAAGGGCTTCGACCAAATCACTGTTCCAAACCATGCCGCGATCTTCAATTTTAAGATCAGAAAATCCGGTAAAAATTTCATGCATTTTGGCCACGCCTTTAGCGAGAGTTTCTTCGGTTCTAAACACCGCCGCATGTTGCTGCATGCAATGTTGCATATCACTTCTGATTTTAGCGGTTGGAGATTTTCCGTCGGCATTTCTGATTTTATCGAAACGCGCGATTGATTCATCGCCGGCATCGCTTGCAAATTCCTTATGTGCTGAATTTGGTTCGAGGATTTCAGCGGCGCGAATTGCGGAGGCGCGGCCAAATACTACGATGTCGAGTAATGAATTTGAGCCAAGACGATTAGCGCCGTGAACCGAAACACAAGCGGCCTCGCCAATTGCCATCAAGCCCGGCACCACTTCAATTCTGCCATTTTTAACTGTTAAAACTTCGGCTTTGTAGTTGGTTGGAATGCCGCCCATGTTATAATGAACTGTTGGCAATACTGGAATTGGTTGTTTTGTGACATCAACTCCGGCAAAAATTTTTGCAGTTTCAGCAATGCCCGGGAGACGTTCATGAATGATTTTGGGATCGAGATGATTGAGGTGAAGATAGATATGATCTTTTTTTGGACCAACGCCGCGGCCGGCCATGATTTCAAGAGTCATTGAACGCGAAACCACATCGCGACTGGCAAGATCTTTGGCATTTGGCGCATAACGTTCCATAAAACGCTCACCTTCGGAATTGACAAGATATCCACCTTCGCCCCTAACACCTTCGGTGATCAAACAGCCAGCGCCATAAACTCCGGTTGGATGAAATTGCACAAATTCCATATCTTGCAAAGGCAGTCCGGCACGAAGAATCATGCCATTGCCGTCTCCGGTGCAAGTGTGAGCGGAAGTGGCAGAAAAATAGGCGCGGCCATAGCCGCCAGTTGCAAGCACAACGATATGCGCTTTGAAGCGATGCAAAGTGCCATCAACCAAAGAAAGTGCAGTGATGCCACGACAGACGCCGTTTTCCATAATCAGATCAAGGGCAAAATATTCGATAAAAAATTGAGCATTATGTTTGAGCGATTGCTGGTAGAGAGTGTGCAAAATTGCATGTCCGGTGCGATCAGCAGCAGCACAAGTGCGTTGTGCCGGACCGCCATCGCCGAATTTTTTGGTCATGCCGCCGAAAGGGCGTTGGTAAATTTTCCCATCGGAAGTGCGTGAAAATGGTACGCCGTAATGTTCAAGTTCGATGATAGCGTCAGGCGCTTCTTTGCACATATACTCGATTGCATCCTGATCGCCTAGCCAATCTGAACCTTTTACAGTGTCATACATGTGCCAGCGCCAATCATCTTCACCCATATTGCCAAGTGCCGCAGAAATTCCACCCTGCGCTGCAACAGTGTGAGAACGGGTTGGAAAAACTTTGGTGATACAGGCGGTTGAAAGACCTTTATTGGCCATGCCAAAAGTTGCGCGCAATCCTGCGCCTCCAGCGCCTACAACCACAACATCAAATTCATGATCAATGACTGAATAATTTCCGATTTTTGTTTCTGACATTTTATCCAATTAAGTGAAGTCTGATGATAGCAACTACTCCGGCAACTGCAGTTGTGATTGAAATGAAATGCACCAACATGATGTAAAAATGCATTTTGGTTTTGTTGGAGATGTAATCTTCGATGATAACACGCATGCCGAGAGAACCGTGATACATTGAAGCAATGATCAACAAAATTCCCATCACGGCATTGAGCGGATAAGCGAAAAAAACTGGCAAATAGCTTTGCGGATCTTGTGCGATTTGCACTAATGATAAAACCAGCCACAAAATCAGCGGGATTAGTGCGATGGCGGAAATCCTCTGCATCAGCCAGTGATGTGAACCGGTTTTGGTTGAATGGGAGATTTTTACCATAATTTGAGATAGATCACGATTGCGAAAGTTATGATGGTCAGAAGCAACGCTATGAATAAAGTTAAATAGCCAGTTTTTCTTGCGGTTTTTACATCAAAACCTTTGCCGATATCCCAAAATAAATGGCGGATGCCATTTGCAAAATGATAATAAAGTGAAAAGGTGACGCCAATTGCGGCAAGGGAAAACAGGCTGTCAAAAATTTTTTTCAGCGGACAATCGCAAGTTTCAGCAGATTCAGCCGGATTAATTTGATAGGCGTAGTAGATGATATACCAAACTATAAAAATGATTGAAAAATAAAGAACAACGCCAGTGAAACGATGAGCAATTGAGGTGAGAGAGGAAATATTCCATTTGTAGATTTGAAGATGAGGCGAGGTTGGACTTCCTATTGTTTTTTTGGTTGATTTATGTTTTTCGTCTGTCATTTACACGTAAAAAATTTGCGCGGGCAAGCTAGGAATCAGGCTTTAACAAAGCAATTAAAAAATCATAACTTCAAATGAAAAAAGCGTTAATCACCGGAATTACTGGTCAGGATGGTTCATATCTGACTGAATTTTTATTGGCAAAAAACTACGAAGTTCATGGAATCATAAGGCGTTCCAGCAGCTTCAACACTGGGCGAATAGATCATCTTTATAACGATCACAACATCTACGGAAAAAAACTTTTTTTGCATTATGGTGATTTGGCTGATGCTTCCTGCATCTCACGTTTGCTTGAAAAAATTGTGCCTGATGAAATTTACAATTTAGCGGCGCAAAGCCATGTAAAAGTCAGTTTCGATATTCCGGAATATACCACCGACATTGATGCAACAGGCGCATGCAGAGTTCTGGATGCTATCAAAGACACGCGCATCAAAACCAGATTTTATCAGGCTTCGTCGAGTGAAATGTTTGGCAAGGTGCAGGAAATTCCGCAAAAGGAAACCACGCCATTTTATCCGCGCAGCCCCTACGCCTGTTCTAAAGTTTATTCACATTGGCTTACCATTAATTACCGCGAATCATACGGAATTTTTGCCTGCAGCGGAATCTTGTTTAATCATGAATCTCCAAGGCGCGGTGAAACTTTTGTCACTCGTAAAATCACTCGTGGTTTGGCCGACATAATGGCTAAAAAAACCGACAAACTTTATCTTGGAAATCTTGAAGCAAAACGCGATTGGGGATTTGCTGGCGATTATGTAGAAGCAATGTGGTTAATGCTGCAACAAAGCAAGCCGGATGATTACGTTATCGCCACCGGTGAAACCTATTCGGTAAAACAATTTTTGGATGAGGCCTTTGGTTATGCTGGTTTGGATTGGAAAAAATATGTTGAAATAAGTCCAAAATATTTTCGTCCCGCTGAAGTTGATTTATTGATCGGAGATTCATCAAAAGCGTGTGAAAAACTTGGCTGGAAGCCGAAAGTAGGTTTCAAACAGCTGGTAAAAATGATGGTTGATGCTGATTTGGAAAAGGCTGGAATTAAACTGTGATTATGCAAACAAATTTCCAAAAACCTGATCAGAAAAAACTGGTTAAAAAAGGCTGGTCGCTTGATGCTAAAGATGTCGCAAGTTCTACTTCAAATGATGAAGTTTTGCCGCAAAAAATCTTTGATGATGAAATCAAAAACCGTCTGGAAATAAACATCCTTGTTACCACTGATCAATATCAGGAAGTTGAAATAATTTATGGCAATAAAAAAATTCGTCGCAGAATCACTAAAATTTTGCCGCAAAATCTTGCCAATATTGTTTATTCCATGGTTCCCTCAACTAGTGTTGGTGTGTTAAAAACTGATAATTTAAGCCGCGGAAATCATATATTTTTGCAGGAAAAATTTATGCGTATTCTGGCGAAAATTTATCAAATTTCTGAGATAAAAACCCCGGAAAAAATTTGGGATTCGAAAGAAAGATTAAGCACCATGGAAAAAGCCATGTTGCTTGCAACCGTGAATTATCTGCGGCCAGAAAAAGAGAAGCTTGATCGCATTATAATTTCACAATCTTCATGCGAAATTTCCAATCAAAATTCCTTTAAAAAATTCATTTCTGAAGTTGTTGATATGGTTAAAGATCAAGACAAGTTGGCAAAAGTTATTTTTGGCGATTTGTTTGAAAAATTATCTGATGATAAAAAATCCCGCCTAACTTTTTGTCTAAAAAATATCCTGCTGGAACCAGAAGGACATCAAATGAAGTTTCTGCAAAAAGTGATTGGGGAGTTGTTTAATGACAGAGAAGCTGCGCAACATTTATAAAATAATTTTCGGACTCGGATCAAATCTTGGCGATCGCGAATTTCATCTTAATTACGCCGTATCCAGCCTTACAAATCAGCTTTTCTTAACCAATATCAAAAGATCAAAAATTTTTAAAAATCCGGCGATGTTATTGCCGGATTCTCCGAGAGAATGGGATCTGGAATTTTTTAACATCGCAATTTCTGCCGATATTGATTTACAAAAATTTCCAGCGGAAAAAATTTTAGAAATTGTCAAAAAAATCGAAAAAAAACTTGGTCGTATCGAAGGCAAAAAATGGGCGCCGCGAGAAATTGACATAGATATTCTGGCGATCGGAGAACTAAAATTTCATATCGAACATAAGCTTGTTATTCCACATCCCGGAATGTTTGAGAGAGATTTTTTTGTAAAAACAATAAAGGAAATTGAGCCAGATTTCTTGAAAAATTTGGCTATGCTTCATAGCTGAAGTTAGGGTTGTTATCAAAAATGTTGTGTCTCCAAGAATAGATCCTGAAACAAGTTCAGGATGACATGTTTTGAAACCATCTTTCCAGGATTGTCATCCTGAACTTGTTTCAGGATCTGATTTTTCTGGACACAAAATTTTAAGAAACTGTTAAACAAGCTCTAAGAACAATTGAAATTAGCTTGAACTTAAATTTTTTATGCAAATCGAACGTTATACCGAAAAAACACAATCAGTCCTTCATTCTGCTCAAACCCTGGCTTTGGGGCGTGGGCATCAGAAATTTTTGCCGGAGCATCTTTTGAATGCGATGTTGTCTGATCAAGATGGTTTAGTGCAGAAATTAATTTTGCTTTGCGATGGCAATGTTGAAATTTTGAAGGCGGAAATAGCGCAATCTTTGCAGAAAATTCCGCAGGTTGAAGGTGGCAATTCGCTTGCCATGTCGCAGGAATTGGCGCGGATTTTTTTGCTTGCGGAAAAACTTGCCGATCAAAATTCGGATCAATTTATCACTCTTGAGCGTCTTTTGCAGGCAATTCTTGAAGATGAAAAAAATGAAGCGGCAAAAATTCTGAAACTCTCTGGAATATCTGTTCAAGCGCTTCGCGCCGCTATCCAAAAAATTCGTGCCGGAAAAAAAGCTAGTTCTGCTTCAGCTGAATCAACCTATCAGTCCCTCGAAAAATACGCGCAGGATTTAACCAAAAAAGCGCGTGAAGGAAAAATTGATCCGGTCATCGGACGCGATGAAGAAATCCGCCGTGCCATGCAAGTTCTCTCGCGTCGCACTAAAAATAATCCGGTTTTAATTGGTCAGCCTGGAGTTGGTAAAACGGCAATTGTTGAAGGTCTGGCGCAAAGAATCGTTAATGGCGATGTGCCGGAAAGCCTGAAAGATAAAAGACTGATGGCGCTTGATATGGGCGCTCTCATCGCTGGTGCAAAATTTCGTGGTGAATTTGAAGAGCGTTTGAAATCCGTGCTTAATGAAGTCGAAAATAACGAAAATGTAATTCTCTTCATCGATGAGCTTCACTTGCTTATTGGCGCTGGAAAAACCGAAGGGGCGATGGATGCTTCAAATCTGTTAAAACCAGCTTTAGCCCGCGGCACACTTCACTGCGTTGGCGCAACCACTCTTGATGAATATCGCAAATATATCGAAAAAGATGCCGCTTTGGCGCGACGTTTCCAGTCAGTTTATACCGAAGAGCCAAATGTTTCCGATACAATTTCAATTCTGCGCGGCATCAAAGAAAAATATGAAGTTCATCACGGAATTAAAATTAAAGATGCCGCCTTGGTTGCAGCGGCAACCTTATCTCACCGCTACATCAGCGATCGATTTTTGCCGGATAAAGCAATCGATTTAATCGATGAAGCGGCGAGTTCTTTGAAGATCGAAGTTGATTCCAAACCAACGGAACTTGATGAAATTGACCGCAAAATTATCCAGCTCAAAATTGAGTCTGAAGCCTTGAAAAAAGAAGATGATCAGGCTTCGAAAGATCGTTTAATCAAGCTTAATTTGGAGCTAAAAGAATTGGAAAAAAAATCCGCCGAAATGACTTCACTCTGGCAGGCAGAAAAAATGAAACGCGGCAAAATCAACGAGCTCAAAAGCAAAATCGAACAGGCAAAATTTGAACTCGAAAAAGCGCAGCGCGAAGGCAATTTGGCTAAGGCTGGTGAAATCACTTACGGGCGAATTCCTGAATTACAAAAAGAGCTTGGAAGTCTTGAATCGTCAATGTCAAACGGCATTATGCGTGAAGCGGTTTCAGAAGATGATATTGCTGAAATTGTAGCTCGAACCACTGGCATTCCGGTTGATAAAATTCTTTCCGGCGAGAAGGAAAAATTGCTCAAAATGGAAGAGCTTTTGCGTAAGAGAGTTGTTGGTCAGGACGATGCTTTGATTGCGATTGCCAATGCCGTACGCCGCTCGCGCTCTGGCTTGCAAGATCCAAATCGTCCGGTTGGATCATTTTTATTTTTAGGGCCAACCGGAGTTGGAAAGACTGAAGTTTCTAAGGCGCTCGCTGAATTTATTTTCGATGATGAATCAGCTTTGCTTCGCATCGACATGAGTGAATTTATGGAGAAGCATGCGGTTGCACGCTTGATCGGTGCGCCTCCGGGATATATTGGTTATGAGCAAGGCGGTGTTTTAACCGAAGCTGTGCGTCGTCGTCCATATCAGGTAATTCTGTTTGATGAGGTGGAAAAAGCGCATCACGATGTTTTTAATGTTTTGTTGCAAGTGCTTGATGATGGCCGCCTCACTGATTCGCAAGGCCATGTCGTTAATTTCACCAATAGCATCATCATTCTCACCTCGAATTTAGGTTCACAATTTTTAACCAATTTGGATGAGGAAGAGAAAGTTGAAAATGTGCGTGAAAAGGTGATGGAAATGGTTCGCGGCCATTTTCGTCCGGAATTTTTAAACCGTCTTGATGAGATAATTCTCTTCAACAAATTGAGCCGCAAAAATATGGAAGGCATTGTGAATGTGCAGTTTGCAAGGCTTGCCAAGAGATTGTTAGTGCGAAATATTACGTTAGAACTTGATAAATCTGCAAAAAATTATCTCGCCGCCAAAGGCTATGATTCCACTTATGGCGCACGTCCGCTAAAGCGTGTGATTCAGCGCGATATTGAAAATATTTTAGCAGAAAAAATTCTGCGCGGAGAAATTAAAGATGGGCAAAAGGTGAAGATAAAAGCTGAAGGTGAAGAGCTGCAGTTTGAAAAACAGGCTCTAACGACTAGCTCCACTACGATTTCTGGGGTGATGTTGTAAGGCTTCTGACAAAGCTTCATCAAGTGCAAAACCGCTATCATCAGTTTTTGTGGTCTGGCATTCTATACTGCGGTCATTTTTGGAAAAAATAATACCAGCGTTCTTACTTTCTAAAGCCCTATTTAGCGCATCAATGGCTTGTTTTTCTGTTGCTCCATTAAATTCGCTCATACATCTATAAACTTCTTTTCCTGCAGAACTTTCATGAGAAACAGCGGAAATATCAAATTTTCCTATTCTACCACTTCTCTTTCTCCATTCCGACAGAAAGTCGGCAACAGTTTTTCCAAGAAAATCTGCGTTTATTGTATCAGGAACTACTCTGCCTTTTAACGCGCTGAAGCTGGCAGTTTTATAATGTTTTTCTACTTTGCTGACTCTTTCTACAAAGCTTTTTGGTCTTGTTGGTTCTGGCTTTGCGCGCTCTTCCTCTTCTCTTTGCCTTTCTTCTGCGCGTCTTTGCTCTTCAACTCTTATTCTTTCTTCTTTTGCGCGTCTTGTCTTTTCTTCTTCATCTTCACGCGCCATTTCAACTGCGACCCTTTTACGTCCGATATAATCTCTAGCAGTGTTCTGAATTGTTTCTACAGCGTCACGCCTTCTTTCCGCTTCTCCTCTGGCAAGATGACCTCTGAAACCACGTTGAATATTAGTTGCCGCTTTTTCCTTTGTATTTTCCTCTTCATCAAGTGATACAACGGAAATAGGAGAAGATGATCTATCTACATCATCTACATCTACATCATCTACATCTATCGATTCTATATTTACCGATTCTTCTTCTACTGTGGCTGAAGCTTCTGTAAGAGCGTCAGAAGATCGTCTTTGTCTAAAAGGATCAAGCTGTCCATCGGACAATCTTCCAGCTTCTTTTTTTAATTTAGGGTTAGTTTCTTTGTTTCGAGTGGCTTCAAGATATCTTTCTCTTGCTGTAAAAGAAGTTGTTGTGTCAGGCATAAACAATTAAATTTAGAATTATGAATAAGGCGGAAAATCAAATCTTTTTGGCGATTTGGTAAAAATTTCGCAACCAGTTTTTGTTACTCCTATTGTATGCTCAAACTGTGCCGATAAGGATTTGTCGCGTGTTGTAACAGTCCAGCCATCATGTTTGCTTAAGAGTGTTTCATATCCGCCGGCATTAATCATTGGCTCGATGGTAAAAAACATACCTTCCTGTAAAATCACTCCCGTGTCTTTTTTGCCATAATGTAGAACGCTTGGTTCAGTGTGAAAAATTTTGCCAATGCCATGGCCGCAATAATCGCGAACAACTGAAAAACCGTTTTTTTCCGCGTAAGTTTGAATGACATTTCCGATATCGCCCAAATATGCGCCGGGCTTGGCTTGTTCTATGCCAAGCATCAAGCAATCATAAGTTGTTTGCACCAGTCTTTTTGCTTTGATTGAAGGTTTGCCAACAAAATACATGCGGCTGGAATCGCCATGCCATCCATTCAGAATTACCGTTACATCGATGTTGACAATATCGCCTTCTTTTAGCGGTTTTTCATTTGGAATTCCGTGGCAAACCACGTGATTAACCGAAGTGCAGATTGATTTGGGAAAGCCTTTGTAATTGAGAGGAGCGGGAACAGCGCCGCTTTCGATAATTTTGTTGTGACACAGATTATTGAGCTCGTTAGTTGTAATTCCGACTTGCACAAAAGGCGCAATAAAATCAAGAATTTCCGCCGCCAACTTTCCCGCGGCGCGCATTAAGACAAAATTTTGTTCGTCGTGAATTGCGATCATAAAAAAATTATACCAAATAAAAATAATACTTACCACTTATCACTTACCACTAATTTTATTTTTAGTTGCTTTGTTAAAGCCTGACTCATAGGTTGCCGCGCCTGTTTTTTTAAATTTTAATCTCCTTTACAAATGGCCAGAATTACCGTTGAAGATTGTGTTACCGTTGTTCCTAATCGCTTCGAACTTTGCCTTGTTGCAAGCAACAGAGCCAAAAGCATTTTGTCTGGAGCATCAACTGGCTTGGATCGCAAAGAAAAACCGGCGGTTATTTCATTGCGTGAAATTGCTGATAATCTTGTTGATGTTGAGGCAGTTAGAAAAAATATTGTGCGCTCGATCAAAAACCGCGGCGCTGTTGAAGTTATTTCCGAAAATCCACAAATCGCAGAAGCAATCGCCGAGGAATCGGAATCAAGTCTGGTTCTCAAAGATGACACTTTTGTTGATGAGAATATTCATGTAGATGACTGATATATTTACGAATTACGATTTAAAATTTCGTAAATCGTAAATCATAAATCGTAAATGCTTTCTCTTTCCGATCTTATCTCCCGCCTTCGCTCTTACCATTCCAATCTCAATGAAGCTCTGATTCAAAAAGCCTATATCTTTGCCAAAAATGCGCATGGCAGTCAAAAGAGGCATTCTGGCGATCTTTACTTTTCCCATCCCGTTGCTGTTGCAGAGATTTTAACTGAACTAAAGCTTGACGAAGCCTCAATCATCACTGCTTTGCTACACGATGTTGTTGAAGATACGGAAATCACACTTGATGAAATTGAAAAAGAATTTGGCGAAGAAGTGGCGCGTCTAGTTGATGGTGTAACAAAGCTCGGTAAAATTGAGTCAATTCCCGCCAATGAAAGAGTGGCGGAAAATTTTCGTAAATTAACGATGGCGATGTCGGAAGATATCCGTGTTTTGTTGGTCAAGCTGGCCGATCGTTTGCACAATATGAGAACACTTTCTTACGTGCCGTCAAAAGAGAAAAAAGTTAAAAAAGCGCGCGAAAGTTTGGAGATTTACGCACCGCTTGCAGGACGTATCGGGCTTAACAAAGTCAAAGATGAATTGCAGGAATTGGCATTTGCAATAATCAATCCTGAAGCGCGTGTTCAAATTGTCGAAAAGCTGAATGAGCTGCGTGAAAAAAACAGAAATCTAGTTGATAAAATCGTTGAAGATTTAAGCCGGATTTTAAAAGAAGATGCTATCTGTTGTGAAATCATCGGCCGTGAAAAAAAACCATATTCAATCTGGCTGAAGATGAAAAAGGAAAATGTCGGCTTTTACAGCCTGTACGACATTATGGCCTTTCGCATTATTGCTCAAAATGTTGCGGAATGTTATCGCATTCTTGGAATTATAAACTCGCATTACAGCATGATTCCACAGACTTTCCGCGATTATATCAGCACGCCGAAGGAAAATGGCTATCAGTCATTACATCTTGTTCTTTTGGGGCCGTTTAACAAAAAAATTGAAGTGCAGATTCGTGATAAAAATATGCATGAAATCGCAGAACTTGGTGTTGCGGCGCATTGGCATTATAAGGAGAAATTTAGCAAAACTGACAAAGGCAAGGTGATAAAAACCAAAGATGAAGATGAACAATATCGTTGGATTCGAGAACTGATTTCCTTGTTTGAAAATTCCGAAAGCGCTTCTGAAGTTTTAAGGCAGCATAAATTTTCCATGCATCATGATGAGGTTTTCTGTTTCACGCCAAACGGAGATATTTTCAATTTGCCTCTTGGCGCAACCATAATTGATTTTGCTTATGCCGTGCACTCCGAGGTTGGAAATAACTGCGTTTCGGCAAAGGTAAATAGCGCGATTGCGCCTTTGCGACAAAAGTTGGAAAATGGCGATCAGGTTGAAATCATCACGCAAAATAATGCCAAACCTTCACCAAATTGGTTGCAATTTGCCATCACTTCAAAAGCAAAATCAGCGATCAGGAATTTTATCCGTAGTGAAAAATTTAACGAATATAACACTCTTGGTCGTGCTATTTTGAATAAATTTTTTGCCGCAAAGAATCTGGAAATCAGCGACAAAATTTTAGAAAAAATTCTGCCAATTCTAAAAAGAAAAAATGTTTCTGATTTATATGTAAAAGTGGCTGAAGGCGTTATAGGAAGGCATGAAGTTTTAAAAGCTGCCTATCCCGATTTTAAAGAAGAAACAAAACAAACAAAAACCCAAACAAAAACCTTTGGGAACAAAAGGCCAAGATCATCTCATTCATTGCCAATTGAAGGTTTGGTTGTGGGAATGGCAATGCATTATGCCGGATGTTGCAATCCGATTCCGGGCGATCCAATCATTGGCATAATTAACACTGGAACCGGAGTTACAATCCATAGCCAAATCTGTCATAATCTCAAAAATCTGGTTTTATTGCCGCAGCGCGTCCTCGATGTTTGCTGGAAAAATGACGATGAAATCGGCGATGAACTTTATGCCAGCAGAGTCAGGGTTTTGGTTGAAAATAAAAGTGGAAGTCTGGCTGATGTTACCAGCATCATTGCCAAGAAAAAAATCAATATCAGCCACATCAGAACCACAAGCCGTTCAGCAGATTTTTTTGAAGTGATGATTGATCTTGAAGTTAAAAATGTTGATCACCTGGAAGAAATCCTGTCATCCCTACGCATTTCAAAAAAGATTTTGGAGGTGGAGAGGGTAATGGGGTAGGGGGGACTCACAGCGTCTACAACAGACCCTAAACGTTATTTGCCTGTTAACAGGCAAATTTTTCTTTCAGCTTCATCATTTCAATGCAAGCCATGGCGGCAAAACTGCCTTTATCTTTCTGCTTTGGATCAGCTCTAACAATTGCTTGAGCTTCATTTTCAACGGTAAGAATTCCGTTGCCGATGGCGAGTTTTTTCTTGATCGCCAGCTTATTGAGGCCGCGCGCGCTCTCGTTTGCAACGATGTCATGATGCGAAGTTTCGCCACGAATTACGCAACCCAGGGCGACATAGCCATCATATTTTTCACTCTTTTCAGCAAATGAAATTGCCGCCGGAATTTCCAATGCTCCAGGCACGTTAACAATTTCATATTCATAATCGGATTCGGAAATTTTTTTAGTTGCAGAGTCAAGCAACATCTTGGAAATATGCGGATAAAACACCGACTGAACAATTAGAATTTTTTTCATGCTTAATATCTTTAATTTGTTTTTGTTTCTTTTGGCGCTGTGGGTTCTTTTTATGATTGGCAGCAACAAAATTTCTCTGGTCTATGTTATCTTTGGCGTGATCTCTGCTGCCTTTGTCGCCGCAGTTTCTTTCAGATTAAAATTAATCGAAAAAAGAAGCGAGCTGCTTTATTTAAGCAGCGGTTTTTATCGTCATTTTTTTAAAATTTATGCAAAAAATATCTTGGCCGCAATCAAGCTGATTATTGATCTTGCGACAAGCAAAAAATCACTTCATCCGACATTGCACAAAGTCAAAATCGGTTTGAATGATAAATTTAATCCAGCGCTTCTAATGGCTAGTTTCAACTTCAGCGCGGGATTGCTTTCAATTGGAATCAAAGATTATGAGATTCTCGTGCATGCCATTGATGAGAATTATTTCAGGCGTTTTGATCTGCAAAAAATTTGTGCAAGTTTGAATAATGTGAATGATGATAATTTGGTTTAACCATGCAAAAAATCAGAGAAGAAATTGAAGAATTAAAGGCTGAAATAGCCAGACATGACAAGGCCTATCACACTCTTGATGCGCCTCTGATTTCTGACGCAAAATATGATGAGCTAAAAAAAAAGCTGGAAGAATATCATAAAAATTTTCCACAATTTTTTGATGAAAAAGATGAAAAAGTTGGCGCAAAAACTCTCGATATTTTTTCTAAAATAAAACATAGCAAACCAATGCTATCACTGGCAAATGGCTTTTTACGCGAAGATATTTCTGATTTTATTGAGCGCGTTAACCGTTTTCTTGGCCTTAAAAATCAGGATTTATTTTCAAGCGGTTTGGAGTTTTTTTGTGAAACAAAGATTGACGGCTTGTCATTTTCAGCGCGCTATGAGGAGGGTCATCTGGTTTATGCGGCAACGCGTGGCGATGGTTTTGAAGGTGAAGATGTTACAGAAAATGTAAAAACCATTCGTGATTTTCCTCAAAATCTGCGCAGCGCAAATCCGCCAAAAATTTTTGAAATCCGCGGCGAAATTTACATGGGAAAACAGAATTTTGCTAAACTTAATTTGTGTCAGGAAGAGCAGGGCGCCAAAGTTTTTGCTAACCCGCGCAATGCTGCGGCTGGCTCTTTGCGCCAGCTTGATTGCACAATTACCGCCAGCAGAAAATTACAGCATTTTGCTTATGCTTTGGGAGAAGTTTCTTCTGACTTTGTTTGCGATACGCAAGCCGAACTAAATAAAAAATTGCGGCAATTTGGATTTCAAACCGAGCCACATTCTGTGTTATGTCACGATCTTGATTGCATGATGAATCTCTATCAAAAAATTTCCGATCGCCGTTATGAGTTTGATTATGACATTGATGGCATGGTTTACAAAGTGAATGATTTTAAACTGCAGGAAAGACTTGGTTTTGTAGCGCGCTCACCGCGTTTTGCCATTGCTCATAAATTTCTTGCCGAAAAGGCCAAAACGCAGATTGAAAATATCATCATCCAAATTGGCAGAACTGGCGCGCTCACGCCAGTTGCGGTTTTAACGCCGGTTAATATTGGCGGAGTTGTGGTGTCGCGTGCAACACTTCACAATCAAGATGAAATTGTGCGAAAAGATATTCGCGTTAATGATGTGGTTTTAATTCAACGCGCTGGAGATGTAATTCCACAGGTTTTGGAGGTTGATTTGAGTAGAAGAAATTCTGATTCAAAACCTTTTTATTTTCCTAAAAACTGTCCGGTTTGCGGAAGTGAAATTGTTAAAACAAAAGATGATGTTGTGCTGCGCTGCAGTGGCGGATTGTTGTGTGAGGCGCAATTGAAGGAGACACTAAAACATTTCGTTTCCAAAGATGCGCTTGACATCACCGGCCTTGGAAAAAAACAGATCGAGAATTTTTTTGCTGAAGAAAAAGTAAGAAGTTTTGCCGATATTTTTTCTCTCGAAGAACGTGAAAAAACCGCAGAAAATCCTTTGCGTAAAAAACTTGGCTGGGGAGAAAAATCCGTTGAAAATTTATTTTTCGCCATAAATCAAAAGCGTAAAATTCTGCTGGAAAAATTCATTTACGCCATCGGTATCAGACATGTTGGGGAATCCACAGCCAAGCTGTTAGCACAACATTTTATTTCTTATAAAAATTTTAAAAAATTCATGCTTGAACATGATGAGGTAGAATATCAGGAATTTATCGCCATTGATGGAATTGGCGAAAAAATGGCGCAGGCAATTATCGGTTATTTTCGCGATTCACGCAATTTGAAGATGATTCTGGATTTGGAAAAATATCTTCAAATTGAAGATGCGGTGATAAAAAAACTAGATTCAAAACTGGCCGGAAAATCAATAATTTTTACCGGAACTTTATCAAAAATGACTCGTGCCGAAGCCAAGAAAAAAGCGGAAGAATTAGGTATGAAAGTTGTTGGTTCCATCTCCTCCAAAACCGATTTTGTTGTTGCTGGAGAAGAGGCGGGATCGAAGTTGAAAAAGGCGAAAGAATTGGGGATGAGAGTGTTGAGTGAGGAGGAATGGATGGAGTTAATTCTTAATTAAGAACTCCTAATAACTTAT
>MEMO01000009.1:0-28705 GCA_001767955.1 Alphaproteobacteria bacterium RIFCSPLOWO2_01_FULL_40_26 | reverse complement strand
AAGGGGAGAGGGAGTTAGTCCGAATTCGGTGTAACTCCCTCTCCCCTTGTGGGAGAGGGTTGGGGTGAGGGGTAAATGTTTTGTGAGGGGTAAGAATTGGAAAGAGTAAAGTGATTACAAATTTTCTTAAGCGTTATTGGAGTTATCCTATGTCTCACCTAGCCATTTTTCTTCTCCGAATTTATCAACTTTTCCTCTCGCCATTTCTTGGTTTTTACAAATGTCGTTTTACCCCGACATGCTCATCATATGCTATTGAAGCAATCAGGAAAAAAGGTTTGATAAAAGGTTTTTGGTTAACATTATTGCGCCTTCTAAAATGTCATCCTTTTTCCAAAAAAAGTGGTTTCGATCCCGTCGAATAAAATTGCTCTGATTGCTATTTTTTGCATCGCTTTATCATGCCCGCTTTTTGCTGCTGAAGAAAACAAGACACCACAAACGCTAGAGGAAATTAATGCTGATTTACAGGCAAAAAAAGCAGAGCTGGAGCCATTTGATCCTACAAAAGTTAAGGTTGATCTTGAGTCGCTTGGACTTGACGATGTTGATAAAAAACAACAGGAAGAAACAAAAGCAGACCCGGAAGAAAAGAGGGCAACTGAAACAAAAACTGATGAGACAAAAGAAGTAGTAAAAGAAACAGAAATCGAAGAGTCGAAACCGCAAACTGAACAACCAGTCAAGCCACAAGAAATTGAAAAACCGGAAAACGCACAACCACAACAAACTCCTGTCACCTCATCTTCTGACATCAAAAAACCAACCACCGCTTATATCAATTCACAAAAAAAGAAAAATCTGAAAAAACGTCTTGAAGCAGAAAAAAGAAGAAAATGGAACGAAAAACAACAGAAGGAAAAATTACAAAAACTGAATGAATTACGCGAAAAATATCTGAGTGATGCAGAAAAATTAAATGAGGATTTTGATTCTAATGATGAGGATTTCAGTTTTTCCAAAATAATCATACCACAGAAAAAAGATCTAAATCCATTTCTTGATGAAGAGCCCCCAGCCTTGCCAATTTTGAATCGCTACCGCAGCAAAGATAATGTTCATATCCCGATAATTTTAACGCCGAAAGAAAGAATAGGAATTTTATTTAATGCCATTTCCATCGGCAGTGTGCGCACTTTCAACGAGGCTTATAAGGATATCGAAAATCCCAATGTGCGCAATGCGGAAGGAGATACAATTCTGACCTATGCTTTGTTATTGAAAAAATATCCGGTCATAGCTTCAGCCCTTGCCAAGGGTGCTGACCCAAATATGCCAAATAAACTTGGATATACTCCGATTAACATTGCAATCGAGCTGCTCGATTTCAAATCATTGGAGTTGTTGGCAAACAACAAAGCCGATCTTAATTATACCGATGCTTTTGGTAGAACTTATCTGATGCATGCGGCACGAGTGGGATTTTTGCCGGCGGTTGATTTGTTTGTATCGCGTTTGGTTGACATCAATGCCATGGATGATGATGGTTTTACCGCTTTAGCTATCGCCTATCGCCACAAAAAAGAGGTGATAGTGCAATATCTGTTGAAACATGGCGCCGCAACTTGGGTTGAGAAGCCATATAAACCGAAGAATCAGTCTTTGATTAAGGAATTGGAAAATAGGTGGAAATGATTTTACCACTTAAAAAATACAAAACATTTATCCGGCTTTTATCGTTTCTTTTTTGTTATCTGTTTTTTGCTTTTGATTCAATTCAGGCGCAAATCGGAAATATCTACGATGCCAATCAGGAAGATGCGGCAGGAATCAATGCTCTGATGTCAGCTGTGGTAAATAACGATGTTAATGGCGTGCGTTTTTTTGCCAAAGCAGGCAGGGCGCTGCTTAATCAGAAAAATTTTGGCGGAGCAACAGCGCTTCATCTAGCCTGTCGCGAAGGAAATTTCGAAATCGTAAAAATTTTACTCGAAAGCGGAGCCGATGCCAATGCAATTGACAATGAGGGCTGGACACCGCTAATGCGCGCCGCTTTGTCCGGCAACAATGATTCTGTCTGGTGGTTGATGAAATATTCCGCCAATGCTGCCAATATTAATCTGGTTGGAGAATCGGCAATCATTCATGCTACAATCGCAAATTGCGCCGATTGCCTTAACACCATGTTTGAGAAATTTAATTTTATCAAACTTATGGATATTAGGCTGCTGAAAGAGCAGCTTACCGATGCTTTCATCATTGCCAGAAATCACGATAATCAGGTTATACAGTCGCTGCTTGAATCCTATCTTGATCAAGTGATCAAATCAGCTCCATTAATCGAGAAAGAGAAAAAAACTACCAATGAGGAAACTTCGGAGAAAACTTTTAAAATTACTGCAGATAAAGAGGCGGTTAAGACTTCTAAACCACTTAAAAAGCAGATCAAAGAAGATCAGAAAACTGATCATCAGCCTGTACAATCTGTCATTCACAAGCATATTTACAAATTCATCAATAATTGCGATTGCGAACCACTGAAAATCCTACCTCAAAACAAAATTGATAATAACCAAACTTTGAAAAAAGAGTCGGAAAAAGAGGTAATTTTTTTAATTAAAAAATCGGAAACAGGTTCAAAAACAAAAAGCGTTAATGATGACAAATTCAGATTTATCAGTGGTCCGAAAGGCAAAATCATGAAACTCAAAATTGAGCCAAGATTAAAAAAGGATGATGAAATCATAAAGCAGGTTGTAGCTGATCAAAAACCGCAAATAGCCAGGATTGAGTCTTTGATTACCTCCTCTGCAGCAAAAAAATCAGCGATAAAACATCAAGAAACTATCAAAAAAAATGAGATGCCAAAAGAAAATCAGGACAGTCAAAATGTCGCTCCAAAGTTTATTATTGGCAAATTGCCTTCTGATACAAAGTCCAAAATCGAAAACAAAGCTACAGAAAGGCAAATTTCCGAAAAGCCAACCGAAATTGAAAAAACGGTGATTATTGATTTGACGAAATAGAGAAATAAAGAGAGTAGGGGGGGGATTTGAAACATGGGGCTTCAGACCTTGGTATTAGAGCCTGTCTTTAAATTCATTTAACTTTGCTTTTCCGCAAATTTTTGCTCATTTTTTTGAAGAATTTTTCGCAGTATGCTTGCTTGTAATCATTGCTGTTGGCTGTTGACTTAATCCACTTATTAACTAATATTATGTTATTACTAGTAGTGAATATTTATATTATATAATATCATGTTATCACTTATTACCATATCAAAAGCACAAAAGAAATTATCTGAGAATACGCGCTTACAAAGATTGAAGTTACAGCTAACTCAACAAGGTTTAGCAGAACGCTCTGGTGTGCCATTGCCAACTTTACGTAAATTTGAACAAAAAGGATTAATTTCTCTCGAAGGATTTTTGAAATTACAAATGGTTCTAGGTGGTCTGGAAAATCTTGTTAAAGCGATACAGCCAGAACAGCCTTTTTTCTCCTCCATTGATGAAGTGCTGAAAACTAATAAAACTATACGAAAAAGAGGAATCCGCAAATGAATGATTACACATCTGTAAGCGAAGTAAAAGTTGGGCTGAATTTTGGTGATTCAACTATTCCAGTTGGCCGCCTAGCAATACGAGATCACAAAATCTATTTTGAATATCACAGCACCTTCATTGAAACGAGCCTAAATATCTCGCCTCTACGTTTACCGTTAAAATCTGGAGTAAGCAGTTTCGATTATAATTTGTTTGAAGGGCTTCCCGGAGTATTTAATGATAGTCTTCCTGATGGATGGGGACGATTGCTCTTTGATCGTTTTGTTCGCTCGCTTGGTATTTTACCTTCCGATATTACACCATTAGACCGCTTGGCGCATGTTGGATTAAATGGCCTTGGCGCACTTGTTTATGAACCAGATCACAGCATTCAAGAAAACAGCGATAGTATTAACTTGGATCAGCTTGCAGAGCAAACACAAGAAGTTCTAGATGGGACATCTGATGAAGTACTACAAGACCTTCTGGCTTTAAATGGTTCATCGGCTGGCGCACGTCCAAAAGCTCTGATAGGTTTGAATAATGATCGAAAAAATATTATTCATGGCATACATGATTTGCCTGATGGATATGCACCTTGGATCGTTAAATTTAGTAACACACAAGATAGCGCGGATGCCGGCGCAATTGAATATGTTTACGCTTTAATAGCTAAAAAATCTGGGATTTCCATGCCTGATGTTCACCTATTTTTAGCTCAAAAAGGTGCAGGTTATTTTGCAGTTAAGCGTTTTGATAGAAATGGTAAGCAACGCTTCCATATGCATACAGCCTGCGGTTTATTGCATTCTGATTTCAGAACTTCATCACTTGATTATGAAGATTTAATTGCTCTAACAGGCGCTTTAACTCGTGATGCGCGTGAAATTGAAAGGCTATATCAATTGGCTGTGTTTAATGTTCTTGCACATAACCGTGACGATCACTCCAAAAATTTCAGCTTCCTAATGGATGCAAAAGGTGAATGGAAACTATCGCCAGCTTATGACTTAACTTTTTCATCTGGTCCGCGTGGTGAACAAAGCACCATGGTCATGGGTGAAGGAAGAAATCCCAGTATTGATCATCTGATTAAATTGGGACATGAGGCCAAATTATCCAAGGCCCGTATTACTGAAATAATAGATCAAACCCAGACAGCACTAGCAAGTTTGGAAGTTTTGGCAAGTGAATATGGTGTATCTGCAAATAATATTCGTTTAATCAGCAAGCATCTACACCGTACCTAAAAACATAATATTATCTTCAATTACAACAACCATCATAATTATTTTCGTTAAGATAGGAATGTAAATTTTTCAGGAACTCCGGCAATTCCTTTTCTTTGATATGGCCCCGTCGCAAATCAACTTTCTGAAAAATCTGAACCCTTGATTTACAAGGGCTCGTCGAGTTTAAAAATGGTAAGAAATGGGGATTTGCGACAGTCCCATATGGAAGTGGTTGCGGGGGGAGGATTTGAACCTCCGACCTTCAGGTTATGAGCCTGACAAGCTACCGTGCTGCTCTACCCCGCGACAAAAAAACATGTAAAACAGATCCAAAAACAAGTTCAAAATGACATTTTTGAAGTTGTTTTGGGGTCTGTTTTACGGCGATCAAACTAAAATCAAAAATCTGAAATGTATACAATCATTCTTCTCACTCTCTCAAATATTTTTATGACTCGCAGCACGGGTTCTAAGAAATAATTTCAAGTTTCAAAATCCCAGAAACATTTTTGATTCGTAGAATATCTGTTTCTTCAAGAAGACATTTTTGTGGTAGTTCAATTTTATTTTCTCCAACTTTAAGAAAAATTTTTGTTGTGCCCGGGTTTGTAAGTATGGATTTTAGAACGGGCAGGGGTTCGTGTGACATCAGACTTATTGCTATTTCATTAAAAATCCTTTTCTCCTTTTTTGCTTCAATTGCAATTTCATAATGGGACTGTCGCAAATCCCCGTTTCTTACCATTTTCAAACTCGACGAGCCCTTGTAAATCAAGGGTTCAGATTTTTCAGAAAGTTGATTTGCGACATGGCCATAATTTTGATTATTGCCACGATTTCTGCTGATTTGCCGCTTAATATCTTCAAAATCTTTTTCTGCTGCTTTGGTGTTTTTGATAAACTCATCGAGCCTTTTTATTTCGCGCACTAAAATTCTTATACCACCATCATCTTTACGAATCAGGCATTCGAGAACAACCATACTGCTGTCAACTATGACATCACGCGCAGATGTGATTAAGGCCTCATCAAAAATCATTGCCTCAAAAATTCCAAAAGGGTCGGACATGGTAAGATAGGCAAAGCGTCCACGCGAGCCGGAACGATGTTTGCTTGATGAAACCACGCCAGCCATTTTTACCAAATTTCCATCCACAAGTTCATCGCGCTCCAATTTGTCAGAAAAAATTATACCGCGTTTTCTTAAATCAGGCAGAAAATCATCGATAGGATGTTCATTTAAAAAAAATCCAAAGGCTTCAAATTCCTTTTGCAGACGTTCAGTTTTATTCCAATCACTAATTTTTTTTAGATCGGGAGCAAGATTTACCTCCGGCAAAGCGCTAAAAAGACTCATTTGATTTGAAGATCTTTCTTCATTTTTTTCATTAGCGTAGGCAGAAAGTATATTGAAAGATTCGGCAACTTGCCGACGATTTTTTAGCAATGAATCAAATGCTCCGGCCTTTGCCAAGGCTTCAATTGATTTTTTATTGATTGATTTTGGATCAAGCCGTGTGACAAAATCGTAAAGATCGCTGAATTTTCCATTGGCTTTACGCTCTTTTACCGCGTTTTCCATCATGCTAAAACCAACCGCTTTTATCGCCCCAAGTCCAAATCTTATTGCAAACATAATAACACCAAAATTCCAACTATGATTCTGTAAATTCCAAATGGCGCAAAGCTGTTTTTACTGATGAAGTTAACAAACCATTTTATCACCAAAATTGCAGCAACAAATGAAGAGGCGAGGCCGAGCAGAATGATTTCAATGTTGACATAGGTAAGTTCCGCAGTGTTTTTGAACAAGTCATAGAAACTTGCGGCAGCAATGGTTGGAATTGCTAGAAAGAATGAAAATTCAGCGGCGGTTTTTCGGTTTAACCCAAGCAAAAGCCCGGCAATTATTGTGGCGCCGGATCTTGAAATTCCCGGAATCATTGCCAAACACTGGAATAAGCCGATATAAAATGCGGTTGAGTAGGTGATTTTATAAAGGTCGTTGATTTTTGTGCTTTGTGCAGACTGCGCTGAACTTGTTTCAGTGTGCTTCGTGCTTCGTGAGTTAAATGGTTTGTAGTCAACTATTATCATCAAAATTCCACCAACAATCAAAGCCAGCGCAATCACAAAATTGGTAAAGAGAAAGCTTTTTATAAAGCCATGAAAAACGCTTCCTATGAAGGCAGCTGGCATGAAAGCCAAAATCAGATTCAGAACAAATTTTTGCTGTGGTTTACGCTTTAAATTCCACAAAATATCAAAGATTTTTTGGCGATAGAGAACACAGATTGCCAATATGGCGCCAAGCTGAATTACAATTTCAAACAGATTATTTTTTACCGGTTGAAAATTGATGAGGTAAGAAGTGAGAAGAAGATGAGCGGTTGATGAAACAGGTAGGAACTCGGTTAATCCTTCAACGATTCCAAGTAAAATTGCATTAGCTATGTCGGTTAGTTCAAGCACTTTATCAAAATGGTACCTCCGGTCCGACTCGAACGGACACATCCGCAATGGACAATAGATTTTGAGTCTATCGCGTCTACCGATTCCGCCACGGAGGCTTTTTCCTTAGACAGGTTCTTAAAGCATAAAAAATGGCCAAGGAAAGTAGAGGTTTTTAATAACCACAAACTCCCTTGACCAACCCAAAGTAAAAAATCTAAAAAGTAAATTTTTGGGGATGGGGACTCTAGCGGAGTGCCAACTTAAAAGTCAAAAATCTATTTCGATCCCAAATCCTTCAAATGCATCATCTTTGGCCACATGACAGTGCGTGGGATATAGCATCTAATAACCCCACCTCTTTCATTTTCCTTTCTACAATTTTACATAATAAGCCTTATGAGCATTAAATAACACAGGAAATAAGTTCGGGATTGCTTCTTGTCATCTTGTCATCCTGAACTTGTTTCAGATGACGTTTGTGTTTTGCCGTCAAAAATAAATTCTAACAAAGCTTTGTTAAACTCATCTGGCATTTCTGCTGAAACTGCATGTTTTGCTCCTTTGATTTCGATAAGACTGGCCTTAATTTTGACTTTGTTGGCAAAAAATCTTTTCTCTTCGATGGAGGTGTAATCATTTTCAGAGGCAATAAACAGAGATGGACAAATAATCGTATGAAGCTTGTTCACAACGCTCCAGCCTAAAATAGATTTAAGAATTTTAAGATAAATTTTGACGCTAATTTTACCCAAACTTTCCTGTAATTTTTTTTGCAAATTTTTTTGTGTAAAAAGTTTTCTGGCTAAAATTTTGGCAAAGATTTTCATGCCAAAGATTCTGACAAAAAGAATACGCGAATAAAACAGCCATTTTTGTTTTAAATCTTTTGGCATGAATGCAGGCAAGGCATTCACTATGGTCAAGCTTTTCACTAAATTTGGTTCATCAACAGCAATCTGAAAAGCCACCATTCCGCCAAGAGAAATTCCAACCAGATGAGCTGGTGCGATTTTAAGATCTTCGATTAATGAAATGATGTCTGAAGCGAGAGTTACAATATCAAAAGCATCACTCTCATTTGCCTGTGATTTGCCATGTCCCCGCAAATCTGGCGTAATACAACGATAGTTTTTACTAAAAAATTCAATCTGCTTTTCCCAATCACAACCACGCGAACCGAGACCATGAATGAATAAAATTACTTCATCACCCTCGCCTTTTTCTTCGTAAGAAATTTTCATGAAGTTGTGGTGATTTCTCCAACCAAACTGCTTGGTCGTGCTTTTGCGATATTAACATCAACAATTTTTCCAAGATATTTTTCTGCGTTAGGCGCAGCAACAACAACTGATTGTAACCATGGGCTTTTACCCCATAATTGCGAGTCAGATTTCGGCGCTTTTTTTTCAAATAAAACTGGCATTGTTGAGCCTTCAAATTTTTGGTTAAAAGTGGTTTGCTGTGTGGTTAGAAGTTTTTGTAAACGTGCCAAACGTTCATCCTTCACCTCTTTTACAATTTGAATTTTAGCATCAGCTGACGGCGTTCCAGGGCGTGGTGAATATTTGAAAGAATAGCATTGCGTAAAGCCGATTTGGTGCACCAAATCCAAAGTATCTTCAAAATCCTTATCGCTTTCGCCAGGAAATCCGACGATAAAATCAGATGATAAACCAATGTCTGGCCTTGCATGACGTAGTTTCTCGATGATTTTAAAATAATCTTGGCGTGTATGTTTGCGATTCATGGCTTTAAGCACGGAATTAGAACCTGATTGGATCGGAAGATGTAGGAATGGCATTAATTTTTTAATGTCGCGATGTGCAGCGATTAGATCATCGGACATATCGCGCGGATGTGAAGTGGTGTAGCGAATGCGCTCAATTTGCGGAATTTCTGCAATTTTTTCGATTAATTTGGCCAGACTTGTAGTAACGCCTTTCTCATCAAAACCGTGATAGGCATTCACATTTTGTCCTAAAAAATAAACCTCTTTTACGCCTTTATCAGCAAGCCTTCGTGCATCATCATAAATTTTTGAAACTTCACGTGAATATTCAGCACCGCGAGTGTAAGGCACAACGCAAAATGTACAGAATTTATCGCAACCTTCCTGCACAGTTATGAAGGCTGAAGCGCCAATTCCGGCTTTGCTTTCAGGTAAAATATCGAATTTATTGTCGGGAATAAAATCGAGATTGATTTGTTTTTTCTTGTCGCGAATTACTTTTCCAACCAGATCGGGCAAGGTTTGATAGCTTTCCGGACCAACCACAATATCAACAATTTTTGATCTTTTAAAAATTTCTTCACCTTCGGCTTGAGCCACACAACCAGCCACTGCAACGATCATTTTGTCATTTTTTTCTTTAAAAGGCCGCAAGCGACCAAGGTCAGAAAAAAGTTTTTCCGCAGCTTTTTCACGAATATGGCAAGTGTTGATAATCACCATGTCGGCACCATCCGGAATATCGATAGTTTCATAGCCAACAGCGCCCATTAAATCCTGCATGCGATCAGAATCATAGACATTCATCTGGCAGCCGTAGGTTTTGATGTGCAGTTTTTTCATAGCTTTATTTTATCAGGCGACCAACCGCTAATGGTTATGAGCTCAAAGGTTGCAGAAATTTTTCCATCTGCATTGCCGTAGAATTTTTGATAATTTTGAAAAATTTTTTGCAGGAAATTTTTAGTAAAAAAGCGGCGCGAGCGTTTGGTCAAAATATTGCCCTGCCCCATGAATTTCAAATCATTTAGCAGTTTTTGCGGATTTGAATATTCAACTTTAATTTTCTCAAAATCAGAAATCGGATTGGCAAATCCAACCTTTTGTAGCAAGGCAGCGGCGGTTTTAACATCAATTGTTGGCATCATGCGCGGTGAAATTCCGCCATAAATTTCATTTTCAGTTTTATATAAAACATGCGCCAATTCGCTTAAATTTTCTTCGCCAAAAAAACTGGCGATAAAGATACCGCCTGGTTTAAGCAGATTTTTTACCTGCAATAAAAATTGCAAAATGTTGTTGATAAAATGCAAATTGAGATTGCTCACAATGAGATCAAATGAATTTTTTTCGCTAAAAAGATTTTCCTCATCTTCAATAATAAATTTATTTTTTGTCGTGATGAGAGCAGATAAATAGCCATCACGCGGCGCAATCTCCAAAATATCATCAAACTCACGATTTAAAAACCCGACATTTTCAGCAATTCTGTTTGCAACTTCATGATGCAAAAAATTATGTTTTGTGAAATCTTTAGCAAAGCGCGCGCGATTTAGGCGCAAGAGCTTTCGATCAAAAATAATTTCGCTCATCACTTAAATGAAAAAAATGAAAATTTTTAGAAAAATGACGAAGTCATCCCGAACTTGTTTCGGGATCTGGAAAAAATTATTATCAATATTCTTCCCCAGCCATTGTCTTTCTTGCGAGGAAATTGTCAGCAAAGATGCTTTGTTTTGTAGTGAGTGCTGGCAAAAATTGCAATTTATTAGCGAGCCGAAATGCAAAATCTGTTCTTATCCTTTTGAGGTTGAAATTAAACATCTGCCACCCTTTTGTTCGCAATGTTTGCTGAAAAAACCTTCATATGACAGATCGGTGGTGATTTTTCGCTATAATCACATTATCCGCACAGCGATTTCCGCTCTGAAATATCGCGATCAAACTTTTCTGGCAAAAAAATTTAGCACTCTTCTTGTCAGCAAATCAAAAAATGAAATTGATGCTTGCGACTTGATTACCGCGGTTCCGCTGCATCCAAAAAAATTGCGTAAAAGAAAATTTAACCAAGCCGCAATGATCGCAAAAAAATTATCGCCGGAAAAATTTATCACTGATCTTTTGTGGCGCACTGCCGATACAACACCTCAAGTTCAACTTAGAAAGAAGCAACGCGAGAAGAATTTAAAACGTGCTTTTGTGATGAATAAAAAATATCGCAACAACGTAAAAAATAAAAAAATTCTGCTTGTTGATGATGTGATGACAACCGGCGCAACTCTTGAAAATTGTGCAAAAGAACTAAAACGCCGCGGTGCGAAGGAGGTGGTGGTTTTAACGATTGCGAAGACAGTGTTTTGATATTAATTTTTTTAAAACTCCCTGCGAATTACCATCCCAAATATCAGAATCCTTGCCTAAAAATCTGCGGTTAAAAACACGTGTTAGAGCTTGCATTTCATGATCAAAATCATCATTGAGATTTGTAACACGATAGCCAAATTTTTGTAGCATTTCCTTGGTTTTTTTTAACGAATTTTTTTTTGTTGCTGAAATTTTTTCAGGAAAAATTCCAACACCTCTTCTGGCTAGAAATTTCCAATCAAAAAGATGCGAGGGATCCTGTTTGCGGTCTAAAATACCGGTTTCTTTGACATAAGCGATGTCGGAATGGCCAACGATATTTTGCGGTTTGATGTTATATTTTTTAATCAGATATTGGCATAGCTCAACTCCAGCCTGCATTTGCCTTTCTTCAAATTTTTTTGTAAAAGGTGAGGGATTGATAAATTCAATGCCAATGGAATTCTTGTTTAAGCCATCAACGCCGCTCCAATAGCTGATTCCAGCATGCCAGGCTACATCATTTTCATCGACCAATTCAAAAATTTTTCCATCTTCATCAATTAAAAAATGTGAGCTGACTTGATGCTGTTGAAATTGCTCCAGCGCGTGATCTATCGAGCTTGCCTCGATGTGATGCAAAACCAGAAAATCTACTTTTCTCGTCTCATTTTCTTTATCAAAAAATTGTAAAAATTTTTTGCTGCGATCGATAATAATCATTTTTGACATTAATTTTTCTCAAAATTACCTTGCCCCCTTCTCCCAACTATCAAGGTTTCAGGACATGGCTACTAAAAAAGACGCGATAAAAACTACAACAAAAACTTCCAAAGAAATCGAAGCACTTCAGTTTCACATTCAAGGTCAACCAGGCAAAGTTGCGATGCATGCAACTAAACCGCTTAACACTCAGCGTGAGCTTGCCCTTGCTTATTCTCCTGGTGTTGCGGTTCCGTGTTTGGAAATTCAAAAAAATCCGGAATTGGCTTATGATTACACTTCCAAAGGCAATTATGTCGCGGTGATTTCCAATGGAACTGCGGTGCTCGGCCTTGGAAATCTCGGCGCTCTTGCCGGCAAGCCGGTGATGGAAGGGAAATCTGTTTTGTTCAAGCGTTTTGCCGATATTGACTCGGTCGATATCGAAGTTGCCACAGAAAATCCTGATGAATTCATCAATGCCGTAAAATATCTCGGTCCAACTTGGGGCGGCATCAACCTTGAAGATATCAAAGCTCCCGAATGTTTTATCATTGAAAGCAAATTGCGCGAAGTCATGGATATCCCGGTTTTTCATGATGATCAGCATGGCACTGCCATCATCTCTGCTGCCGGTATTCTCAATGTTTTGCACCTCTCAGGAAAAAAATTTAAAGATGTTAGAGTAGTAGTAAATGGCGCTGGAGCCGCAGGAATCGCCTGTTTAGAACTTTTAAAAGCCATGGGATTGCCGCACGAAAATGCTTTGTTGTGCGACACTAAAGGCGTGATTTACAAAGGCCGAACCAATGGCATGAATCAATGGAAATCAGCTCACGCCGTTGTAACAAAAGCTCGCACATTATCAGATGCCATGAAAGGCGCTGACGTGTTTTTAGGCCTTTCAGTTAAAGGCGCGGTAACCAAAGAGATGGTTAAATCAATGGCTAAAAATCCAGTGATTTTTGCCATGGCCAATCCCGATCCCGAAATTACTCCCGAAGAAGTTCATGCCACTCGCAACGATGCCATTGTCGCCACCGGCCGCTCTGATTATGAAAACCAGGTCAATAATGTGATGGGATTTCCTTACATCTTCCGTGGCGCTTTGGATGTGCGTGCTTCAACCATCAACGAAGAAATGAAAATTGCCGCCGCAAAAGCTTTGGCAGAGTTGGCACGCGAGCATGTGCCAGACGAGGTGGTTAAAGCCTATGGCGGACGCGAAATGAAATTCGGCAAACATTACATTATCCCAACACCATTCGATTCACGCCTGATTCACACTATTCCAGTTGCTGTTGCCAAAGCCGCGGTTGAAACCGGTGTTGCCCGTAAACCGATTAAAAATTGGGATGCCTATGTAAAACAGCTTAAAGCGCGCCGCGATCCTTCGGCAAACAGCATGAGCCTTATTTTTGAAAAGCTGAAATCCGTGCCAAAAAAAGTTATTTTTGCTGAAGGCGAACAGCCGGAAATCATCCGCGTTGCCGCAATGTGGCGCGATTATGGCTATGGCAAATCCATACTTGTCGGCAAAAAAGAGCGTGTTTTGGAAAATATGCGCGAATTGGACATCTCTCCCAAAGGCATTGAAATCTACAACGCCGCAATTTCCGACGAAAATAAAAAATTCACCGATTACCTTTACAAAAAATTACAGCGCAACGGAGTGCTTTATTCCGACTGTTCCCGCATGGTAAAAAATGACCGCAACATTTTTGCCGCATCAATGCTGGCTTGCGGACATGGTGAAACTTTAATCACCGGTCTTACTCGCGGCTATCGCAAATCACTAACTGATGTTTGGCAGGTTATTAAAAACAAAAAAGATCAGATCGTGCTTGGCATCTCGATGGTGATTTCCAAAGGTCGCACCATTTTCATTGCCGATACGGCCTGCTCCGAACTTTCATCACCAGAACATTTGGTAAAAATCGCTTTGCAAACCGCCAAAAAAGTGCGCGATATGGGATATGAGCCACGCGTAGCATTTTTATCATTTTCAAACTTTGGTTCAGCTTTGAAAACTGAATCGGAGCGCATCAAGCAAGCAGTAAAATTGATGGACGAGCTGAAAGTAGATTTTGAATATGATGGCGAAATGACAGCAGATGTAGCTGTGAATATGGACAAAATGGCGAAATATCCATTCTGCCGCCTCACCGCTCCAGCCAATATTCTGATTTGCCCGGGATTACATTCGGCAAATATCGCAACCAAACTTTTGGAAGAGGTTGGAAGTTGCGCTGTTATCGGCCCGATTTTGGATGGTTTTGAAAAATCGGTGCAAATTGTGACTATGCGTTCTTCAATCAACGATATTCTCAACATGACGGCAATTGCCGCGGTTGCTTCGTAAAACAGTTTCTAAGGAGGAATTTATGGCAGAAGGAGGTCCATCAGGTCCAAATATCGCAATGTTAGCATCAATGGAGCAGCATTCTAATCATCATCCTGGCCATGGCGCTGGAATTGGCGGTGGTGGACAGGGATTGGCAACAACTGTAGGCGGAGAATCAACGCTTGATCAAACATTTAAATCAAGCTCAATTCATTTTGGCGAGTTTGGCAGTATTGACACATTAGCCAGCGGCATTGGGGGCTCGCTCGAACAAAATCCTTTTGAAACCGCCTTCTCTCAAAGCATGTCGCCTTGCGGAGTTTCTTATCCCGATTGGGCTAAAACCGGCTTTGTAGGGAGTGTGGAATTATCGCATGTTGGACCAAAAGAACAGCTCAACGCCGGACCAGGATTGCCAGGATTTGCCCCATCTATGACTCACGGGCAATCACACTAATTTTCCCGATTGCAGCAAAGGTTGATTTTGAGCCGACAAAAATTTTCTGTGCCAAATTCGCCACATCCGATTTTTTTACCGCAGTGATTTTTTTTCTGATTTCAAAATCAGTTTGAATTTTTCCAAGAGAAAGTATGTCGTTTCCGAGCTTTTGCATTCTGGCGCTGGTGCTTTCTTTAGCCATTAACAACCCCGCTTCAAACTGGGTTTTAACTCGCTTCAATTCGGCATCGGAAATTTTTTCACAGATTTTTTTTATTTCGTCAGCGGTTGCAGAAATTAACTCATTAGTTTTTTCCGGCGTAGTTCCGGCATAAATTCCAAACAATCCAGAATCAGAGTTGGTATAGTTAAAAGCGTAGATTGAATAGGCCAAACCGCGATGTTCGCGCACTTCCTGAAACAGGCGCGAAGACATTCCTCCACCCAGAATCATCGCCAGAATTTGTGCGCTGTAATAGTTTGGATCAAGATAGGACAAGCCTCTAAAGCCCATCACCAAATTAATCTGTTCGAGTTTTTTATTTTTACGGAAATCGCCACCGAGATATTTTCCAGCTTCCGGAGCTTTGATTTTATTGTTTCCAAGCGCAGTAAAATATTTTTTTGTCCATTTTACCAAATCATTTTCTTTGATATTTCCCGCCGCAACAATCGCCATATTTTGGTAGTTATATTGCCCGCCGATATAATTTAAAAAATCATCGCGGTTGAATTTTTTGATATTTTTAACTGGCCCAAGAATTGAACGCCCGAGGGCTTGCTTGGGATATGCTGTTTCTTGAAAATAATCGAAAATAATATCATCGGGAGTGTCATTGGTCATGGCAATTTCCTGCAAAATCACGCCACGTTCTTTTTCCAATTCGGTTTTATCGAAGGTGGAATTCTGCAAAATATCGGCAAGAAATTCGACAGCAAACTCAGCATGCTGTTTCAAAACTTTGGCATAATAAACCGTTCTCTCCTTTGAGGTGTAGGCATTGATGCGTCCGCCAATTCCTTCAAATTCTTCAGCAATTTGTCTGGCGTTTCTTTTCTTCGTGCCCTTAAAAGCCATATGTTCAAGGAAATGTGAAATGCCATTGAGGTCAGGATTTTCATAGCGTGAACCAGTATTAACAAAAACACCAATGGAAACAGTTTCGACATCTTTCATGTGATCAATGGCGAGACGCAGGCCGTTTGAAAGGGTGATTATTTCTTGTTTTGACATGAGTAAAAAATAGCGATTAAATCTATAGACCCCGCAACAAGTGCGGGGTGACATACTTTTGAACATATCACAAACAGTTGTCACCCCGCACTCGTTGCGGGGTCTATTATTTTTTTTATCATGAGCACACCTCCCCTATTGTCAATCCGCGAAGCCACTATCTCCTTTGCCAAAAAAATCCTCTTTGAAAATCTCAGCTTCAACATTTTTCCGCGTGATCGCATTTGTTTGATCGGAAAAAATGGTGTGGGAAAAACTACTTTGATGAATGTCATTGCCGGATTTTTTGAGATGGATTGCGGCGAGCGTTTTATCATGCCTGGTGCAGTTTTAGGCTATTTAACGCAAAGTGAAAAATTGCCAGAAAATCTAACAATTTCTGATTATATTCTCTCCGGTGTAAAAATTGATGAGCATAAAATTTATCTCATCGACATCGTTTGCGAGCACTTAAAAATTGATAAAAACGCTCTTACACAAAATCTTTCCGGTGGGCAAAAGCGCCGCGTTAATCTTGCTCGTGCGCTGGTTTTAGAACCGGATATTTTGCTTTTGGATGAGCCAACAAATCATCTTGATTTGGAAGTAATTCAATGGCTGGAAGAATATTTGCAGGGTTTCCGGGGCGCGTTGTTAGTGATCTCGCATGATCGCAAATTTCTTGAAAGAGTTTCCAACAAAGTTTTCTGGTTGCGTGCCGGACAGCTAAAAATCAATCATCATGGCTATAAAAATTTTGATGAATGGTCGCAGGGAATCATCGAACATGAAATGCGCGAATTGAGCAATCTTGAGAAAAAAGTTGAGCTCGAAAGTGGTTGGTTGCAAACCGGCGTTACGGCAAGACGCAAAAGAAATATCGGCCGATTGCATTATCTTTCGGAATTGCGCGATAAGCTAGAAGCACAAAGAAAACTGGTTTATGCCAATCGCAGCAAGATCAGAATCGAATCACAAAAAATCGAGGAAGATGCGCCGCAGGTGATTTTGAGTTTGAATAATGTGAGCAAGAGTTTTGCAAATGGACCCCGTCATGAAGACGGGGTGACAAACAAAGAAGATGTCACCCCGCACTTGTTGCGGGGTCCAGAAAAAAAATTAATTGAAAAATTTTCGCTAAAAATTTTACGCGGTGAACGCATCGGAATTATCGGTAAAAATGGTAGCGGAAAATCAACGCTTTTAAAAATGATGATTGGTGAAATTGCGCCTGATTCCGGCACTGTCAAACCAGCTCGCGACATTGTAATTTCCTATTTCGATCAATCGCGCAGCGCTATCAAATCAACTTCTACAGTTCAGGAAATTTTGTGCGATTCCGGCTCGGATTATGTCAAGCTCGCAAATGGCAAAACCATGCATATTTGCGGCTATCTCAAAAATTTTCTTTTTGATCCAAATGATCGTGAAACCTTGGCCGGCACACTTTCTGGCGGTCAGCAAAATCGCCTGCTTCTGGCAAAAACTTTAGCTAATCCGGGAAATTTTATGATTCTCGATGAACCAACAAATGATCTCGACATGGATAGTTTGGACATGCTTTCTGATTATCTTTCTAAGTATCAAGGCACGCTAATCGTGGTTTCGCATGATCGCGATTTTTTGGATAATGTGGCGACAAGTATTTTGGCATTTGAAGGCAATGCAGTGATTACAAATCACATTGGCGGTTATTCGGATTATTTAGAGTTTAAGGAAAAGAATATGCAATCTCATGAAGATGTGGTGACAAAAGTTAAAAATGTCTCAATTGAATTTCCCTCCACACTTGTCGTGGAGTCATCTCAACCAAAAAAACTTTCTTACAAACTCAAACTCGAACTCGAAAAACTTCCGGCAAAAATTGAAAATCTTGAGAAAAAAATTTGTGAGTTAAGTGAGGAATTAAGTGAAACTGAAGATAGAAATCCCGCCAATCTGGCGCATATTTCGATGGAAATTGCCAAACATCAAAAAGAGCTGGAAATAGCGGAAAATCGTTGGATGGAGTTGGAAGAGAAGTCAGATTTTATTTAAGGTCATTTTTGCCAAAAGAGTGTTCAATCTATGCCACTTCTTGATTGGCATCGAAGGAATGCCGGCAACAATTTGCATTGGAGGAATATCGCGTATTACTCCGCTCATGCCGGCAATTTTTACACCATCGCCAACAAAAATATGACCGCCGATACTACAATTACCGCCGATTTGAACGAAATTTCCAACTTTACAACTTCCGGCTAAAGCGGTGCAACCGGCAATTACCGTGCCTTTGCCGATTTCAACATTGTGAGCAATCTGAACCAGATTGTCGATTTTGCATCCATCGCTAATCACTGTGTTTTCAATAGCTCCGCGGTCGATGCAAGTATTAGCTCCGATTTCGACATCATTGCCAATTTCAACAATTCCGATTTGTGTTATTTTGTAATTTATGCCGGCATTGTGAGCAAAGCCAAATCCATCCTGTCCGATTTTTGCGCCATTAAAAAACACCGAATTTGAACCGACAACCGCAAAGGAAATAACAACATTGGCATTGATGATGCAATTATCGCCGATGATACAACCATCCATCACACAAGCGCCCGGACCAATAAAACAGTTTTTACCGATTTCAACATTTTTACCAACATAGGCATTGGTCGCGATTTTTGCGCCCTCACCTATTTTTGCTGTTTCGTGAATCAGATTTTTGCCATCAAATTCCGGAATTTTTGCTTCGTAAAAAGTCGAAACAATTTTGGCATAGGCAAAATATGGATTTTCGCAAATCAGCGCAATCATACCTTGCGGCAATTTGCTGATGTTTTTTCCGTCCATCAAACAAAAGCCAGCCTTCGAAGTTAAAAATTTTTCCAGATATTGGCCGGAATTCAGAAAAGAAATTTGTGCTTCATTCGCTTTCTCAAGAGTTGAAACATCAAAAATCTTTTTGTTCAAATCAACATCGCTTGCAAGTTTCGCATCGGCAATTTCCAAGGCTTGCGCTAATGTTAGAAACTCAAATTTTTTATTAAAAAAACGATTGCGAAGCATGTGAAGATTAAATTGATGGTAGCGGCGTTTCTCTTGGTTTTTCTTCCACTGGTTTGTTGTGAATTGCCCTGAAATAAATTTCTGAAATATAGCGCCGACCTTTGCCACCACGTTTTAGCTGCACGACAATATCAACCACATTTTTGATGTAGGAAGTGATTTCAGTTGGTGTCATGCCAAGTCCCGCTTGCATCACCATCATCTTTAGCTGTTCGATTGCCATTTTTGGCGTGTCGGCGTGAAGTGTTGATATTGATCCCGGATGACCAGTGTTGATGGCACGCAAAAAGCTGAAAGCTTCCGAACCGCGCAACTCACCGACGATGATTCTTTCCGGACGCAAACGCAGACAGGCTTCAATCAAATCCTGCGTTGTCACTTTTGAACGTCCCTGTCCACCTTTGGAAGCAAGTAAATGCACGCGGTTTTGATGTGAGGTTAAATCAATTTCGCGCGCATCTTCCACCGTGATTAATCTTTCCTCATGCGGAATGGCACGAATCACAGCATTGGTGAAGGTGGTTTTACCGGTTGAAGTACCGCCGGAGATGATGATGTTTTTTTTGTAAGATACCGCACGCGCAAGAAAATCCTTGATGCGATTTAGTTTCAGCAGTTTTCCTAAAATCAGATCATTTTTATCTTCAACCTCACCAACTGAAGTTGAGTCAAACATACCCATTTTATCGTAATCTTCCAAAGTCCATTTCAGGCTTGAAGGCTTACGAATTGAGATCACAACCGATGTATGCTCACAAGCCGGCGGGAAAACAATCTGGATACGATAACCATTTGGCAAAGTGGCAGAAAGTAATGGCTCTTCTTCGCTTAAGCGCTGTTCGGTTGATTGCGCGACGAGTCGTCCCAAAGATTTTAAATGCTCTATATCAAAAGTTGGTAGCTCTTCGCGAACCATATCACCTTTCAACTCAATCCACACTTCATGCGGGCGGTTGATCGAAACTTCATTTACACCATCGCGATCAAGGATTTGTTTAAGTGGTAGGAGATAGGAATCTAATGCGGCTACGCTGTTCATTCAAAAGGAATACAAAATTCCGGTCAGAAAAACCTGACCTCGGTTGTCTGTGATTTGGTTTGTGGTTTGGTTTGATTTAAAAGTGAAATTTGTGATTTCAAAATATGGCATGAAATCGCGGCTTAGCTTATAGTCAAGACCAAGGGAAATTGCTTCGTAATCGTTTTTTTGAAATGAACTTTTAAGACTGGTGATGCTTGTGGCAATTGGTCCAAACTGATATGCAAGTCCAAAAGTGTAATAGCTGGCATGGGAGAATTTTTCGTAGATTCCGTTTTTTGGCTGTAGTGAATCTCCCCATGAACCATAAGATGCGCCGAGAGTAAAACCGAAATAACTTGCGCTAGCACCAAAATCATAAGCAAACAAATCCTCTCTTTCAAAACCGGCAAGTGATTTTGAGTTTTTGATCTGACCATTCTCCGCTGTTGCAGAAATGGCTATTCCTACATTGTCGAAATCTTCATGATAATTCAGGCCAAAACTCGAAATATTTTCGATGCGAATTAGATCAAGATCGCGCGCGGTTTGCGAGGTTATGCCTTCATTGTTGCTATTTGGTGTATAGCTTAAGCCAAGCTGAAACCCTTCAATTACCGGCGAATAATAGCTGATTTTAACGGCATCTTCCATGCCATCAAAACTATTGTCTTTTAAAGCACGAAAATTGCTGCGGTAATAATCGGAATAATCACGCGTACCGGAAACGTAATTGTTATCAGCGCCACGACGATAAAAACTTTTAGCATAACCGCCATGACCGATTGGCGATTGTGCAAGCAAAATGGAGCGTGGAAGTTTGGTATTGGAATTGGGCATTCCTGCAAACATCGGCAGATTTACATTTTCAAGATATTTGCCGTTAATTCCTCCGGCACCGCGAGCAAAGCTAGCCGGACCAACTTTCATTTTTTGATTAACAGCAAAAAAATTGCCAAACTCAACTTGGCCAAAATCACCTTCGGAATAAATAAAAGCCTGATCAAGATTTGGGTGTTCATCTCGATGATCGGAATTAAAATTGAATTCTACTTTGGCCACCGCGCCATATTTTACACCACCTCCCGAGATCATTCCGCTTTTTAAAAAAATCTGTGTGTCATTGCCGATTTCTTGTTTGCTATGCATTTTGTTTTCAGTGAATCCATCTGGCAGAATCCTATTCTCAAAGGTAGATGATTGATTGCGCAAAGCGGCAGAAAAATTAACAAAACCATTAGCAACGAAAACCGGCTCTCCGGGTTTTTTAAATTTTTTTTCAGAGATGGTTTGGGAATAAGAAATAAGAGGAATTATAAGCGTGATAAGAACAGGGATAATAACTGAAAATCTTATCATTTACAAAGTTTCTATTGATAGGCTAACTGTCATTCTGAACTTGTTTCAGGGGTTGTTATCAAAAATGCTGTGTCTCTTAAAAACAGATCCTGAAACAAGTTCAGGATGACAAATCCGGGAAAGATGGTTTCAAAACATGTCATCCTGAACTTGTTTCAGGATCTATTTTTAGATTCAAAATCTAAATTTAAATCTACATGCTAATTTAAATTAATATAAAGAAATTTAGTGAATTAATGGTTTATCTTCCTCACTGGCCAATCCCTTCAACCCTTGGTAAACGCCAGATTGATTACGAAACAGTTTTTGAAAGAATGTCCGAAGTTTTGGATCGGCTGGGAAATCCGCATCACAAACTTCCTTCTGTGATTCATGTTGCAGGCACAAATGGCAAAGGTTCAACCACTGCCTTAATTGCAAAAATTTTTTCCTGCGCTGCGTATAGCACTCATATCTACACCTCCCCTCACCTTCACGAATGCAATGAGAGAATAGTTTTAAATGGCGAAAAAATTTCTGATAATTTTTTGTTTGAGGTGATGGAAGAAACAAGAATTGCCGCGGCTGAAACGCCACTGACTTTTATGGAAGCTTTCACTATTGGTGCATTTCTGGCTTTTTCAAAAACGCCGGCGGATATTCTGGTTGTTGAATGTGGAATGGGCGGAAGAATTGACGCAACCAACATTATCGAAAAAAAACTTGCCACGGTGATAACGCCAATTTCCTTCGATCACACCGAATATCTCGGCAATTCAATTGAAAGAATAGCGTTGGAAAAAGCGATGATTATGCGAAAGGAAACGCCATTAATTGTGGCTTCGCAACCAAGCAAAGCACGCGAAATCATTGAAACTCTTGCCCGCGATCAAAATATAAAAACCTATTTTTACGGCGAAGATTTTGATGTTTTTATGGATGAAAAAAGCGGACAGTTTGATTTTTCCTGTGGCGATGTTTTTTTTGAAAACCTTCCGAAACCAGCATTGCCAGGCGATCATCAATATATCAATTTTGCTACGGCAATTGTGACAGCTTTAATTATCAATGACCAATTACCAATTATCAGTTTTGAGCAAGCGATAAGAAATGTTTATTGGCCAAGCCGGTTGGAACGTGTTGAAAATGATCTGCAAAAAATTTTTCCGGCTGGAAGTGAGCTATGGATTGACGGGGCACATAATGAGGCTGGAGCTTTTGCTTTAGCGCGTTTTCTTTTGAATGAAGATGATGGATTAAAAAATTTTGTAATTTGTGGTTTTAGTCGCAACAAATGCAAAAAAGAATTTTTAGAAAAATTTAAAAATATCGCCGAAATCGTCGCAGTAAGAGTTGATGGTGAACCGTATCCCGAAGAAGCTGAAAAAATTTCTGCAATTGGAAATGAACTCGGCATAAAAATTTTTGCCGCTCCTGATTTGCTCGATGCGCTTTTTTATATCAAAAATAAATCTGAAGACCAGCCTTGCCGCGTTGTAATTTGCGGTTCGCTGCATTTGGCACGGGATGTTAGAAATATTCAACTCACCTTCAAATTATTGGGAATTAAATCCGCAAGAATTTTTGCTGATCCGGCGGCAAGTGTCCAACCGAGTGAACCATGGCCGGTGTTTAAAAACAGGTTTTCATATTTTGTCTGATTAATGAGAGGAATGGAATCTGGCCGGAATGGACGGAATCCAAACCATTCATCCATCTTGTTTAAATTGCCGAAATCGGAAAAAGTTGAACGCACAGTGTTTTTCAAAAAATTGATGTGCTTTTTGTCCATATTGTTTTTTAACCCACATATTTCAACGCTTCCCGACACTCTGAAAATATTGCTGCTATGGCTATAAACCACTCTGTTTTCAGGATCGGTCATGGTAGTTTTTGGCGCGATAAATTCATCATCGCAGGGAATGGAAAGGCTGTAGCCTTTAAGCGGATAAATTTCCGGATCGACTTTTATGCCGGAAAGCAGAGATATTCCCTCGGCGCCAAGTGCGTAAATGTAGAGATTGGCGGTAAACACTTCTTTATCGGTGTTAATGCCGGTGATTTTTTTGTGATTAGTGAAAATATTTCTTATCTCGGTGTTATATTCAAAAACTACCCCATATTTTTCGCGACAGATTTTCTCCATGGATTTGGTAAAGAGATGGCAATCACCGCTTTCATCATCTCCATAAAAAATTCCGCCGGCCAGTTTTTTTTCATCTAAAAGTTTGACCAAGGCCGGTTCTTTTTTGATGCAATCCTGTGCATTGAAAATTTGAGATCTGCAGCCAAGCGAATCAAAAAATTCTGTCTTTTTTATTGCTTCATTAAAGTTTTTTTGATGACGGTAAAAATGCAAAATTCCTTCACTTTTGTGATTAAAACGCAAAGTGCTTTCATTGGAAAGAAGCTCTTTTAGAGCCTGTTTGCTGTAGTTTGCGATCTCAAATAACTTTTTGCTGTTGGTATGGGATTTTTGTGATGGAAAATTTTTAGAGAATTCAAAAAACCAGCGCCAAAAATCTTTTTTTGGAAAACCAAGTGTAATCAAACGTGAAACTATCCATAACAATGATGATTTGTTCGCCCAGGTTTCGATGTGAGAATAGCTTAATTGTCCGCCATTAGCATAGGAACAGCCCATTCCTGCATCGGGATTTTTATCTATTACAACAACTTGATGACCAGCACGAGCAAGAAAATATGCGCTAGCAACACCAATTACTCCCGCGCCCAAAACTATTACTTTCATCACTAGAAATTATGGATTGTTGTACAAAATGTTGTGTCTGAAATTTTAGAGCCTGTATTCAAATTCATTCGCCCCCGATTTTTTAGGAAATTTTTAGCGATTTTTGCATAAAATTTTTCATAATATCGGGAATATTTTGAAAAATTTTATGCAAAAAAGAGCAAAAATTTACAAAAAAGCGGGGGCGAATGAATTTGAATACAGGCTCTAGATCCTGAAACAAGTTCAGGATGACATGTTTTGAAACCATCTTTCCCAGACTTGTCATCCTGAACTTGTTTCAGGATCTAATTTTCTTGGACACAAAATTTTAAGAACAATAAAATTATGATTGATAGAGCCAATGTTTTCAACATTCCAGCAAATTATCACTTCTTCGAATCACTGTTTTTTTGGCTGACAAAAACTTTTGCTGATGAGCTATCAAAGGCAAAAATATTTCTGCCAAATCAGCGTTCATGTCGTGAATTGCGTGAATTATTTTTACAAAAAAATTTTTGTGGAACTTTGCCGCAGATTAAAGCTATTTCCGACATTTCCTGTGAGGATTTCTCCGATAAAACAATGCAGACCTTAAGCAGAATTGAGGCCTTGCTATTTCTTACCAAAGAAATTCAGGAACATGAGATTTTCGGCAAACATGATTTTGATCAGGCCTTCAAAATTGCCGTAAATCTGAAAAATCTGTTTGACGAAATTGAATATGAAGAAACAGATTTAAACAAACTTCATGAAATTGATGACTCAAACCTGCCAAAACATCGCCAATTAACGCTGGAATTTCTACGTGATTTTTATGTTCGCATCAAAAATCACCTGCTTAAGCAAAACATATTTTTTGACATTTCACATCAAAATTTTGTTACCAAAAAATTTGTTGAATTGTTAGATCTGCAACAAATTGAATCACCAATGATAATCGCTGGATCAACCGCAAGCATTGCTTCAAGCAGAAAATTGATCAAAGCCATTTCGCGGCAAAAAAATGGTTTTGTGATTTTGCATGGCCTCGCTGACGAAAGATTTTCACTCGAAAATCATCCACAATTTTTTCTCAAGCAATTGGTGGAATTTTTAGAAATAAAAAAAATCGCAAAAATTGCTGAAGATAGATTCAAAATAAGCGATGATAACAGGCAGAATCTGATCTCAGCGATGATGCTTCCCGCCAAAGAAACTATCAGATGGCAGAAGATGAATCTGAATCTTGCAGAAGATTTACAACAAAATTTCTGTCTGATTGAAGCCCAAAATGAAGTTGAGGAAGCAAAAATAATTGCCTCAATTTTGCAAGAAAATGCCAATAAAAAATCAGCGCTGATTACTAACAACGAAACTCTGATAAAGTTTGTAAAGCTTGAGTTAAAACGCCTCGCCCTACCCTTTAACGATAGCAGAAAACTGAAAATTTTCGATTCAAAACTAATCGAATTTTTGCTGCTGATTCTTACAGCAAATGACAATCCTCACACTCTCCTCGCCATTCTCAAACACCCACTTTGCCACTATTCCAAAGATCAAAAAGCCATATCCGAATTTGAAATTAACGTTGTGCGCGAAGGAATAAAAAACACAAAATCTTACAACTTACCCCTTACCACTTACCACTTACCACTATTAATCAAATCCGCCGAAAATTTAAGCCAAAAAACCTGGCTCGAGTTATTACAAAATGAACCGGCACGCGCTGAAATCGAAGAATTTTTTGAGAAGCTCAAAGCGCAAAATTATACCCCGACTTCACTTGAGGGATTCAAAACATTGCTGTCGCAAATAAGTTATTTTGAAAAGGCTGATTCATCAGCTTTTATCCAGATTTTATCACCGATTGAGGCACGTCTTCTAAACTTTGATTGCGTGATAATCGCATCGCTCAATGAAGGGGATTTTCCGGCAATTGAAGCGGAAAATTGGCTGGGAAAAAAAATCAAAAAAGATCTGGGAATTGACAGAAGGGCAAAAAAAATCGGACAAAACGCTTATGATTTCTGCAATTATCTCTCAAACAAATCCGTGTTTTTGACGCGCTGTAAAAGCAGGAATGGCATGGTTTCAATTGAATCGCCATTTTTACTAAAATTCAAAACCATCTGCAAAAAAGCTGATATTAATTTGAATTATGGCCATGTCGCAAATCAACTTTCTGAAAAATCTGAACCCTTGATTTACAAGGGCTCGTCGAGTTTAAAAATGGTAAGAAATGGGGATTTGCGACAGTCCCATTATGGAGAGAAATATTTTTCTGCCTTAAAAAACCAAAACAACGCTGAAGCTAGAGAAATAAACCCTCCAAACCCAAAACCAAAAAAAGATTTACGGCCAAAAAAATTTTCTATCACTGAAATCTCAAAATTGCTTGCCGATCCCTATTTCATCTATGCCAAAAAAATTCTACAGCTGAAGGAGCTGAAAAAAATTGATTACGAGCCAGGTTACGCTGAGTTTGGCAGCTTTGTTCACAAGGCTTTAGAGGAGTTTATAAAAAATCCAAAAAGCGCAAATTTTGAAAAAATTTTTGAGAAATATTTTTTATCCAAAGAAGCAAAGCTGATATGGCTACCGAAATTTGAAAATATTTTTTGCGATTTTTTGCAACAAAATGAGCAATTTTCTGAATCAAAAAATATAGTTGAGAAAGCTGTAGAAATAGGGTTTGGCAATGTTTTGCTAAACGGAAAAATTGATCGCATTGTCATGGATGAAAACAATGATGCTGAAATTTTTGATTATAAAACAGGACAAATTCCAAGCAAAAAAGATGTGATGTCTGGCATTGAACCGCAGTTGACAATTGCCGCTCTGGCATTGGTTGAAGAAAAATTCAAAGTTAAGGCTGTAAATTATTGGAAACTTTCCTCATCTTCCCCGGGAGAAATCAAAAAGGGAGAAATCAAAAAGATTGCAAAAAATTCTGATGAAATCGACAATTTGATCTCTGCTGCTAAATCAGGATTGGAAAGGCTTTTTACCTATTTTGATGATGAAAAAAACGGCTATATCGCAACCGGAAATTTTGATCAAAGCGAATATAAACATCTGGCAAGATTGAGCCTGTCTTAGAACCTGTCCTAAATCTTTTTTAACCCCAGATTTTACCCTGTTTTTGCTTATTTTTTGCTCATTTTTTAAAAAAATCGAAGTCATATGAGTTTTAAGACAGGCTCTAGACAATTTTTGAATGTCTCATCGCACTATTATTCCGCAGATATTCATCAAAAAAACTGGCGATTATGCGGGAAGTTTGTGGCGCTTGAGGATTGATTTTTATATGCCCGGCTCTGACCTCGACTAACTCGTCTATTTCCAGTTTTTTTATTTTTTGCAATTCATTGGAAAATTTGTTTTGGTCAATTTTTGTCTCGCCACAACACATGATTTCATCAATGATCCGCTTTCGTATTTTGTCTTCATCGCTAATCGCAATGCCTTTAATTGCGGGCAATTTTTTGTTTAAAATATCTGCCCGATATTCAGAAATGCCGCTAGTATTTTGCACATAGCCGAATGGCAAAAAGCTGATTGAAGATGCACCGAAGCCTATCAGGCTTGAAGCCTTGTCGGTCGTATATCCCTGAAAATTGCGTTTGAGTTTTTTATTTTGAAATGCCAGCAACATTTCATCATCTTTGCGCACAAAGTGATCCAGGCCAATGAGAAGATAATTCCCATTTTGCAGCTCTTGCGTCGCGGTTTTAAACATCGTGATTTTTTCAAGATTGCTTGGCAGATCATTTTTATCAATCAAACGCATATGTCTTTTTATCCACGGCACATGGGCGTATGAAAACAGCGAAATACGGCTTGGATCAAGCAGTAAGGAATAATTGACGCTTTTTTTTATCGTGGTGAATGTTTGTTTTGGCAGGCCGTAGATCAAATCAAGGTTAATTTGTTCAATGCCATATTTACGCAAAAGTTTTACACAATCATAAACCAACTCAAAAGATTGTTTGCGGTTGATGGCAAGCTGTGTTTCATGATTAAAATCCTGAACTCCAATACTGGCGCGATTAATTCCTTCTTTGGCATAGCAGGAAATTTTTTCCTCGCTGACATTGCGTGGATCAATTTCAATAGCAATTTCGGCATCTTTTTCGATCTCGAATTTTGCGCGAATAATTTGCATCAAATGCCGGAATGTCTCTGGCAATAAAATGGTTGGAGAGCCACCTCCAAAATGGAGATGACAAACTTTGCGCGCCTTCAACAAATCAGAGACAAGGCGAATTTCGCGGGCAAGAATATTGGCATAATCTTCAATTGGCGCATAATGTCGGGTGATTTTGGTAAAACAGCCGCAATACCAGCACAGCTGCCGACAGAAAGGAATGTGAAAATAAAGTGAGAGCGTTTCATCCGCTGGCAAAGATTTTAGCCAAGAAGTGTAAATTTCGGAATTTATCGAAGAGTTAAAATGCGGCGCGGTTGGATAGCTGGTATAACGCGGAATTTGGCGATCGTGGCGTAAGATTGCCAGATCTTGTTTGCTTAACATCAAAATTGTTGATTGGACGGCAGTTAAGAACCTGTTCAGGATCTTTTTTAACCCCAGATTTTAGCATGTTTTTAGCGCTTTTTTGATAAAATTACGAAGCGTATCTGGAAATACGGTGAGTA
>MEMO01000008.1 GCA_001767955.1 Alphaproteobacteria bacterium RIFCSPLOWO2_01_FULL_40_26 | reverse complement strand
AACAAGTGCGGGGTGACAGTGTGGTGAGATTTGTGATTTAGCTTAGAGTCTGTAAATTTGAATCTGGGTTTCTTAAACGTTATTGGGGTTAAAATAGATCCTGAAACAAGTTCAGGATGACATGTTTTGAAACCATCTTTCCTAGATTGTCATCCTGAACTTGTTTCAGGATCTAATTTTCTCGGACACAACATTTTAAGAACAATTGTTTTTATAAATATTTTTTTAAGATTTTTTTCACCTCATCTCGAACCATGTCATTATTGATGGCAAAGGCGATGTTGGCTTCGAGATAACCTAAAACATTTCCGCAATCAAAACGAACTTCATCAATTTTTTTGTAGTAATAAGGAAAATTTTTGCACATCGCTTTCATGGCGTCAGTTAGCTGAATTTCACCGCCGGAACCAATTTCAAACTTCGATAAATATTCAAAAATCTCCGGCTGCAAAATGTAGCGGCCGGTGATTGCTAAATTTGACGGAGCATTTTCCAGTTTTGGTTTTTCAATCATATCAACAATTTTTTCTTCGCCTGCAATTTTGATGATGCCATATTTATTGCTGTCTTTCATCTTGATTTCATCAACAGCGACAACGCTTGCTGACTCTTCCTTTTTGTAATAAAGATCAATCATTTCGCCAAGAAAATTTTTTTTGCTACCTCTGCTTTGCATCATCATTTCATCGGCAAGAATCACAATGAAAGCCTCATCGTGAGCAATAAAATTTCTGGCGCACCAAATGGAATGACCAAGCCCAAGCGGCTTTTGCTGACGTACAAAAGCAACTTGCCCTGCTTGCGGAAGCCAGCCCATAACTTCGTTTAATTCCTGCGATTTGTTTTTTTCATCGAGCTTTGATTCGAGCTCATAAGCATGATCGAAATGGTTGTTGATGGCATTTTTATTGCGGCCGGTGACAAAAATAAATTTTTCGATTCCCGCCGCTTTAGCTTCTTCATAGGCATATTGGATGATTGGTTTGTTAGCTATCGGCAACATTTCTTTTGGCATGGATTTTGTCGCCGGCAAAAAACGCGTTCCCAATCCTCCAACTGGAAAGACTGCAGTTTTAACTCTTCTCATAGCTCTTCACTTAAAATTTTTAATTTGCGATAAATGGTGGAGCGGCCGACATCGAGATGTTTTGCTACTTCAGAAAGATTGCCGTTATAGAGATCAACAAGACGTTGGATGATTTCTTCTTCTATCACATCAATGGTTTTGCACTTTCCTTCATCGTCGAAAATATCAACCAACTCGCTGTTGATATCGGAATTTTTTTTGATCACCGATTTGGCCTTGGTTAGACTGTTACTCTCCTGATTCAACAATTGCGGAAAATGTTCGGGATTGAGAACCTCACCTTCACACAATACCACGGCGCGAAAAATACAGTTTTTAAGCTGGCGGATATTATCTTCCCAATCATAGCCATAAAGCAGATGAAAGGCTTCGCTACTGATAGCTTTGATTTTCTTGTTTTCATTAACGCTGAAATCGTGACAAAAAGTTTCGGCAAGAAATTTTATATCTTCATGACCGCGATCCCTCAAGCTCGGAATTGTAATAGGAAAGGCTGCCAAACGATAATACAAATCCTCACGAAATTTTTTCAGCGCCATCAGTTTTTGTAAATCGCGCGTTGTCGCAAAAATCATGCGCACATTAACGCGAACAGGAAATTTTCCCATCACTGGTGTGAATTCACCTTCCTGCATAAAACGCAAAAGCTTGATTTGCAGGTCAAGTTTCAAGCTGTCGATTTTTTTGAAATAGATAGTGCCATTATTGGCTTCGCGCAATTTGCCGATATTTTTTACCATACCGTCTATCATGGGACGCTCTGATCCGAACAATTCTTCTTCCGCAGAGCCGCCTCTCAACAAATCGCATTCAATTGCTATGAAAGGCTTGCCAGATCTTGGACTTGAACCATGAATGGCGCGGGCAAATAACTCCTTTCCTGATCCGCTTGGACCTTCGAGCAAAACCGGAATCATTGAGCTAACAACTTTTTTCGCCAGCTTGATAGCGTCATTGATTGGATCGCTTTTTCCAAGAATGTCAAAAAAGGCCACCTGGTTTTTACCTTTTCTCATCAAATGGGAAACCTGATATTTCAGATTTTTTTTCTCGATAGCGTTGTTGATTGAGGCGGTGACGCGTGCAAAAATATCGCGTTCACCTTTAACGATATAGTCAATTGCGCCATAATTGATCGCAGTTACCGCAAGCGTGACATCCTTGTTGGCAGTTAAAACAATCACCTGCAAATCGCCTTTAATCGGCGCGATTTGTTTTAGAACTGTTAAACCATCAAGATCTGGCATGGAAAGATCGAGCAACATTACATCCACATTGTGGCATGAGATTCCTTTGATGACTTTTTTGTTCATAAAAAAATCAACCACCTCCATCCCACTGCTCATCACCAAATAATTGCAACCCAAATCACCTATGAATTTACCCAACAATTTGCGCTGGGTAGCTTCATCATCAACGATCAAAATAGTGTTTTTGTTAATCATGTTTATGAATTTTCTTTTCCTGAAGCAGATGGATAATTTTTGCCGCCGTTTCCTCAACGGATCTTTTGGTGACGTCAATTATCGGACAATTCAATCTGGCAAATAATTTTCGTGATTCGGCAACTTCATTTTTTATCGCCTCAAGATCAACATATTCGCTACCCGCCTCATGACCTAAAGAAGTTAAGCGCGTCTGTCTTATTTGCAGTAATTTTTCCGCACTTATGGTAAGGCCGACAATCAAAGGTTTTTTCAATTCATAAATTGCCTGCGGCACAGTTTCGATTGTAACGAATGGAACATTGGCAGTTTTGTAACCGCGACAAGAAAGATAAACTGATGTCGGAGATTTGGAGGTGCGTGAAACTCCAACAATCACAATATCGGCATCATACAAATCCCATGATGATTGACCATCATCATGCATCATGGTGTAGCTGATTGCTTCAACGCGCGAAAAATATTCCTTATCGAGCAAATGCTGGCGACCGATGGTGTGGCTTATACTCATACCAAGAAAATTGGAAAACTCGGCGATGATATGAGAAATTACCGGAATACATGGCGCTTTGAGTTTGAAGCATTCTTTGCGCAATTCTTCAATCAGACCATCATGTAAAATGGTGTAAAGCACGATACCGGGATTTTTGGCGATCTCGTCAAGAACCTTCTCCAATTGTGATTTGGTGCGAACTAGCGGCCAAATAAAATCATTTGATTCAACGCCTTCAAATTGCGACAAAACCGCACGCGCAACCGAACTTAAAGTTTCGCCGGTTGAGTCGGAGACGAGATGGAGGTTGATTAGTTTTTTGGTCATAGACAGTTTTTAATCGTGATTGTTCTTAAAATTTTGTGTCTTTTTCGTGCTTCATGCTTCGTGTGTTAAAATTACCGAAGCACGAAGCACGGCGCACGAAGCACGAAGACATTCTCAGCGCTTACTCACAGACGGCACTTTGATATCAGCATTCACAATCACCGTGATTCTTGTGCCTTGCGGAACTCTGATGATTGGACTTAAATCAATCGTGCTACTGATAATTTGGCCAACAGTATCAATAATGGTTTTAGTCACATCATACAAAGCCTGATTGGTGGCGCTTCCGGTTGTGGTTGTTGTGCCTTGGGTTGGATTGGTTGTGGTTGTGGTTGCAGTCTGATCGCTAAGAAGCTCCTGCGCTGCCGCAACACCGCCAACCGCAAGAATACTTGTTAACAATGAATTGGCGATTACCGAAGCGTATTTGTTATCAACATCACCAGGAATTCCAGCGCGACCAAATTGATCTGAAGCATTAAAAGTGATGGCAAGATCAACTCCATCTGGACGAATCAGACGCGTCCAACCAATTTGAACACGCCCTTGCCCTCTTTTGACTTCGCTGGAATAAGAACCAAATAACCGTGAACCTTTAGGAATTAGAACATCATTTCCCGATTCGCCATAAACATCGCGACTGATAACTGCGCGAACTGATCCAGGAATTTCAGTGTTGATCGCAGTTTCCAAAACAGCTGTAAGCAATTTTCCTTGCGCAATGGTATGAGCAAGATCGGAAATGTAAGTGGCAACGACGGTTGGTTCGGTTTGTTGCAATTCCTGCAACGGATCTTTTTTCAACTGAACTATGTTTTCATCATAACCAACCGAACGCGCTGGAGCTCCACCCTCAAGCTGTCCGGAAAAAACAATAATCGGAGCATAACGCGGATCTGATCTTGGTTGCTCTGGCAATTTATCCTGAATTGCAGCTTCGGATTTTTTCTGCTCCAAAGCTTGTTGCACTTGTTGCCCGGCTGGTTGTTGACCTGGTATAAGTTGTGTTGGAAGTAATTGTTGCAAAGGCGGTGTTTCCTGTTTTTGCGCTTCCGGAGATAATTTAATCTGTTCAGGAGGAGCGGCATCTTCTGGCAATTCCGGTAAAGTTGGAAGATCTGGAGCAGATGGTTTGGCAAGCAAGTCTATGTAGTCATCTGATTTTTCTTTTGGTTTTTCAATTTCAAACGGGGATCTTCCAAATTCAGACGAGGCAACGCTGGCAGGTTTTGGAGGTTCAATTGCTTCCAGTTTTTCATGTGACTTATTCTCTCCCTTGAAGAAGAAAAAGTAAAACACCAGCACCGTCAAAATAGTGGAAGCAGCAATGATGGCCATTTTGCTTTTTTTTGCCGCCGCAATTGCCGGACCGCCCGCGCCAACCTCAACCTCATCATCATCTTCTTCCAGCTCTGGAGCCTGTTGTTTAACTGGTTTCGATTTCATTAAATAATAAAAATACTTTTTTTAATTTATTTAGGTGAGGGGTAATTTGCAAATAAGGTAAAATCCTAAATCTTAAATCCTAAATAATTTTCACCTTCTCCAAAAACTCCCTTATCACTTCAAACACTTCCTCCTTTCTCTCCGAGTTGATGATCACATGATTTGAGAAATCGACTTCTCGCAAAAATTTTTGTTCCGATTCAATTTTTTTATAAATTATTTTACCACTCACCGGATTAACCACCGGATCATGTTTTGCCTGAATAATCAGCGTATCAGTTGAAATTTTTGCAAGATTATCTTCGCAAACCGACATCAATTTTTCCAACTCATAAACACCTTTGACATAATTGCGGCTATAGTTGATTTGAGGATTCTCCGGCTGATCATCAACATATTCAAATTTGCCTTTTGCGATATGAAATTTGCTTAACATTTCATTCCACAAATTAATTCCCGGAATCATGCGCGCTTTGATATCAAGAAGTTTTAACGCCGCATTTATTGAAATTACCGCATTCAATTTTTTACCATTTTTATTTGCGCAGGAAAGCAAGCTCAACAAACCGCCAGTCGAAAATCCGATGATGACAATTTTGGCCGAAATATTTTGCAAAGCGCTATAGCCGCGCTGCAAAGAATCATACCAATCCTGCCAAGTAACCGTAGCAAGATTTGCCGGTGCGGTGCCATGACCACGCAATCTTGTTGCATAAATTTTAAAACCAAATCCGTTTAAAAATTTTGCCAAAGCTTCAACCTCCTTCGGCGCAGATTTATAGCCATGCGCAATCACGATGCCGGTTTTGCGAATTTTTGAGGAAGTTTTGAGTTTTGAATCAAGAAAAAATGGGCTGCCGATTGATTTATCTTTGGAAAAATTTTTGTCGAAATAGATGTCGTAATCACAATTAAAAATTTCGATATCGCGACGATAAATTTCGTCAAAAACTTTTTTGCGTAATTCATCATCAGGAATTTTGGCATTTCTTTTGACAATTCCACTTGCCGTCTCAAGCAGAAAAAACTCATTGGCAATCACCTGTAAAGTATTGGTAAGTCTGATTTCGTGGAAATCATACTTTCTTTCAAAAACGGATTTATTGAGGCGAATAACTTGCGGAGAAATTTCTGCAATCAGGCCCTGTTTTTTTGCCAGTTCAAATACGCTGTCAAATTCATGATGTGGCTCATCGGCAAAAATTTTGAACAGATTTTCTTCAAATAAACTCGCATGAAGGCGATATCTGCCGCTTTTCTGCAACATTGTCGCTGACAGGTAAATCACGCGTTTTAGACGATTGGTTTCAATTTCATTTTCTTTAAAATGATAAAGCGCAGCGGAAAAAAGATGATCAAAATTTATCTGGATATCGGAATAAATTTTTTCCATGAAATCATTGGTCAGGCGTAATTTCAGATAGCGCAAAACAAAATTATTTTTGGTCTCATCTTTGATGATTGGAATTTGTTTGATGATATTACGCGTATTTTCAACATAGCCTGATAGATCTATCGGATCGCCAAAGCTGATGTTGATTTCACCGCCAAGCAAAAGATTTCCTTCAATTTCCAACTCTTCCGCAACCTGTTTTGGAATTCTTTTAATCAGGCGTGTGATCAGTTTCTGGATGGCATTTTCACCGGGACGAATTGGGTAGTAAGTGATATTGAGTGGTACAATGCAGGTTGTGATTTTTTTAAAATAATCGTGATAGGAAATGTCGAAATTCTGTTTGAACTCATCGAGAATTTCTGTTTTACTTTTTTCAACTGCCTCAATGATATCACTGCGCAAAAGTTGTGATTTCAGAGCCAAAACCGCTGATCCAGTGCGCACTGGTCCAACGCGATTTGGGGTGTAGTTAACGAAGGTTTCTTGATGCCGGATTTCTTTGCTTTTGACCATACTGCCTTCGGGATAGATCATCCAGTCATATTCTCCGCTGATCAAATCTTTGAGGATGATATTGTCGCGACGTGAATCTTTGGTTGAGATGGTTCCGACCGAACGCAAAAATCTTCCCAAAGCGCCAAAATAAAGCCCTGAATCAGCAAGACATCTGATTTGGCGACCAGTGTGTTTGTGAATCAGATAGGGAATAAAAAATGTTTCCGAACGTGTAAAATGATTGGCAACAAACATCACCGGCCTTGGCGGCAATTTTTCCAAACCATGAACAGAAAATTTTGAACCAAGAAGTTTTTCTATAACCTTCAGGGCAAAGGCGGCATAACGAAAAGTTTCTGTTGTCATCTAAATTTTTTTTCAAAAACGGATTCATTGAGTTTGATTAACTCTGAAACTTCAACCTCTTCATTTTCAAAACAAATTTTTTCTTTCACAACTGATCCAATTTTAAAAAGAGCTACGGATTTTTTTTCTGCTTTTTTCTTCAATTCGGAAATTAAGGAAGAATCAAGCGCCACAACATAACGCGATTGGTCTTCAGAAAAACAGACTGTGTTTCTATCGGCAATTCCTATTGCAGAAATATCCAGCTTACAGCCAAATTCAGCATTGCACATTTCAAACAAACTAACCAGCAAACCACCGTCGGAAATGTCGTGGCAAGAGTTGATGATGCCTTCTTCAATCAATTCGCGCACAAATTCTGCATTCTTTTTTTCTTCTACCAAATCAACAAGTGGCGGATTTTTTATACTTTCTTTTTTCAGAATTTCGCACTCAAAAAGTGAACAGGAAATATGACCGGAAGTTTTTCCTATGACAAAAATTTCATCAGCAATTCTTTTGAATTTTGTGTCACATCTTTTGTGTAGATCATTGAGCAATCCAACTCCGCCGATTGCAGGAGTTGGCTTAATCGCCTTGCCATCAGTTTCGTTGTAAAGCGAGACATTTCCTGACACCACCGGATAATCTAAAGCTTTGCAAGCTTCGGTGATTCCCTGAATTGCGCGCACAATCTGCCCCATAATTTCTGGTTTTTGCGGATTGCCAAAATTGAGACAATTAGTGATGGCAAGAGGCTTTGCACCAACTGCAGAGATATTGCGATAAGTTTCAGCAACCGCTTGTTTTGCGCCTTCAAAAGCATCGGCTTCAACATAACGCGGAGTACAATCGCAAGTTAAAACCAATGCCTTTTGCGTGCCATGAACACGCACAATTGCAGCATCGCCGCCGGTTTGGATCGTATCATTCATCACTTGCGAATCATATTGCTCGTAAACCCATTTCTTGGAAGCGAGATCTGGAATCTGCAGGAGAATTTTTAGATTTTCGATTACTGACATTGGTTGAGAACAACTTCTATTCGACCTTCCCAAAACTGCTGAATCACAACATTTGGATGAAATTTTTTTATGGTCTCCCAATTTAGATCACAAGGGAATTCATTGATGTAATAGGCTGTGGAAAAATGCTCCGAAATCAGATCTATCAAATCACCAAAATAGGAATCTTTATAAACAAAAATCACTGGCAAATTTTTGTTTTCATTAACCACAAAATATGGCCTATGAAAATTTTTGAGAATTGGCGGCGTTGGAAAAACATAATTGTGAGCTGGTTTGTATTTTGGCTGTAAATCATAATTCACATTCATGGAATTGGAATTCATGATATCGGAAATATCGCCTCGAACCAACTCATCTTCCTTATTGATAAAATCACTACGCAAATGTGGTTTGAAACCAAGTTTCCTGGCGATTTCAACATAAGCCGGATGTGCACCACGCCTGTTCCAATGCGTGTCAGTTTGATGATAAATAATCTCCCTTTTTTTTGCTTCTAGCAAAATTGGACGCAAATCAATCACCGGAAAATCAGGATATTTTTTCTTCAATAATGTCAGAAACTTATCAATGCGATGTGGAGCTTTTTGCTTCATATAATCCGGCAAAAATTCTGGATAAATCGTGCTTTTATCAGCGGCAATTACCAACAGATAATCGATATTTTTGGCGCGCATTTCCTGCCAATTATGATAAAAAGATTCGACTCCGCGCTCAACCAACTCATCACTAATTTGCGCTTTGCCAACCGCATCAAGCAAGGAATTGTGATTATCAAAATAAAGCCACCCGCCTCTGCCTATCACTGCTCTTACATCCGGTGATTCATCAAAAATTTTATCCGTCATTTTTGAATTGATGGAAATTAAAGTTTTTCTGAAACCGTAATTATCGTTAAAAAATTTCTCGAAATTTTTTGAATAGTCGCGGGAAAAAGAAAATTGTGGCAATTCGTAAGGAATCCTTTTCTCAAACAAATCTTTTACCGGCGAAAAATGGAAAACAGAATCAAGTGCCGGAAGTAGCAAAATCAGGATAAAAACGATGGTTAAACAAATATTCTGCCTTTGCATCAGAACTGAAAATAGATGAAGGGATTGTGAGTTGCGGCGGAGAGACGAATTATCGCAAGCGCAAAAACCGCAATCAAAAACAAATCAAAAATACCAACAAAAATTCGGTTTTTGCGCATCAGACATAACGCTAAATTTTTAACCAAAGGAGAAAATCCAATCAGCGCTAAAGAAAAAGACATCCAGACGAAATGCGATCTAATCAGGCGTGAAATCTGATTGGAAACAATCTCAATTTCATTGCCAGAAAACATGGTTTGCAGATAGGCAAGAGAGTGCGACAGATCAGGGCTGCGGAAGAAAACCCAACCGATCATGATGATGAAAATTGCGTAGAAATTTTGTAAAATTTTTGGCATAGAAACTTTTGGCAATACGCGTTCAGCAACTAAAAAAAATCCATGGAACATGCCCCAAATTATGAAATTCCAGCTCGCACCGTGCCATAAACCACAGAGAAAAAAAACCAAGACGAGATTAAAATATTGTCGCAAAACCGAAACGCGATTGCCACCAAGCGGGATATAGACATAGTCGCGAAACCAGGCGGAAAGCGACATGTGCCATCTGCGCCAAAATTCTTTGATTGAGCGCGAAATGTAAGGATAGTTGAAATTTTCCGGAAATCTGAAGCCAAAAATTCTCGCCAAACCAACGGCCATGTCGGAGTAGCCGGAAAAATCGAAATAAATCTGTAGAGTATAGCAAATAATTCCCACCCAGGCCAAAGCGGAATTTATTTCAGAAAGAGGGGAATCAAAAATAGCATCGGCAAGCTCTCCCAGCGGATTGGCAATGATTACTTTTTTTCCAATCCCAACAACAAAACGCCTGATTCCATAAGCGATAAAAAAGAAATTATGACGTCTTTTGCCAAGATATTTTTCGATAAAATTATAACGCACAATTGGTCCGGCGACAAGCTGCGGAAAGAAGGAAATGTAGAGCGCAAGCTGAAAAAGATTTTTCTGCGGCAGACATTTTTGGCGATAGATATCAACGAGATAGGAAATGGCATGAAAAGTGAAAAATGAAATTCCAATCGGCAGATGGATTTTTTTATTTTCGATGTGAAGAGCAAAAACAGCGTTTAAATTTTCAATCAGAAAATTGGCATATTTGAAATAACCTAAAAGCAGAAGGTTAAAGGTGAGAGCGATGAAGATTTCGTGCTTCGTGCTTTGTGCTTCATACTTCGATTTTCCAATCCACAACCCAAAAAAATAATTTCCGACAATCGAAACCAGTAAAAGCAGAACATATTGCCACTCGCCCCAAGCATAAAAAATCAGGCTTGCAACCAACAACAGAGCATTTTTGTAATTTTTATGTGGCAATAAAAAATACGAAAACAGAACAAAAGGTAAAAAAGCGAAGAGAAAAATATTGGAACTGAAGACCATTTATTTTTTTGCCCTGATGATTGCTTCCTCAATCAATTGAAACGCTTTTCTGGCATCTTCGAAACTTTTTACTTTCACCCATTTTCCTTTTTCCAGATCTTTGTAATGCTCAAAAAAATGTTTGATTTTGCTGAGCAAATTTTCTGGCAATTCTTTGTAAGATTGAATGTTTTCAAATTGTGAATTCAGCTTTTTTGCCGGCACGGCAAGGATTTTTTCATCCATGCCTTTTTCATCTTCCATGATTAAAACCCCAACTGGCTTCACTGCAATCACTGCGCCAGGGACAACCGGAAAATCAGAAATTACCAACACATCAGCTGGATCACCATCTTCCGACAAAGTGTGAGGAATAAAACCATAATTGCAGGGATAATACATCGGCGTAGCGATGAAGCGATCAACAAAAATTGCGCCGCTTTCTTTGTCCATTTCATACTTAACCGGATCAGCATTCATCGGCACTTCGATGATCACATTAACCTGATTCGGCACATTTTTTCCGATGGAAATTTTTTCAATGTTCATACAATTTAATTTTGAATTAACCCTCTTTGAAAAAGAGGGTGGCATCGCACGAAGTGCGATGACGGGTGATTTGAGATAGACAAACTCTAACTCTGAGTTTGTCTCCATAAATC
>MEMO01000007.1 GCA_001767955.1 Alphaproteobacteria bacterium RIFCSPLOWO2_01_FULL_40_26 | reverse complement strand
CATAAACCTCCTCAAAATTGTTAAACCGTAATTGGTTGAGGAGGTTTTCTAATTGTTTTTAATTAGGAGTATAGATTTTTAGTTTGGTATAGACCATTGATTTTACTGCATCGAAGAAAAAAGATTTGAGGGTGGCCGAAGTTGGGAAAAGGAAATCAAACAATCGGTGCAGAATGTGAGACAGAATTTAAAAGATTTTAAGTCTCTTTTTGGTAGGCTCTAAACGCCAATTCCGGATAAGGCATCAAGCCAATCTCGATTAGTTCCCTCTCCCCTTGTGGGAGAGGGTTAGGGTGAGGGGTAAATATTTTTGTGAGGGGTAAATATTTTTGTGAGGGGTAAATATTTTTGTGAGGGGTAAATATTTTTGTGAGGGGTAAATATTTTTGTGAGGGGTAAATAACTCAGGGAGAGTAAAGTGATTACAAATTTTCTTAAGCGTTATTGGGGTTAATTTTATATCAAGAGATTTGTGGTTTGGTATATAATCCACGGAGCACGAAGCACGGTGCACGAAGCACGAACAAATTACTTCTCCCTTGTCACCACAAAATCAGCCAACTCTCTCAATAAATCCGCTTTATCTCCAAAAATTTTCAGATGTTCTTTGGCCTGATTGCGTAAAAGTTCGAGTTGTTTTTGTGCCGCTTCCATGCCAATGATATCAACGATTGAAGCATTTTCTTGCGGTTTTTTGTGTGCAGTTTCATCAATTTCAGTTTTGCCGATATTGATGCCTTGATGATCCAAAATGTCGTCTTTGACCTGAAAAGCCAAACCGAGATCATGGGCAAAATAGCGTAATGCATTTTTTTCATCTGTGCCGGCGCGTCCAAGGATTGAACCGCTTTCCGCCGCTGCCATAAAAAGTTCTCCGGTTTTGAGACGATGCAATTTTGCCAATTCCTCCTTGGAAATTTTTTGATTGGCTTTTTCAAGATCAATCATTTGTCCGCCAGCCATGCCTTTGAAACCGGCAGCTTTGGCTATTGTTGTAATCAGATTGCAGCGAATGGCTGGATCTTCGTGAGTTTCCGGCGCGGCTAAAATTTCAAACGCCAAAGTTAGCAAGGAATCTCCGGCAAGAATTGCCGCGGCTTCATCGAATTTTTTATGACATGTTAATTTGCCGCGCCTGAAATCATCATTATCCATCGCCGGCAGATCATCGTGAATCAGTGAGTAAGTGTGAATAAATTCAATTGCGACTGCAGTGTTTAGCGATTTCAAAACCGAAATGCCGAAAATTTGCGCTGTAGCAATAACCAGAAATGGCCGGATTCTTTTGCCCTCCGCAAGCGCGCAATAGCGCATTGCTTCAACAAGATGCGAATCAGAAAAATCTTTTGGCAAAAGATCGCTCATACGTTTTTGTGTAAGGATCGAACAACCTAACAACGATTCTTTTAAACCTTTTTTGTTCATGATTTCAGAACTTTTGCCAGATATTTTCCTGTCACCGATTTGGTGTTTTTTGCTATTTCTTCCGGAGTGCCTTCGGCGACGATATAGCCGCCTTTTTCGCCGCCACATGGGCCGATGTCGATGATATGATCGGCGGTTTTTAAAACATCGAGATTATGCTCAATCACTAAAATCGAATTTCCGGAATCAACCAATTTGTGCAGCACTTTGAGAAGTTTGCTGATGTCTTCAAAATGCAGGCCGGTTGTGGGCTCATCGAGTATGTATAAAGTATCGCCGGTGGCTTTGCGGCTTAATTCTTTTGCCAGTTTGATGCGTTGCGCTTCACCGCCGGAAAGTGTGGTTGCGCTTTGTCCGATCTTGATATATCCAAGCCCGACATCGCAAAGCGCTTTGAATTTCTCGTGAATGTGAGGCATGCCTTTGAAGAATTCACAAGCATCTTCGGCAGTCATCGTCAGGACGTCGGAGATTGATTTGTCTCTGTATTTGATTTCTAAAGTTTCGCGGTTGTAGCGCTTGCCGTGGCAGGTTTCGCAACGCACATAAACATCGGGTAAAAAATGCATTTCGATTTTGATCAGACCATCGCCCTGACAGGTTTCGCAACGTCCGCCCTTAACATTAAAGGAAAATCTTCCCACCTTATAGCCGCGCGCTTTTGATTCGGGCAGATCAGTATAAAATTCGCGAATGAAGGTGAAAGCGCCGACATAGGTGCAAGGGTTGGAGCGAGGTGTTCTGCCGATTGGTGATTGGTCAATTTCGATGATTTTGTCGATGAAATGATAGCCGGAAATTGATTGATATGGTCCAGGCATCACCTTGGCTTTGTTTAGAATTTTATTCAAAGCAGGATAAAGCGTTTTGATGATCAGGCTTGATTTGCCACCGCCGGAAATTCCTGAAACAGCGGTAAAAACACGTAGCGGCAAATTCAGCGTTAAGTTTTTCAAATTGTTAATGGTTGCGCCTTTCAGGGTGATTATTTTTTTGAGATCAGGCTGGCGGCGTTTCTTCGGCAGTTCGATTTGTTTTTTGCCGCTCAAATATTGGCCGGTGATGCTTTTTGGATCTGTGATTACATCCTGTGGTTTGCCTTGTGCGATGATTTCACCGCCGTGAATTCCGGCGCCGGGACCAACATCAATGAGATAATCCGATTCACGCATCATTTCTTCATCATGCTCAACCACAATCACGGAATTGCCAAGATCGCGCAAATTTTTCAGCGTGGCAATTAGCTTGTCATTATCGGATTGATGCAGACCAATTGAGGGTTCATCGAGCACATAAATCACGCCTGACAAACCAGAACCAATTTGTGAAGCCAGACGAATTCTTTGCGCTTCGCCACCGGATAAAGTTCCGGCCTCGCGGTTGATTGTAAGATATTCCAGGCCGACATTGCGAAGAAAGCCAAGTCTGCGCGTGATTTCCTTGAGTAATCTTTCAGCAATCTGATTTTGCATTGAGGTGAGATTTTTTGGGAGAGCATCAAACCAATCAACTGCACGTTCAACTGACATGGCGCTGACTTCACCGACATGCAGATTATCAATTTTTACCGACAAAGATTGTTCGTTGAGGCGATAGCCGTGACAATCATTGCAAATGCGTGTGGTTTGAAATTTTGCCAGCTCGTCCTGGATTGAATCGCTTTCACTTTCAGCAAATCTTTTTTTCAGGCTGTTAACCACGCCTTCAAATGGTTTTTTGATTTTGATTGCCTTGAGCCCATCTTCAATTTTGATTTCAACTTCCTCTTCATCAGTGCCGTAGAAAATTTTTTGTTTAATTTCTTCCGGCAAATTTTTGAAAGGCATATCGAGACTGAATTTGTAATGTGATGCCATTGCTGATAAAACCTGTTGGTAAAAGCGTTCCTGCACACCTTGCCATATTGCGATTGCACCTTGACGTAAAGTAAGATTTTCATCCTCAACGATTAGATCCGGGCTGAAATAAAGCTCGGTGCCAAGTCCATTGCAATGTTTGCAAGCACCAAATGGTGAGTTGAAGGAAAAAAGGCGAGGTTCAATTTCAGCGATGGTGAAGCCGGAGACAGGACAGCAGAATTTTTCGCTGAAAACCAAAATTTCTCCGGTTTGATGATTGCATTTTACGCCTTCCGCCAGAGAGACAATTTCAACATAAAGCAAGCCATCAGAAATTTTCAGAGCGGTTTCGACCGAGTCGGCAAGCCTATTTCCGAGATCATCAGACATAACGATGCGATCAATAATGATCTCGATATCATGTTTTTTGTTTTTATCGAGAAGCGGCAAAACTTCGTTTAAATCATGAATCTTGCCATCAACCTTAATGCGCTGAAAACCCTGTTTGCGGGCGCTCATCATTTCTTTGCGAAACTCGCCTTTTTGGCCGCGCACGAGGGGCGCCATGATGTAGATGCGCGATTTTTTTGGTAGTCTGGAAATTTTATCAACCATCACCGAAGCAGATTGGCTTTCGATTGGTTTGCCAGTCGCGGGAGAATATGGCACGCCGATGCGGGCAAAAAGCAGACGGAAATGATCGTAAATTTCGGTGACGGTTCCAACCGTTGAACGCGGATTGCGCGAGGTAGTTTTTTGGTCAATGGCAATTGCAGGAGACAAGCCGGTGATTGATTCAACATCCGGTTTATCCTGCATATCTAGAAACTGGCGCGCGTAAGCAGAAAGGCTTTCGATAAAACGACGCTGACCTTCAGCATAAACTGTGTCAAACACCAAAGAAGACTTTCCCGAGCCGCTTAAGCCGGTGACAACAACCAGCTCATTTTTCGGGATTTCAATGCTAACATTTTTCAGGTTATGCTCTTTGGCGCCAGTGACTTTGATAAATTTTTCTTCCATGAGATTGGTTATGATTTACGAATTACATTAAAAAACCTCCTTTGAAAAAGGAGGTGGCGCGAAGCGCCGGAGGATTTATGGAGATAAACTTTGGATTGGAGTTTGCCTCCCCCAAATCACCCGTCATCGCACTTACGTGCGATGCCACCCTCTTTTTCAAAGAGGGTTTTCCTAACCTCCTTTGAAAAAGGAGGTGGCGCGAAGCGCCGGAGGATTTATGGGAGACAAACTCCAATTCAAAGTTTATCTCCCAAAAATCACCCGTCATCGCACTTCGTGCGATGCCACCCTCTTTTTCAAAGAGGGTTTTCCTAACCTCCTTTGAAAAAGGAGGTGGCCGAGCGTAAGCGAGGACGGAGGATTTTTGAGAGACAAACTCCAATTCAAAGTCTCTCTCCCCAAATCACCCGCAAACCCGCCGCGAGAGATTTCTTGCGACGGGCCGTGTAATGAAAATTATCGCTTGGATAAATTTCTCACCGTAACGTTATCCGTTAGAATAAAGTAGAAACTACCGATAACGTAACCAACACTGCTAATGGAATAAAGACCATGTTAGTTAGATATTTAATAGTTAATTGATGAGAAGTTTATCACAAAACCAACCTTAAAAAAGATTGATTAAGCGAGACCCTCAAAGACACCGGCAAGCAATCAGTTAAGTTTGCCAGCCGTCTCATCCCGCACCTTTTTGAGTTCCAAATCAGTTAACGGGATGAGTCCTTTTTGCAGTAAATAGCCATCATTGCCGATGGTATTTCTGCTTACAATTTCATGCACAAATTCCCGCATTCCCCTGATTAATCCGAGATGCTCTTTTTTGAAATAGATGAAAAGCGGGCGTGAAACAGAATAAGTTCCCGATACAATAGAATCAAAGCTTGGCATTATCTTATTGATTTCTACCGGCTGAATGAAGTCGTGATTTTCTTCCAAAAAGCTGAATCCAAAAATTCCCATGGCGTCAGGATCATTTTTCAATTTTTGCACGATGAGATTATCATTTTCTCCCGCTTCAATAAAAGCGCCATCAGAGCGAATTATCTGGCACTTTTTTTTACGAATTTTGGTGTCGGGAAAGACAGAAATAAATTCCGGCATTGAATCGCAAACATCTTCCATCACCAATTCAACAAATGCGTCGCGCGTTCCCGAAGTGGTTGGCGGGCCGTAAATGGCGATGTTAATTTTTGGTAGTGATGAATCAATGTCGCTCCATTTTTTGTAAGGGTTAGTGATTAATTTATCGCTATCTGGGACTTTATCTGCGAGGGCAAGAAAAACCTGTTTTTTGGTTAGTTTGTATTTGATGCCGGAAGTTGAATTGGCAAGCACAATGCCATCATATCCAATCTTGATTTCGCTAATATCTTTTACACCATTTTCAGCACATTTTTTGATTTCACTTTTTTGGATAGGGCGGGAAGCGTTGGAAAAATCAGGAAAATTATAACCCACTCCGGAGCAAAAAAGTTTGAATCCGCCACCGGTTCCGGTTGATTCAACGATTGGGGTTTTGAATTCAGTATCGCGCCCGAAAGTTTCGGCGATTACTGCTGTGAAAGGATAAACCGTTGATGAGCCGACAATGTGAATATGTGATCTCGATTTAGGCCTGAAAAGCTCGAAGGAAAAGGCATCAATGGAAAAGAGATCTATGCAGAGAAATAAAAATGTGAGAACGAATGAGGATCGCAACATAACCGTTTAAAACTTTAAGAACCTGTTCGGCTATATCACACAAAAACGCTGCGCGAAAATTGTGATTTTTTTCCAAAAGTCAAGGTGAAGCACGGTTGAATTCAAAACTTTGCCAAATAACTTCGTTTGCAGGTCTTGCTCTCAATTTCCGATTAATCCGATGTTAAAAATCTGCGCAAAATTATCGCTCATCCTTGCTGTTTTTTCGTGCAGTTTTTCCGCTTTTGCATCAGACAAATTTATCCTCATCAAAGGAAATGAGCGGGTCGATGAAAAGACCATATTTTCTTTGCTCGATGTTTCCGGTTTGAAAAATAATTCGTCAAAAGCCATTTCTGAATCGCTGAAAAAACTTTATGAATCTGATCTTTTTTTGGAGTCAAAAATTTATCGTGAAGCTGGAAAAGTGATTGTTGAAGTTCAGGAAAATCCGCTGGTTGCGGAAGTGAAAATTGTCGGAAATAAAAAATTGGAAGATGACGCTTTGTTAAGCGAGTTGAGCTTGAAAAAGCGCAGTATTTTTACCAAAGCAAAATTGCAAAATGATCTCAAACGTATCAGTGAAATCTATCTAAAAAGCGGCAGATTTCTGACCGCAATTGATCCCAAAATTATCCAGAAAGAGCAAAATCGCATCGAAGTGATTTTTGACATTGTCGAAGGACCAAAAGCCAAAATCGGCAATATTTATTTTGTAGGAAACCAGGCTTTTTCAGATCGCGAATTGGGTGATGAAATTTCCACCAAAAAATCACAATGGTGGAAATTTTTATCTACTTCCGACACTTACGATTCCGATCGTATCGAATATGATAAGGAAAGATTGCGTCGCTTCTACGGTTCAAATGGTTATGCCGATTTTGCGATGATTTCATCAATTGCGCAAATCACGCCAAAAAAAGATGAGTTTTTTATTACATTTTTGTTGGAAGAAGGCATCAAATATCGTTTTGGTGAACTCAACATTGTCAATCATGTTGAAAAATTTGATGCTGAAGTTTTAAGGAAAGAAATTCTTGCAAGGAAAGGCAAAATCTACAATTCCGATCTCATTGAGAAAACAGTGGATAAGATGGTTGAGGTGATGTCGGAAAAATCCTATGCTTTTGCCAATATTGAGCCGGTTTTGAAGCGTAATCGTGAAGCCAAAATTATTGATATTGATTTTGTCATTCGTGAAACGCCGCGTATTTATGTTAGCCAGATTCGTATTTTTGGTAATACGCGAACACTCGATGAGGTAATCAGACGTGAATTGCGCATCCGTGAGGGTGATCCCTACAACGTTACCAGAATCAACCGCTCGAAACAGCGTTTGGAAAATCTCGGATTTTTTGAAAAAGTTGAATTCAAAACCAAAAGAATTGGCGAAACCGACAAGGTTGATATTGAAATTGAAGTGAAGGAAAAAAAGACCGGCGAGCTGACATTGGGCGTTGGCTATTCAACGGTTGATCGCCTAACCATGAATGCCGGAATCAGAGAGCGCAATTTGTTTGGCAGTGGACAGGAAATTGGCTTTAACATTCAGAAATCTTTTGCGCGTTTAAGTTCTGATATCAGCTATACCAAGCCATATTTTTTGGGACGTCAGATTGATGTTGGTTTTGATCTTTTCAAATATGAGCTCGATAAGCGCAACTCACTTGTTTATGACCAAAATTCCGAGGGCATCACCTTGCGCGGCAATTACTCCATCACCGAATTTTTAAGCCATCAGCTGCGTTATTTTTATTCTGATCAAACTGTCAGCAATGTTGATTCAAGCGCATCAATCAGTATCAGAAATTTGCAGGGAAATTTTGTTACTTCAGGTGTCGGACATAGTTTGCTTTATGACAAAAGAGATAATCGTCTCAATCCCAGAAGCGGTTATTTCATTTCGGCATCGCAGGATTACAACGGTATCGGCGGCGATATTGACAATCTGAAACATGAAGGCTCTGCCGGCTATTACCAGCCGCTATTTTCCAATGATTTTGTTTTAAAATTTTTGGCGCGTGGTGGCGTGATTGATGGGTTGGGGCAAGATGTGCGTAGCAATAATGGCTTCTTCCTCGGCGGCAATAATTTTCGCGGTTTTGAATATGCCGGTTTGGGCCCGCGCACTAAAAATTCTCAAGGATCGGCAAAAGGTGGTGATGTGATTGGTGGTAATGTCTATTATGTTGGAACTGCCGAATTCATGTTTCCGCTTGGCCTACCGCGCGAACTCGGCATTAACGGCATTTTATTTTCCGACAACGGCACGGTAAAAGGCGTTGATCAGTTGAGCCGTGCCGGCACTGATATAGCAGATTCGGGCTCGATTCGTTCATCTTATGGCATCAGCATTGCCTGGTCATCGCCAATGGGACCAATCCGCCTTGATTTTGCAAAGGTTGCAAAGAAAGAAGAATATGACAGAACGCAGAATTTCAGATTCAGTTTTGGAACAACTTTTTGAACAACTTCCATGATCCGCATTTTTCAACTTCCGGAATACAATCAGCTCAAGCTTTCATCCTTGCACGAGATTGAGAATTTTTCTGAAGTGGTGCGAAATATTTTGTGGATTGATTTGCAAAATCCAACTCCTGAACAAATCAGGGAGGTTGAAGAATTTTACAACATCAATTTTCCAACACGTCAGCAGCAGGAAGAAATTGAAACCTCATCGCGCTATCTTGAAAACTCTGGTGTCATCAAGATCAACTCCACTTTTATCAATATCATTCCTTATTCTGGCAAGATCGAAGAACATGAAATGTCCTTCATTATTACTGAAAAAACCCTTTTTACTTTGCGCTATTTTGACAGCCGCGTCATTTCCGAAACGGTAAAAAAGATCAAACAATTTCCCGGAATTTTTGCCAATTCTGTCAAAATTTTTATCGCCATTCTTGAAGCAAGGACAGATTTTGACGCTGATTTGATGGAGTTGGTTTCAAAATATGTTGCCGATATCAGTAAAAAAATTCCCCATGACAATAAGGATGAAAAAATGATTTTGAAAATTAACGAATATCAGGATTTAACCATGTCGCTTCGCGAAGCTTTGTTTGACAAGCAGCGTGTGCTTTCCTCACTTCATCGCAACGAAGATTTGATGGTGGATAGCTATAATCGCATACGCATCATCATCAAAGACATCAACTCGCTGATCGAACATGCCAACTTCAATTTTACCCGTTTGGAATATCTGCAAAACAGCTTTTTGGGTCTTTTGAACATTGAACAAAACAAGGTAATTAAAACTTTCACCGTAGCTTCTCTCGTCTTTATGCCGCCAACTTTGATTGCCAGCCTTTATGGTATGAATTTCAAATTTATGCCGGAATTGGATTGGGTTTTTGGATATCCTCTAGCAATTGGTTTGATGCTGATTTCTTCAATAGCTCCACTAGCGATTTTTAAGCGGAAGAAGTTGTTATAGCCGCTCAAATCCGGCTTCCAAATCTTCTTTCAAATCTTCTACATCTTCCAGGCCAACGCTGATTCTAAGACAGGTTTTATCGCCATAAGGCCATTTGGTTGCGGTGCGAATTGAGCTAATGTCAATTGGCAAGATCAGTGATTCATAGCCGCCCCAACTATATCCCATGGCATAAAAATTGAGATTATCGAGCATTTTTGCCAAAGATTTTTCCGAATATTTTTTCTTCAAAACAATTGAGAATAAACCTGCGGCGCCGGTGAAATCACGCTTCCACAGTTTGTGATGTTCATTTGAAGGCAAAGCCGGATAAAGTACTTTTTCAACTTCCGGCCTTTCTGCAAGCCAGCTCGCAAGTTCAACTGCCGATTTGAAAATGTGATCCATACGCACTTTGGCAGTGCGCAAGCCGCGTTGCACCAGATATGCCGCCGCCGGTGCGGCGTTTACTGCCATGTAGCGGAAAGATTTATACATGGCGATAAAATCTTTTTTCTGCACTGTGATTGCGCCCATCATCACATCGGAATGGCCGTTGATATATTTGGTTAGAGCGGTCACTGAAACATCAACTTCATGATCAAGCGGTTTGAAATAAATGCCGCTGGCCCAGGAATTATCGAAGATGGTTTTGATTCCGTGTTTTTTTGCCACTTTGACAATAGCATCAACATCCTGCACTTCAAAGCTCAGCGAACCAGGACTTTCCATAAAAATCACTTTGGTATTTTTTTTGATCATCCTCTCAATTCCGAAACCAATCATTGGATCGTAATAGCCAACATCAATGCCAAGTCGTGGCATAAAATTTGAGGCAAAGCCGCGTGTTGGCGAATAAGCGTTATCGACCAAAAGCATGTGATCGCCATTTTTCAAAAATGCCATCAAAGCAGCGTTCACCGCAGCTGCGCCTGATGAGGTTATGAAAGTGTTGTAGCCATTTTCAATTTCAGCAATTGCCTGTTCGAGAGCAAAGTTTGTTTGTGTGCCATAGCGGCCATATTTCAGCTCGTAAGGTTTTACCAGATCGTTATTGGCATAGCCGCGCTCGGCATAAAGCAAATCTTCCAAAGTTGGGAAAACAATTGTTGAAGCCTGATAAATCGGTGGATTAACCATCCAACCCTGTTTTTCTGGATCGCGTCCGGCGTGAATGATTCGAGTGGCTTCCTGCATTTTTTTGCTGCTCATTTTTACCTCAATTTTTGCAATTTTGTGAAAGAAGTGATCCCATTTTTTTGCCTGCCAAAATATGCACATGAAAATGAGGCACGGTTTGATTGGCATCGAAACCTGTATTTGTAATCAGGCGAAAGCCTGATTTATCAGCTTCGAGCGCTTTTGCAATTTCTGCAACTTTTGCAAAAAAATACACTATTTCCTGCGCGTTGTCTTGCGCAACAAAATCAGAAAAATTTTTATATTCACCCTTTGGAACAACCAGAACATGAATTGGTGCGGCAGGAGAAATGTCGTAAAAAGCCAGAATTTTTTCATCTTCAAAAACTTTCTTGGCCGGAATTTCTCCACGAATTATTTTGGCGAAAATATTGTTTTTGTCGTAGCTCATAAGTTTTGTAGATTTGTTTCTAACTCGAGCCATTTGGCGATATCAGAATTGATCCAACCAATCACTTCAATCAATTGTAGGTGATATTTTTGTAGCGGAAAATGAACAATACATTCGCAATGTGAAATTCTATTTCGCAAAATCAAAAATTTTTCCAATCTTTCACGCAATTTTCCCCTGCCTGGTTTTGCCTTCGTTGTGTAAAAAATTTTGTAAAGTGAACTTCGCCACAAAATTTTATCATAATCAGAACTAAAAAGATTAATCCAGAATCCAAAACTTAAGTTTGAGGTAATATTGCACGAATTAATTTCCTTCTTTTTTCCCAATAATCTCATTTTTGCTTCATTAGAGCCTGTTTTCAAACCCACCACATTTCGCTTTTGCCCAAATTTTGGCTCGTTTTTTGGCAAAATTTTTTGCTGTATGCCAGATACAGCGGCAAAATTTTGCCAAAAAGTCGCACAAAATTTGGGCAAAATCGAAACGCGCTGGGTTTGAAAACAGGCTCTAATCATATCTTTTTGTCTGACAGAAAAATTGAAACATTTTTCTTCGAACCAGTCTTCTCCAAAATCTTGAATCAATTGTTCATTGACCGCATTGCGCAAGATAACTTCAAATTGACTTAATGCGGTAAAAAATTTTTCGCTGTATTTGCTGTTGTTTTGATAAAGTTTGAGAAAATCAGAATTTTGACCAGCGAGGTCAGCGAGGTTTTGGTATTTTTCAAGACGTGTTTTGGAAAAAAATTTTTCCAAAATGGGTTTTGGAATTTGATGCATAAAGTTAAAAAAAGTTAAAATTGACGCCGTCTCAAACCCCGTGCCACAAGGTTATTAAAAAATTTTTGACATTTTTTTTTTCTCATAAACAATGACCCGCGTACGCCCAAGGAACTCCTCTGATTTGAAGTTAATTCATATTATGACCCTTGGGTTTCTTTTTGAGGTTTTTTTGCCTCTAGTTCGCTCTTTCAGCATCAGAAGCGACGCGAACACGAATCATAACATCGGGATTTTGCACTTTGCCATCGCGTCCGCTGCCTTTTTTGATTTTGTCGACAAATTCCATGCCTTTGATGACGCGCCCCCATATCGTATATTGGCCATCGAGAAATCTTGAATCGTGAGTAACGATAAAAAACTGGCTGTTAGCGCTGTTTGGATCAGTTGCTCTGGCCATTGAAACCGCGCCGCGAATGTGTGGTTCATCGGAAAATTCTGCTTTTAGATCGGGTAATTTTGAACTTCCCATGCCGGTTCCGGTTGGATCGCCGGTTTGTGTCATAAATCCGTCAATGACACGATGAAAAACTATACCGTCATAAAATTTTTGCCGTGCAAGGGTTTTAATTCTTCCGATGTGATTTGGTGCGATTTGCGGTAACATCTCAATAACAACGCGCCCGTCTTTGAGATCGATGTAGAGAATATTTTCGGGATCAGAAGCTTTGTTTTTTTGTGCCGATGCTGAATTCATTACGAGAAGAAAAAATGTGAAAAGAGTTAAAATTTTTTTCATATGTTTACGGTTGTGAAAAAAGAGCGCGCATTCAAAACAAGTCTCATTTCGAGATCAATAAAAATCTTGGCTAGTTTTTAAATTCTTCACTCTTAATTTGCGCCTTCTTTTTAACCACGTTTATGAGGTAATTTATGTCAATCAACAAAGTGATTTTGGTAGGTAATGTCGGCCAGGATCCAGAGATCAGAACAACCAATGATGGCCGTGAAATTGCCAATTTCTCCATTGCCACATCTGATAGTTGGAAAGATAAAAATACCGGCGAAAAAAGAGAAAAAACCGAATGGCATCGTGTGGTGATTTTTTCACAAGGCTTGGTTGGTATTGTTAAAAACTACGTCAAGAAAGGCAGCAAACTTTATGTTGAAGGTTCATTGCAAACCAGAAAATGGACTGACAATCAGGGAATTGAAAAATACACCACCGAAATCGTTTTACAAAATTTTAACTCAACTTTGCAGATTCTTGATTCAAGAGAACGTGGTGAACGTGGTTCTTCCTACTCTTCAGATAACAGGTCAAAAAACAATGATGTTGCTGTAGAAGAAGCTGATGATGAAATTCCATTCTAGAAATACAGTCTCTAGGAATTAAAATTTTTTAATTTAAAAATTTTTTAGCGCATCTGAAGTGTATTCAGATGCGCTAATTTTTTGCTTATGCCAAAAATCACAATCAACGGAAAAGAGCATCAAGTTCCGGAAGGAATTACAATCATTCAGGCTTGTGAAATTGCTGATGTCGAGATCCCTCGTTTTTGCTATCACGAACGTCTGGCTATTGCTGGAAATTGTCGCATGTGTCTAGTTGAAGTTGAGGGCATGCCGCCAAAGCCGGTGGCCTCTTGCGCGATGCCGATTGCCGATGGTATGAAAATTCATACCGATACGCCAATGGTAAAAAAAGCCCGTGAAGGAGTGATGGAGTTTTTGCTTGCCAATCATCCGCTTGATTGTCCGATTTGTGATCAAGGTGGCGAATGCGATTTGCAGGATCAAGCCTATCAATATGGTCGCGGCAAATCTGAATATCACGAACATAAACGTGCCGTAAAAGACAAAAATATGGGACCACTCATCAAAACCCAGATGACGCGCTGTATCCAATGCACACGTTGCATTCGTTTTGTTGAAGATGTGGCTGGAACCGTTGAGCTTGGCGCAATTAGTCGCGGTGAAAATATGGAAATTACCACCTATCTTGATGCTAACATCAAATCTGAACTTTCAGGAAATATCATCGATCTCTGTCCGGTTGGAGCTCTCACCTCTAAGCCTTATGCCTTTAAAGCCCGAAGCTGGGAATTGAAAAAAACCGAAACAATTGACGTGATGGATGCAGTTGGAAGCAATATCCGCATTGATTCACGCGGGATTGAAGTGATGCGCATTTTACCACGTTTGAATGAAGAAATTAACGAAGAATGGATTTCCGACAAAACGCGCTTTTGTTATGACGGCCTCAAATATCAACGTCTCGATAAGCCATATGTCAAACGCGATGGCAAATTGCAGCGAGCAAGTTTTGATGAAGCTTATGATGAAATTGTTGCAAAAATAAAATCAGTTCGGATTGGTGAAATTGCTGCTTTGTCCGGCCAGCTTTCTTCCGCTTGCGAAAATTTGGCGCTAAAAAATCTTTTGGAAAAAATCGGTGTAAGAAATTTTGACTGCCGTCTGAAAGGTGAGAAATTCAATGCCTATGATTGTGCATCTTACCTTTTTAACACCACTATTGCCGGAATTGAAGAAGCCGATGTCTGTTTGCTTATCTGCGTGAATCCACGCAAAGATGCACCAATTATCAATGCTCGCATCAGAAAAAGATTTTTAAGCAAAAAAATAAAAATCGCTGCGATTGGTTGCAAAGCCGATTTGACCTATGATTACGAACATCTCGGTGATGATATTTGGGTGCTAAAAGAAATTCTTGATGGACATGGAAAATTTGCAGAAACGCTAAAAAACGCCAAAAATCCCATGCTGATTTTAGGGCATGATGTGGTTGTAAGGTCAGATGGAGATCTGGTTTGCGCCTATTCCAAAAAAATCGCTGAAAATTATAACATGATTCGTGATGGCTGGAATGGCCATGTCGCAAATCAACTTTCTGAAAAATCTGATCCCTTGATTTACAAGGACTCGTCGAGTTTAAAAATGGTAAGAAATGGGGATTTGCGACAGTCTTGGAATGGTTTTAATTTTCTTTCAAAATCAACTGGTTTGCTAAATGGCTTAATCACTGGATTTGTCGGTGATTCGAACGTTTCTGAAATTTTATCCAAAACTGAAAAAGGTGAAATCAAACTTGTAATTTTACACGCAGTTGACGACGACATTGATTTTGAAAAGCTAAAAGATTGCTTCGTGGTTTATATCGGAACTCATGGTGATCGTGGTGCGCATATTGCTGACGTGATTTTACCATCCGCCGCTTACAGTGAAAAAGAAGCGATTTATTTCAATTGTGAAGGTCGCAAACAGAAAACATCACGTGCCGTTTTTGCGCCAGGCGAAGCCAGAGAAGATATCAAAATTATTCAGGAATTAGCGCAAAAGCTCGAAGCCGCAATCAAACTTGAAGAGCCGGAAATTGTGAAAAAAGATTGGGTAAAATCGGGTGCAATAAAAGCCGATTTTATCGATAAACAGATTATGATTCAGGATTTTGATTTTTATCTAACCAACCCGATTGCCCGCGCTTCTCGCACTTTGAACAAGTGCAGCGCCCCGCTACAAAGTGAATAGTTGCAAAAAACTTTTATCTTACTAGTTTGCCGCGCCTCCTTACCGTCAGCAATTTTAAAAACTAAACAATGATCAAAATTCGTCTATCAAGAGGCGGAAGAAAAAATATTCCGTATTATCGCATTCTTGCAACCAATCACACTTCGCCAAGAGATTCAAAATTTTTGGAGAAGCTTGGAACCTACAATCCATTGCTTGCTGATTCTGATGAGAAGCGCGTTTCCATTAACAAGGAACGTGTTGAATATTGGCTTTCTGTTGGCGCTAAACCAACTGAAAAAGTGGCAAAATTTTTGATGGCCCTTGGTGTTAAAGGTGCTGAAAAATACCAGCCGAAATTCGCGCCAAAAACCAAAGGTTCAAATCTCAAGAAAAAGGCTTTGGAAAAGCTGGAAAAGATCAAAGAAGCCGCACAAAAAAGTGAAGAAGCGCTTGCCGCATAATGAAAAATTCGTTCAAAAAACTTCTCATCGCCACCGGCAATAAGGGGAAGTTTTTTGAGATTGAAGCGCTGCTCAAAACGCTTGGCATTGAAGCAATTCCATCATTTCAATTTGATTTGCGAGAACCGGAAGAAACCGGCGCAAATTTTGCCGAAAATTCTCTGATTAAAGCAAAATTTTATGGCGAAAAAATCGGCATTCCTGCTTTGGCTGATGATTCAGGATTGTGTGTTTGCGCCATGAAAGATGCACCTGGAATTCACTCAGCTAGATTTGCTATTAACGAGAATGGTAAAAAAGATTTTCCACAAGCTTTCAAAAAAATCGCAGAAAAAATTGGCAAAAATCGCAGCGCTTTTTTCATCTGCAATCTTTCACTTTTCGATCCCAAAACAAATTTTTCCATTTCATTTGAAGGAAGAGTTGGTGGTGAATTAACCTTTCCACCTCGTGGCAATCAAGGTTTTGGCTATGATCCGATTTTTACCAAAGATGGCATGGATAAAACTTTTGGCGAAATTTCTGCTGTAAAAAAAGATCAAATTTCTCACCGTGCCAAAGCATTTAAAAAGTTCAGCAAGTGGCTTGCAAAGCAGAACCAAGTAACTACTTACCACTAATTTTTTATGTCCAAACGCGATTACTACGAAATTCTTGCTGTGGCTAAAAACGCCTCCGCTGATGAAATTAAAAAAGCTTATCGCAAATTGGCGATGCAATATCATCCCGATCGCAATCCGGGAAATAAAGAAGCTGAAGCCAAATTCAAAGAAGCAACAGAGGCTTATGAAGTTTTAAAAGATGATCAGAAAAGATCAGCTTACGATCAATTCGGTCATCAGGCTTTTGGGCAAGGGCAGAGCGGTTTTGGCGGTGGCGGACATGGTTTTGAAGGTTTTGATTTCAACGATATTTTCAATAATTTTTCCGATATTTTTGGTGATTTCGGTGGTGCGCGCCAAAGCAAAAAAAGAAGTTCTGCACAGCGCGGAAGCGATGTGCGTTATAATCTCGAAATTTCTTTGGAAGAAGCTTTTCGCGGCACTGCTGAAAAAATTTCTTTCACTATTCCTGCTATATGCACTTCCTGTAATGGCGCTGGCGGTGAAAAATTGGAAACTTGTTCAAGTTGCAAAGGTAGTGGCAAAATCCGCGCCCAGCAAGGTTTCTTTATTGTTGAACGCACTTGCACCACTTGCGCTGGAGTTGGACAAATTGTCAAAAATCCGTGCAAAACTTGCAAAGGTGAAGGTCGAATTAATAAGGAAAAAACCTTATCAGTTAAAATTCCTGCCGGAGTTGAAGAAGGAAATCGCATCCGTTTGGCGGGCGAGGGAGAAGCTGGTTCACGCGGTGGTTCAGCCGGAGATTTGTATGTTTATATTTCGCTGCGCAAACATCAGTTTTTTACGCGCAAAGGCGACGATATTCATTTTGAAATCCCGCTTAAATTTACAATTGCTGCGCTTGGTGGTGCCATTGAAATTCCAACTATTGACGGCACAAAGGCCAAATTACAAATTCCAGAAGGTGCGCAAAATAATGATGTTTTTCGTTTGAAATCAAAAGGTATGAGCATCATCAATTCAGGTGGCCGTAGAGGCGATATGTATGTCAAAATCAGTATAGAAACTCCGGTGAAATTAACCGGGGAAGAACGTGAATTACTAATGAAACTCGACAAGCTGATGCAAAACAAAGCTAACAATCCGAAATCGGAAAGTTTTTTCAAAAAAGTTGGTGATTTTTTTAGCTAATCTTAACCCCAATAACGCTTAAGAAAAATGCTCCCAACCTTACTCTTTGAAGAACATTGCCTCCATCACAAAAATTTACCCCTCACAAAAAAATACCCCTCACAAAATATTACCCCTCACCCCAACCCTCTCCCACAAGGGGAGAGGGAGTAGCACCGAATTCGGACTATACCAAACTAAAAATCTATACTCCCACTAGAACACTTTCTAAACACTCATTAAAGTTCTGAAATTTATCTCTGATTTTCTTTACCAAACT
>MEMO01000006.1 GCA_001767955.1 Alphaproteobacteria bacterium RIFCSPLOWO2_01_FULL_40_26 | reverse complement strand
TGTATTCAACATACTGCAAAAAATTTTGCCAAAAAACGAGCCAAAATTTATGGAAAATCGAGGCGCGGTGGGTTTTAAGACAGGCTCTAGACAGGTTCTAAATCATAAATCAAACATGCTTTATCATCCTTTCGACAACAAATTTACAATTTTGCTCAAACATCTGGTTTTTTGGGCTGCGTTGTTTTCGATGTTTGCGCTGTTTGTTTTTTTGGTTTTTGATGACACAAAAATTCTGCAAAAAGAAGTTATTTTGAAAATAGACATTAAGGACAAGGTCAATATTTGCCTGCCGGAAGATGAAAAAATTTTCCAGAAATCGTTCTTTGATTTTTGATGAATTACGAAAATTGCATCTCAAATTTTTTGCAAAAGCTTAGAGCTGAAGATGGTTTGTCGTTCAATACCATTGTTTCCTATGGCAAGGATTTAGAATTGTTTGCACAGTTTCTCAAAGAAAAAACCATTGAGTTTGTGCAGGTGAAACCAGATGACATCAAGGATTATCTCTATGAATTGCATAAAAAAAATCTCAAATCTTCTTCAGTTGCGCGCAAAATTTCTGCTTTAAAAAATTTTTACAAATTTTTGCTGAATGAAAATTTAGTGAAAGACAATCCAGCCTTTTATTTACAGGCGCCAAAACCTGATACCAAATTGCCAAAATTTTTAAGTGAGGAAGAAATTTTCAAAATACTTGATTTTGTCAATCGCGACAAATCGGAATTTGGCATCAAACTTTCCTGCATGTTGGAGATGGTTTATTCTGCCGGTTTGCGCGTTAGCGAGTTGGTATCTTTGCCGGTTTCGGCAATTCAAAAAGATGGCGAAACTTTGCGCAATTATCTGATTGTGAAAGGCAAGGGCAACAAGGAAAGAATTGCTCCGCTCAATAAAGCCACGATCACAAAGCTTTTGGAATATCTTGATTTACGAGAAAAACTTGGCTTGGAAAATTCCAGATGGCTTTTTGTTGGCGTAGTTCGTGCCAGCAAAAAACCAGGTGAGGCGAGAGAAAAAAAATATACCAAAAGAGATGAACATATCACGCGTCAGCGTTTTCATCAGATGTTAAAAGAACTGGCAATCAAGGTTGGTATTGATCCATCGAGGGTTCATCCTCATGTGATTCGTCATTCTTTTGCCACGCATCTTCTCAATAGCGGTGTTGATTTGCGTGTGTTGCAGGAGCTTTTGGGGCATACCAATATTGCAACTACCGAAATTTACACTCACATTCTAGATTCAAAATTGAGGGATTTGGTGTTTAAGCATCATCCATTAAGCAAAATTTTATGACAGAAAATATTACCCTAAAAAATCTTGATCAAAAAATCTCCGAAGTTGCAAAAAAAGACAGAGAAGAAGAGGTTGAAATGCTGGAAGATATGCGTCGTGCGGAGCTAAAAAGAATGGTTAAAGCAGAATCGGTTGACAAGGATGGGGAAAGAAAAAATGAAAAAGAGAGTCTTGTGATTGCTGAAGTTCCATCACCAAGTCCACGCTTGAGAGAAAGAGAGGTGAAGCCAATGCCTTTGTTTTCAAGCGATGTTGGGGTTGATCGATTTTAAAGTTTGATTATTGCGACGGCAATACCAATTGAAGTGATTATAAGGCCAGCGGCGAAGTAGATAGCGCGACCAAGTTTAATAATGATTTCCTGTTTGCTGAACTCGATTTTGTGGTTTAGCTCTTGATGAACTGAATCAATTCTTCGCTCAAGCTTTGTCTCAGATTTTTCAATTTTATGATCGGTTTCACCAAGCTTCCTATCCAAATCTTGTTTAGTTGCAAAATTTTCAATCGAATGGCTTTGCGTTTCCTTGATAGCTTCTGCAAGCTCATCGGAAATTTCCGGTTTTAAACCGGCTTTTTGCATTCTTTTGGAGAAGGCTAAAGTGTCAATGTTGAGTAGTGGCATAATAGGGAGAGCTAGGCTAGTCATGATGTTTTGTGATTTGATTTTTTTTAAAAAGGCTGGCGCAAGCTATTTTTGACTTGGTGAAAGTCAAGCGCTCACACCTCATCCCCAAAAACGCGCTGATAAAATTCAGCAATTACAGCTTTTTCATCATCAATCACCTTGTTGCCAAAACTTAAAACAAAAGCGGTTTTAACCGAGCCGAAAATTTCGATATTTTTTCCCCAGGAAATCAGAGTGCGTAGTGAAATCAGATTGGAAATATCGCCGTTTTTAAAAGCTTCGCGCGTGAGATTAGCAAGGCGTACCATCATTTTTGCGGTGTCTTGATGCAATTTGGAATTAAGAAATGGCAGTTTTTTAAGTAAAATTGTCAGCTCGTGTTTTTCATCAAGATAGTTGAGCGAAGCCACAATATTCCAGCGATCCATCTGTGCCTGGTTGATGAGATTTGTGCCATGATAAATTCCCAAATCATCGCCGGCGCCGAGAGTGTTGGAAGTGGCAAAGAGGCGGAAATGCTGGTTTGGCGTGATAATTTCATTTTCTTCAAGCAGGGTAAATTTTCCCTCCTCCTCAAGCAGGCGTTGGATCACAAAAGAAACATCGGTTTTAATCGCATCATATTCATCCAACACCAGAGCCATTCCGTGGCGTAGGGTGAAAGGAATCATTCCTTCTTTGAATTCGGTGATCTGTTTGTCGTTTTTCAGTTTGATCACATCTTTGCCGACAAGATCAAGGCGTGTAATTTGTGAATCAAAATTAATCCTGATGCAAGGCCAGTTAAGGCGTGCTGCCACTTGTTCAATGTGAGTTGATTTGCCAGTGCCGTGCATTCCCTGAATCAAAACCCTGCTGTTAAAAGCAAATCCGGCGAGAATTGCCAAAGTGGTTTTTGGATCGAAAAGATAATTTTCATCAATTGCCGGAACAAATTCTGATCTTGCGGCGAAGCCTTTCACCTCAAAGTCACAATCAACTTCAAAAACTTTTTTTGTGTCGATTTTTTTCATTCAAACCTTTGAAAATTTAATGTGTCCTTTTTTAGCCCAGTTTAATATTGACTTGTCTCTAGTAAGCAAAGTTGCGCCTTGAATTTTTGTAGTAGCAACAATCAATCTATCAGCCGGATCGCCGTGAAAATCATCCATCAACATCATGCTTTCTGCCGCAACTTCTGCCGTTATTTCTTTGATTCTTAATCCATCAATCGTTGTGATTGATTTTAAAAAATCTTTTATTGGCTCGTAAACATTGATGCGTTTTTTTGCTACCAACATGGAGATTTCCCATAGAGAAATAGAGGAAATTGATAACAGATTTTCTTCTTGAGCTCGATTGATTTTTCGTTTTATGTCTGTCGAAAATTGTGATGATTCAGATAAGAACCAAATTATTGTGTGAGTATCCAAGACCAATAAATCTTTCATATTTTCCGGGTTTTTCGATTATTTTTCACAGTTCCATTTCTCGCCAATTGGTTTGACTATGTCGCCATTAATTTTGATTTTGCCTTTAAACAAATCCATTGCCGACTTCTTCTTTGCTTTATCGTTAAAGGCCAAGAGCTTTGCCACCGGCTTGTCCCTTTTGGTTATGATTACGGTTTGATGTTTGTGTTGTAGCTTGTTTATTACTTCAAGGCAATGCGCCTTAAACTCACTGATTGCAATTTCGGTTTCCATAAAAATAAAAATTCGCTGAAAAGTAAAATGACCATTTCGGATAGTCAAATTACTTCTTGTGAAGTTTCTTCGAAAATTTTTTTTCTTTTTTTCCTTCGAAAGGATTTTCACTTTTGCGCAAAACCAGCCTGATTGGAGTTAATTTCAAATCAAAATATTCGCGCAAATGTTTGGCTAAATAACGCTGATAATTGCCTTCTACAGCCTTGGGATAGTTGGTAAAAACCGCAAAAGTTGGTGGGCGTTTTTTGATTTGTGTGGCATATTTCAGTTTGGTTGTTTTGCCTTTAAAAAGTTTTGGTGCGTGGTTTTCAACTGCGGATTTTAGCCAGTCCTGTAGTTTGTTTGTTGGAATATATTTTTGCCATTGCTCATAAGTTTGCAGGGCAAATTCGATGGTTTTTTCAACATTATAACCGCTTTTTGCTGAAACGCCGATGATTGCTGCGCCATTAATTTCAGGGAAGAGAGAGGTAATCTGTTTTCTTACTTCGCGCATGAAACTTTCACGATCAATCGTCACCGCATCGATTTTATTGATGGCAAAAACCAGTCCGCGCCCTTCGCGTATAATCTCTCCGGCCAGCGCTACATCTTGATGATCAAGCAGCGAATTTGCATCAATCAGAAGAATTACAATTTGGGCAAAACGTATGGCCCTAAAGCTGTCAAAGGTTGAAAGCTTTTCCAGTGTTTGTGTGATGTTGGATTTTTTTCTGATGCCGGCAGTGTCGATGAAGCGGATTTTTTGTCCGCGAAATTCGTGATCTATGGCAATGGCATCACGTGTGATGCCAGCTTCCGGGCCGGTGATTAACCTTTCTGTGCCTAAAATTTTATTCAAAAAAGTTGATTTGCCGGCATTTGGTCTTCCTACGATTGCGATTTGCAAATCGCTAGTTGTGACTTCTTCAAAATCTTTCGAATATTTCTCAATTTCCGGAGCAATTTTTTCGTATAAATCACCAAATCCTAGCTTGTGTTCTGCCGAGATGGCCGTTGGTTTATCGAAGCCTAGTTTGTAATATTCACTGTTGAAAATTTCTTCGTTGAGATTCTCACATTTATTGGCAAGCAGAACAGTTTTTTTGCCGAGTTTTTTGAGCCATTTGGCAAAGTAAAAATCTGTGTTGGTGATACCTTCTTTTGCGTCAGTCACAAACAAACAAAGGTCAGCATCGGCAACAGCAATTTCAGTTTGCTCTACCATCCTTTTTTCTAAAGATTTGTCGGAAATTTCATTTTCGAGTCCGGCAGTATCAATTGCGATGAACTCAAGTGGGCCAAGCTTTGCCAGTGCTTCTTTGCGATCGCGCGTGACGCCAGGAGTGTTATCGGTAAGAGCAAAATTTTTCCCAACCAGCTTGTTGAAAAGCGTTGATTTCCCAACATTTGGCCGGCCGATGATTGCTATTTTAAACATCGCTCAATTTGAAAATATCGCGCACTGCCTTGGTAATATCAGGTTGTCTCATGAAATGCTCTCCGATCAGGAAGCAATTGATTCCGGCTTGTTGTAGAAGTTCAATGTCGGTTGCATCTTTTATGCCGCTTTCTGAAACCAGAACATAATCTGATGGCACAAATTCTGACAAAAAAAGTGAAATTTCTATGCTGGTTTTTAGTGTTTTTAAATCGCGATTATTAATTCCAAGCAGTTTGCTTTTTAATTTTGAAGCACGTTGCAATTCTTCTTCATCATGAACCTCAATCAACACAGACATGCCGCTATCCAGAGCGCATTGTTCCAACTCATGAATCTTGATATCGTCAAGCATTGCGACGATCAACAAAATGCAATCAGCGCCGAGCATTTTTGCTTCGTAAATTTGGTAAGTATCAACCATAAAATCTTTACGTAAGAGTGGTATGGTAACATTGCTTCTTATCTCGCTTAAATATTCATTTTTTCCCATGAAATATTTTTCGTCGGTTAAAACCGAAATACAGCTTGCACCAGCTTTTTCATAGGTTTTAGCGATTTCAATATGATTAAAATCATTTCGGATTATGCCATGCGAAGGCGAGGCTTTTTTTACTTCACAAATCAGGGCGATTTCAGCTTTTTCATCTTTCTTTTTTAGTGTATCAAAAAAATCTTTTGGCTTTTCCTGATATTTGATGCGTCTACAAATTTCCGCAACCGGCAGCATTTTTTTACGATTGCGAACCTCAAGCAATTTATGTTGGTAAATTTCTTCAAGAATGTTTTTCATGTTGAAAGTTAGGTTTATGGTAAGAAGTTATGTATTAATTTTATGTAAAAAAATTTATGAAAGCATCCAAAATACAAAAAATTACTGTTCATATCCCAAGAGAATTATTGCAAAAAGCAATGGGGAGAAAGCATAAAAGCATCACGGATACCGTAAAGGAGGGGCTGGAATATTTAGCCCGCGCTCAAACTTATGAAAACATAAGGCAGATGAGAGGTAAAGTAAAATTCTCGATTGATTTCGATAAATTAAGAAATGACGAGATATGATTAGCGCCGATACATCAGTGATGGTTGCTTATTTTCAGGGGTTGAAGGGTGATGATATCACAATAGTAGAAGAAGCATTGCTTGGTCAAAGATTAATACTTGCTCCGATGGTGATCTCTGAATTGCTTTCAGATCCGTCTCTTTCAACACAATTGATAAAAAATATAACAGCTCTTCCCATTATGGAAATAGGTTATGGCTATTGGCATAGAGCCGGGTTTACGAGAGCTAAAATTTTATCGAAAAAATTAAAGGCCAGATCAGTTGATGTTCAAATTGCTCAACTATGCATTGATCATGAAATACCAATTGTAACTCGCGATAAAGATTTCCGCCATCTTGAGAAACATTGTGGACTCAAAATAATTAAAATTTGATGAACGAACATTTCCCCAAAACACGTCTGCGCCGCAATCGCAAAAGCCAGTGGATTCGCGATTTAACGGCAGAAAATTCACTTTCGCCAAGTGATTTGATTTTGCCGCTTTTTGTTATTGAAGGCAAAAACAGGGAGGAAAAAATTTCTCATTTGCCTGGTGTTTCACGCCTTTCAATTGATCTTTTAGTTAAAAAAGCCAAAGAGGCGAGAGCGCTTGAAATTCCTGCTTTGATGCTATTTCCGGTGATTGACCAAAAATTAAAAACTGTTGACGGACGCGAAGCTGTAAATGCAAAAAATCTCATCTGCCGCGCCATTTATGCGATAAAAAATTCTGTGCCGGAAATCGGCGTGATTACTGATGTGGCGCTTGATTCTTATACAACTCATGGTCACGACGGAATTGTTGATGAGAAGGGTTATGTGCTAAATGATGATACCATCGCAATTCTCTGTGAACAGGCTCTGGTGCAAGCGCAAGCCGGTTGCGATATTGTCGCGCCTTCCGACATGATGGATGGCAGAATTGGCATAATTCGCGATGCGTTTGATGATCAGGGTTTTGTTGATGTTGGCATCATGTCTTATGCCGTCAAATATGCTTCGAGTTTTTATGGGCCTTTCAGGCACGCGGTTGGATCAGCTGCCAATTTAAAAAAGTCAGATAAAAAAACCTATCAGATGGATTTCAGAAATTGCGATGAAGCGATGCGCGAAATCGCTTTGGATGTTTCTGAAGGCGCGGATTTAATAATCATAAAACCAGGAATGCCATATCTGGACGTGCTTTTGCGTGCTACACAAAATTTTAAATTGCCGTTAATTCCATATCAGGTGAGCGGTGAATATGCGATGCTTAAACATGCGGCAGCTCAAGGCGCTTTTGATTTTGATACAGCTTTTTTTGAAAGTTTGATGGCATTTAAGCGTGCCGGCGCATCAGCAATTATCAGCTACGGCGCATTTGAAGCGGCAAAAAAATTATAGTTTTTTGGCGATTTTTAAGCTAATAGCCAAGATGGTTAGAGAAGTGAAATAAGCGATTAATTGCGCTCCCGCCGGCTGATCGATATAACCAAAAAAGATGTGCAGAAATTTTCCAAACAAGCTTTGTTGTGATAAAATTTCCGAGAGATCAATCGCTGGATTTCCTAGAGCGGGAACGATTGCAGCGTTGATCCAAAAACCGATTCCTGAAGCGGCAATTCCCGATGCAAGGAAAATTAAAAGCCAGCTGGTGATGATAAAAAAATATTTTCCAAAGGCTTTAAGCATGCCAAAATAAAGTGCGCAGCCCAGTGCAATTCCGGCTATAATTCCGCAAATCAGGCTAAAAATAATTTCAAAAATTGCGGTGCCGGAAATGTAGTAGCTATAGGTAAAAAGCACGATTTCTGCGCCTTCGCGAAGCACAGAAAGCAATATAACGACTGTCAAAATGTAAAGTGGTTTTCTGCCTTCACGAACGGAATTGCCAAGACGTTTTAGTTCGGAAGAAAGAGATCTGGCGTGCTTTTGCATCCACAAAACTGTCCATCCTATCATGAAAGCGGCGGCAAGAAGAATGAGGCCGTTGAAAAATTCTTGTCCCATTCCCTCGAGACTTTCGGAAATTTTATCGGTAGAAAATGCCAAGGCGAGAGAGGCGATGATACCAAGCCCAAGGCCGCTTAATATCCATTTTGTGCGCCCGGGAATTTCTTTGGTTGCGGCGGTTAAAATTCCGATGATGAGTGCAACTTCAAGAATTTCACGAAAAACTACGATTGCGATTTGGAGCATGATTTAAGAGGATAGATCCTGAAACAAATTCAGGATGACAGTTTTTATACTCGTCATCCTGAACTTGTTTCAGGATCTAGTTTTCAAGCAAATGAGATCAAGCAAAAACTCTCTTTCTCTCTACATCCACTACCCATTCTGTAAATCAAAATGTCCGTATTGCGACTTTAATTCACATGTTCGCGAGGCTATTGATCACAAAAGTTTTTTGCGCGCTTACGAAACGGAATTGCAATTTTTTTCGCAAAAATTGCGTGACAAAAAAATTACCACGATTTTTTTTGGTGGCGGCACGCCATCACTAATGCCAATTTTTCTGGTTGAAGGAATTTTAAAAAAAATTTCTGACTTATGGCAAGTTGATGAAAATTGTGAAATCACTCTTGAGGCAAATCCAACATCATTTGAAGCCACGAAATTCAAGGATTTGCGCCTTGCTTGCATCAATCGTCTTTCTATCGGAATTCAGGCTTTAAATGACAATGATTTAAAATTTTTAGGGCGCGAACATTTAGCAAAAGAAGCGATACAAACCATCGAAATTGCCGCAAAAATTTTTGATAATTTTTCTTTTGATCTGATTTACGGAAGGCCAAATCAATCACTAAAATCATGGTCTGATGAGTTGAAGCGGGCAATAAATTTTGGCACAAAACATCTCTCGCTTTATCAGCTGACTATCGAAAAAGGCACCAGATTTTTTTCTGAATTCCAGCAAAAAAAATTTATCATGCCGGATGAAAATCTATTGGCAGAATTTTATGAGATGACAAATGAGATCACTGTTGGCGCTGGTTTTGAAGCTTATGAGATTTCCAACTATGCCAAAAAAAATTTTCAATGCCGCCACAATTTGGCTTATTGGCAAGGCGATGATTATCTTGGAATTGGCGCCGGTGCGCATTCACGAGTTTATTTTGATGGCGAAAAAAATCGTTATGCCATCACCATGCTTCATGAGCCAAATTCATGGTTAAAAAAAGTTGAGGAAAGTGGGGCGGGAATTCAAAAAATGGAAATAATTTCCAAAAAAGAATTGTTCGAAGAGCTAATCATAACCGGTTTAAGATTGCGTGAAGGAATTGTTTGCAATGTCGAATTTAATCGTCAAAAGCTGAAAAGCCTTTCAGATCAAGGCCTGATAATAATCGAAAAAAATCGCTTAAAAATCCCCGATAATTTTCGCCTCTTAACCAATGCAATTATTGCGAAGGTTTGTAATGCAGCTTTATGACTAAAGATCTAAATGAATTTGTAAAAAATCTGGGAAAATTCGATGGTTCCGCAGTTAGGGAATCGCAGGATGTTGTCAGTTTTGCCGGAAATTATGCCGAAGTTAAAGAAGATGAAAGATTGGAAAAATCAGATTTCGAAAAAATGGCTCTAACAATTGAGCTTGATGGCAAGTCGTTGTTGCGTGGTGCTATGGCAATTTTTCGTAAGGAATTTTTTGCTTTTGTCCGCGTTAATATCGTCATCACCATTTGCTTTTTGTCCGCGTTGTTTGCTGTGCTTTTGAAATGGGGATTTCTGATTCATGATTCTTCGGCGGTTATTTTCAAAAATATTTTTTTTCTGCAATATTTTGGGGTCAGGAGTATTTTAATTTTTGCGGTCTTTTTGTTGTTCTGGATTTTTTTTAGCTGGTTGCGAGCTTCTTATCTGGCGGTTGCAGCAAATTATTTTTGTGCCGATGAAAGTTTTAAACCAATGCGTTTTGGTTTAAAAAAACTGATCTCATTCATACTGGTTGAGTTGTTGCAACTTGTGATGATTGGCATTGGATTTATGCTGGCGGTTTTTGCTCCATATTTTGGCGCCAAATATTTTGTCGCTTTGCCGACAATGGTTGCACAAAATGATGGTGCTATCAGCTCAATGTTTGAAAGCAGGGAATATAGCCGTGGGCAGATTAAAAAATTGATTTATTGCGCCTCGTTTATCGCCGCTCTGATTCTTTGCGATATGGCTTTATCTGCTTTTGTGATTTCGTTTTTTATTGATAATGTCCTGATTTTCTGGGCATTGAATTTTTTTCTATTCAGCTTTTTCTTTTTACCGCTTCATAGCTGCTATCGTTTTTTGGTTTATGAAAAATTGCGGCATCTAACCGGTGAGCTGAAATTTCAGATTTCCTTTGGTGAGAAATTATGGTTCATCTTGTCGCGTCTTGCCGTTCTTGCTCTTTTGGTTGTGAATATTTTTTTAATTCACAGCGGCGCTTTCTTCGAAGTGATTCTGTGGCTTAAAAATTTTATAAACTAAACAAGAGGCGATAGCGCAAAATCCAACCACTGAAGTTGTGATTTCAATTCCGCCATTATGCAATTTACTGATGGCAAAAGAGCTGATGGTTGCGATGATGAACTGAATGGTGCCAAACAAAGCCGAAGCTGATCCGCTATGTGATGCCTGATTTGCCAAAGCAAGGGCGGAGGAGGTTGGGACAATTGCTCCAACCGATGCAAGAAAAGCAAAAAATAATAATGTGATGATCCAGAAAGTTGGGATGTAAAAGCCGCAAAAAATCAGCAATATGCCAAATATCAGCGGCAAAAACACCGCGTTGCTCATAACTTTTGTCAGCGAAAATTTTTTCAATAATGCAGCATTGATTTGTGCGGCGATGACAAAACCAAAGGCATTGGCAACAAAAATAAATCCGTAATTTTGCGGAGATGTTTGAAAAAATTTGAGATAGGCAAAAGGCGAGCCGGTGATATAAGCAAAGAGTCCGGCCATAGCAAATCCGCCACTCAAAGCGCTGATGACGAAATTGCGATCATGCAGAATTCCAAAATATTTTTTGAGAGCGTGCGAAATTTTTTCGTCAGGATTTGCGCCTCTGGTTTCGGGAACGAGAAATTTTGTGGTCAACAAACAGATAATTCCAAAGAGTGCGAGAAAGCCAAAAATTGCCTGCCAGCCGATAGTTATCAGAAACAGATTGCCAAGAAGTGGTGCAATAATTGGCGCGATTCCCATCACCAAAATCAGATGTGAAAAAATTCGTCCCGATTCTTGCGGTGAAAAAATGTCGCGCACGATGGCGCGTGGAATTACTGCTCCGGCGCAAGCACCAACAGCCTGAAAAAATCGCCAGAAAATCAGCTCTTCGATGCTGTGTGAAAAATAGCAGAAAAACGAAGCGATAACAAAAAGCACAAGTCCGAAAAACAAAGGCGGTTTTTTGCCGAAGCGATCAGCCATTGGACCATAAAGCAGCTGGCCGAAAGTGATGCCGATGAAATAGGCGGTAAGCGAAAGTTGCACCAGAGAATCTGTCGCATCGAAGCTTTTTGCGATTGCCGAAAATGCCGGCAGATACATGTCAATCGTTAGCGGACCAATGGCAACGATTGAACCGAGAATGATGATGAGAACAGCTGAATCTTTTTTAGGGGCTCCTTTACTTTGATGGTGAAGTTGTGATGACATTTTCGATTGTTCTTAAAATTTTGTGTCCAGAAAAAACAGATCCTGAAACAAGTTCAGGATGACAATTAGGGAAAGATGGTTCCAAAACATGTCATCCTGAACTTGTTTCAGGATCTAATTTTCTTGGACACAAAATTTCAAGAACAACCAAAAAAGAAGTAATAGTTTACGATTATGTTGATTGGCAAGTTTTGATGCTTGCAAAAATGGCAGAAAAGCGAATGAAGGGATATTTGAGGATTGGTTATCAGCATTGCTCAATTTACGACATAATTGTCCTATAGTGATAAACTTACAGTAATACTGTGATATTATTACTATGACATTCGTTGACTATATTCTTGTTATGATGCTATAGTAATAATATTATAGTTTTACCATAATGTTTCTACTATGGCAAAGTTTCCAGAATATTTAAAAGATTTAAGAAAATCAGGGCAGATTTCCTTTACAATAGACCAAGCTGTAAGCGATTTACAAACTTCAAAACACAATGTTTTGGTTTCTATACGTCGCGTAAAAAAACATGGTGAGATCATTAATCCCGCAAGAGGGTTTTATGTTATCATTCCACCTGAACATCAATTGCAAGGTTGCTTACCAGCTGAAGAGTTAGTTCCAATTTTAATGAAGCATTTAGGAGTAAGCTATTATGTGGGCTTACTTAGCGCAGCAATGTATCACGGCGCAACTCATCAAAAACCAAATTCATTCCAGATAATTTCCGATAAGCAAATCCGCAAAAATTTAAAATTTGGTCAGATTAGCATTGATGCAATCTACAAAAAATCTCTAGCCAACCTTCCTCTAAAAGAAATCACCGTTGATAGCGGCTATTTGAAAATTTCCTCGCCGGAATTAACCGCTATGGATTTACTGCTTTATTCTGGCAGAAGTGGCGGACTAAATCATATCGCAACTGTTCTATCAGAATTGGCACAATCAATTGATCTTAAAAAATTGATCGAGTTGGCGAATATTTCTAATCAAAAATTCTGGCTGCAAAAATTAGGATATATCTTGGAAAAAATTGATTCCGAAAATCCTGAGCACAAACAAGAAATTATTAACGGCTTACAAGAATATTTATCCTCTGAAAAAAAACTCGTTGCCCTAGCGCCTGAAATTCCCGTTAAAGGCTATCCAAGATGCAAGAAATGGATGATCATTGAAAACACAACTATTGAAAGCGACTTATGATCCCAAAACTTTTCATAGAAAAATGGCAACAAAATGCTCCTTGGCAAACCCTTGATATGGTTGAGCAGGATTTAATCATCAACAGGGCTTTGGTTTGTCTTTACGGCAATCAAAAAGTTAGAGATAGCCTGATTTTTCGTGGCGGAACTGCACTCAATAAAATTTATCTCAAACCATCAGTGCGTTACAGTGAAGATTTAGATTTTGTACAAACGAGAGCTGAGCCAATTGGCGAAACAATAGATGCCGTTAGAATTGCACTGAATTGGCTTGGTGAGCCAAACCGCCTTTTGACTGAACGATCAGCAAAATTGGTTTACAAATATACTTCAGTTAACGGCCTGCCAATGAAGCTTAAAATTGAGATTAATACCACCGAGCATTTTCAAGTAATGGATATCAATAACGCAGCTTTCGGCTTTGAGTCAGAATGGTTTAGCGGCGAAAGTATAGTTGCGGTTAATCAGTTAGAAGAGTTGATGGCAACCAAGATAAGAGCTTTATATCAAAGGCGCAAAGGTAGGGATTTATTCGATCTGTGGATGGTCTTCAGCAAAAATTTAGCAAACATCGATGAGTGTTTAAAAATTTTCAAAAAATATTGCGATCACGGCAAACTAAAAATTTCCAAAGATTTGTTTTTAAAGAATCTCGAATTGAAGCGCTTAAACAAAGACTTTCAGCTCGATATGAATATTTTACTGCCTCATCAATTCTCGCCTTACAATACTCCATTTATTCCTGGCCAGACCAACTGGAATTTTGACGAAGCTTTTGAGTATGTAAAAAGTGAAATTATTAACCGAATTTAGGAGTATGCTTATGAACAATTCTCTTAAACACTTACCGCAACGTAAGCACGACGAGTTGGCAAAAATCATTTCTACAATCCGCGATAACTGCAAAGATGTTGAAAAAATTATCCTTTTCGGTTCTTACGCCCGCGGCGATTACAAAGAAAAGAAAGACTTAGCTGAAAACCGCAAATCTGGACATGTTTCTGATTATGATATTTTGGTTGTAACAAAAGATGCCATAACCGCTCTTGATACAAACCTCTGGCACGAAATCGGCGAAAAATGCCGCAACTTAAAACTAAGCGCCGATCCAAGAATTTTAACCCACGACATTGAAGAGCTAAACAACAAGCTCTCCGTTGGGCAGTATTTCTATTCTGACATTAAAGAAGAAGGAATCGTGATTTTTGACGCTGGCAATTTTGATTTTGCTGATCGCAGAAATTTAAGTGATGATGAGATTCAAAAATTCAGAACGGAATATTTTGAGCATTGGTTTAAAAGAGCCGAAATGTTCTTTGATGACTTTGGATCCGATTTTAAAAAATCAGAAAACGATTCATCTTATTTTGGCAAAGCTGCTTTTGATCTTCATCAATCTGCTGAACACGCTTACAAAACCATTCTACTTGTTTTTACACTTTACAATCCAAACGAACATTTCTTGGCAATCCTTGGCAAAGAATGTGAAGAATATTTCCCTAAATTACGCAGCTTATTTATCAGAGAAACCGAAGAACAAAAAGAACGTTTCAAACTTTTAGAATATGCTTACATCGGTGGTAGATATGATCCAAAATATAAGATTTCAAAAGAGGATTTGGAAGTCTTGGCAGAAGATGTAAAGAATCTCTTAAAGATTACTGAAGATGTGTGCTCAAGGAAGATTAGTCTGTGATCAATATGATTAACTCGCCTCCCTTTCCTACAAAAACATCAAATTCCGTTCCCACAGAAACATTAAATTCTGTTGGAGAATATCTGGAAAAAAATTTGTCTGAAAGACAGAAGAAAGTGATTGATTTCTTGGATAAGATAGAGGCTGGCGATGCAAAGAAGATATATAAAACAATGTTATTCTGCCAAGCGTATCCGGATATGCCTGCAATAGAGCTAGTTTTAACTCATTGTTTGAATGAGATGTTAAATTCAATGCTTAGAAGAGAAGAATCTCTTAACAAAAAAATACTTTTAAATGCAACTAAAGAGATGGGTCTTGCAAGTAGTGGAGATGACATTTCTGACATTTTAAAAATAATTACAAAAAGGCTAAGCCAAAAAGAAGAAGAAAATTACGATAAAAAGAGAATTAGAAAATTTGTTGAAGACAAGTTAAGCGTCAAGTACGGTGGTGATAAAGTTGTCGATGATTTTGTAAAAAATTTGTACTCAAAAAAAGAAGGCACTCATCGTTTCCGTCATTTTGATCAAGAATTAAAACATGGTCTAACAGAAGTTGGGTCAATGATATCTGATGTTGAAGATGCGTTTTTGATTTTAGCATCCAGCTATTTAGATAGGATCGAGAATATAAAGAAGATTTTAAAAAAAATTAATACAGAGCCATTTATAGATGATGACCGCATAACAAATCATGTTCGTATTAATATAACAAAAGAAACTGAAGAATATTTTTTTCAAAATTTAAGAAATCCTAAATGGCTTCAACGTTTTAAAGAACATCTTCCACCAGAAAAATCAGAATTAGAAAGTTGGCCTCAAGGTATTTACTTATCAAAGGTTGCAAAAGAGGAACCATCTGAAGTTTTTGAAATAATCAAACCTTATCTAGAAAAACGCTTAAGCAAAAATATTGATGTTGGTCATTTTGTTTTGATGAGAATTTTTAAGATTAGTGAAAATTTTCCTGATGAAAAAAACTATAGTCTAAAAGTTGGAAATGCTTATCGTGATTATCTAAAGAATAGTCAAAATTTGAATGCCACCACCAACAGCCATTATGTGAAAGATTTTTTAAATGATTTGGTTAGAAAGGGTTATGAAAAATTAGTTTTAGAAATTGCTGAAGAATTATTGTTGATAAAACCAGATGATCAGAAAGCTAAGTTCAACGATTTTAAGACAAGATTTAATGATTCTGCCAACATGGAGGATTATGATTACGAAGAGGTTTTGAAGGTTATTAAAAATTCTGTTTTAGTAAAAAGCTCCCTCAAGCTGTTTGAAACTTTGTGCAAAATTTTGAAGAATGCAGTTGATGGAAAATTTGCGAAAGAAAGTAATCAGCGTTTATGTTTTAATCGTTCTGCAATTGAAGATCATGAACAGGATCAATACAGAAATGCTGCTGAATTTAAGTTAATTACAGCAATTCGTGATGTGGCTGAATACATCTTTGAAAATGACTCAAAAAACAAAACAAAAGTAATTGGAGTTTTGGAAGAAAAACTAAGTGATGGTTCGGATTTTTTGATATTTACCAGAATTATTCTTCATCTGCTGCGTAAGTATCCAGAAAAGCAAAATAAAGCTGTAGCGAAGCACTTGGTTGTTAAAGAGAGGTTTGATAACTACCATATTCACCACGAATATTATCTTTTGCTTAAACAAGAATTTAAAAATCTTTCTGCTGCAAATAAGAAGAAAATTCTAGGTTTTATAAATGATGGCTTTGAAGAAAGAAAAAATACTAAAGCTTCAGATAACGATAATGCAAAAAAAGAAAGAGATCTATGCGCCAACAGGTGGCTGTTCAATAAATTGGATTGCATCAATGATGGATTAAGTGGCGAGTGGAAAAAGAAATATCAAGAGCTAAGCAAAGAATTTCAGAAGGAAGAGCGGCCAGATTTACCACACCATGTTAAAGAAGCTGAATTTATTACAGATCATTCTCCAATTGCCGAAGAAGAGTTGGCGAAGATGCAAATTAAAAAAATAATAAAATTCATAACCTCGTGGCAACCAAAGAAAGGAGAGGGATTTAACGCACCAAATCCCAGAGGACTAGGTAATGCATTGGAAAAAGATTTTGAAAAGAGTCCAAAAAAATATCTGGATGGCTTGGCACTATTTAACCAACTTTCTAATCCAACTTATCCAAAACGCCTACTTAGAGCCTTAACAAAATATCCAAATAAAACAGAAGAGGATTGGATAAAGATTATTGAGTTAGGAAAATGGATTGCTGATCAGTCTACTGACTTTAAAAATGAGGAATTTAGTAATTTTGACAGCTATAGCTTTGATGGAGACAGTCACTGGGGCTGGTGCAAACAAGAATTCGCAAAGCTAATTTCTGAAAGCTGCAAATCTAAAGAGCAAAATCAAATTCCTGAAAATCTTTCAAAAAATGTGGTTTTGGTTTTGAAGAAAATGATTCTTGATAAAGATGCAATTCTAGAAAAGTGGGAAATTAATGATAATGATGATGACCGATATTATAGCCGAGCAATCAATAGCTGTCACGGCGAAGCTTTAGCTGCTTTAATTGAGTTAGCCTTGTTAGAGTTTAGAAAAAACAACAAGAAATACGCCTCTGAAATTCTTACTTCAGTTTTAGATAACCTAATTTCTAAAGATTCTTATCTTGAAGGTTTTGCTGTTTTAGGGCGTTATTTGCCTTGGATTAATTTGATTAATCAAAAATGGGTTAAGGATAATCTAGAAGCGATTCTCCCAAAGAAGAACAAGGCAAGATTCAATGCAGTTTGGCTGACTTACATAAACTTTGTTCCATCATTCGATGACATGTTTGATTTGCTTAAAGATAAATATCTTTTAGCCCTTGAGAATCCTACTGATGAGGAAAAAGACAGCAAGCGCAGCAATTTCAAGCTTGGCGAAAGTATCGCAGTATTTTATTCCAGAGGTAAGATAAAACTTGAAGATGATCTATTAAAAAAACTTTTCAAGAAGCGTCCAAAAGATGGATCGGCAATGATTTCTTTGATTGGAAGATGGTGCTGTAATGAAAATAATCCTGTGCCAAAAGAGTTTTTGGGTAGGTTCAAAAATTTATGGGATTGGAGAATAAAAAATTCTGCCGAATTGCCAATCTCTGTTGAAGAATATCAGTCGTTTAAATGGTGGTATAAATCTGGCTTATTTGATCGTAAATGGGCACTTGAGCAATTATTGGAATCTGCAAAAGAATCTGGAGAAGAAAGAAGACCAGAAATTTTTATTATTGGTGAAAAATTGTTCGAAGATTTACAAAATTGTCACAAAACAGCTTGGGAAGTGATTAAACTGATGCTTAAAGTTAAGGGCTATTTTATGGGTGTTGATATTGATTTTGTAAAACAAGTATTCGGATTAATTGAAGAAAGTGATTGGAGCGAAATTAAAAAAGAAGCCAGTGAAGTTAAAGATGAGTTTTGTCGTAGAAACAAACTAGACGAAAAGTTTGTCAGCATTTATGGGTAAGAACCTGTCCTAAATCTTTTTTAACCCCATATTTTACCCTGTTTTTGCTTATTTTTTGACAAAATTACTCACCGTATTGCCAGATACGCTTCGTAATTTTGTCAAAAAAGCGCTAAAAACATGCTAAAATCTGGGGTTAAAAAAGATTCAGGACAGGTTCTAAGATATTTAGTCCCCACTGAAGAACCAACTTCCCATCCTCAGCATTTTCCAAATCGATAGAATTTTGGCAAAAAAGTCTCCAACAGGTGAAGCAAAATTTGGATTAAAAAATTCCTGAGTCTTCTGAGTTTCATCAACTTCCTGATGTGGTTCAGGATCAGGCGTAGATTGTATCCTACTCCAGTTAGTAATGCATTTATTTGATCTCCGATAATTCCCCTAAGTCTGCAAAGTCCCGGCTTTCCTCCCTGCTTCATGTGACCAATCGTCGGTTCAATTGCCGATCTACGTTTGAGCTGCTTCCTGATTGATTTTGTGATTCCTTTTTTTGACCGGAGATGAAGATTTTAGTGTGATTTCGGAGTGGATCAGTTTCGCGACTCCATGTCCTTTGTATCCACGATCCACAGTTGCTGAATCAATTTTTACGCCGGTAATTTTTTCCGCTGATTCCAAGGCTGGTTTAAGAGTGTGTCCATCGTAGATTGTTCTTAAAATTTTGTGTCCAGAAAAAACAGATCCTGAAACAAGTTCAGGATGACAATTAGGGAAAGATGGTTCCAAAACATGTCATCCTGAACTTGCTTCAGGATCTGTTTTTAGAGACACAATATTTTTGATAACAACCAAAATCTGGGGTTAAAAAAGATTCAGTACAGGTTCTTACGAGTTTCTTTCTGGCATTGTCATAAAGTTTGGAGTCAGTGTGGAACTCGATGTTCTTTGGCATGGATGGACCAAATAATAAATAAATTCTAGAAAATTTCACCAAGCCTTGAAGGGAGGTGGTGGAGCTAACGAGAGTCGAACTCGTGACCTCTTGCATGCCATGCAAGCGCGCTACCAGCTGCGCTATAGCCCCAAAGTTTTTATGAACTTGTCAAAGTTGATATATAATCCCAGATCCGTCATTAGAACCGCCGATAATTCCTACTAATCCACGATTCTCTTGACCTCGTTCTGCGCTCCGCTCCGTCAGCGTATGCATGATACGCTTCCGGTGCGGTGCTCGCCCGAGGCCAAGAGAATCGTGGCTTAGCGGAATTCTGGACGGTTCTAATGACGGATCTGGGATAATACAATAAATTGTTGATGAATTTTTGATGGCTTCAAAAAAGTGGAAAATTCTCTCTTGTTTCTTGACTTTGCAGGATCTCGCATATTTTTTACCGCCTTTGCTACTTATTTTTAAAAACCAATTTCCGTTCTTTTGATGATTACTGAAGACAAAGTGATTTCTATTGTTTCTGCAGCTTTGGAGGTGGACAAAAATTCCATCAACATCAACACCAAATCCAGCGATATTCTTGAATGGGATAGTTTGGGTCATTTGGCAATTTTAAGCAAAATCTCTGAAGAAATCGGCGATCAATATAATGAAAGCCAAGAGCTTGCCGCCTCAACTTCTATCAAGGAAATTCTCGATTGTCTCAATCGTTGCAGTAATGCGTTTGTTAAAAACTGAAACTGCGCTTGGCGCTAAAAAAATCGCGGTCAACTCTTTGTTTGATAATGATGATTTAATCCAAAAAACCGGCATCGAATATGTTTATCAGTCTGATGATAGTACGGTTTCTTTGGCTCTAACGGCCTGCACCAATATTGAAAAATACATCGATAAAAATTCTATCAAGCTTTGCATGATGGTAACCCAAACTCCCGACGATTATCTTCCTGCCAATTCCATTACACTTTCCAACCGACTTGGACTGCCATCAGACTGTCTTGCCATTGATATCAGCCAAGGCTGTTCGGGTTTCGTGCAAGCTTTGTGCCTAATCGACAAGCTCAATTCATTTTATAACAACATTCTTTTGGTTACCGCCGATCGTTATCGCAGCAAATTGCATGATGCTGATCGCTCAACTAACGCTGTTTTTAGCGATGGCGCCAGCGCCACCATCTGTCAATATGATCCACAATTTGGAATTATTTACGAAAGCCATTTCACCGATGGCAGCAAGCGCAATCTTTTATTTCAATCAGCTGGCAAAAAAGAAAATAACGGTTTTTTGCATATGTCTGGTGCAGAAATATGGATGTTTACCCGCATTAAAGTTGTGCCACAAATTGTTGAAGCGATAAATTTTTGCAAAAACAATAATCTCAAAATTAATGGTATTTACATTCATCAAGCCAGCCGCGTGGTTGTTGATGGTATAAAGTCTTTATTGTCTTTCGAAAAAGAAAAAGTTTTTGAAAATTATTCTGCTTACGGCAACACCGTTTCTTCTTCGATTCCATTTTTACTCAAAGATTTTCCCCTGAATTTTTCCAACAAAAATTCGGTAAATATTTTCGCCGGATTTGGTGTTGGCCTAACTTCTTCAGTAATAATTTACGGCAAAAAAAATGGTTAATTTATACGTAATTTATGGATCAGAAAGCGAGTTGCTTGAGGATATTTTTTCTTTCGAAAATTCTTATTTCATCCGAATTTACAACAAACGCGTGCCAAAAGAATTGGTCAACTCTTCCGATGTCAATAACTTCGAGCAATTCAAAAAAGTTTTTGATGAAAAATTTAAAGAACTGAAACCAAAACGTATAATTTTTATCGGCGCCGCTTTTCTGACGCAGAAAAATTTATTTCTGCAGGAAACCAGAGAAAACATCGACGATTCGCTAAAAGTTAACGTGCTGCAATATGTGCAATTTTGCCATTTTATTTTGCCTTACATGGTAAAAATCAAAGCCGGAAATTTCATTTATTTGAGCTCATTTCGTGCTCAAACTACATCCCGCGGTGTTAGTCTTTATTCTGCATCCAAAGCTTTTGGTGAAAAATTTTTTGAAGTAATTGGCAAAGAAAATGCCATTTTTGGCATTTATTCCACTTCAATCCGTATGGGTTATTTTGATGGACGAATGACCAATCTTATGGAACCGGAAAAAATCAAAAAATTCACCTTATCGATCGGCAATCGCAAATTTGGCTGCAAAGCCGATTTAATCGGCGCAATCAAATTCATTCTGGCCAATAATTACACCAATGGCGGTGTTATTGATCTAACTGGAGGAATCAGTTTTGCATAAAAAAATCGAACAGCTTTTTTCTACCAATTCCATTAAAGGAAAATTTTGCGAATTGCATCATATTGATCTTGATGACGCAGGATTGATTTATGATTTGCGCAACAGAAAAAAGGACAATTTTTTGCGCGCAACCCCTGGAACGATTGATGATCAGCGCAAATATCTACATGGCTATTTCGAGCGCTTTGCCAAAAGGGAAGAAATTTATTATAAAATTCTTGATCGCCAAACCGGGAAATTTTCTGGAGTTTTGCGCTTTACGGAAATCCTGGATAACAGAGTTTTCAACTGGCAAAGTTTTGTGGTTGCAGAAAATAGTTCACCCAATGTGCCACTTGATGCCATGTTGATGGTTTATCGAATAGGTTTTGAATTTCTTGAACGCGAAATTTGTGGTCCGTGGAATGTTGACAGGGATTTTGTCAGAATGATCAGGATTCACGATTTTATCAAAATGGCAAAAATTGTTGGTGAGCACGGAAAGTATTTTTTGTTCGTAATAAAGAGATCTGATTACCAAAACAATATTAACAAATTTTTAAAAATGGGCTATGCCAAATTAGCTCCTTTGTTATGACCAACACGATAGAAAATTGATTGTTCTTAAAATTTTGTGTCCAAAAAATCAGATCCTGAAACAAGTTCAGGATGACAATCCGGGGAGGATGGTTTCAAAACATGTCATCCTGAACTTGTTTCAGGATCTGATTTCAGAGACACAACATTTTTGATAACAACCTTTTGTGTCTTTTTCGTGCTCTGTGCTACGTGCTTCGAAGCACGACGCACGACGCACGAAGCACAAAATATTCCAGACACAGAATTTTTCTTAACAGCCCCCAATTCCACCGACGAATTTGGTTTCAACTGGTAATCGCACATTATCCACGACGTAAGATGGCCTTTCCCTTACCTCATCTAAAACGCGACGCAGATATTCTCCTATGATGCCAAGCATCATCATCATCACACCGAGTAGAAAGGAAATTATGCACATGATAGATGCCCAGCCAGCAACAGCTACAGATCCAAAAAGTGCATGATACAAAATATACAGCCCAAATCCTATGCTCAAAAAAGCGACAAAAATACCAAAAAGCGAAATGAATCTGATTGGGAGGTGAGACATGCTGATGATAGTGTCGATAGCAAGAGTCAGCTTTTTTTGTAATGTCCAACCGGATTTTCCTTCGCATCTTTTTTCTCTTGTAATTGGAATGCCAAGAGATCTAAAGCCGAGCCACCAAATCAGTTGCTGTGGAGTATAATTTTTTTCTTTGCAGGCAAGAAATGCATCAACAACTTGTCGATCCATCAGACAAATATCAAAACCGTTTTGCGGAAAATCTTTGATTTGGGAAATTTTTCTAAAAATAAAATAATAGGCCTGTGCAAAAATTTTTGAAATCAAAGGATCATTTCTGGTTTGGCGTGGGCAATAAATAAATTTATGTCCGTGATCGATCCATTCTCTAACCAATGTTGGTATGATTTCCGGCGGGTCTTGCATGTCAGATGCCAAGAAAACAACCGCATCTCCATTGCATGCGGAAATTCCAGCTCTGTGAGAGTTGATAGCACCAAAATTTCTGGTTAGAGTGATGAGTTTAAAATCTTGGTTTTTACTAAATTCGGAATTTAAAATATTAACAGTCTGATCTTTGGATCCGTCATCAATTACGATTATCTCAACATCAATATTGAACTCATGTCTTATTTTTTCGGCAACTTTTCTTATTCGCACAAGAGAAGAAAGAATAAATTTCTCGGCGTAATAAGTGTTTGTTGTAATTGAAAGAAGCTGTTTTTTAGTTTGCATTTTGAATCCTGTGAAAATTTTGTAAGACACAAAATTTCGCAAACAATCTCTTTTATGTCAGATCAAATCAAAATCACTTTTCCCGATGGCGCTTCGCGTGAGTTTTTGCGCGGTGTTTCCGGTTTTGAAATTGCCAAGTCAATCGCGATTTCTTTGGCTAAATCAGCGTTGGCAATTCGTGTAAATGGCGAGTTGCACGATCTTTCATACCTGTTTGAAGCAGATGCAAAAATTGAAATTATCACGCCAAAATCCGGCGTCCATACTTTAAAAGATGCTTTGGAAATTATTCGTCATGATGCGGCGCATATCATGGCGGAAGCGGTGAAAGAGCTTTTTCCTGAAACACAGGTGACAATTGGTCCGGCGATTGAAAATGGATTTTATTACGATTTTGCGCGTAAAGAACCATTTGTTTTGGAAGATTTGGAGAAGATTGAAAACAAAATGCGCGAGATCACGAAGCGAGATGAGAAGCTGGTTCGTGAGGTTTGGAAACGTGATGAAGCAGTGAAATTTTTCAACTCAATTGGTGAAAAATACAAAGCCGAAATCATCGCTTCAATTCCGGCAAATGAAGATATTTCACTTTATCGTCAGGGGCAATTTATCGATCTTTGTCGCGGTCCGCACGCCCCTTCAACTTCTCACGTTAAACATTTCAAATTGATGAAATTAGCCGGCGCTTATTGGCGCGGTGATTCAAAAAATGAAATGTTGCAACGCATCTACGGTACTGCCTGGGAAAGTGAAGAATCGCTAAAAAATTATCTGCATGTTTTAGTGGAGGCAGAAAAAAGAGATCATCGCAAAATCGGCCGCGCGCTTGATTTATTCCACATTCAGGAAGAGGCTACGGGATCAGTGTTTTGGCATCCGAAAGGCTGGATCATCTATCGCGAAATCGAAAAATATCTTCGCCAAAAGCTCGAAAAAAATGGCTATGTCGAAGTGAAAACGCCGCAATTGGTTGATCGCATTTTATGGGAAAAATCCGGTCATTGGGAAAAATTTCGCGAGAATATGTTTGTTGCTGAAAGTGAAGAACGTCTTCTTGCAATCAAGCCGATGAACTGTCCGTGCCATGTGCAGATTTTTAATCAGGATCTGAAATCATATCGCCAATTGCCGTTGCGCATGGCGGAATTTGGTTCATGTCATCGCAATGAATCTTCCGGCTCGTTGCATGGAATCATGCGCGTGCGTGCTTTCACGCAGGATGATGCTCATATTTTTTGTGAAGAGCATCAGATTAATTCCGAAACGATTTCTTTTTGTGAGTTGCTCAAAGAAGTTTATCGTGATTTCGGATTTGAAAAAATTGATGTAAAATTTTCAACGCGTCCGGAAAAGCGCGCTGGTTCTGACGACACGTGGGATAAGGCTGAAGCGGCTCTTGCTGAAGCGGTAAAAAAGGCTGGATTAACTTACGAAATAAATCCCGGCGAAGGTGCATTTTACGGACCAAAACTTGAATTTCATTTAACCGATGCCATCGGCAGAACCTGGCAATGCGGCACTTTGCAAGTTGATTTTATTTTGCCGGAACGGCTTGATGCAAGCTATGTAGCGCAAGATGGCTCCAGGAAGCGTCCGGTTATGTTGCATCGCGCCATCATCGGAACTTTCGAGAGATTCATCGGAATTTTAATCGAAAATTGCGCCGGAAAATTTCCGCTTTGGTTAGCGCCAGTGCAAATGGTTGTTGCAACAATCACCAATGATTCTGATCAATATGCCAGGCAAGTTCTGGAAAAATTAAAATCGCACGGTTTCAGAGCTGAAGCGGATTTGGACTCGCAAAAAATTTCCTACAAAATTCGTGAACATTCTCTGAAAAAAATTCCATACATTTTGGCAGTTGGAAAAAAAGAGTCGGAAAGCGGAAGCATTTCGGTAAGAAAATTTGGTGAGGAAAATCAGTATAGTATGAGTTTGGAAGAGTTTATTTTATTAGTGAGGAAGCGGCTTGATGACAAAAAGTAATTTTATTTCTTACCTAATTGCTCCGGCAATAGCTCTGATTCTGGTTTTTTTATCATTTGAGCTGTGGAATATCGATCTTCATTTGCCGATTTTTAGTGATGGTGGTGATACTCTTAGTGCGACATTTGTGGTTAAAAGTGTTATTGATTGCGGATGGTTTTTCTCCAATGATTTCGTGGGTTTACCACATCTTGTTGAAAAATTTTATCTACATGATTTTCCATTGAATGCAGATTCATTCCACTTTTTGCTGATCAAAATTTTATCTTACTTTTCTTCCGACCATTTTCTGGTTATGAATTTATTTTTTCTGCTCTCATTTCCCATGATTGCTTTTAGTTCTTTTCTGGTTTTACGCAGTTTTAAAATCAGCGCTTACACCGCAATTATCATCAGCATTCTGTATAGTTTTTTACCATATCACCTGTTGCGCAATGTTGGTCATATTTTTCTGTCGAATTACATGTCAGTTCCTTTGGCGGTGATGGTGGCGTTATGGATTGCTGAAAACAAAATCAGGTTGATCACAATTAGTAAAATCCGGCAATATGCCATCACTCCCAACCGTTATTTCATACTAGCTTCACTCATAAGCATTTTCGTTGCTACTAACGGTGTTTATTACGCCTTTTATTCCTGTGTCATTTTTGTTTTTGCCTGGTTCTTGCATGGTTTGAGGAATGATAAATTTTTTGATTGTGATTTTTTCTCTCCATTTGCTCTTTGTCTGTTAACAGGCTTAACCGTTATTTTGCTTAATATCCCATCGTTTCTCTATTGGTTTGAAAATGGTTTCAATCGCGTTGTTGCTGGTCGTGCTACGGCAGAAAGTGAATTTTATGCCTTGAGAATAACCGATCTGTTTTTGCCAATTGGCAATCATTATGTGAGTTATTTCAGAGATCTTAATAAGTTTTTTTACAATGTTGTCAGTGGAGGTGAAAGACAGATGGAGAGTCTCGGAATATTAGCCGCCAGCGGTTTTGTGTTTTTGTTGTTCTGGCTGATTGCCAAAAATCATGATGGTGAAAGCATGTTATGGCAAAAAACTGTGCGACAAACCTCATTGCCGCATGATAGAAAAAATCTCATTTCCAATCTTGCCAGTCTGAATTTGTTATCGGTTTTGTTTGCTACGGCTGGCGGTTTGGTAATGTTTGTTGCGATATTTTTTCCAACTTTCAGAAGCCATGCGCGTTTTGTGGTTTTTATTGCCTTCTTTTCGTTTTTCTTAATCGCCATTGTTTTTGATAAAATAATTGCGTCTTCCCGAAAAAAAACTTTGGGAAAAACTTTGGGAAAAACTTTGGCGCAAATTGTTATTTTATTTATTGCCATCGCCGCTTTTTTTGATCAAAGAGGGTATTATTCTGCCGAGACGATTCAAAGCGAAACGATGAAGGAAAAGTTTTCTGCCGATCGTGATTTTGTTGCGGAAATCGAACAGAAACTGCCAAAAAACGCAGCGGTTTTTATGATGCCATATATACGTTTTCCGGAAGGGCAAAGTTATGATATGCTGATTCCATACCTTCACTCAAAAAATCTGAAATGGTCGCAACCAGCAATTATAGGGCGTCCATCTCATTTGTGGCAGCGGAAAGTTTCAAAAATGAAATTTGATAAATTTATTTCCGAGCTGAAGAAGGTAAATTTTTCCGGCATTTATATCGACCGTAATTACATGTCGCAAATTCAAGGGCAGCAAGTCGCAGAACAATTTGAAAAACAACTGCAAAAGATTGCCAAACTTCCACCAATAATTTCAAAAAATTCCAATCTGGTTTTTTATGGATTTTAAATTTTTTTCCGGCAAAAAAATTTTCCTTACCGGACATACCGGCTTCAAAGGCTCATGGCTTGTTCTGTGGTTGAAAAAAATGGAAGCTGAAGTTTGTGGTTTTGCCTTATCCCCAGAAAAAGAAAGTCTGTTTAATATCCTGAATCTGAACGTGGAGCTGGATAGATCATGTTTTGACGATATTCGCAATTTTTCAGTTTTAGAAAATGAGATAAAAAATTTCCGGCCGGAAATAATTATCCACATGGCGGCGCAACCTTTGGTACGTCAGTCTTATTTCAATCCGCGCGAAACCTATGAAACCAACGTGATTGGCACATTGAATGTTTTTGAAGCGGCACGCAAAGCAGGTAGTGTCAGGGCCATCGTCAATGTCACCACCGATAAATGTTATGAAAACAAAGAAATAAACTATGCCTACAAGGAAGATGATATGCTCGGCGGCTATGATCCTTATTCATCAAGCAAAGCCTGTGCTGAAATTTTAACTTCATCCTATCGTCGCTCTTTCACGCAAAAGGAAGGGATTCATTTGGCTTCGGCGCGTGCCGGCAATGTGATTGGTGGCGGTGATTTTTCGCATGATCGGCTGATCCCAGATATTTTTCGTGCAATTCGTAAAAATGAAGAGGTGATATTGCGCTGTCCAAAATCTATCAGACCATGGCAGCACGTGCTTGAACCACTTTCTGGATATTTGGCATTGGCAAAAAATCTTTATGAAAACGGCAATGATTTTGCCAGGCCATATAATTTCGGACCTGATTTTGATGCGGAAAAAAATGTTGAAATTCTGACACAAAATTTCATCACAAAAATCGGCATTGGCGTTTATAAAATCAAAGAAGACCTTGATTTCCATGAAGCAGAAATCCTGAAACTCAACAATTCGCGCGCCAAAAAAGATCTGTTCTGGCAACCAAAATTATCCTTTGATGAAGCAATTTCCTGGACAGCGGAATGGTATAAAAATTACTTCGAGCAAAAATCAGATATGAAAAAATTCACCGCGGATCAGATCAAAAATTTTGTGAAAAAATGAAATATTACAAAGAGTTATTAACCATCGGCATCCCTGCTTATAATGAAGAAAAATATATCGCCAAAACAATTGAGTCCTGTGTTAATCAGGCTGGATGTGTTATTATTTCCGATAATGCCTCAACCGACAATACTGGTGAAATTTGTCAGAAAATGGCACAAAAATATTCTAACCTGATTTACATTTGTCAGGAAAAAAATATCGGCGGAGCTGCTAATTTTAATTTTTTGCTAAAGCAGGCTAAAACCAAATATTTTATGTGGCTTGGTGGTCATGATTATCTTGATGATGGTTACAGCAGGCACATGATTCATAGTCTTGAAAATTCCGATGCTGTTGGTTGCTATCCAGCTTCACGCCATGTTGATGATAATGGTGAAGAAATCGGAATTTATGAATTCTGGTATGCTAATCGCCTCAGCTGTGATTCGCCTTCGCAGCGTGTTTATGCCTTGATTGCCCATCTTCACGAAGTGTCCGCTTTTTTCGGGATTTATCGTCTGGAAGTTATGGCAAGAAATCCACTGCAAGCCATTATTGGTAATGACCATGTTTTTGTCTGTAATATGGCGTTGGCCGGACGCATGATTTATTCTCGGCGTTCAATTTACAATTGGCGACAAACTAAGATGGGGTTAAGCTATGAGGAAAATATAAAAATTTGGGAACGAAATATTGGTGGTTCGGAAAACAAGATTGGTATGTCGCGCAAGCAGATGAAGCAAGCGCAAATCAACATTTTGAGAAAAGCCGGATTCAAAGGAGTTGGAATTTTTTCCAAATTGTGTTTGCTTGTTAAAGCTCGGAAAAAATTACAGAAGAGATTTGGAGATTAGAGCCTGTATTCAAATTCATTTGTCTTTGCTTTTCCGCAAATTTTTGCTCATTTTTTTGAAGAATTTTTTGCAGTATGTCTAATACAGCTGCAAAATTCTTCAAAAAAGTCGCTAAAAATTTACAAAAAATCAAAGACAAATGAATTTGAATACAGGCTCTAGATCATGATCATCAAAATAAGTTGTCATGACACAACTGCTTCTTGGTCAGATCACCGTAATCCGATGATTTTTAAATTTCTGCCCAATCGTGAAAATCTATGGAATGGATGTGAATTTTTCTGGAACGATGAATCGGTAAAACAGGCAGATTACTGGGTAATAATTGGCGATGTTGATTTACTCGAGGAATCTTGTGAAGTCGCGCCGGAGAATGTAATTTTTATGACTGGAGAACCGCAGTCAGTCAGGCGTTACGATAACTCGCGGGAATTTGTTGGGCAATTTGGCAGGATTTTTACCAGTCAGCATGATTTTAGACATGAAAAAGTTTTTCCGATGCGTCCGCCTCTGAATTGGTGGATTGATAGCGGAAATCCCATAAAAACCCGTGAAGAATTTGCGCAATGGCAAGGCGATGGTTTAAGTTATGATGATTTTAAAGCGTTGCGCGAGATCAGAAAAGACAAGGTTTTGTCGGTTTTTTGTTCCAATAAAGTTTTTACGGAAGGACACCGGGCTCGATTTAATTTTTGCCAAGAGTTGAAAAAATATTTTAAAGATAAGATTGACTGGTTTGGCAATGGCGTAATGCCGCTTGCAAACAAGTGGCATGGCATTGCGCCATATAAATACCATATTGTTTTGGAAAATTTTAGAGGTCCTGATTACTGGACAGAAAAGCTGATTGATCCCTTAATGGTTTTAACTCATCCAATTTATTGCGGAGCTACAAATATTGCGAAATATTTTTCCAATCAACAGGTGACAGAAATTGACGTGTGTCATCCAAAATTTGCTATTGCCAGGATCGAAAAAATTATTGAAGAAAATTTTTATGAAAAAAATTTTGATCAACTACTTGCAGCACGTAATTTGGTGATGGATAAATATAACTTTTTTAATTTGATTTCAGAAATTGTTGCAAATGACAAAAAACTAGAGCCTGTCTTAAAACCCACCGCGCCTCGCTTTTCCATAAATTTTGGCTCGTTTTTTTTGCAGTATGCCAGATACAGCGGCAAAATTTTGCCAAAAAGTCGCTCAAAATTTATGGAAAATCGAGACACGTTGGGTTTTAAGACAGGCTCTAGCAAAGTCGGTTGCAAATAAAGTGAAGATTATAATCAGAAAAGAGGATTTTTTTCTGTTGCAAACTGTTGTTTCATCAAAAAACTGCCGCAAAAATCTTTTTCAAAGATTGCAAAGGTCTTTGGTAAAAAAATTTGTTAAAGCCAAAAACTTTTTTACCGATTTTTTTCTTCTCACAAAATTTAGATTAATTACAAAGTGATCCATGTCTCCTACGCTAAAACCGTCTATGGCCAAAAGGAAATAGATGCGGTTGTGCGTTGCCTGAAAGAAGGCACGCAAATGGGAAAATATTCCCGTGAATTTGAAACAAAAATCGCCGGACTTTTTGAAAAAAAATATTGTCTTTATGTCAATTCCGGATCATCAGCGCTCTGCATTGGAATGGAATCTTTCGGATTTGAAAAAGGCGCAGAAGTGATTACGCCGGCGCTGACATTTTCAACTACTGTTGGTTCGATAGTTAAAGCCGGTTTGGTTCCGGTTTTTGTTGATGTTGGTGAAGCAAATTATTGCATAAATCCGGAAAAAATTGAGGAAATAATCTCGCCAAAAACCGTGGCAATCGTCGCTCCAAACCTTATCGGCAATATTTGCGAATGGGATAAAATTTCTGCCATTGCCAAAAAATATAATCTGAAAATTCTTGAAGATTCTGCTGATACTTTAGGTGGAACTCTGCATGGCAAACCAAGTGGTCATTGGTCTGATATATCAATTACCAGCTTCTACGGTTCTCACATCATCAATTGTGCCGGCAATGGCGGGGCATTGTGTGTCAATGATTTGGAATATCTTCGCCGTGCAAAACTTTTGCGTTCATGGGGTAGAAGTTCATCAATTTTTGATGAAAAATCGGAAAAAATTGAAAACCGCTTCAATGTTGATGTTGATGGAATTTCCTACGATGCGAAATTTGTTTTTGAGACTATTGGCTATAATTTAGAAGGTTCGGAAATCGGCGCCGCTTTTGGCTTGGAACAACTAAAAGATCTGGAACAAAATATCGAAATGCGGCGTAAAAATTTTCAAATCCAGAGTAATTTTTTTAGGAGATACGAAGAATTTTTTACTCTTCCTAAAGAAACTTCCGGTGCCAGAAGCGGTTGGTTGGCGTTTCCAATCATCGTCAAAAAATCTGCGCCTTTTGCGCGTCGCGATTTTCAGATTTTTCTTGAGAAAAAAAATATTCAAACCCGTGTGGTTTTCACGGGAAATATCACACGTCAGCCAGGTTTCAAAAATCTTGAAATGCGAAAATCAGCTGATCTGAAAAACTCCGACAACATCATGCGTGGCGGCGTTTTGCTTGCCTGTCATCATGGTTTGAATGATGAGATGATTGCCCATATGCATTCTGTAGTTGAGGAATTTTTGAAATTATGAAATTGGCAATTTGCAACAAGCTGATCTTGACCGCCGGACCATCAATTACTGAAAAGGAAGTTGAGTATGGTGTTGATGCGATTCGTAATGGATGGAATGAGCATCACTCCGATTATATCAAAAAATTTGAGAAAAAATTTGGTGAATATGTTGCGTGTAAACATGCAGTTGCAACATCAAGCTGTACTGGTGCTATGCATTTAATCATGATTGCTCTTGGTTATGGTCATGGAGATGAAATCATTGTTCCGGAAATCACCTGGATTGCTACTGCAGCGGCAGTTAGATATGTTGGCGCCACGCCGGTTTTTTGTGATGTTGATCGTGATTCGTGGACTATGGATCCAAAATCGGTTGAAAAACTGATTACAAAAAAAACAAAAGCGATAATGCCGGTTCATATTTATGGCCATCCATGCGATATGGAGCCGCTGTGGGAGCTGGCGCGCAAACATAATTTGAAAATTATCGAAGATGCGGCGCAGTCAATCGGTGCAGAATATAAAGGTAGAAAAACCGGCAATCTTGGCGATGCCGGTGCTTTCAGTTTTCAAGGCGCCAAGGCAATTGTTACTGGTGAAGGTGGTGCGTATGTTTCCAATGATGATGAGTTGACTGAAAAATTTAAATTTTATTGGGATCAGGGGCGCGATCCAAATCGCGCGCTCTATAATCTTGACATTGGTTATAAATACAAAATGTCAAATCTGCAGGCGGCAATTGGTTTGGCGCAGATTGAAAGAGTCGAGGAAATTGTCGCGCGTAAAATTGAAATTTTTGGCTGGTATCAAAAACGGCTTGGCGATTTATCTGATCTTATAGCTCTTAACGCGCAAAAATCATGGGCAAAAAATATCTACTGGATGAGCTCAATTGTGCTGCAGGAAAAATGCGGATTTACGCGTGATGAATTCATGAAAAAACTGAAAGAAAGAATGATTGATTCCCGTCCGATTTTTTATCCACTCAGCTGTTTTCCAATGTTTAAAAAAGCCAACAATCAAAATGCCTATCATATTGGATTCAATGGAATCAACCTTCCAAGTGGTCATAATAGAACCGAAGAAGAAATCGATTATATCTGTTTTCACATCAGGGAAGTTTTAGGCGCAAAATTACTCGGAAACAAAATTTCCGGCTGGCTGGAACATCGCGAGAATGTCGAAAAAATTTTGCAGAAATTTAAGAGTGAAAAAAATTCTGAAATTGTAATTTTCAATGGTGGAAAACTGATCGCAATTGGTTATCAGGATTTGGAAAAAGAAGATAAAATCGAGTTGCTTGCAAAATGGCGTTCTGAAAACCAGCATGCCTTTCCATCGCAATTTCCTGTTACTTTTGCTGGCACAAAATCCTGGCTTGATAAACAATTGCTTGCGGCAAAAGACCGGATTTTATTTTTTGTGGCAGATGAAAAAGGACAGCTCATTGGTCATGTTGGTTTATTTCGTTTTGATTATCATAAAAAAGCTTGCGAGCTTGATAATATTGTGCGTGGAGTTCATTTGGTTGCCAGGGGAATTATGACTTCTGCATGTAAAGCCTTAATTGAATTTGCCAAAAAAGAGCTTGGAGTTTCTGAAATTTATTTGCGGGTTTTTTCCGATAATGAGGTGGCGCTGAAACTTTATCGCAATTTGGGTTTTGAAGAAATTATCAGAATCCCTTTGCGTGAAGAAAGGAATGGTGAAGTGATTTGCTGGAAAGAAGTGATTTCCGATCCTTACTTCGTTGCTAAAAAATATTTTATTACAATGAAATTATGAAAGCAGTAATTCTCGCCGGAGGGCTTGGAACAAGGATTAGTGAGGAAACAGCTCTTCGCCCAAAGCCGATGGTCGAAATTGGCGGTAAGCCGATTTTGTGGCATATCATGAAAATTTATTCTGCCTATGGCATCAATGATTTTGTGATTTGTCTTGGTTATAAGGGCTATGTCATCAAGGAATATTTCGCCAATTATTATCGCCACATGTCAGACATCACTTTTGATCTGGCAAGCAACAGCGAAATCATCCACAACAACAATTCCGAAAAATGGAAAGTGACATTGGTTGAAACCGGCGAAAATTCCATGACCGGAGCGCGTATCAAAAAAATTAAAAATTATCTCAAAGATGAAAAAGATTTCTGCCTGACTTATGGCGATGGTGTTTGTGATCTTGATATTTCAAAATTGGTTAAATTTCACCGCGACAACGGTAAGACCGCCACTCTAACAGCAGTTAGGCCTATGGGAAGATTTGGGGTTTTGGCTATCGAGTCAGATGGAAAAACTGTTTTCGAATTTCAGGAAAAACCTTCGGGAGATGGTAATTATGTCAATGGCGGGTTCTTTGTTTTTTCCAGGGAAATTTTCGACTATATTGGCGATGGCGACAATATTGTTCTTGAGCAGGAAACTATGAAAAGCCTAGCTGCGAAGAATCAGCTAATGTCTTTCAAACATGAGAATTTTTGGTATGCGATGGATAATCAACGTGATAAAATTTATCTCGAAAACTTGTGGAACAGCAAAAAAGCCCCCTGGAAAATTTGGTAAAATTCAAACGAAATTAAAATGATTGGAGCAGAATATATCGCAGAGTTTTTTCGCCAAAGAGGATCAAATAAATTTTTCCTCGTAACTGGCGGTGCTTGCACATTTATCGTTGATGCGATTGGTAGAAATCCAAAAACTGACTATGTTTGTTTTCAGCATGAACAAGCGGCAGCAATGGCGGCGGACTCTTTATGGAGAATCGATCGCACAGTCGGTGTTACCGTTGCAACTTCTGGTCCAGGCGCAACAAATTTGATTACTGGAATTGCTTGTTCTTATTTCGATTCAATCCCAACTATTCACCTCACCGGACAAGTTAATCAAAGCGAAAGTGCGAATTTTATCGGAACGCAAGTTAGACAAGCTGGTTTTCAAGAAACCAATATTGTCGATATGGTTAAGCCAATCATAAAATATGCGGTGCAGGTTAAAAATGGTGAAGAGTTAAAGATCGAATTGGAGAAGGCTTATAACCTTGCTATATCTGATCGTAAAGGCCCTGTTCTGATTGATATTCCGATGAATATTCAGAAGGAAGAAGTTGGTGATGTAATCATTTACAATGCGCCAAAAGAAGAAAAATTATCTGTGCAAGAATCACAAAAAATCTCACAAGAAATTACTAAATTTTTCAAAGACGCAAAAAGACCTGTCGTGCTATTTGGTGCAGGAGTAGGCCTTTCTGGTGCTGATAAAGATGTTGTTGAATGGTTAAGTAAAAACTCTTCAGTGCCTTTCGTTGCAAGCTGGAACGGAATGACTTACTTCAATCACAACATGAAAAATTATCATGGACAGATCGGAGTTTACGGAAATCGCGGTGCGAATTTCTTATTACAAAATTGCGATGCTTTGTTGGTTTTAGGCAGCAGATTAGACAATAGACAGCGTTCAGGAAATCCAAAATCTTTCGCTCCAGTTGCGAAAGTTTGTGTGATTGATGTCGATGCTGAAGAGCTCAAAAAATATAAGAATGAAGGTTATAAAACTATTCATCTCAACCTAACGCACAGCAAAGAAGTTTTAACGATAACACTTGTCTCAAGCCAAGAGTGGATTGATTACGCAGCAAGTTTGAAAAAAAAATTTTTCGGTAAAGATGCCAGCGAATTTTCGAAAAAGAACAATTCTTTGTCGCCTTATGTTGTTGTGCAAAAAATCAATAAAATGATCAGTGATGATGCAGTTGTTGTTGCTGATGATGGCGCAAATTTATGCTGGGTCTTCCAAATTTTTCATCGTACTAATCAGGTTTTATACACCGCGGGCGGCAATTCACCGATGGCTTATTCTCTTCCGGCAGCAATCGGCGCAGCGTTACATCAACCAAAAAGAGAAGTGATTGCTTTTACTGGTGATGGTTCGTTTCAGATGAATATCCAAGAATTACAAACTGCTTTTTTTCATAAGTTAAATCTCAAACTTTTTATTCTGAATAATGACGGATATGGAATCATCAAACAGTTTCAGGACATTTATTTTGGTGGCAGACACGAGGCAACAGGACACGGCTACAGCGCGCCAGATTTCAAAAAAGTTGTCGAAGCTTATGGCGTAAAATATTTCCGAGTTGAATCTCTTGCTGACATCACCAAAGAAATTTTTGACTACCAAGGACCGGCTGTCATAGATGTGATCCTGCATCAAAATACTTTGATCGAACCAAAGCTCGAAATGGAAAGGCCAATTCACGATCAATATCCTTATCTTCCTGAAGCAGAGGTTCATTCTCTGAATAAATTTAATAATTATTGCAGAACAAAAAAATGAAAAAAGTTACTACGAGCACGCTTCTATCGAAGAAGGAAAAAGGCGAAAAAGTCGTATTTGCTACCTGCTACGATTTTCCAATGACATCATTCGCAAATGAAGCGGGTATTGATATAATACTTGTCGGCGATTCTGGCGGGATGGCGATGCTTGGTCATAAAACTACAATGCCAGTTTCGATGGAAGAAATGTTGATGATGATCAAGGCGGTCATGCGGGCAAATAAATCCTGCTTCGTTGTAGGTGACATGCCGTTCCTTTCTTACCAAATTTCCGAATATGACGCGATAAAAAATGCGGGATTGATGATTCAAGAAGGTTGCGATGCAATCAAATGCGAAGGTGGAGTCAGGATCGCTTCAAAAATCAAAGCGATGGTTGATGCAGGAATCGTGGTTATGGGTCATATCGGTTTGACTCCACAAAATATGGCGCAACTTGGTGGATATAAAGTTCAGGGCAAAACTCTTGAGTCGTATAAATTTCTTTTGGAAGAAGCGCTTGCAGTGCAAAAAGCTGGAGCTTTCGCAATTCTTCTTGAAGCAATGCCAAGTGCGATTGCTAGCAAAATTAGATCAAAGCTAAAAATTCCCTGCTACGGCATTGGCGCTGGTGCGGATGTTGATGGCCAGTTAGTAATTTCTCACGATATTCTCGGTATGTTTGTTGGCGACGTAAAGCCAAAATTCATCAAACAATATATAAAAATTTCTGAGCAAATTATTGGTGCTTACAAGCAATATGCTGAAGAAGTTAGGGCTGTTAAGTTCCCTAGTAAAGAGCATTGCTACGATATTGAGAAGTCTGAATTGGAGAAGATTTTAAAAGTATCGTAACTATGAATAAAAGTGAACGTCACCACACCCTAATTTCAATTATTTCCTCTGCTTACAATGAAGAAAATTGTGTTGATGAGCTGGCGCGGCGTTTGCAGATTTTGTTTGAGAAGGAAAGCGATCATTATGATTTTGAGGTTATAATTGCCGATAATTGTTCAAGTGATTCCACTTTTGATAAGCTTCTTGCGATCAGAAAAAAAGATCCGCGTTTCAGAATTTTGCGCATGTCGCGTAATTTTAAGTGTGATTCTTCTTTTAGCGCCGGTCTTGCTCATGCCAGTGGTGATGCTGCTGTGATGATCTATTCAGATCTTGAAGATCCGGTGGAAGTAATTCACGAATTTTTGCGTAAATGGGAGGAAGGTTATCAGAATGTCTATGGTGTTGTAAGAAAAAGACGCGGCAGTTTTCTACGCAGGATAAATTCCAAAATTTTTTACTGGATGATCAACAAAATGACAGATGGTGTCATTCCAAAATATGTTTCGGATTTTCGTTTGGTGGATCGTGCGCTTTATGAGGAGGTAAATAAATTTCCGGAAAAAAATCGTTTCTTGCGTGGCTTGTTTGCTTGGGCCGGATTTAAATCAATCGGTGTAGAATTTGATCGTCAAAAAAGATTTGCCGGCGCTTCAAAGGCTTATAATCTTGCAGTGCTAAAGCTCGCTTCCATCGGCATTGTAGCTTTTTCCTATTTTCCGTTGCGTATGATTACGCTGATCGGAGTTGTGCTTTCGGCAATTTCATTTCTCGCTCTTCTTATTCTTTCTTACAAATTTACTTTTTATGGCGTGCCATTTCATGGTTTTGGCACCATCATTTGTCTGATGCTTTTGCTCTTTGGTTTTTTGTTTATTATTCTTGGAGTGATTGGCGAATATATTGCCATGATTTTTGACGAGGTGAAAGCTCGTCCAAGCTACATAATCGCAGAAAAAATAGGTTTTGAGTGATACATAATGAAAAAGCATTTTTGCGCTTGCCGAAACCGAAGGCGGTTGTTTTTGATTGGGATAACACTCTGGTTGATACTTGGCCGCTGATACATCGGGCAATTGACACAACCATGAATCGGATGGGGCGTAAAGGTTGGGGTTTGGAGAAGGTGCGTGATACCGTGCATAAATCGATGCGCGAATCATTTCCGGAAATTTTTGGCGATGATTGGCAAAAAGCGGGGGAGATTTACAAAAGCGCGTATCGCGCCATTCATCTTGATGTGCAATTTTTGTCGGGCGCTCTGGAATTGATCAATAGGCTGGAAGAGTTGGGAATTTTGCAATTTGTGGTTAGCAACAAAATTGGCGCTACTTTGCGTAAAGAGGCGGCAAAACTTGGAGTTGAGAGAAAATTTTTTGCTGTGATTGGAGCTGCTGATTCTGCATATGACAAGCCAAGCAAAGAACCGGTTGAACTTGCTTTGCTAGGCTCCAATCTTGATCCAAAGCAAGATGAAATCTGGTTTATCGGCGATACTATAGCAGATGTTGAATGCGCCAAAGCATCCGGTTTGCGGCCGATAATTTATGGCCATTCCGGAAATCAAATTTCCAAAACCATTCCGGAAAAAATGTTAGAAGATGAAGCTATTCCGGTTTATTTTGATCATTGTGAGCTGATCAAATTATTGGGGTTGTGATTATGATTTGTTATACAAATTTCGATTGTTCTTAAAATTTTGTGTCCAGAAAAAACAGATCCTGAAACAAGTTCAGGATGACAATTAGGGAAAGATGGTTCCA
>MEMO01000005.1 GCA_001767955.1 Alphaproteobacteria bacterium RIFCSPLOWO2_01_FULL_40_26 | reverse complement strand
AAATTTTGCCAAAAAGTCGCTCAAAATTTATGGAAAATCGAGACACGTTGGGTTTTAAGACAGGCTCTAGTTGATGATGGTGATGCTTGGAGTAAAGTTCATTCATATCGCAATCTTACCAGCCATACATATGATGAAGATTTGGCAAATGAGGTCTATGATTTTATTGCTAAATTTGGATTGAAATTGTTTGAAGATTTAACAGCAAAATTGAAATGAAAACCAGATTCGGATTTGACAAGTGGGTTTTAGAGCAGATCACCAATGTTTTTGAGCGTTTTAAAAATGTGGATAAAGTTTTGCTGTTTGGATCGCGCGCCAATCAATCTTACAAAAACTATTCTGACATAGATTTAGCGGTGTCAGGTAAGAATCTTACCCGTGACGAATTTTTGAAAATCTTTGCAGCCATTGATGATTTACCCCTGATCTATCGACTTGATTTGGTGCAGCCGGATAAATTGTCAAATTCTGGGCTAAAAGAAAAAATTTTAGAACAGGGAATTGAAATTTATTCTGCCCAAAAATAGCTTCCTGCGATTTTTTGGTAAAAATTGATGCTTCGAAAAACCCAAATATGTCAGGCTCTAGGCTTTTCGAAGCATCAATTTTTCCTCAAAAGTCCTTCGCTAAAAGTTCGGTATCTTCAACTTGAATTGGTATAAACGCCAATTCCGGATAAGAACCTGCCTAAATTTTTCTCGATCTACTCCCCTCTCCCCTTGTGGGAGAGGGTTGGGGTGAGGGGTAAATTTTAAAACAACCCCAATAACGCTTAAGGAATTATGGCTTAAGTCTACAAACTCTGAGTAAAACCAATAAACTCCACCACACTGTCACCCCGCACTTGTTGCGGGGTCCATTTGGTCGCAACCAATAAAATCAAGTCTTTGACGAGATGGACCCCGCAACAAGTGCGGGGTGACAGTGTGGTGAGATTTGTGATTTAGCTTAGAGTCTGTAAATTTGAATCTGGGTTTCTTAAACGTTATTGGGGTTAAAACATCAATTCAGAAATTTTGGAAAGAATCGATTAAAAAAGTTAATACCCCTCACCCCAACCCTCTCCCACACGGGGAGAGGGAACTAATCGAGATTGGCTTGATGCCTTATCCGGAATTGGCGTTATAAACTTTCATATGGCAACAGCAAAACAGGAACAGCTCTACAACGAAATCATCGAATATTATTCCTATGCCGATCGTCTGGTTACGGCAGTTGAAAGCGATGATAGCAAATTGGCCGAGCGGCAATTTGAGGTTATTGAAGAAGTGGTATCGCGTCTCGAAGATTATGCTGATCAGCTGGCATCGCAATATATCGAATTTGTAAAAAATGGCGAGCCAAACAATGTTTTAGAACCAGTAAGATCGTTGCTGAATGACATTTCAGCCAGGGTTTTAGAATGTCGCAACAGAATCATGATGCTTCATCAAGAAGAACATGCATGAAAGAAGTTCTTGCCAGACTTAATTCTGATCTGAAAAAAATTGATGAAATAATCCTAGCTTTTTCCCGCGGCAAATCGCCTTTGATTCAAGAAATTTCCCATCATCTTATTTTTTCCGGTGGCAAGAGAATACGTCCGGTTTTGTTGATTATGGCGGCAAAATTATTCGGTACAAAATCGCAAGATAATCACCATAATTTAGGGATTGTTCCCAAAATTTTGTGTCTTTTTCGTGCTACGTGCTCCGTGCTCCGTGCTTCGTGGATTAAAATTACCGAAGCACGATGCACGAAGCACGAAGCACGAAATATTCCGGACACAAAATTTTGCTTAACAACCAATTTAGGCGCCGCTATTGAGCTCATCCATTCTGCGACTTTGCTTCATGATGATGTTGTCGATGCAAGCCAGATCAGGCGCGGCAAAAAAACCGCCAATGCTGTTTGGGACAATAAGGCCAGTATTCTGGTTGGTGATTATCTTTTTTCGATTGCTTTTCAGCTGATGGTTCGCTGCGGCAATTTGCGTGTTTTGGATCTTCTTTCTCAAGCTTCCTCAATCATGGCTGATGGTGAAGTGATGCAATTGCAAAATTCTAATGATATTGCTTTGTCGCGGGAAAAATATCTGGAAATCATTTTTTGTAAAACCGCCGCTCTTTTTTCTGCCGCCTGTGAATGTGGCGCTTTGATAAATAATGCTGCCGAAGCAGAAATATCAGCGTTGCGCGAGTTTGGAAAAAATCTCGGTATGATTTTTCAGATTGTTGACGATGTTCTCGATTATTCTTCCAGAAAGCAGATTCTTGGAAAAGATATCGGCAATGATTTTTTTGAAGGAAAAGTGACATTGCCGATAATTTTTGCCTACAAAAATGCCAGTGAAACAGAACAAAAATTCATCGCTGAAATTTTTGAAAAAAACTTGATTACGACAGATAAAAATCACAATAATCTGAAAGAAATTTTGACGCTGATTAAAAAATACAATAGCCTTGAAGCCTCGCAAAAGCTGGCTTTGAACTACCACAAATCAGCGTTGGAAAATCTAGAAATTTTTCCGGAATCGCAGGTAAAACAGGATTTAATCGTGATTCTAAATTATTCTTTGGAACGAATTTCGTGAAATATCTCCTAACGCGCTTGGTGCGCTACATCCTAATCATCATAATTTACGGAATTTTTGTGCTGGTTGCTCTGCGGCAACCGGCGAAATCGCAGATCATTGATAGCTCTTTTTATCGTTGGACATTGTATGAAATTCAGGAAAATGAGCTTGAAGCCAAGAAATGTTATATCGTTTCCCATCCGGTAAAATCAGATACAAATCACAATGCCAGACAAAAGCCATATATCATGATCACGCGTTTTCAAAAAGATCGCACTGAAGAAATCAGCGTTTTTTCCGGCTATGAATATAAACTAAACAGCGAAATTTTTGCGATGATTGATCAAAATCTTTTTCGTCTCAAAGCTAAAACCGATATCGCCTGGGCTAAAACCAGATATGGCGACATCAATACAATCGAAACCATGCTAAATGGCACAATTTTGAGGGTGCGCAGCGACTCGGCATTTGGCACTTATGCGGTTGATGAATATTCCTTAAAGGGTATCACCAGAGCCTATGCGCGGATGAGAGAGATTTGTAAATAAATTTTGATTGTTTTTAAAATTTTGTGTCTTTTTCGTGCTTTGTGCTTCGTTGGTTAAAATTACCGAAGCACGAAGCACGTCGCACGATGCACGAAATATTCTAGACACAGAATTTTGCTTAACAGCCACTATTTCATCCTTGAATAATTCTCCAAATTAATTGAAAAATTTTCCTTGGTGAGAGCGGGCGATTTGCTTTTTCAGCGGGTCAGATTTGAAAGAAAGCAGCCCAGAATTTGTCGGGTCGGGTCGCTCTCACTAAACGTTGAACAATGTCTTATCTCGTCCTCGCTCGCAAATATCGTCCGCAAAATTTTGATGAATTGATCGGCCAGGAAGTGCTGGTTGCAACTCTGACCAATGCTATCAGAAATAATCGTCTGCATCATGCCTATATTTTAACCGGAATTCGTGGTATCGGAAAAACCACCACAGCGCGGATTATTGCTAAAACTTTAAATTGTCTGGATCAGGATGCGTTAAACAATGCCAAGGCTTGCGGCATTTGCGATAATTGCCGCCGGATTGCCTCTTCAAAACATCAGGATGTCGTTGAAATTGATGCGGCAAGCAGAACCGGAGTTGATGATATTCGCGAAATTATTGATTCGATTGCCTATGCGCCGGTTGCATCAAAGCACAAAATTTACATCATTGATGAGGTTCACATGCTCAGCAACAGCGCATTCAACGCTTTGCTGAAAACTTTGGAAGAGCCACCAGCTCATGTTAAATTCATTTTTGCCACCACTGAAATTCGTAAAGTGCCGCTGACGGTTTTATCGCGTTGCCAGCGTTTTGATTTGCGTCGTCTTGACGAAAGTGAAATTGTTTTGCATCTCAAAAATATTCTTAACAAAGAAAATTTTGAAGCTGATGAGGAAGCACTTTCTCTTATTTCCCGCTTTTCGGAAGGCTCGGTGCGTGATTCACTTTCCTTGCTTGATCAGGCTCTTGCAATCAATAATCATCAAAAATTTTTGTCATCTGATGTGGTTGAAAAAATGCTTTGCCTTTCCGATCGTGTTGCGGTGATTGAATTGCTTGAAAAAATTTTAAGTGGTGATTTTCCGACATCCTTGAAAATTTTTAGCGAATTTTATTCGCATTCATCAGATGTTTTGCAGCTGATTAATGACATTCTTGAAATCATCCATAAAGCCACGTCAATCAAGCTTGCGCCGGATTATAATCTTTATGGTTATTCTGAAGAACAGCGGAAAAAAATCCGCGATATTGCGCAAAAAACTTCCCTGAATTCCCTGGCCAGAATTTGGCAAATGTTGAGCAAGGGAATTTCTGAAATCAATTTTTCTTCCTCGCCGAAAATGGCTTTTGAAATGTTGCTGGCAAGGCTTTGCCATCTCGTTGCTTTGCCGGATTTGCAACAGGTTTTGTTAAATTTGGATCAGAAAAAAAATAATATTGCCCAAAAAAATGCTCAAACTAATGATATCAAGCCCGTATCTTTGGGAGACAATGATCTCATTAGCGAAATCATGCGCAATTTTGAAGGCGCAAAATTGGTTTAAATATGTCTGAAGAAAGAAAAATAAAAATTCTCTGTGTCGAAGATGAACAGGACATCCGCGAAAACATTGCTGAAATTTTGCGTGATGAAGGTTTTGAAGTGTTTGAAGCCGATAATGGCAAGCATGGTTTCGAAAGCTTCATGCAGCATAAACCGGATTTGGTGGTTTCTGACATTTTGATGCCGGAAATGGATGGTTATGGTCTACTCTCTTTGGTGCGCGAAAGCAGAAATATCCGCAACAACAACGTGCCTTTCATTTTTCTTACCGCCTTGGGGCAGAAGGAAAATGTTATCAAAGGCGTGAATCTGTCGGCCAATGACTATCTGATCAAGCCAATCGATTTTGATTTGATGGTGGCCAAAATTAAGGAAAAAACCGCCAATTCTCTAAAAGTTCAGGAGGTTCATAATCGCAGCATCAGAAATCTCAAAAATCAGGTTTCGCTTGTTCTGCCGGCTGATTTATTTTCATATCTTGATGTCATCACGCAGGTTTCGTCAGTTCTGAAACAGGAGCCATATGGTCCATTGCCGCATCGCAAATATCTCGAGGATTTCGACAAAATTTACATCAACGCCACAAAGCTTCGTGCCTGTGTTGCCAATGCTTTGGATCAATCAGTGATTGATCACAAACTCAATGCCGAAGAAGATGTTTTTTCGATGTATGATTTTTTGAACGAATTTGTTGCCGCTTTAAGCGATAAGTTCAAAAACCGCATAGAGCTGGAAAAACCGTTTGAAGTTGAATCAATGCCGCGCACCAAACTTGATCGTTTGGTCATCATTGATGCCTTGCGTAAAATTTTTTCCGGATTGTTTAAATCTGATTCCGAATCTTTGGTTAATGTGACTATGATGATTGATCATCTCGATCAGATGATAGTTATTTTTTATCTCAAATCGCAGATACAAAATATTAGCCTTGCCGCCAATGTTGACGAAGAGCAGGTTTGTAAAATTCTCGACAAACAGAATTGCCGCTTTGAGGTGATTGAAGCCAGAGAAAACACCGCAATATTAACCATTCCTTCTTACCGCTTGATTTCCCGCTAATGGCAAAGCAAATACGTGATTTGAGGATCTTCGGCCTTATTTGGTCGGCAATTTTTCTGTTCTTTTCTTACAAGTTTGAAAGCTGGTTTTTCTTGAGTTTGGCGGTTGGTTTTTTTCTGATTTCCGTCATCAATCCACAAATTTTTGTTCAGATAAAATTCTATCAGGGATGGATAAGATTCGGCAATTTTCTTGGCAAAATTAATGGTTTTTTAATCAGCTTCATTTTGTTTTACGTTATTTTTGTGCCGATTGGAATTATATTGAAAATTCTTGGCAAAGATCCATTGCGTAAAAAATTTGATCAGGCGCAAGACAGCTATTTCATTGATCGCAAAGATCAACCTGGTGATATGAAAAATCAGTTCTGATGTCATTTTTTGAAAAAAATCCGAAATCAACTTTGATCGCGATTAATCTGCTTTTTGTTTTGATGATTGCTGCGATTTTTTATTCATTTAGTGCCGATTTGTGGTACAAAATACGTTGCGGTGAAAAGAGGCATATTGTTTTGCGTGAAAACCAGCAAAACAGTAATCAATTCAGGATTCCACCTTACGATAAAACGCAGAAATATCCGTTTAACATTGATGAAAACGGCTTTGTCAAACCGGCGAAAATTCACGAAAATTCCGATGTGAATATTTTTTTTCTCGGCGGTTCAACGACGGAATGTGAATATGTTGATGAGCTTTATCGTTTCCCTTATCTTGCTGGCAGAATTCTCGAAGAAAAAACCGGCAAAAAAATCAATTCCTACAATGGTGGAAAGAGCGGTAATAATTCAATTCACTCCGTCAATAATCTTCTCAATAAAGTCGCGCCTCTCAAGCCTCATATCGTGGTGTGGATGGAAAATATCAACGATGTTTCAACTCTGCTTTACGAAGCAACTTACTGGAACAAAAACCGCAGCAGATCGAACTTAGGCTGTTTTGACAAAAAGACTGGCAGAAATTTTCAAAATGAATGGCAGGAATCACCTTTTCGCGATATGATTCTTGATTACAAACATCGCGAAAAAATCAAAGCCGAGCAGAAAAAAATCTTAATCCTGTTTGTCGCCATTGCCAAATCGCTTGGAGCGAAGCCAGTCTTGATGACGCAGTTTAACAAAATTGAAGATAATCCGAGTTTTATTCTGAAAGAAAATGATCGGAAATTCGACGATGCCTATCGTAAAATTTATTCTGATTTCCAAAATATCACTCGCGAAATTGCCAAAGAAAATAACGTAATGTTAATTGATTTGGCGCGTGAAGTGCCGGTGCAATATCTCTACGATTGGGTTCATTTAGGCAATGACGGGTCAAAATTTGTCGCAAAAATAATCGCAAATAAATTGCAAAAATATGTCTCTGATTAAGGAGCTTTGGATTTTCTTAAAGGTCAGAAAAAAATTTTGGCTATTGCCGATAATTTTAATCATGTTGCTGCTTGGTCTTCTGATCGTTGTAGCGCAAGGTTCGGCGGTTGCTCCGTTTATTTACACTTTGTTCTAGAGCCTGTTTTCAAACTATTTACCCCTCACCCCAACCCTCTCCCACAAGGGGAGAGGGAGTTAGTCCGAATTCGGTGTTACTCCCTCTCCCCTTGTGGGAGAGGGTTGGGGTGAGGGGTAAATATTTATTTTTAGCATTACGATGTATATCCTCGGCATTTCTGCTTTCTTTCACGATTCAGCCGCCTGTCTGATCAAAGATGAAGAAATAATTGCCGCTGCGCAGGAAGAGCGCTTTACGCGCAAAAAGCACGATGCTTCTTTTCCAGAAAATGCTATTGCATATGTGCTTGCAGAGGCAGGAATTACGCTTACTCAAGTCGATCACATCGGTTTTTTTGAAAAGCCTTTCCTGAAATTTGAACGTCTGATTGAAACCTATCTTGCCGAAGCGCCGCGCGGTTTTAGCTCCTTTGTTACCGCAATTCCAATTTGGCTAAAACATAAATTATTTCTCAAAGACACCATCATTAGAGAGCTTGGCAAGGCAGTTGAAAATAAACTTTTATTCGGAGAGCACCACCAATCCCATGCCGCTAGCTGCTTTTACCCATCGCCATTTCATGAGGCGGCGATTTTGACGATGGATGGGGTAGGTGAGTGGGCTACAACTTCAATTGCTCGCGGCTGCGGAAATAAAATCGAGTTTTTGCAGGAAATCCATTTTCCACATTCGCTTGGTTTGTTCTATTCAGCTTTTACTTACTATCTCGGTTTCAAAGTCAATTCCGGCGAATATAAGGTGATGGGGCTCGCACCTTATGGCGAGCCGAAATATGTCGATCTCATCAAAAAAAATCTCATTGAGATCAAGGAAGATGGTTCGTTCAAACTCAACATGGAATATTTCAACTACACAGTTGGATTAACCATGACCAATAAAAAATTCGATGCGCTTTTTGGTCGACAAGCGCGCAAATCAGAATCGCAATTAACCCAGTTTGAGATGGATGTAGCGTACTCGCTGCAGGATGTAACAGAAGAGGTGATGATCAAATTAGCGCGCACGGCACAAAAAATCACCGGCAGTAAAAATCTGGTTATGGCTGGTGGTGTTGCTTTAAATTGCGTTGGTAATGGAAAAATTTTACGTGAGAAAATTTTTGACAATATCTGGATTCAGCCAGCCGCAGGTGATGCCGGAGGTGCTTTGGGCGTTGCTCAAACCATTTATTATCAACATTTAAACAATCCGCGTCATTGTCATGAAAAAGGCCATGATAACATGAAAGGCGGATATTTGGGAAAAAAATCCAGCAATGATGAAGTGCAAAAATATCTTGATTCTGTAGGCGCCAAATACATTCGTGCTAAAAATGAAGAAGAATTATGCGATAAAATTTCTGATGCTTTGGCGCAGAAAAAAGTTATCGGCTGGCATCAGGGTAGGATGGAATTTGGTCCACGTGCTTTAGGTACACGCAGCATCATTGGCGATGCGCGTAGTGCCAAAATGCAATCGCTGATGAATTTAAAAATAAAATATCGCGAAAGTTTTCGTCCATTTGCTCCGGCGGTTTTGCGTGAAAAGCTTTCAGATTATTTTGATCTCGATTGTGATTCGCCCTACATGCTATTGGTTGCACATCTGAAGAAAGAATTAATCGTGGAAATGAGCGAAGAGCAGAAAAAACTTTTTGGCATCGAAAAGTTAAACATCCGGCGCTCGACAATTCCTGCCATTACGCATGTGGATTATTCAGCGCGTATTCAAACTGTGCATGAAAAAACCAATCCGCGTTTTTACAATCTGATCAAAAAATTTGAGGAAAAAACCGGTTTGGCAGTTGTAATCAACACTTCTTTTAATGTGCGCGGCGAGCCGATTGTTTGCACTCCCGAAGATTCATACAAATGTTTTATGCGCACAAAGATGGATGTTTTGACGATTGAAGATTTTATTCTTTACAAAGAGGATCAGCCTGATTTTTCTGATAAGGAAGATTGGCAAAAATTGTATGAGTTAGACTGATGACACAGAAAAAAAGAAAAAAATTCGGTCTTTTTTACGGCAGTGTTTTTTCGCTTTTGCTTATTGCCTTTATTGTTCTTTTTTACTTCATCATTCTGGTCTCAACCACGCCAAAATCATTTCCTTTTGTCACTTACAAAATTGAAGAAATCCTGCAGAAAAAATTTGGCGTCAATAATGTCGGGCTTGCAAATAGCTACATTAGCTTCACGCGTTATGGCACTTTGAAAGTTGCTGCAACCAGCCTGAAAATCATTTATGGCGATAAAGCAGAAAAACAGGTTTTTATAATTCCACGCGTGGAAAGTGAATTTTCTTTGTTGAATTTTTTTCTGCTACGCTTTCAGCCAATCAAAATCAAACTCACAAATCCCAATATTGTAATCGATGATTTGCAGAAATTTCAGCCTGCGCAAACTGATGAAGTTATAAACAAACCAAGCCATCTGTCCTTGATAACCGGGCTTTTGTCATCAATTAGCAAGGGTGATAATCCGATTGAAAATTTTGAGATTGAAAATGCCAAACTTTTGATTCGTAGTCCAAAATTTGCGACTGAAATTCTGTTAAAAAAATCTCAAATCAAAGCCACGACAAAAAATAAAATTCTCAATATTTCTGCGCAAAACCAGATCAGTTTTGATGCAAATAAGGGCGATGTTAATCTTGATTCAAACTGCAGATTTTCTGGTCATGATGACAATTTGAAATGCGATCTGTTTTTGAAAAATTTTATTCCCGATTCAATTTCTGCGCTACATCCAAAATTGTCGCATCTGGGCAAAATTTCAGCTTCCTTCAATGCCAATGTTTCTTTGGAAGTTAAGGATCGCGAGCTAAAAAATGTCGCTTTCAAAATCAAAGCTGAGAAAGGCAATTTTGAGTTTCTAGATTTCTTTGGTCATAAAATGGATTTCAGCTCTTTTTCCGCTTCCGGCGATTATGACAGCAAACTGAATATTTTGAATTTATCAGAAATCGAAACCGATTTTGCCAGCAATCTGGCTGAAATGAATTCAGCCGCGAAGCCACATCTTTCAATGTCTCTGATTATTTCCGGTCTTTTTGAGGAGCAAAACAGATTCGATTTTTACATCAAACTGCGAAATGTTTTTAACGATGAACTTGAAAAATTCTGGCCAGCCTCGCTTGAGGCTGAAGGTTCTCGCGCTTGGGTTATTGAGCATATCAAAGGTGGTTTGATAAAAAATGCTTACGCAAAATTTTCACTGATTTTTGATGACAAGAAAAATCATCTCGGCCATCTTGCAAAGATGGATTCAGAAGTGATTTTTTCCGGCCTCAATCTGAATTACAGCTCTGATTTTCCTGCAATCACCGATCTTTCCGGCATCGCCGGTTTCACGCAGGATGGTATGAAAATTACAGTTTATGGCGGCAATGTTTTGAACAGTAAAATTTCTGACGGGCTGGTTGCAATTGATGATTTTTCAGCAAAAAAAGTAATATTAAAAATCGCCGGAAAACTTGCCGGACATGCTGCAGATGGGCTTAAACACGCCAATAATTCTCCGGAATTTTTCACCACAGTTGAAAAATTTTTAAACGGTAATGCGCAAAGTGATTTTGAAGTTCGCATTCCTTTGAGCGATAAAATCACCCTGAAAAACAGCTATATTGCGGCCAATTCCACTGTTGTTGGGGTTAATAACGAATATGTTTCAGGCGGCGTGATTATTCATGTTAAAAAAGATGTGAGCAGCTTCAATTTTATCACCGATCTTGATTTGACGGCAGCGGAATTGCTTGCCAAAACTTTCGGTGTAACAAAAAAATCACAAACCGAATCAGCTTTGAGCTTTGTTGTTGATACCAGAAATGCAGAAAAAATTCTTATCAAAAATATCAATTTATGGAGAAAAGAGGAGAAAGATCAAAGGCCGGCTATAATCACCGGCAGCACGTCTTTTGAAACATCTCCATTCGCAATTTCTGCGATTAATTTGAGCAACAGGAATTTTGGCGGAAATGATTATTCATTGTTCTATTCATTCGACAGCAAAAACAGCGCGCAAAAAATTTTCATCAAAGGTCAGAAATTTAATTTTATTCCCGCTACCTGGCAAAAATCCAATCGCGATAGTTTTGATGTCGCAAGCAGACAAATCCAGGTTTCTCTAAATCGCGTTGATATGTTGCGCGGCAAGTTTTTACGAAATTTTCATTTGTCGGCAAATTGCGTAAACGGCATATGCTACAAAGCATCAGCGCGGGCAAATTACAGCAAACAGAAAATTTTGAATTTGCAGGCCAATAAATTGCCGAAGAAAAATTTTGCTACAATTGAAGGGCGTGTCGGCGATATCGGATATCTGGCTGAAGGTCTTGGTATTTCCAATGTTGTTTCCGGAGGCGATGCCAAAGTGAAATTAAAAAACAGCGCGCTGAATAAAAAACCGGTTCTTGAAGGGGAAATCACGATTGATACCAACATCACATTCTACGAAACTCCAACAGTAAAACGCCTTGCCAAAAATGATCTCTTTTCGCGTGTTAAAGACAAAATTTTTTCCAGCGAAAAAACCACCTTTGATTCGGTGAAGCTGGAGTTTGTCTTGCAAGACAAGGTTCTAAACGTCAAATCGCTAATCGCCAATAATTACAAAATCGGTATTACTGCAAAAGGTGAGCTTGATCTTAAAAACGACCTCTACCAATTCAAAGGCATGATCATCCCCGGATTTTTAATCAACAATCTCTTCGGCATCGGCAAAATTCCTCTCATCGGCAATGTCATCAGCGGCATCCTAACCGGCGGCGAAGGCGGCGGCCTCTTCGGCATCCGCTACGAATATGTAAAGAAAAAAGGCCAAAAAGAAGGCGAATTCAAAACCGACAAATTAACATCTTTCGTGCCAAGCACGATTCAGAATTTGTTTGATTGAGTCGCTTTTGATTTTTTTCCTGATTTTTTCTTGTGTTGTTTATTTGCCACTTTTATCACCAGATACGGCCACCATTGGTCACTACTTTCTTCTTTAACTCAAAATCAAAATTTATGAAAAAAATTGCTAACCTTTTTGCCGTATTTTGTTTATACTTTTCAAGTTCGTGCGCGCTGATGTTTAATGGTAGTAAGGATACAGTTACTGTCAGAAGTAATGAAGATAATGTTAAGATTTACATAAATGAAAGTTACATAGGAAAAAATTCTGCAATCACAACCATCAACAAAAAAGACAATTACATGATTACAGTTTCGAAGAATGGTTGTTCGGATAAAACCGTACCAGTTACTAGAAGTTTTGATCCAATCACTTTACTTGGATTCTTGATCGATTTTGGTCTAATATCTATTTTGCTTATTGATGGTGCTGCAACAAGAGCTTGGCATAAGGCTGATCAAACAGCGTTTGTTATTGATCCGGAATGCGGCAAGTAAGCAACAGAAATAATGAGTATTGAAACCGAAAGAAGCTCGAGTCCACTTGTCTACAGGATTTGCACAGTTGTTAAAGGAAATTAATTTCGGTTTGTATCCAATAAAACCGGCGGTTACTTTAGAAGTGACCGTCGGTTTTTTTTCGAGAAACCATCGCTTGTCAGTGTGGCGCTGATCGAGCTATCAGACATCAGCAACTAACAAAATGACAAAAAAATTTTTTATAATTTTGATTCTGATTTCCTCATCATGTGAAGCGGGGTGGAATTATGATGCTCCGGAAAAATGGGGAGAGATTGATGAGAAATTTAAGTTTTGTAAGATTGGTTATAACCAGTCTCCGGTTGATATCAGATCGGAATTTGGAGTTTCTGATTTGAAGTTTGATTACAAAATTTCCGATGTCGAAAAAGAGAAAAAAAATTATGCGCTTTATTTCAATTTTTATGGAAAAAGTTTTCTTTATCGCGGCAAGAAAAAATATTTTTTGCGCTGGCTTTCATTTCATCATCCAAGCGAGCATTTAGTGAGCGGTAAGGCACATTCTCTTGAGATGCAAATTGTCCATAAAAGCGATGATGAACAATGGCTGATTGCAGCAATTTTTTTGGAAATCGGAAAAGAGAATTCTCGCTTCAAAGATCTGATAAATTTGCTGACATCGAAAGTAAAAGAAGGAAAAATTGATTTGTCGAAAATTGTAAATTCCGACGATAAGGTTTTTTTCTATGATGGTTCTTTTACTACTCCGCCATGCGCGGAAGGGGTAAAGTGGTATGTCATGAAAACAGCAATCGAAATCTCAAAAGAGCAAATGAATCAGATCATAAAATCTTCAATCTTCGTAAAATCAAACGCACGTCCGCCGCAGGAATTTCATCCGGAAAAATACTAGAGCCTGTATTCAAATTCATTTGTCTTTGATTTTTTGTAAATTTTTAGCGACTTTTTTGAAGAATTTTGCAGCTGTATTAGACATACTGCAAAAAATTCTTCAAAAAAATGAGCAAAAATTTGCGGAAAAGCAAAGACAAATGAATTTGAATACAGGCTCTAGATGCTAACCTTAAACTCCCCTCAACTCGAAGCTGTTCAACACGTTTCCAGGCCATTGCTAGTTCTGGCTGGCGCTGGCACAGGAAAAACGCGTGTTCTAACTTCGCGCATAATTCACCTGATTAATTCTGGTCTGGCTTCGCCTTATCAGATTCTTGCCGTTACTTTTACCAACAAGGCGGCAGCGGAGATGAAAAAAAGAATCGGTGATGCTATCGGTGATGCGGTAAACAATCTTTGGGTCGGGACTTTTCATGCAATTGCAGCGCGCATTTTGCGGCGTCATGCTGAAGTAGTAGGTTTGCGTAGTGATTTTACCATCATTGATGATGACGATCAGAATCGTCTGCTCAAACAGATTTTGAGTGATTTCAACATCGACACTAAACAGTTTCCAGGCAAAGCCTATTTGAGCAGAATTTCACGTTTTAAAGATAAAATTATATTACCGCAAAGCCTTGAAAATAAAGGCGATGACATGGTTTTGCCAAAATTGAAAGAGGTTTATGAAACTTACCAATATCGTCTCAAATCAATGAATGCTGCCGATTTTGGTGATCTGCTTTTACACAATCTTGGAATCTTTACAACCGCGCCAGATGTGCTTTCATACTATCAGGATAAATTCCGCTATGTTTTGGTTGATGAATATCAGGATACCAACAATGCACAATATCACTGGCTTCTTCGCCTTTCATCACTTCATCAAAATATTTGCTGTGTTGGCGATGATGATCAATCTATCTATAGTTGGCGCGGTGCTAACATCGCCAACATTTTACGCTTCGAAAAAGATTTTGCTGACGCAAAAATAATTCGTCTTGAGCAAAATTACCGCTCAACTGCAAAAATTTTAAAGGCTGCCGATGCTGTAATTGCAAATAACCGCGAACGTCATGGCAAAACTCTTTGGACTGAAAAAGGTGAAGGTGAAAAAGTAAAACTTCTGACTTTTTTTGATGATCGTATGGAAGCGGCAACTATTGCCAATATGATAAACAATCATCTTGCGGCAAAAAAATTTCAACTAAATGAAATCGCTATTTTAGTTCGCGCTGGCTACCAAACACGCCCATTTGAAGAAGTATTCATTCAAAATTCTTTGCCTTATCGCGTTATCGGCGGTATGAAATTTTATGAGCGCATGGAGATTCGCGACTCAATTGCTTACTTAAGAATTTGCGCCAATCCAAGCGATGATCTTGCTTTAACGCGCATCATCAATGTTCCAAAACGTGGTGCTGGTGATGTAGCAATTTCAAGCCTCTATGAACAATCAAAACAGGAAGGAATTTCATTTTTTGCGGCGGTAAAAAAATCACTTGCTGAAAATTCCATGAAAAATTTCATCAGGGGAAAAGCGCGCGATGCTTTGAAAATTTTGGTCGGACAGATTGAAAAATTTCACATACAAATTTTATCACAAAATCTATCAGAGCTTGCCAAATCTGTGTTGACAGAGGTTGGATATTTGCAAATGTGGAAAAATGAAAACACTTTGGAAGCACAGGGACGTCTCGAAAATATTGAAGAATTCATCAACAGCCTGTCTGATTTTGCAAATATCACTGAATTTCTGGAATATGTTTCGCTGATCGAAGCGCGCGATGAAAAGAAATTACAGGATGCCGTGAGCATAATGACAGTGCATGCCGCCAAAGGTTTGGAATTTGATTTGGTTTTTGTTCCCGGTTTGGAGGAGGGAGTTTTTCCGAGCGCAAAATCACTTGATGAACGAAATGGTTCGGAGGAAGAGCGTCGCCTGATGTATGTGGCAATCACGCGCGCCAAAAAAGAATTGATTCTGTGCCATGCCAAGAACCGCTACATTTTTGGCGATTATCAAATACAAATGCCGTCGCGTTTTTTGAAAGAATTGCCACAAGATGAAGTTGATTTTGAGGAAGTATTTTTTGGGTTAAATAAACGCAGTGAAATCACTATACCGCACATTCAGTTTCAAACAAAGCCAGTTGAGGCCGGTTTTTATGGTAAACGCATTTTCCATCAAAAATTTGGTTACGGAAAAGTTTTAAATGTTGATGGAAATAAGCTGGAAATCGCTTTCGAAAAAACCGGAACTAAAACGGTGATGAAGGATTTTGTGACTATCTAAAAACCCTCTTTGAAAAAGAGGGTGGCATCGCACAAAGTGCGATGACGGGTGATTTGAAAGAGACAAACTCCAATTTTGAGTTTGTCTCCCAAAAATCCTCCGTCCTCGCTCACGCTCGGCCACCTCCTTTTTCAAAGGAGGTTTAAGAAAACCCTCTTTGAAAAAGAGGGTGGCATCGCACGAAGTGCGATGACGGGTGATTTGAGAGAGACAAACTCCAATCCAAAGTTTGTCTCCCAAAAATTCTCCGGCGCTTCGCGCCACCTCCTTTTTCAAAGGAGGTTTGGTTCGAAAACCCTCTTTGAAAAAGAGGGTGGATCAATCGCGATAGCGATTGAGACGGGTGATTTTATTTTATCCATCTTTCGATCTCTTCACAAACTCCATCAAAATTACTTACCACTTCTGAATTCAAGAATCTTAAAACTTTAATCTCATATTTTTCTTGCAGGATTTTGTCGCGTTTTAGGTCTTTATTGATTGCTTCTTGTGTTAGAAAGTGACTGTCTCCATCTAGTTCGATCACCAATTTTTTTGACGAGCAATAAAAATCGACGATGTAACTTTCTATCGGTTTTTGTCTTAAAAATTTTGCTTTTGCATATCGCAAATATCCAAACCAAAGTTTTTTTTCTGGTTCGGTCATGTTTTTTCTGAGGGATTTGGCTTTGAGTTTCATATCTGGGTGGAATGGTGTGAACATCGTTTTTTTGGTTATTTAGTATAAATCCTCCGTCCTCGCTCACGCTCGGCCACCTCCTTTTTCAAAGGAGGTCAGGAAAACCCTCTTTGAAAAAGAGGGTGGCATCGCACGAAGTGCGATGACGGGTGATTTGGGGGAGGCAAACTTCTAATTCTGAGTTTGTCTCCATAAATCCTCCGTCTGATTGCTTCGCAATCAGCCACCTCCTTTTTCAAAGGAGGTTAGCCC
>MEMO01000004.1 GCA_001767955.1 Alphaproteobacteria bacterium RIFCSPLOWO2_01_FULL_40_26 | reverse complement strand
TAATATTTTGGTGAGGGGTAAATATTTTGTGAGTGGTAAATGACCTAGAAAGAGTAAAGTGATTACAAATTTTCTTAAGCGTTATTGTGGTTAAAATTACGAAGCGTATCTGGAAATACGGTGAGTAATTTTGTCAAAAAATAAGCAAAAACAGGGTAAAATATGGGGTTAAAAAAGATCCTGAACAGGTTCTAAGATAGGAAGAATTTTGTGGTAATTGATTCTGATCAAAACCGATTATTGAACATCTCTCTTCTTCTCTGCATCACTAAATTGATTTTTTTGACATGTTTACTGGCAGAAATTGTGAAAATAAAAGGAAAGATAGCATGACAAAGCAGAATGAGTCCAGTCATGATCAGCCATAGGGCGGTGGTAAAAGCAAAGAGAAAATGTTCGAAATAATTTTCTCCGGTTTCAATTAAATGGCGGTTTAAAAAATTTGTTTTTTTCATAATTTGCTCCGTGTTTTAAAGGCGATGGCAATTGTACCTTCGTCAAGATAATCAAGCTCGCTACCCACAGGAATTCCGTAAGCAAGGCGCGTGATTTTTACTCGAAATTTTTTTAAATTTTCAGCCAAAAAATGGGCAGTGGTTTGGCCATCAATCGTTGCGCTTGTTGCAACAATTACTTCCTGAACCTCTTCTTTTTCAAGACGTTTATAAAGCTTGTCCAAATTTAAATCTTCAATGGTTTTGCCAGAAATTGCCGAAAGATTTCCGCCTAAAATGTGATATTTTCCACGATAATTTTCAGCACGTTCAATTGCCCACAAATCAGCAACTTCTTCAACAACACAAATCAAATTTTGATCACGATTTTGATTAAGACAAATGCCACAAATCATCCCCTCGTCAAGATTGCCGCATATTTCACAATGATAAATTTTTTCTTTTAGAGCTGATAAATTTTCGATTAAAGAAGATAAAACTTTTTCCTTATTTGCCGCTAGATGAAGCACAATTCTTTTTGCAATACGTGGCCCCATGCCAGGAAGTCTGGCAATAATTCTGCTTAAATTTTCGATGAGATTTTGCTGCATTAATTGATTTTTGTGTTTGTAAATAAAAAAGGCCGGCTCTTTTTTAGAGCCTGTTTTCAAACCCATCACATTTCGCTTTTGCCCAAATTTTGGCTCGTTTTTTGGCAAAATTTTTTGCAGTATGCCAGATACAGCGGCAAAATTTTGCCAAAAAGTCGCACAAAATTTGGGCAAAATCGAAACGCGCTGGGTTTGAAAACAGGCTCTAAGAGCCGGCCTCTTAACGCAATCCGCAATTGGCTTCAACGATGTATTTGTAAATTGTAAGTTGCTCCAATCCAACGGGACCGCGGGCGTGAAGTTTGCCGGTGGCAATACCAACCTCAGCACCGAGACCAAATTCTCCACCATCGGCAAATTGTGTTGAGGCATTGTGCATCACAATTGCCGAATTGACTTTTTTCAAAAATTTTTCTGCAGCACTTTTATCTTCGGTGATGATGCTTTCAGTGTGCGAAGAGCCGTAAATCGCGATATGCTTTATTGCCTCATCAATATCCCTAACCAGTTTGATTGAAATGATTTTGTCGAGATATTCGGTATAAAAATCTTTTTCTTCAGCTGGCCTAATGAGTTGATCAATTGCGGCAGATTCAGCGCAACCACGCATTTCGCATTTCACTTCGCTTAAATCATCGGCAATTAACGGCAGAATTTTTTTGGCAATTTTTTTGTCAATTAGAAGTGATTCTGTAGCACCACAAATTCCAACTCTTCTCATCTTGGCATTAAGCAGAATTTTTCGCGCTTTGTTGAAATCAGCTTTCTCGTGAATGTAGGTATGACAATTGCCGTCAAGATGGCGAAAAACCGGAATTTTAGTGTTTTCCATGACGGCTTTGATCAGAGATTTTCCGCCGCGAGGAATTACGATATCAATGTGGTTTTCCATTTTTAGCAGTTCCAGGACATATTCCCGCTCAATATTTGCAACCAAAATCACTGAATTTTTATCAACATTGAATCTCTCCAATGCTTCACGAAAAACATCAGCGATAATTTTTGAAGAATGAACACAATCAGATCCGCACCTCAAAATCACGGCATTTCCTGACTTTAAAGACAAAGCGGCAATGTCAGATGTTACGTTAGGACGCGACTCATAAATCGCCAAAAGCACACCGAGTGGCGTGCTTATCCTTCTGATACGCAAACCATTTTCTCTGGTAATATCATAAAGAATTTTTCCGACGGGATCTTTGAGTTTTATAACATCTTTGACGGCATTGATGATGTTTGCGATTCTTTTTTCATCGAGCGTAAGCCGGTCAATCCTTGCAATATCAAGCCTGTGTTCTTTGGCAATTTTCAGATCTTTCTGATTGGCTTTGATGATTTTTGGCGTGTGTTTTTTTAACAATTTCACCACTTCAAGCAAAATCTGATCTTTAGTTGTGGACTCAAGATTCGCAAGCTCTGCGCTTGCTTTTTTGACATCTTCGCAAATCTTTAAAACTTTGGTTTTTATTTCGCTCATATTTCAAAAAAATTGATTATCGGTGAAAACAAAACCAAGCCTAAAAAAATCAAGATTGCCACCGTCAGACCAGTAAGTATCAAGCTTGAATCATAATCAATATTTTTTGCAAGATCGTTATCTTCGATTGATTTTTCTACCCGCAAGAACAATGGCATAATCATCTTCCAGGCAAGAATTGCGATGCTGATAAAATTAACCAAAAGAATCATTGCTGATATCAACAATTTCTTCTGCCAGATAATTTTAATGACAAAAAATTTCTCTATTGCGCCAAAAGCTGGCGCTATGCCAAGCATGTTTGCAAAAGCAAAAATCAGTAAAGAAGAGGTGATTGTAAGACTATAAAATAAACCACTCATGCTTTTGTCTGCTGCTTTTGTGAGATATAAAACCAGATTTGAAAGGCACAAAAAAATCAAAGTGAAAGAAAACAAAAATGAAAATATGGGGATGTAAACTTTTCCTGCGTCGAAGACGGCAACAAGAAATATTAGAAACAAACAGATGACGAATTGGTGGAAAAAAAGATAAAAAAATGAAGATTTAATGCCTTTGCTAAACAGGAGAAACAGGGAAGCAGCGATGATATTAAACAGAAAAAGCCCTTCAAAAACGCTAAATCCAATGGCTTTAATCAAAATAGCAAAACCATGAAATCCAAAAATATATGCAATTATTTTGATGAAGATGTAAAGGCTTACGAAAGCATATGAGAGGAAGAAGAAGACATAGAGAACCAGCGTGTCGAGATTGATATTTCGATAAAACAGATAAGCGGGAAACAGCACGGAAAAGAACAGGCCAATCAAATATAAAATCAAAAGCAGAGCATGTTTTTGTCTATCAAAATTTGTACCGAAATTTCCGCCATTACCGAATTCAATTTGAGCGGTGAATTTGTAGGTAGCAACGATAGCAAGAAAGAAAAAAATTGCCTCCAGATAGAGTAAAAAAACAAAAAAGCGTGAAAACCTTGTTTCGCCTCGGTGCAAAAATTTTGCCGCAAAAAAATAACTCAAAAAAATCAGGCAATTATAAAAAAACAGAACGCTTAACAGATTTTTGCCAAGAATGATCAGGGTGATAAAAGCTATTGCGAGAGTGAAAAAAAACATGAGATCATCGATATTTTTTGCCAAACTTATCTGCAAAAAACGTCGCGAATAAAAAACAAAAACCAGCCAGAAAAAATTAAGCGCAACCAAAAATCCGAAAGCAATTCTGTCGACAAAAAACCCTATGGAAATACCGCGCATCGCCTCAATTAATGTCAGATAGGAATTATCACTTTTTAAACTGCCATATAGCCCAAATAAATTTGCCGCAAATAAAACCGGCATGATTTTGTTAACAAAATTTGTTAGCTTTGGAAATTCAGCGCAAAATCGAAACATCAGACAATTCAGCAGCGGAATCGCAGTAATTACGAGCAGCAGAAGTTGAGTTGATGTTATCATAGCAAATAAGATGCGAAACGAATTGCCAAATTGTTGGTGGCGCCTGATAAAAATACTGTTGAATAAATGGCAGAAATCACAAACCAGAATGATAGCAAATATAGCAATTGTCTGTCGTCTTTTGCCGGTTGTTTGCAATATTCCTGTTTAGCAAAAAATGAATTCACTATTTTAATCGCAACCGCCGCATAAGAAAAATTTGAGATCACCAAAGCCGCAAGAAGAAAGGCCTCAAAACCAAGTTTGAAAGATGCATAGGCCATATACCAATTAGCAAAAAACATTATCGTCATCGGAAAAGAAGCGACAAAAAATAATGAAAGTTTCAAAGGCAAAGTCAGAAGAAAATTATCTTTTGCGACCAACCATAGTTTACCAATCGAAGAAGTTGAAAAATAGCGCTTTAAAAAAGTGGCAAAAATAAAAATAAATAAATTCACCAGAGCAAAATTTAGCAAATAAAAAAACATTGCCTGCAATGATTCAAGCGTGCGCAAAGCAATTGCAGCAATGATAAAACCCAGATTGTTGAGACAAAAATAAAGACAAATCAGCTTAAGATGTTTTTGGTGATAAAGCCGTATAGAACTGTAAAAAATTAGCAAAATCGCCAGAAAAATCAGCAATGGTTTGAAATCAAAACCAACAAAAAACAAATGTCCGTGAAAGAAAAAATAAACGAACTTTAATATCAGGAAAATTCCGATCAGTGTTTTGATAAAAAGTGAATCAATCACTAAAAAATTGGCAATCGGATTAGCGCTTTTTATCTTGTCAAAGTAAAGCCAGAGTGGAAAAAACCTGATTAAAACAGCCGCCGCCAGAAATAGAAAAATGATTGCCGTTAGCCAGGAATTATTCGCGGCAATGAAAGAAAAATTTTCTGAAATCTGGTTAAAATTAACCTCGCCAAAAATCAGATAAACGGCAAAAAAACAAAACAGAAAAAGCAGCGAAGACACACAATTGAAACAAAAATATCTAAACGAAATTTTTAACAACTTAACATCGTTTGAAATGGAAGTTATAGCAAAAAAACTGAAGGCATAAATTTCAAAAAACAGCAATAAATTTAAGAAATTATTCGAAGTAAAAATTCCAACTAAGGCAAAAAGATGCAGCAAAAAAACCGAATAAAAAATACGGTCATTTTTTATATTCAGACTTCTTTCAATATCAGAGCGATAAAAAACCAGAATAACAATTTTTAAAAAAACCAGCAGCAACAGAAAGATTATTCCCGAAAGATCAAGTTTAAACTCCAGCGCAAGCGAAAGCGGCGCAAGTTCAAAATCATTTTCGATTTTCTCATAAATCAAAATGTCGGGAAAAATCTTGAGTAGTAAAAAAAATAAAAAAACTGACGAGGTAAAAGCAAACCAGAAAATTATTCTTTTCTGGGGAAGAGCTTGACAAACCAGTGAAGCGACGAGCGGTAGAAAAATTATGAGATAAATATTGCTTACAACACCCATTAAATTTTAGATTTTTTTAATCACAGATTTTACCCTGTTTTGCAGGACATACGAAACTATACCAAATAAACTATCTTTTGACCCAGTTATGGCGAAGTATTTTTGGCAAAAAGACGAAGCCGGAAATGGGTCAAAAGATAGTTTATTTGGTATAAAGTTTATGACAAAGAAATCGCAACTCCTTTTAGGAAAACAAACTTCTTATCACTTTGAAAAACCTGATCAAAAAATCCTGCAAGGAGTTAAAAATCCTCACCTTGATGTTGATTATGTAGCGCGTTTCACCTGCCCTGAATTTACTTCAATCTGTCCAATTACCGCCCAACCTGACTTTGCCAATTTGATTATCGATTACGTTCCAAATTCCTTAATTCTGGAAAGCAAATCGCTGAAACTTTATCTTTTTTCCTATCGCAACCATGGCGCTTTTCACGAAGATTGCACAGTGCAAATCGCCAAAGACATCATCTCTCGCATCAAACCAAAATGGTTAAGAATCGGCGGTTATTGGAATCCAAGGGGCGGAATTCCCATTGATGTTTTTTTTGAAAGCGGAAAGTTGCCAAAAAATTTACAAATTCATGATCGTCTCCCTTCCCCAAATTGATCCGTCGGCCTTTTCTCTTGGACCACTTGTCGTTCGCTGGTATTCACTTGCCTATATCGCCGGCATTTTATCTGCACTTTTCTGTCTCAAGAAAATCAACCAACGGGAAAAATTTCTAACACAAGAAGCATATGACAATTGGATAGTCTGGGCGGTTTTATCAATTTTGCTTGGTGGCAGAATTGGCTATGTTTTGTTTTACAACCTGCCCTATTTCCTTTCTCATCCCTTCGAAATTATCGCCTTCTGGCATGGTGGCATGTCATTTCACGGCGGACTTTGCGGTGTAATTTTTGGCATGTGGTTTTTTGCCAGAAAATATCAAATCAGATTCTTGCAGTTGATGGATGTGCTGGCGCTTGCAACGCCGGTAGGATTGTTTTTTGGACGTCTGGCCAATTTTATGAATATGGAACTTTATGGCCGAATCACTGATTCAAATTTTGGCGTTATTTTCCCCAACGCTGGTGATTTGCCACGTCATCCAAGTCAGCTTTACGAAGCATTTCTCGAAGGAATAATTTTGTTTGCGATTCTCTTTTTGATCGTGCGATTCACCAAAATCTCAAAAAGTCACGGCGTGATCAGCGGAATATTTTTGACGCTTTACGGAATATTTCGTTTTTTAATCGAAAATTTTCGCGAACCTGATGAACAGATAGGATTTCTCTTTGCCAAAATAACCACAGGACAAATTTTATCTCTGCCACTGATTTTAATTGGCACATTTTTGATTCTTTTGCATGCAAAAAAGAAAAAATTTCTTGCCTAATTTTCGCCTCTTATCTCTCTAGCTACGAGAAAATAATATACCGTACTAACCCTTTAGATGTCTATCTCCAGAAATATTACAAAGTCTTTTCCTTTGATTTTTTTAGATGCGACGCCTGTCAAGAAAATTTTCTGCGGAGAAAAAAAATAAATCGCTTTACTGCTGCAAAATTCTTTAGAGTTTGCTTATGAAATTTTTTTGAGTTTCTCATTTTCAAAGCTGTTCAAATGTCTGTCCAACAAATCACTGTTCAAGATGCCTTCGAATTACTGAAACAAGATCAAAACTCGGCTTTAGTTGATGTAAGAACTTTTGAGGAGTTCAATTTTGTTGGCTTCGTTAATCCTTCTGAATTCACCAATCGCTTGGTTTTATTACCTTGGCAGCTTTATCCCGAAATGCAGGAAAATCCTGAATTCGCCAATAATCTTGAATCTTCGCTAAAAGAAATTTTTGGCAATGTCGACAAGGAAACAAAACTCCTATTTATGTGCCGCACTGGTGGCAGATCAAATGAAGCGGCAAATTTTGCTTCCAATTGCGGTTATAAAAATTGCTATAACATCATCTCCGGCTTCGAAGGTAGTTTAAACAACCATGGCCAAAGAGGAAAGATCGATGGATGGAAGGCTTGCGGCTTGCCCTGGAGGCAGAAATGAATGATATTGCTGCTCACAAAAGCATAGCTCCAACAACCTCAAATAATGATGATTTTCTTCCAGAATTCTCTTCAATCTGCATAGAAAAATTGGGAGAAGATGTTTTTAGAAAATGGCTCTCACCTTTAAAAATTTTCTCGCAATCAGAAAATGAAGTTATTTTTTCTGCCCCGTCAAAATTCATTCGCGACTGGGTAATGCGTGAATTTGATCTTAAAAAACTGCTTCACGAAATTCGTCCACAAATCAAAAAAATCAGCGTCATTTATGTTCCAATAGCTGAAATCGAACAGCAAGTTTTGAGCACGGAATCAGAGCAAAAAATCGTCAATCTTTCCAAATATGACAATGTTTTTGCCTTTGGATGTGAGTTGAACCAACGCTATAATTTTCAAAATTTTGTTAGCGCTAAATACAATAAACTCGCAGTTTCAATGGCAAAAATTGCTGCCGGAATTGACGCGCAAATCAACCTTTTTGACGACAAAATTCCTTTATTCATCCATGGCGGAGTTGGTATGGGCAAAACCCATTTGGCACAAGCAATCGCCTGGCAAATTAGGGAATATAACAAATCGAAAAGAACCGTTTATCTTTCGGCGGAAAAATTCATGTATCACTTTGTGCAATCCATTCGCAACAATGATGTAATGAGCTTCAAGGAAAAAATGCGTTCAATCGATGTTCTAATCATGGATGATGTGCAATTTATTGCCGGTAAAGCCAGCACACAGCAGGAATTCATGAATTGCTTCAACACTCTGGTTGAAGAAAACAAACAGGTAGTTTTGGTTTGCGACCGTTGCCCGTCCGATCTTACAAATATTGACGAAAAGCTGAAATCACGCATCAGCGGCGGCATGGTGATCAATTTTAAAAATGCTGATTATGCCGATCGTTTAATGATTCTAAAAAGCAAAGCTGAAATCACGGGCGAAAAAATTCCGGAAGAAGTGTTAAGCTTTGTCGCTGAAAAAATTAACACTTCCATTCGTGATCTCGAAGGCGCATTAAAAAAATTGCTTGCCGGAAAAATTTTTGATCAATGTGAAATCACCATTGAAAATGCCAAAGAAGTTTTGGCTGATTATGTGCGCAAATCAAATTCCTGTGCACCAAATATTGATAAAATCCAAAAAATTGTCGCTGATTTTTATGGTATAAAAATTTCAGATTTAATCTCAAAAAGCCGCGAAAGATCAATTACGCGCCCGCGCCAGATTGCCATGTATCTTACCAAAAATTTCACTTCTGAAAGCCTGCCAAAAATCGGTCAGAATTTTGGCGGCAGAAACCATGCTACCGTAATTCACGCGGTAAAATTGATTTCACAAATGATTAACAAAGATCACAAAATTTTGCAGGAAGTGAAATCGCTGGAAGAAAAAATAAAAAGCTAGAGCCTGAAACAAGTTCAGGATGACATGTTTTGGAACCATTTTTCCCAGATTGTCATCCTGAACTTGTTTCAGGATCTGATTTTCTGGACACAAAATTTTAAGAACAATCCCTAGAGCCTGTCTTTAAAACACATCACAACTCAATTCTGGACAAATCTCCAACCTCATCAAACAAAGTGCGAATACGTGAAAGCAACAGCAGGCGATTTACGCGCAAATCTTTATTTTCGTGATTTACCACAACATTGTCAAAAAAGTGAGATAGTGGGGCTTCCAAAACTTCAAGCAACTTAAAAGCAGATTCAAATTCACCCTTTATAACCAATTTACGAAAGTGGGATGATACTTGCTTTATGCGATGATGCAGAACTTTTTCATATTTGGTTTCCATCGTAAGAAGCGAAGGTTTTCCGCTGTATTTGCACCCATCCTTTTTTTCTTCAATCGCTAGAATATTTGCTGATCTTTTGTAGAGCTCGACCAAATTTTTATGCGCGGAATCAGCAACAAATTTATCCAAAAATCTAATTTTTTTGGCGAGATAAAGAATATCAACATACTTATGCGCATCAAGGTCTGACAAATATTCATCAATCACCGCGTTAACCACTTCAGGTCGCGCAGATTCATTTTCCTTGAGATAAACTTTCAGCCTTTCAACAAAAAATTTTATAATTTCTTCGATCAGATTTTTTTTATTCTCAAAAAATTTACCGCCAAGCAGGTTTTTTTGCAGTTTTAACGGATAGGCATTGAGTGATTTTTCAATCAAAATTCTAATCGGAAAAGCAATTTCACTGCTAAAACTGATGCGCGCTATTCCAATTACAGCGCGCCTTAAAGCATAAGGATCTTTGGAGCTAGTTGGCTTTTCCTGTGCCAAAAAAAATCCTACTATTGTGTCAATTTTATCGGCAATGGCCAGTGCAATTCCAAGCGGAGTTTTTGGCAATTCTGAAAACGGCCCTAAAGGCAAATAATGCTCATAAACTGCCGCAACGATTTTTTTGTCTTCATTTTGTTTTAGAGCATAAAAACTGCCTATTTTTCCCTGCAATTCCGGCAATTCTGCGACAGCTTTAGTGGTTAAATCAGCCTTACATAAATTTGCCGCCCTTTCCGCCAATGATAAATCGCAATGCGGAATGAAGATGGAAAGAAATTTGGTCAAGCTATTTAGGCGACTGGTTTTGTCATAAAGCGATCCAAGTTTTTGATGAAAAACAACCTTCTTCAATTCATCAAGCCTTGAAATCAACGGTTTCTTCAAATCTTCAGCAATAAAAAATTCTGCATCTGACAAGCGCGCACGCACCAATTTTTCGTTATCTTGAATAATTTTTTCGCGGTTTTTTTCATCAACCAAAACATTGGAAACAAAAATAAATTGCGGCGCCAAATTGCCTTCATAGCTCTTCAGGCAAAAATATTTTTGATTGTTTTTTAGTGTTAAAATCAAAACCTCATCAGGCAAATTTAAAAATTTCTGCTCAATCGCGCCAAGCAAGGCGAGTGGCCACTCGCACATAGCAATCACCTCATCAGAAAGTGGGGATTTTTCTTCGTCATCAACCAGTTCCAAACCAAGATCAAATTTGATTTTTCTGATTTGCTCGACCAGTTTTTGTTTTCTTAAATTTTGATTCAAAACAATGAACTCATCTTCGAGAATTTCTTCATAATGAGCGGCATTGGTGATTGTCAAAGCTTGACTACTTCGAGCAAAAGTCAGCTGGTTTGATTGCAAGCCAAAAAACTCAACATCAATCAACTCATCGCCAAAAATACAGGCAATATTGCGAACCGGTCTGATCCATTTGTATTGCTCATGTTTTCCCTCAACATCAAACCGCATCAGCTTCGGCCAGGAATTGATCATTCTGTTCACGATTTGCGACAATGAATTTTTAATGATTTCGGAAGTTTTTATTTCGGTTTCCGGCTTCACAAAAACATAACAACCATCAATCTTTTGCAGCTCATCTTCATGCGATACAAAAACCGATTTCATAAAGCCTTCAATCGCTTTTCTATCGGCAGAAATTTTTGGCCCTATTTTTTTGATCGCGGGAATTTTTTGAAACTGCGCAAGCCTGTAGATGTAAAGCGTTAGACGCCTTGGCGTGATAAAAGTTTTGATTTGTGAGCTATCAAAAGAAAGACCATTTTTTGCCAAAATTTCCATTGCGATTTTTAAAAAATCATCAACTGCATTTTTTTGCATTTTGGCAGGAATTTCTTCGCTAAAAATTTCAAAAAGAAAATCGGACATTAGAAATTAGGTTGTTGTACAAAATGTTGTGTCTGAAACAAGATCCTGAAACAAGTTCAGGATGACAAGAAGTGGTTGTCATCCTGAACTTGTTTCAGGATCTAATTTCTCTTGGACACAAAATTTTAAAAACAATTAGAAATTAGTTTCTTCAATTCGCAAAAACCCTACAGATTTGATCAACTCCAAATCAAGGTTTTTCAAGATTGCAATGATATTTTTTTCCTTTTGCTCACCTGTAATAAAACCGCAAAGAATTTCCTCGTTGCAATCAATGAAGTTGACCTGCTCAATTTTGATTTTATCGCCAAAAATAGCCTGAACCAAATCAGTTTTGCGTGCTTTACTTTTGTCAATTTTCATGCGCAAAAAATATTTGCCAACGTGCTCCGAAATTGCCTGAATCGGTTTTTGATCAAGATCTGCAGCTTTAGCGTTAAACAAAAATGATTTGTCGCGTTTGCAAGCAATATCAATTAAATCGGAAACAATGGCAGAACCAGTGGTTAAGCCGCCGGCGCCGCGTCCAATCGTCATATTCCAATCAGCGTTTGAAGCAAGGGCAAGCACAGCATTGAATGGCCCATCAACCTGCGCAATTTTTTCTGATGATTTTACTAATGCCGGATAAACCGTTTGCTGCAAGGCATCTCCAAGGTTTTTATAAATCGCAAGCAGTTTGATTTTATAACCAAATTCTTCGGCCAATTTTATGTCGTTAAAAGAAATTTTTTCGATTCCTTCAATGTAAGTTTGTTTGAAATCAGGCTGATTTTGTGAAGCAATTGCGGCAAGAATTGTTAATTTATGAGCAGTGTCGGTGCCGTTAATATCAAGAGTTGGATCAGCTTCAGCATATCCCATTTTTTGTGCTTCTTTCAACACACCAGCAAAATCGCGTTTTTCATCTTTCATTTTGGTCAGGATGAAATTGCAAGTGCCATTTAGAATTGCATAAAACTCCTTAAACTCATTGGCGGCAAGGCCTTCCTTGAAAGATTTAATAATCGGATTTGCACCGGCAACCGCCGCTTCAAAACCAATATAACCATTATGTTTTTCGACAAGTTTGGCGATTTCCAAACCATGTTCGGCAAGAAGAGCTTTGTTTGCAGTCACTACTTTCTTGCCATTTTTTAATGCTTCTTCAAGCAATTCTTTAGCAATGCCGCAACCACCAATCACTTCAACAACAACCTCAATTTCAGGATCAAAAGCAAGTGCAATAACGTCAGGATAAAATTTGATCTTTGGATCAAGAAAATCTTTTTTGCTGCGGGAAGCGACTGCAACAATTTCAATTTTTGTCTGACTGCGCAGGGAAATTAATTTTGCGTCTTTTTGCAAAATATCGTAAACGCCCTTTCCAACAGTGCCAAGGCCGGCAAGACCAACTCGTAATTTTTTCATGAGATCTAAAAAAAGAGGCGCGCGTTTTAATTTCGAATTGACGTAAACTCAAGGCGTTTGTTAGTTTAGAGCCTGTATTCAAACTCAATCAAAAATGAAAAATAAAAATTATCCCGAGCCAAATCAGAATCTTGATTTTGCCAAGATGGAGGAAGAAATCCTGCGCTTTTGGCAAGAAGAAAAAATTTTTGAAAAATCGGTTGAAATACGAAATTTTAACCCTGATTTATCCGATGATAACATATCGCCGGTCCTAGAAAATTGTGCCCTCAAAGATCACACACATTGCCGCCACGAAGCACGAAGCACACTGAAACAAGTTCAGCGCAGGCTGCACGAAGCACGCCAGGAATTCGTTTTCTATGACGGCCCCCCATTCGCCAACGGCCTTCCACATTACGGCCATTTACTAACCGGCTTCATCAAAGATTTAGTGGCGCGTTATCAAACCATGAAAGGCAAAAAAGTTGAACGCCGTTTTGGTTGGGATACGCATGGCTTGCCGGTGGAGATGGAAACGGAAAAAGAGCTTGATGTTTCAGGACAATTGGCAATTCAGCAATTTGGCATCGAAAAGTTTAATTCTGCCTGTCAAAGCTCGGTGATGAAATATGCGAGTGAATGGGAACATTATGTAACGCGCCAAGGCCGTTTTGTCGATTTCAAAAACAGCTACAAAACTATGGATGTAAGCTATATGGAATCAGTGATTTGGGCATTCAAACAGCTATTCGACAAAGGTTTGCTTTACGAAGATTTCCGCGTCGTGCCATATTCCTGGGCTTGCCAAACACCACTTTCAAATTTTGAAACACGGATGGATAACTCTTACAGACAGAAGGCAAGCAAGGCGGTGACGGTTAAATTTGAGTTAGAAAAATCACCATTCAGGGAAAAAACTTTTTTACTTGCCTGGACTACAACACCTTGGACACTTCCATCAAATCTTGCATTGGCAGTTGGTAAAAACATTGATTATGCAGCATTAAAAAAAGGCGAAGAAATTTTGATTTTAGCAGAAAGTTTGATTGAAAAATTCGCTAAAGATTTAGGTAATTTTCAAAAAGTAAGCACTGTCAAAGGCTCTGATTTAGTAGGCCTAAAATACAAACCGCTCTTCCCTTACCTCATCGAAAAAACTAAAAATTCTTTCGTAGTTCTTCACGGTGATTTCGTTTCAACTGAAGAAGGAACTGGCATCGTCCATCTCGCCCCAGGCTTCGGTGAAGATGACCAATTACTCTGCAAAGCTAACGAAATCCCAACTCTTTGCCCAGTTGATGAAGGCGGGAAATTTACGTCCGAGATCTTTGATCTATACCCAATCCAGTTGAAGAAGCCGATTTATGACGAAGCATTTTTGAGGAAAAATTGCGACCCCGTCGACGCGCAGCGCGACAAAACAGAATGCGGGCTGTATCAAGTGATACAGCCAAATTCTCCGAGCAAATTTTTACCAAAAAGGCGAAGTCAGAAATCGGCTTCTTCAGCTGGATTGGGTATAAATCACCCTTCCGACGCTAACGCGTCTCCCTCCCTCTTTTTCAAAGAGGGTTCTGCCTCCTTTGAAAAAGGAGGTGGCGCGAATGCGCCGGAGGATTTCTCTAGCCAGTCTCTATCTCTAAAATCTCGCCAAGTTTTCGACACCAACGACGACATCATTCGCTACCTCAAGTCAACGGGCGTATGGCTTAAGACCGAGCAATATCTCCACAATTACCCTCACTGCTGGCGCACAGACACACCGTTGATCTACAAAGCCGTGAGTTCGTGGTATGTCAAAGTCACAGACATCAAAGACCGCATGGTCGAATTAAATCAGCAGATCAACTGGATTCCATCTCACATTCGCGATGGCCAATTTGGAAAATGGTTGGAAGGCGCGCGCGATTGGTCAATCACGCGCAACCGCTTCTGGGGCTGTCCGGTGCCAGTTTGGAAATCGGAATCGGGAAAGATAAAAGTTTTTGGATCAATCGCAGAATTGGAAAAAATTTCCGGAAAAAAAATCGAAAATCTGCATCGTCCTTTTATTGATGAAATCGTTTTTGAAGAAAATGGCGAAGAGTTCAAACGAGTTACTGATGTGCTCGATTGCTGGTTTGAAAGCGGCTCAATGCCTTACGCACAAATTCATTATCCTTTCGAAAACAAGGAATGGTTTGAAGAAAATTTCCCCGCTGATTTTATCACTGAATATATCGCCCAAACTCGTGGCTGGTTTTATACTTTGATGGTTTTATCGACCGCGCTTTTTGATCGCGCACCATTTAAAAACGTGATTTGCCACGGCACGATTCTCGATGAAAATTCGCAAAAACTTTCCAAACGTTTAAAAAATTATGCCGATCCTCTTACAATTTTTTCCACCTTCGGATCAGATGCTATGCGCTTCTACATGATTTCACAACCGGTGATGCGTGGACAAGAATTGCGCATTGACAAAGAAGGTAAAGCCATTCGCGATGTTTTACGCATCGCAATCAAACCGCTGGTTAACGCTTTCAATTTTTTCTGCATGTATGCCAATGCTGATGGAATTTTGGCAAAAAAAATTGAGCTCAAACGCCAATTTAATAACACACTTGATCGCTACATTTTATCCAAGCTTAAATCAACGGTAGAAGGCATCGACAAAGCAATGATCAATTACGACACTGTGACAGCCTGCGAAGAATTTAATCAATTTTTTGAAGCGCTGAATAATTGGTACATCAGAAGAAATCGTCAGCGTTTTTGGAAAAGTGAAATTGATGAAGATAAACAGAATGCCTATGACGTGCTTTACACGATTTTGCTTACAATGTGCGAAGCCGCTGCACCATTACTGCCGTTTACGACCGAGTTTGTATGGCGTTCTCTATCATTTGAAGCGCGGAAATAAGCGTGGATTTTCTGATTTCATGACGATTGCCGGAGAAATAAAATTTTCTAACTAGCTTGTTGAGGGCAATATAAACCAAACCAACAGGCTTCTCATCGCTTCCTCCATCAGGCCCGGCAATGCCGGTAATAGCAATTGCAATATCGGCGGCAGAATTTTTTAACACGCCTTGCGCCATTTCCTGTGCGATTTCTTCACTAACTGCACCAAACTTTTCCAAAGTTTGTTTGTTCACAGCCAGCATCTCAATTTTTGCCTGATTGGAGTAAACAACAAACCCGCATTCCAAAACTTTTGATGAACCAGGAATTTCAGTAAACAAAGCCGATAAAAGCCCTCCGGTACAGGATTCAGCAATTGCAATTTTTAGATTTTTTTCTTCAGCAATCTGAAGAATTTTTTTGGTTTGCGATAATAATGAAAAGTCGAAAAACATAAATTCTAAAAATAAATTCTAAAATTTTTTTGACAGCGCGATGGCAAATTTTGTGGTGGTTTTGATAAAAAGAGAGAGTGGTGTAAAGGCCTTGAAATCAGCGGCGTGGTGTTTGTAGCCAATATCGCGATGTTCCAACTCTTCGTCGCGAAATTTAACGATTTTTTGTTTTAATTCCTGAATTTCATTTTGCTGTTTTTGCTCCAGAAATTTTTCTTCTGCCGCAAGAGTTTTAAGTTGGTTTTGGTAATGTTCATCGATGGTTTCTTCAACTGCGGTAGTGCAAACCATTGCCGCCTTTTTGTCGATTAGCGCAGTTAAAAATCCGAGAGTAAAACCGCCAATTTTCCATATCGGCTGCATGATAGTTGGGCGAATTTTTTGTTTTTTCATTTCAGCATCAAAATAGTTGAAATGGGCATCTTCCTGCTTTTTCATATGTTTGACTAGCTCGACCGTTTCGTGATCTTTCTTTAATTTTAATGCGATGATTTGTCCGTCATAAATCACCTTTGCGCCTAACTCTCCAGCGTGATTAACGCGAATTATTTCTTCCAGTTTCTTACAAAGATTTTTGTTCATACATTAAACCTGAAATGAAAAACATCGCCGTCTTGCACAACATAATCCTTGCCTTCGAGCCTTAATTTTCCTGCATTCTTGGCAAAATCTTCACCTCCAAGTGAAATGTAATCAGAATAGGAAATTGTTTCGGCGCGGATAAAACCTTTTTCGAAATCAGTATGAATTACACCGGCGGCTTTTGGCGCGCTTGAGCCTTTTTTTAGCATCCAGGCATGACATTCTTTTGGGCCGACAGTAAAGAAAGTGATTAAATTCAACAATTCGTAGGAATTGCGGATGATCTGCGAAAGGCCGGTTTCTTTGAGTCCAACTGAATTTAGAAATTCCATTTTTTCAGCATCAGTTTCAAGCGAGGCAACTTCCGCTTCAATTTGCGCGCAAATTTTTAAAACCTTATAGCCATTTTGCCTGCCAAATTCTTCAACCTCTTGTGAGTGTTTATTGCCGCTTAATTCACTTTCCTTGAGATTGCAGACAAAAAGCTGCTTCTTTGAGCTGATTAGCTGTAGGCCTTTTAAAATTTTTTCTTCTTCTGCAGAATTTGTTGTAATTATGCGCGCTGGTTTTCCTTCTCTTAAAATCGCTAAAACTTTTTTTGCCATTGCAATTTGTACGGCAATTTCTTTTTCAGTTTTGGCTTTTTTTTCCATGGCAGGAATTCTTTTTTCCAAACTTTCAAGATCGGCAACAATAAGCTCCAGCTGAATCAAATCAATATCGCGTAGCGGATCAACCAAACCTTCAACATGGGTAATATTTTCATCTTCAAAACAGCGTACAACATTGATGATAGCGTCAACCTCGCGAATATGGGAAAGAAACTGATTTCCCAAACCCTCGCCTTTGCTTGCTCCACGAACTAGTCCGGCAATATCAACAAATTCAATTTGCGCCGGAATTATTTTTTGCGAACCGGCAATTTTTGAAAGCTTTGCACAGCGCTCGTCAGGCACATCAACTTTACCAATATTTGGGTCAATTGTACAAAAAGGATAATTCGCCGCCTGCGCCATCGCAGTTTGTGTTAAAGCATTGAAAAGCGTTGATTTTCCTACGTTGGGAAGACCAACGATTCCACATTGGAGAGACATAAAAAAAATAATTTAAGATTTAAGATTTAGGATTTTAGAAATCATAAATTCTAAATCTTAAATCCTAAATAATTTGTATGCTCCGAATTTTCCTAATCCTCACCATACTTCTCACCTCCTCTTGCCTCTTTTCCAAAAAAATTACCATCAAAGGCAAGGGCAATATCAAATTGCAGCAAGTGGATTTTTTTGAACTTAATGATTGGGAAAATGATGATCACAAAAAGGCTTTGCAGGCTTTTCTGCATTCATGCAACAAATTTGCCAAAATGCCGCAAAATCGCTTAATTGGCGGGCAAATTGGAGAGATTACCATTTCTGATTTTCGTGATGTTTGCGATATTGCCGAAGTAGTAAAAACCATGAGTAGCAAACAAACTAAAAATTTTTTTGAAAACTGGTTTCGACCATTTTTGGTTGAAACACGGTTTGGCAATGAAAATGGTGTTTTTACCGGATATTATGAGGCTTCTCTTAACGGCAACAAAATCAAAACCGAAAAATACAAATATCCGGTTTATGCACGGCCAAAAGATTTATCCTCCGATCCTTATTTAAGCCGCAAGGAAATTGAAGAGGGAGCGTTGAAACATAAAGCTCTGGAATTGCTTTATGTTGACGACAAAACCGATCTTTTCTTTATGCATATTCAAGGCTCTGGCCGAGTGAAATTGTCAAATGGATCTGAAATCCGCTTGGCTTACGCCGGAAGAAATAACCAGCCATACACTTCAATTGGTAATCCAATGGCTGATTTGGGATATTTAAAACGCGATCAAATCAACTCTGCAACTATCAGAGAATGGCTAAAAAATAATCCCGAAAAAGCTGATGAGGCGATGAATATCAATGCCGCTTTCACCTTTTTCAAAATTTCTGAAAGCGAACATGTTGTTGGTGCGCAGGGAGTTCCTCTTACAACGGAAAGATCGCTTGCAATTGACAGTGAAATTATTCCCTACGGTTTTCCGCTTTTTGTTGAAACCGCTTTAAAGAAAAAAGATGGCAATAAAGAAAAATATAACCACCTGCTGATTGCTCAAGATACTGGCTCGGCAATTAAAGGCATTGTGCGTGGTGATATATTTTTCGGTTATGGCAAAGAAGCGGAAGAAAAAGCATTTTATATGGCCTCACAGGGAAAATATTACATTCTGCTGCCGATCAATGTGATGGATAAGATGATTGGGAAATAAAGTTCTCAAATTTTTCCCTAACAAAATTTTTTTCGGAAAAAAATTTTTTTTCGGCTTCTTCATAGCTTTTACAGAAACTTTGTAAGCAATATTGTTGGTCAAAAGCATTACCAAAAATTTGTTTGAGGCCTTCATTTGCAGGTAATGAGAGTGCAAGCAAAATTGCCGCAATTGACAAAAAAGGATCGGCTGATGCAGCGGCAATGCGATATTCCAATCTTGCACTCGACTGCGGAATACGAATGGCGCAAGTTCTGTTATCAGCGCCAAAACTTAAATTTACTGGCGCGCTGAATTTGCCTTTACGGAATAATTCGTAATTTAAATCGAAAGAAAAACGCTGATAATCTTCAGCCTGTGGCGCCAGAAAAATCATGATCTCGTCAGTTGATTGCAAAAGCGATGACGCTGAATTTGTTAAAATTTTTTTATCAACAAGAAAAATATTTTTGTCATTTTCATCATGCAAAGAGACGTTGAATTGCAAAGCATTGCCGCAATCATCTTTAAATGGTTGTGCCGCAAAAGAGGCGCAAAGATTTTTTTTGGCAGCAAGATTTTTTATAAAATTTTTTTTCTCCGTAAGCTCATCGCAAAGTTTTACAAGATCGGAAGTAAAATCGGTTTTGATCTCAATTTGTGAAGCGCCGCGCTCTTTCTCAGCTTTCAGCTCCAGTATAAAATCATCAACTGCTTTTGGACTGGCCGGCACGCCATCTGCCAACAAAAAAAACTCCAGCTCGCATCCGATTTTTGGAACTAGCGAGCTGGAGTTTTGAAAAAATTCCTGAGATTTTTTTAAGATGATTTCCTTGTTGCGGTAAAGCTTCTCAAGCAACATTGTTTTTGATCCACTCAACCAAAGCTGATTTTGGCAATGAGCCAACTTTGGTATCAACCACTTTTCCGTCTTTAAAAATCATCAAAGTTGGAATGCCGCGCACCATGTATTTCGATGGCGTTTCAGGATTATCATCAACATTGCATTTGAATATTTCGATTTTGCCGACGAAATCTTTTGCCACTTCGTCAATCAATGGCGAAAGCTGACGGCAAGGCCCGCACCAAGGCGCCCAAAAATCTACCAAAACCGGTTTTGAAGATGTAAGAACATCTTTTTGGAAATTGTTGTCTGAAGTTTCTTGAGTCATAAATTTACGATTTGAGATTTGGAATTTGTGATTTATGGCCATGTCGCAAATCAACTTTCTGAAAAATCTGAACCCTTGATTTACAAGGGCTCGTCGAGTTTGAAAATGGTGAGAAACGGGGATTTGCGACAGTCCCTTTATGGAATGAATTAAATCCTAAGATCCTGAACAGGTTCTAAGAACCTGTCTAAATTCTTTTACAAGTTCTTAAACGACAAACTCAAGTTAAATGTCCGCTGCGGCTTCACTAAATTGCTTGGATCATTTTCAATAGCCGAAAATTCAAAAGTGGTGCAACAGCCTTCACGATAAAGTTTGATGCCGCGCGATATGGTCCGACCGGTTATTAAATCCCTGTTTCCACTAATGTTTACTTTCAATCTGTTGGTTAGTTTTACACCGGAGGAGAGGCTTACTTGCTCTCTTTCTTCAGGAATTTGTTGGCTGCGTCTGATTAGCAGATAATCTGCTGCAAACGAAAAACGCTGTAGATCCAAAGATGCGGCAATCTGATTGATATCGTTGCGATAATTGGATTCATTGAGCTGAAAGGCATAGGTAATCGAAAAATATTTTGTCGCCTTATACATCGCCTGACCAACCACATTTGATTTGTTATTTGCGGCAAAACCGCGAATTGTTACATCCTGCACTTCGTTGTTTCTTCTGTATCCCTGACCGATCATCAAACCAAATTCACCATATTTGTTAAACAAAGAGGATTTTACGCCATAGCCAATGCGCTCTCCCACTTCATTGCGATCAAAACCATAAATACGATCAGAAACAAAAAGATTACTGATGGTTAATTCGGAATTGTTACTGTCTTCATTTGGCATTTTGCTGACATTTTTTTTGTAATAGCTGGCAACAAAGCCGATCATCGGCTCAACCATCAAAGTGTTACGACCGGTTTTTTTGATTAGTGGCAAACGCCAGTTTGCTGAAAATTCCGGTTTGTAATTTGTGGTTGTGTATTCGTAGTTATTGTTGCGCTGCGTATGTTTGAAATTGTTTTCCAGCCAATAAAAATCTCCCTGAAATTTTGCGCCTAATTCAAATAGATTTCCCTTGAGATTAAACGGAATTTTCGCTTCGGGAATGGCGGTAAAACGGCGATATTGCAATCCGCTTTCACGGTTGATGCTGGTGATGTTTGAAGTCAGAACAAATTTTTCCTTGAAGAAGAAGGGCTTGGTTTCAATACGAGAATCAAGGGTTGGCAATATAAATTGTTCGCTATCTTTGTTGGTTTTGTCCTCCAATTCCTGGAATTTTACAGTTTTTGCCGAGAAAAAATTTCGCCCTTTGATATAATCAACATTGGCCTCGGAAAGAGTGTAAGCAGAATAATTGAAATGGTAATCGCGCAGATAATTGCGATCAGAGACAAAATCAGCTTTAAAATCGGAACCGATATCAGTGGTAAAATCAAATTTGCCGCCACCCTTTAAATTCCAGCGACGGTCTTTGTTTGTCCTTTCAATGACAATGCGGTCTTTTGTCGATTCAATCTCATTATTGGCAAACTCAAAATTCGCATCATATTCGCCATAAGAAACCAGATGACGAAAATTATTATTCACCATGTATTGATTACTGTTCAGATTCAAATGCGGCGTAATGGTCAAATCAGCATTTGGCGCAATATTCCAATAATAAGGAATTTTTACACCAAAACCAAAATTGGTGTTTTTGGTATAGTTTGGAGTCAAAAAACCTGATTCTCTTTTTTTGCTGGGAAGTGGGATGCGGATGTAAGGCGTATAAAGCACCGGCACATTATAAAAACGCAATATACCATTGCGACTTTTCATCACATTATTTTCGCGATCAATCGTGGTTTTGCTTGAAGTAATAGAAGCAAAATCACGTTTTTTGCCGGCCGCGCTATTATCTTCCTTAATTTCATCATTGGGACAGAAGGAATAAATTGGTTTGTAAAGAGTTGTGATCAATGGCGTTTTACGCTCAACTTTCGGCGAAAAAAGATATGAGCCATCGTTAAAAAAAATGCGGCCATTAAGAAAATTTCCCTGACTGAAATCATCTTTCACCTCACCTTCAGTGGCGCGCATATTGCCAATTTCAAGATTTTTAATTTTAACATTGCCGATGGCGCGGATAATTTTGCCGTCTTTGTTGTAGATCATCTCATCAGCATAAATTATGCTTTCTCCCTTGCTAACCTCAACATTTCCCTTGGCGGTTAAAGTGTTGGTAAGTCGATCTCCGTCAATTTCATCAGCCTTCAAAACCGCTGGCATATCACTTTGTTTGACGTTTTTAAATGAAGGAAGGGCGAAGGAATTGCTGGAAATAAAAATCAAAATAACAAACAAATTTCGTGATCTACGAAGCACAAAGCACGAAGCACGAAGCACGAACAACATCAGATCAAACTCAACTTTTGCGGACGACATTTTTTTATCCAAATTGCAATCATCATCCGCGTCAAAATTATCGCTGAAAACATCGAGGAAATAATGCCAATTGAAAGCGTGACCGCAAAACCTTTCACCGGACCGCTACCAAAAAGATAAAGGAAAAAGGCCACAATCAGAGTCGTTAAGTTTGAATCAATGATAGTTCGAAATGCCTGATGGAAACCCTGTTCAAGCGCGGCAAAAATGGTTTTTTTGTCACGCAACTCTTCCTTGATGCGCTCAAAAATCAAAACATTGGCGTCAACCGACATGCCCATAGTCAAAACAATACCGGCAATTCCTGGCAAGGTTAAGGTAGCGCCGATTAATGATAAAACCGCAAGAATTATGGCAACATTAATGAACATGGCGATGTCAGCCAAAAATCCAAAAAATCCGTAAAAGAAAATCATGAAAACGGCGACAAAAATTAGAGAAGCAACAACGGCTATCTTGCCGCTCTTGATTGAATCAAGACCAAGAGAAGGGCCAACGGTTCTTTCTTCAATGATTTTTAGTGGAGCTGGAAGCGCGCCAGCACGAAGCAAAAGCGCAACTTCATTGGCTTCCTGCGTAGTAAAACTTCCGGAAATAACACCGGAACCTTGATTGATTATCGTGTTGATTCTTGGCGCGGTCACAACTTTGCCATCAAGCACGATAGCAAAAATTTTGCCGATATTGTCTTTGGTGATTTGCGCAAATTTCCTTGTGCCAAGAGCATTAAAACGAAAACCAACTGCCGGTTCGCCTTCGTGATAGGTTGTATTGGCATCAACAAGCAAATCGCCGCTTAATATCACCTCCCTTTTTATCGGATAGGCATTGCCGCGATAGTCAAAAATTCTTTCAACATTCAAACCGTTAAAACCATCTTCGGCGATAAAGTGAAAAGTCATTTTGGCGGTTTTGCCAAGAATTGATTTGAGCTCGGAAGAATTTTTAACACCCGGAACCTGCAACAAAATTCTGCTATCGCCTTGCGCTTGTATGGTTGGCTCTTTAGTGCCGCTTTCATCAATTCTACGACGCACAATTTCAATTGATTGTCTGATCAGATTTTGCCGAATGGTTTTGATTTCAGCGTCGGCAAAGTAAATCTGGAACTGGCTATGATCTTCGCTGATTTCAACATTCTTGCTTAATTTTCTGATCAGTTTTTTTGCCAGTTTTTTTTGTTCATCGTCAAGCAAAGTAAAAACTATTCTTTCGCCAGCAACCTCCGGAATTACACGCACCGATTCATCACGAAAGGAATTTTTCATCTCTTCACGCAAATTGTTAAGCTGCTCCTTAACGTAGTAATTAAAGTCAACTTCGAGCATCAATTGCGATCCACCGCGCAAATCAAGACCGAGATTAACTTTTTGCTGCGGCAGGAATTTTACTTCTTTTTCAAAAAATGATGGAGCAGCAAAAATCAAGGCTGCAAGACATGCCGCGCAAATCAGAAATATTTTTATTTTGGAGAAATTGAGCATATTAGGATTTACGAACTTTTTCTTTTTCATCCTTAACCAATTCTGCAACATATTGCTTTAGAACTCTGATTCTAACGCCATCAGCAATTTCAACTTCCACCTGGTTTTCTTTTTCAAAAATATCTTTGACTACACCAATTATGCCGCCATTGGTGATCACCTTATTTCCGCTTTTGAGATTATTGACCATTTCCTGGTGATCTTTCATTTTTTTGCTCTGCGGCCTGATGATCAAAAAATAAAAAATCGCAAAAATTAAAAGCAGCGGAACAAAACTGGAGAAAGAAAACTCAGATTGAGCAGCGCTTTCAGTCGCTTGCGCAAAGGCTTTAGAAATAAACATGTTAATTGGATTAAAATTATTCTTCGCTTTTTAACAAAAGCTCCTTCAACCGCGCAACATCTTCTTCCTGCTGCGTAGCTGTAGGTTTTTCAGGATTATTTGGATCTGGCAACTCGGCAAAATTTGGTGGCACTATTAGCGGATTTGTGTGTTTTTTAGCGCAAGAAACTGCACAGAGAATCAAAACTAAAATTGCCAAATTTTTCATTGTTTTTTTCTAAAGAAAATATCATCAAAAAGCAGAATCATGACTCCGATAAACACACATGAATCTGCTAAATTAAAGGCTGGCCAGTGATATATTCCGATATGAAAATCAAGAAAATCTGCCACCGCGCCATTTTGAATGCGATCAATTAAATTGCCGAAAGCCCCGCCAATTATCAGACCAAGAGCATAAACAAAATGCAACTTCTTGTTGTAATAAAGCCAGAAAAACAAAATAAAAATTATCAAACCCTGAATCAGGGAAAAAATTATTTGGCTATTTTCGAGATGGCTAAACATGCCAAAACTTACTCCACGATTCCACACGCGAACCAGAGAGAAAAAATTAAAAACCACAATTTCACCATGCTCTGCAAGAAAAGCAAAGACAAGGCGCTTGGTAAGAAGATCAAAGAAAGCAACGAGGCAAGCAATGATTATTCCGTAGAAAAATGGTTTAGGAATTTTCAAAGTAATTACGATTTACAATTTTTTGCACTTCTTAAATCGTAAATCGTAAATCGTAAATCGGAATTTCATGAAACTCATCTTCATGGGCACGCCTCATTTTGCCTGCCCTGCCCTTACAAAACTAATCTCTAATCCAGAATTTAAAATCATCGCTGTTTATACTCGCGAACCGCAAATTGCCGGACGTGGGCATAAATTACAAAATTCTCCGATTCATGAATTGGCCTTAAAACATGGATTAAAAGTGATTACGCCAAAAACTTTACGCAGCGAAGAAGTTCAAAAAGAATTCTGCGATTTTAATTCTGACCTCGCAATTGTTGTGGCCTACGGCCTGATTCTACCAAAAGAAATTTTAAACGGCACCCGACTTGGTTGTGTAAACATCCATCCTTCACTTTTGCCGAGATGGCGCGGCGCAGCGCCAATTCAGCGCACAATCATGGCGGGTGATAAAGAAACCGGAATTAACATCATCAAAATGGATGAAGGGCTTGATAGCGGAAATGTGATTTACGAAGAAAAATTTCCACTCTACGGCAATGAAACTTACGTAGAACTTTCAAAAAGGCTTTCTCATCTTGGCGCTGAAGTTTTGGTTAAAGCTATAAAAAATTTAAGTGACGGCGTCCCACAAAATCATGCTTTGGCAAGCCACGCTAAAAAAATTGAAAAAGCTGAATGCGAGATAGATTGGAAAAATTCCGCTGAAGAAATTGAAAGAAAAATCCGCGCTTTAAACGGCAATCTCGGCGCTTTTTTTAACTATAATGGCGAAAAAATAAAAATTTTTGCCGCAGAAATTTTGGACAAAAATTCCATTTCAAATCCAGCCGGAAAAATTCTCGATAAAGATTTTTTGATTCAATGTGGAAAAGGAATTATCAGGCCATTGATTATGCAACGACAAGGAAGGAAAGCGATGACAACAAAAGAAATTTTGCATGGATTTAATTTAACCCCAATAACGCTTAAGGAATTATGGCTTAAGTCTACAAACTCTAAGTAAAACCAATAAACTCCACCACACTGTCACCCCGCACTTGTTGCAGGGTCCATTTG
>MEMO01000003.1 GCA_001767955.1 Alphaproteobacteria bacterium RIFCSPLOWO2_01_FULL_40_26 | reverse complement strand
GTGGTGAGATTTGTGATTTAGCTTAGAGTCTGTAAATTTGAATCTGGGTTTCTTAAACGTTATTGGGGTTAATTTAACGTCGCCCTTGCTGCCGCCAGTCTTGCAATCGGAACACGATAAGGAGAGCAGCTGACGTAATTTAAGCCGCTACGATGGCAAAACTCAATTGATGCGGGATTGCCGCCATGTTCACCACAGATTCCCAATTTGATGTCTTTACGAACTGATTTTCCTTTTTTGGCGGCAATTTTGATTAGTGCGCCAACACCTTCCTGGTCTAGTTCGGCAAAGGGATCTTTTTCCAAAATTCCACATTTTTGATAGTGGCCAAGAAAATTTGCCGAGTCATCGCGCGATAAGCCAAAAGTGGTTTGAGTTAAATCATTGGTGCCAAAACTGAAAAATTCAGCTTCATGGGCGATTTGATCGGCGATGAGCGCAGCTCTAGGCAGTTCAATCATTGTTCCGATTAAATATTGCAATTTTATGCCATGATCTTTTTCAACTTCTTTTTCGGTTTTAACGATTAATTCTTTTAAAATTTGTAACTCTTTTCTCGTTGCAACTAGCGGAATCATGATTTCCAAAAGCACATCCTTCTTGCTTTCTTTTTTTACGATTGACGCAGCTTCAAAAATTGCACGCGCCTGCATTTCATAAATTTCAGGATAGGAAATTCCAAGACGGCAACCGCGATGGCCAAGCATGGGATTTTGTTCCTGCAATTGATGCGTGCGATGTTTGACATAGCCAACATCAACGCCTGCAACTTTTGCCACTTCGGCAATTTCATTTTCTTTGTGCGGCAAAAATTCATGAAGTGGCGGATCGAGCAGGCGAATCGTTACCGGCAATCCAGTCATGATATTAAAGATCTCAACAAAATCCTGACGCTGCATCGGTAAAAGTTTTGCCAGCGCTTTTTTTCTGCCATCGACAGTTTCGGCAAGAATCATTTCGCGCACAGAAACAATGCGGTCTTCATTGAAAAACATATGCTCGGTTCTGCAAAGGCCAATACCTTCAGCGCCAAAATCGCGCGCGGTTTGGCAATCAAGCGGAGTTTCAGCATTTGTTCTGATTTTCAGCATACGAATTTCATCAGCCCATTTCATAATTTGCGCAAAATCGCCGGATAAATTTGCTTTTAATGTTGGCATTTGCCCCAAAATTACATCACCATTTGAACCGTTGATGGTAATGGTTTCACCCTCTTTTACTTTCACACCGTTAGCGGTAAAAAAATTACCGGAATAATCGACATGAAGACCGGTAGCACCGGAAACACAAGGTGTTCCCATACCACGCGCAACCACGGCTGCGTGCGATGTCATACCACCGCGAGCAGTTAAAATTCCTTGCGAAACATGCATACCTTTGATGTCTTCGGGACTGGTTTCAACACGAACTAGAATCACTTTTTCACCGCTTTCAGATTTTCTTTCCGCTTCGGCAGAGGAAAAAACTACAATGCCTGAAGCCGCACCCGGAGAGGCTGGAAGGCCTTTGGCAATAATTTTAACTTTAGCTTTTGAATCGAGAGTTGGATGAAGAAGCTGATCCAAACTTGCCGGATCAATGCGCTTCAACGCCTCTTTTTTGTCGATCAGTTTTTCTTCAACCATATCAACGGCAATCTTGATTGCGGCATGCGCTGTTCTTTTGCCGTTGCGGGTTTGCAACATCCATAATTTTTTGTTTTGCACGGTGAATTCGATATCCTGCATATCGCGATAATGCGCTTCCAATTTGCGGTAAATTTTTACCAGCTCGGCATAAACATCTGGCATGGTTTCTTCCATCGAAGGCAATTTTGAGCCAAGCTGATTCTTGCCAGAAACCGTGATTGATTGCGGTGTGCGAATGCCAGCAACCACATCTTCGCCTTGAGCATTAATGAGATATTCACCGTAAAGTTCTTTGGCGCCGGTGGATGGATTGCGTGTGAAGGCAACGCCGGTTGCGGAAGTTTCGCCCATATTGCCAAACACCATCGATTGCACATTAACCGCCGTGCCCCAGCTGGCCGGAATATCGTGAAGTTCGCGATAGGTGATGGCGCGGTTATTCATCCATGAAGCAAAAACTGCGGTAATCGCGCCCCAAAGTTGTTCATGCACATCTTGCGGAAATTCGCGACCTGATTCTTTTTTGACTTCCGCTTTGTAAAGCGCGATGAGTTTTTCAAGATCATCTTCACTCAAATCAGTGTCAGCACTGGCTCCAACCTCCTGTTTTTTTTCATCGAGAATTACTTCAAAATTGTGATGATCAACTTCGAGAACAACATCGGAATACATCTGGATAAAACGGCGATACGAATCAAAAGCAAAACGTTTATTGCCAGAATTTTTCACCAAACCTTGCACGGTTTTGTCATTCAGACCTAAATTTAAAACTGTATCCATCATGCCAGGCATTGAGGCTCTAGCTCCAGAACGAACAGAAAAAAGCAGCGGATTTTTTTCATCACCAAATTTAGCGCCGATTTTTTCTTCAATTTTTTTTAGCGCTTCTTCAACCTGCTTTTGCAAATCATCAGGAAATTTTTTGTTATTTTTGTAATAAACATCACAGACTTCAGTGGTGATGGTAAAGCCCGGGGGAACTGGCAAGCCCATATTCGACATTTCCGCCAAATTTGCGCCTTTGCCGCCGAGAAGATTTTTCATTGAAGCATCACCTTCGGATTTGCCATCACCAAAGGAATAAACAAATTTTTTTGCAGTCATCGCAGAATTTATGAATTATGAATTAGAGTGTCCCTGATGATTTCATCCTCAAGATTGATAGCAATTTTTTTGCCTTCTTTATCAATTAACAACTCAAGAAAATTAAAAATATTTTTGGCGAAAAGTTTGCTGGCATCAATGGCAACGCGTGAAGGAAAATTTTCATGACCGATAATTTTTACACCATCAATTTCAACAATTTTTCCCGCCTTTGTTAAAGCACAATTTCCGCCATTTACCGCTGCCAAATCAACAATGATTGCTCCTGGTTTCATTGATTTTACCATTTCTTCAGAAATCAAAATCGGCGCTTTTTTGCCGGGAATCAGGGCGGTTGAAATAACAACATCCTGATTTTTTATCGTATCTTTTAACAGCTGTTCCTGAAGTTTTTTATATTCTTCGCTCATTTCTTTAGCGTAAACTCCATCAGCTTTTTCTTCCGATTTAACTTCAATAAATTTTGCGCCAAGGCTTTGCACCTGTTCTTTAGCTATGCTGCGAACATCAAAAGCGCAGACAACAGCGCCGAGTCTTTTGGCGGTGGCAATTGCCTGCAAGCCGGCAACGCCAGCACCAATAATCATGAATTTTGCTGCAGAAATTGTGCCGGCGGCCGTCATCATCATCGGAGTTGCTTTTGGCATTTCATAAACCGCATCAATCACAGCGCGATATCCGGCCAAATTGCTTTGCGAAGATAAAACATCCATACTTTGTGCGCGAGTGATACGCGGCAAAAGTTCAAGTGCAAAAGCTGATACATTTTTTTGCACTATTTCAGCAATTTTTTCTTTCTGGAAGTGAGGATTAAGAAGAGCTATGAAAACAACACCAGCTTTGGTTTTCGAGAAATCGACATCAATTCTTGCAACAGAAATTATCACATCAATTTCCGGCAAAATTTGTGAAATATCGGCAATTATTTTTGCTCCGGCTTTTTCAAAATCGGCATCAGATATTGATGATTTTTCGCCGGCCTTTGCCTCAACAAAAACTTCAATGCCAAGTTTCTGATATTTGGAAATCAGATCGGGAGTGAGTGATGCGCGATTTTCTGATTGGTTGGTTTCTTTGAGAACAAGAAGTTTCATAAAATTATTAAAAATGAAATCTGGTGCGGTCGAGAAGATTTGAACTTCCACGGGTTTTACCCAACAACGACCTCAACGTTGCGCGTATACCAATTCCGCCACGACCGCGACAATTAGAGCCTGTCTTAAAACCCACCGCGCCTCGCTTTTCCATAAATTTTGGCTCGTTTTTTGCAGTATGCCAGATACAGCGGCAAAATTTTGCCAAAAAGTCGCTCAAAATTTATGGAAAATCGAGACACGTTGGGTTTTAAGACAGGCTCTAGTGGCAAGAAACTGTTTATGATCTTTTTTAACCCCAGATTTAGACAGGTTCTTACCACTAATCCACCAATGGTTTTAACCTATTCAAAGCCACGATGAATAGTGATAAATCCTGATTTGGTTGGGTTTTTAGTGAGGTGATAAAATTGTCAAAACGTTCGACCAGGAAATCAACGCTTTCAACCCAGCGTTCAAGTGAATTTATTTCGCAAAGAGTTTTTTCATTGCAGCTGAAATCAACGATGCGTTTGGCGATTTTCATTTGATATGAATAGAGATCTTCCAGAATTGTTTTGCCGGAAAGTCTCTGCCAGTAATTGTCAAAAATAAGATTGGAAACGCGGCTGCGTAGCCATTTCAAAGAAAATCTGCTGCCAACAGCAAAATAGATTTTGGCGATGGTTTTGAGATTAAAATTGGAAGCGGCAGAAATCTCGGCAATATCAAAAGCTGAAGCTACCGGATCCATTGAGGCAATTTTTGTTGCCAGTTTGCGTTCAACATTATTCAGACAATAACGTTCAATTTTGCGTTCAAAAGATTCACGCGAGGCTTGAGCAAGAACGTCACACAGAATGTTTTGCAACTCATCAGCAATTTTTCCAAGACGCTTGGTGATATCAGAGACACTACCTTTGGTTTGAGCGCGCAACAACCATAACACTGATCTTTCCAGCAATTTGTTACTGCTTAAAAACATTTGCATCTGAATGTGATGCGCCACTTTGCCATCAAGCTGTTCAATTTCTTTCCACGCCTCTCTGATGTGAAATGAATCACAGGCAATTATTAAGCTACGCACCACATCAACAATACTAAAACCGCTATCTTGGCAAATCTGGTTGACAAAGGTAATGCCAACGCGATTGACAACAAAGTTGGTAATTTGAGTAGCGATTATTTCATTACGTAGCTGATGATTCTTGATTTCATCGGCAAATTTTTCGCGCATGATTTGCGGAAAATAGGAGAATAATTCCTGCTCAAAATATTCATCCTTAATCAGATTTGAGTTCAAAATCTGATTGTAAATATCCATCTTGGAATAAGCCAAAAGCACGCAAAGCTCAGGACGAGTGAGGCTGATTTTGTCAATTTGTCTTTTATCAATTTCCTTGCGTGAAGGCAAAAATTCAATTTTGCGATTAAGCAATTTTGATTTTTCCAGCCTGTCGATAAATTGCGATTGTTCGCCAAGCAGCAAATTACCTTGCGAATTGGCGATTGAAACGGCCTGAGTTTGCAACTGATTATCTGCAAGCACTAATTGCGCTACCTCATCGGTCATTTGCTCAAGAATTTTGTTTCTCTCCTCAATATCGAGCTTGTTTGCACGAAGCGCTGCAATAAGGGTGATTTTGATGTTGACCTCATGATCCGAACAATCAACGCCGGCAGAATTATCCATGGCATCGGTGTTGATGCGACCTCCAATCAAGGCAAATTCAATGCGACCTTTTTGTGTAAAGCCCAAATTGCCGCCCTCACCCACCACTTTACAACGTAGTTCATTGCCATTGATACGCACGGAATCATTAGCGCGATCACCAACATCCTGATTGGATTCATCGGTAGCTTTAACGTAGGTTCCGATACCGCCATTCCACAATAAATCAACTTGCGCCCCGATGATTGCGCGCACCAGATTTGTTGGATTTATTTCATCTTCTTCAAGCTGTAAAATCTGTTTTATTTCGGGAGAAATTTTGATTGATTTGACATTTCTTTCAAAAACACCACCACCTCTGGAAATAAGAGATTTGTCATAATCAGCCCATGTGGAACGAGGTAGTTCAAACATGCGTTTGCGCTCATTAAGTGATCTTTCCGCATCGGGATTTGGATCAAGAAAAATATGCATGTGATTAAACGCGGCAACCAATTTGGTATGTTTTGAAAGCAGCATGCCGTTGCCAAAAACATCGCCGGACATATCGCCAATGCCAACGCAGGTGAAATCCTGACTTTGCGTATCAATTCCCATTTCGTGAAAATGACGCATGACAGAAATCCAAGCGCCTCTTGCGGTAATGCCCATTTTTTTATGATCATATCCAACCGAACCGCCGGAAGCAAAAGCATCTCCGAGCCAAAAATTACGTTCTGCCGAAACAGAATTTGCGATGTCAGAGAAGCTTGCCGTGCCTTTGTCGGCGGCAACTACGAGATAAGGATCAGCTTCGTCGTGTAATATCACGGCTTTTGGATGTTCGATTTTGCCATTTATCACATTGTCGGTGATATCAAGCAAACCGCGTAAAAAGATTTTATAACATTCAATTGCTTCCTGCTGGATTTGATCACGAGTTAGTCCGGTTAAATCGCGTTTCAAAACAAATCCACCTTTTGATCCAACCGGAACAATGACGGCATTTTTTGTCGTCTGCGCCTTCATCAGAGCGAGAATTTCGGTTCTGAAATCTTCATGACGATCAGACCAGCGAAGACCGCCACGCGCTACTTTTCCTCCACGCAAATGGATAGCTTCAGTTTTTGGCGAAAAGACAAAAATTTCAGCATATGGTAATGGCAAAGGTAAATTTGGAACTTTGGCACAATCAAATTTGAAGGACATATAGCCCTTGAAACCCCTTTCAGCATGGGATTGATAATAATTGGTGCGGATAGTTGCAGAAATCGTGCCGAAAAAAGCGCGGATTACGGCATCATCCGTTACTTCAGTGATTTTGCTCAAACCATCTTCAATTTGCTGTGAGGTTTTTTTGATCAGATTTTTTCTTTCAGCCGGAGAAATTTTGGGATCAGGATCAAATTTTACCCTGAATAGCTCAACCAGAAGCATGGTTAAATTGCGATATTTCACCAATACTTCGGCAATATATGAATGGCTGTAACGGAAGCCGATCTGGTAAAGATATCTAGTGTAGGCGCGCAACATATAAACGCTTTTCCAGTGCAAATCAGCGGCGACAACCAAACGATTGAGAAAGCCTACCTGCGCGATTCCGCTCCAAATCAGCGAAGCAATCTTTTCAAAGTTGAAACGCAATCTTTCTGAAAAAACCGCGCCAACTTTGCTTAAATCAAGATTGAAATAATGAATCCAGACTTTTTTGCGCGAACGGTTTTTGGCATCAAAATCAATATTGATTTGATAAGTATGCTCCTGAATCACATTGAAACCAAAACTTTCAAGAATCGGCATGATTCTGGATAAAGTAAGCTCGGAACCAGGAGAATAAATTTTTAATTCAGCAATTTCTGATGGAAGAAGATCGGAGGATTTGTAGAAATTGAATAATGCAGAATTTTTTTCCAAGCATTCTTCGATACGCGAAATATCTATCGCGGCGCGTCTTGCATCAAAGCGATTAATATAGCTGACTGAAAAAGCATTTTTATATTGGGCATAAAGAGAAATTCGCCTTTCATCATCAAACTTGGCCCTTATTGCTTCAAAAAGATCATCGCTCCAAACTTTGATCATTTTGGCAATCTCGCGTTCAGCTTCAGCTTCATCAACATACGGAATTCCATGATCGGTTCGGATAATGAGATGAATTCTGGTAAGATTTGATTCAGTGATTTGAACAAAAGAATCTGCAACTTCACCATTATAAATTTTGGCCAGATAATTTCTGATTTTTTCGCGCAATTCTGAATTGCTGCGATCGCGCGGTGTAAAAATCAAACAGCTGATAAAGCGATCAAATTTATCTTTACGGGCAAAAAATTTTACCACCGAACGTCCACAAATCGAGACTATGCCAACAGCATTCTTAAGCAAATCTTCAGCGCTTATTTGAAAGAGCTCATCACGAGGATATGATTCAAGAGCTGAAATCAAATCCTTGTAGTTGTGACTACCTTTGACATAGCCAGAATCCTTAATCACTTTTGCCGTTTTATGACGCACCATGGGGATGGAATTTATACTAACGTGATATGCCGAAGAGGTAAAAAGACCAACAAATCTGAATTCACCGATAATCTTTCCATCGGCAGAAATTTTTTGCACACGGATTCTTTCAGCGTTGGTGATGCGATGGACTCTGGAACGATAGCGTGATTTTAAAACCTCTATAACAAAAGGATTTTTGATCGAACCGGCAACTTCAAGCACTGAAGAATTTAGCACTTCCGGCCTGAAATCATCATATTTGGAACGAAAAATCCCCAAATCAGGATCATTATCCTTAACTTCCTCAAGACGATATTCACCATTCTTGGATTCAACAATATCAAACTCTTTAGCACCAAGCAAAATAAAATTTCCATCGTTAATCCAGGAAATAAATTCTTTGATTTCAGAAATTTCTTCAGCTTTCCAGCCAAGTTTTTTTGCATGATCAAGCTGCAATTTTGCTTTGCCAACGAGTGATATCATCGGCTTCCAGTCTTCAACCACCAGGGTGACGGTGTTTAAAATTTTTTCGATATTGTCATGAAGGACTTTGATGTCGGCAGGGGAAATAATTTTATCAATGTGAAGCTGAATTGCAGATTCACAAACAGAGTCTTTATCATCTTTAGAGGCAATTTTTACAAACTCGCCATTCTTTGCGCGCACCACATGATAAATCGGATGAATGATATTTTTTATTTTTATGCCCTGCTTGTCAAGATAGGCCACTGTTGAATCAACGAGGAATGGCATGTCATCATTAATGATGTCGATGAAGGTAAATCCGGATTCAAAACCATCTTTTTCTGAAGACGGGTTATAAATTCTGATTTTGCATTTTTTTCTGTTTTCACACAAAAAATCAAAATTCAAACGTGCCGCATTGTGCAAATCCGCAACGGAATAATTGATAAAATCACATAGAAGATTTTCAGCATAAAAACTCTCCACAAACTCAAGAAAATCCTTATCCTTCGCAGAAATTTTCTTTGTAAAATCTATAAGCTGCTTAATCAGATCTTTCATTGATTTCATGAATTATTTTTTTGCCAAAACAACAACCATCTGCATCCCTTCTAATTTGGGGTTGATTTCCGGTTTGGCGAATTGTTCAACATCATGCAAAATGTCATTCATCATTTTTTCCGCCAGATCACGATGCGTAATCTCACGACCTCTCATTCTGATACTGATTTTAACCTTGTTGCCATCTGCGATGAATTCCTTGGTATGGCGGATTTTGGTGTCGTAATCGCCTTTGCCGATGTTAATGGTCATTTTGATTTCCTTGAGCTCAACTACCTTCTGTTTTTTCTTGGCGTCAGCAGCTTTTTTTTGTAGTTCATATTTCATCTTGCCGGAATTGGAAATCTTGCAAACCGGAGGATTGGCATTGGGAGAAACTTCGATTAAATCAAGCCCGACTTCTCGCGCCATTCTAATTCCCTCCGTAACCTGCACTATTCCAACCATATTACCTTCATGATCTATCAACCTGATTTCCTTGGCTCTGATTTGTTCATTAATACGAAAAAAGTTATTTGCTTGCGGCTGCGGTTTTATTGGTCTCACAAATTATTTGAAGTTGTTGATAGGAAAAAAGAAGCGCGAGGGTTCTAAAATTGCGCGACTAAATTTCAACTTATGAAATTTTTATGATGCTTTGGTATGAAAAAGCGTCCGACTTCAATAAAATCAAAGCGCCATAAACAATCATGAAATCGTGGATTTTTGGCGATAAAAATTTCTGCCGCTCTTTTAATACGCTTGATTTGCTGCGGGCGCAAAACTTCTTCGATCAGCAATTTCGTTTTGCGTGCCTTGACTTCGATAAAAATTATTTCGTGTGATTTTTGTGCAATGATATCCACCTCTCCACCGTGAGTTTTGTAGCGCCATTCAAGGATTTTATAACCTTTGATTGTCAGAAAAATTATGGCAATTTTTTCGGCAAGAATGCCGAATTTATAACGCAAGTTGTAGTGCAAGTTGGTAAATTGTTTTTTTGTTCACCACGTAAATTTCAGAAAGATTTTGTGATAAATCCTTAATGCTTTCGCCGCGCGAAATTGCATTCCTTATTTCTGTTTTCAAATTTTCATCACTAAAATCTTTTTCGTTTTTATCGACCTTTTCCACAATAATCACAAACTCGCCGCGTAGCTTATCTTGCTGTTTTTCGAAGAAATGCAGCAAATTTTCTATTTTATCAGAAATAATTTCTTCATGAATTTTTGTTAACTCGCGCGCCACGCAAACTCTGCGATTTTTCTCAAGCAATTCCAAAGTTTCAATTACACGATTTGCTGACTCAAAAAAAACAAAGGTGAAATTTTTTGGCAGGCTTTTTAGTAATTTTTCTTTTTGAATTTTTGATGTTGGCAAAAAACCAAGAAATAAAAAATTATCACAGGCAATTCCTGCGGCGCAAAGCGCTGTAGTTAAAGAAGATGCGCCGGGAATCGGAATTATTTTTTGATTTCTGGCGCGTAAAAAATTTATCAGCTTGAATCCAGGATCGGAAATTAGCGGCGTTCCGGCATCTGTTATCAAAGCAAGGGAATGGCCTTGGGATAAAAAATGAAAAATTTTGTCACGCATTTTTTCATCGGAATGATCATTGTAAGTCAGCAATTTTTTGTCTTTGATTTCATAAGCTTTAAGCAAACGCATTGAAATGCGCGTGTCTTCGCAAATCACAAAATCGGCTTTGTTTAAAATCTGCAAAGCGCGCAAAGTAATGTCGGAAAGATTCCCAATTGGGGTTGCTACAACATAAAGCGCATTTTCCAGTTTTATGTCTTGAATTTTTGCGAATAAATCGCGCATATTTAAGAAAATTTTGTTTATGAAAAAAATTGTATTGCTTTTAGCTCTGTTCATCTCCGGCTGTCAATCAATTACGGGCAGAACGGTTCCGGAATTGCCGGAATTGCCGGAATTGATTTCACAGGAACAAACTCATGAGCAGTTTGAATCACGCAAACTCGACACTCTAAAAGCCGACGAGAAAAAAACGCCTGTGGCTTTATTTCTGCCATTTTCCGGCAAACACAAAGAGTTAGGATGGAGTCTTTTTAACGCCGCAACATTATCGTTGTTCGACAATGACATTAACCACAATATCGAGCTGGTTCTGTTTGATTCCAAAGATGATGCGAAAGAAGCGGAAAAAACTTTCGCCAGAATTGTTGATCAAAATATCAAGGTGGTGATCGGACCAGTTTTTAGTTCAAAAATTGAAGACATCGAAAAACAGGCCAAGCGTAATAAAATCACGGTGATTTCGCTTTCCAACAATCAGGAGTTAATGGGAAAAACCAATGATGAAGGCGGTGTGTTTCTTGCCGGAATTTTGCCGGAAACACAAATCGATAAAATTGTTGGATATGCTATGGAGCGTGGAAAATACAGCTTCGCTATCATTGCGCCAAAAAATCAATATGGCCAAACCATGACTGATTTGCTGAAAAGAATCGTGCGCGACCGCGATGGCACTTTCATCACTTCAGAATTTTATAATGACAATTATGCCGATATCGATCGTGCTGTTGAGCGTGTCATCGGCTCATTCGTTGTTCCATCGCGTTTTATGGAAGGTAGAAACAAGCTAAAAAAAGATGCCGTAATCACCGAAGCAGACAAAATCTATCCACAAGTAATTATGATTCCTGAATCAGGAAAAGCGCTTGGCAAAATCGTCGCTTCAATGAAAAAGCAAAATAAGGATGAAAGAGATTTTCAGTTAATCGGCAGTAGCCAGTGGGATGATATTTCCACACTTAATAATTTTCAGCTAATCGGCTCGTGGTTTCCCGCTCCGGAAAATGAAAAATTCCGCAATTTTGAGCGCGCCTATTATCGCAGCTTCAACAAATTTCCGCCACGTATCGCCTCAATTGTTTACGATATGGTTGCTGCAGCAGCGCAATTAGCAAATCGCGGCAACGGAAAAATTTTAACAATCACTGATTTTATTAATTTCACCAATCCACCAAAAAACGGTTTTGAAGGCGTTGACGGACTTTTCAGATTTTTGCCAAATGGCCTGACACAAAGAAATCTGGCAGTGTTGCAAGTTGGCAATGGTAGATTTGAAACTGTCGATAAACCAACAGAGATGTTTTTGAAATATTAGAGCCTGCGCGCGCAACTAGAGCCTGTCTTAAAACCCAACGTGTCTCGATTTTCCATAAATTTTGAGCGACTTTTTGGCAAAATTTTGCCGCTGTATCTGGCATACTGCAAAAAATTTTGCCAAAAAACGAGCCAAAATTTATGGAAAAGCGAGGCGCGGTGGGTTTTAAGACAGGCTCTAGTTGTTTAAATCCCTCTCATACCCACCATAAGTGTAACGCGGCTGATAATATTCAAAAAATCCATTCACATATTTGCTGGTTTTTTTGCCGGAAAAATAATCAATCACCTCATTGACATTCAGCGCAACTCCAACTCCCCATTCTCTTGATTTGTTAATTTTGCGATCGGCATAGCCCGGCGCGCTGTAATTGGTTTGAATTTCGATAAATCGCCAAAAATTATTTCGTGCAAAATCAAATCCGGAAAGCTTTAGCGAGGCTAGAAAGCGCATGCCCTCATAATCATCCATGCCAAGCGGATTACTGGTTGGAATATAATCAATCTTAAAATCAATTTTTTTATTCAGAGACGGGGAGTTTAAAAGCACATAAGAAGCAAGCGCGCCAAGGGTGTTCATCACCTGATCTTCGTAGGAAAATCCATATTTTTTTGAAGTTGCATCACCAATTTCAATCAAGGTTGCAAGAGCAAAAGATGAGCCGGCGCCATAAAGCGAAGCCCGCTCCATCTCTATCCCATCAGCTACAAACTTTTTTGAAAGCAAATCGGAAATGAGATAGGAAGAGTAAAAATGTCCAATCTTATCAACACCGCCATAGCGACTGGTTTCCTGAAAAAATTTTTCATTTCCTTTGCGAAATTTCGGATCGCCCCAATTCCACTGTGAAAATCCAATCACAATTACCGGCACAAAAATGTAAGCATCGCTTTTCAAAACAATTTCAGCGTCGCTTTTTTCTTGTTGTTTGCAGAAAGCAAGAAGGGGAATAAAGCAAAATAAAAACATCAAAATAACAAATTTCATAACTTTGTCTTCCTGAATTGAAACAATCTTAAATTGCCCGATTGATTAGCAAATTTTCAAAAATAGCTTCAAGTGAAATTTGGTTAATCGTCAAGATTATCTGAATTGTAAACAATGATTAAGATTATGAAAAACTTCATGAAACTTACAGCTGCGATGGCGCTAATGGCAACAACAGCTCTTGCTCAACCTGGACCAGGTGGTGGACCAGGAGGGCCAGGTGGTGGAAATATGGGTGGTGGACCACGTCCCGGACCACAAGGTGGACCAACCGGCGGAGATCATGGTGGACATGGTGGAGGAAATATGGGCGCAAAACCAACGATGCGACCTAACGCTCCACATGCAGAACATGGAATGCAACATATGCAAGATGCTGCAAAACCTGGTATGGGAAGACCGAATGTTCAAAGACCAGGCGATGGCACACAAGCTGGCAGACCAGAAGCTGGAACAATGCGTCATCAAGGAAGGCCAGATATGAACGGCGCTCGTCCCGGAGATGGCACGCCTGGTGGAAAGCCAGAGCATAATTCTGGCATGCATCAAGAGCATCACAAAGAAATGCAACAAATGCGCGAGGAGATGAAGCAAAAACGCGAAGAGCATCGTGCAAAAATGCAGGAAAAGCGCGAGGAGATGAAGCAAAAGCGTGAAGAAATGAAACAACAACGCATGCAAAAAAGAAGTGACGCTACTTCCGGTGGACTAAATTCTACATCTTCAGGCGCTCAATAAACCAATATTCAAAATCCATCACCGGTTGTTAACAATCACAAACAACCGGTGTATTAAACTAACTACCTACATCGCAAAAAATTTACCCCTCACAAAATATTACCCCTCACAAAATATTACCCCTCACCCCAACCCTCTCCCACAAGGGGAGAGGGAATTAATCCGAATTCGGTGCTACTCCCTCTCCCCTTGTGGGAGAGGGTTGGGGTGAGGGGTAATATTTTGTGAGGGGTAATATTTTTGCGATGCCACCCTTTTTCAAAGATGGTTCAAGGTTATCGCTTCAGAAAGATTTTTTATCGCTGCATCTTCTTCTAGTTCATGATCCCAAATATAAGAAATAACACATAAAAAATCGGCTCCTGCTTTAACCAGAGAAGAGCAATTTTGATCAGTGATTCCGCCTATTGCGGCGATTGGTAAATCTAATAATTCGTTTGCCCATTCAAGAATTTCAATGTTTGGTTTGCCGCGTGAAATTTTGGTTTTGCTTTGGAAAAATGCACCGAAAGAAATGTAATCAGCGCCCTGCTCTCCTGCTTCCATGGCTAGATGACGCGAATCATAACAGCTGGCGCCAATCACAAAATTTTTTGGAGATTTTTTTCTTGCTTCCGAAATCAAGCCATCTTCTGCTCCGAGATGAACTCCTGATGCACCAATATCCAAAGCAATTTCGAGAAAATCATTAAGCAAAAAAAGGCAATTATTTGCTTCGCAAATTTTTTTTAATTCACATGCGATTTTTGTGATTTCACTTTTTTCATAATCTTTTAAACGCAGCTGAAACACTGGTACTAAACCGGCTTTAAGAGCTTTTTCCAAACGGGGAGAAAAATTTTTTAGATCAATTTTTGGTGGAGAGATGAGGTAAATTTTACTCATTTTTTGCGTCGAAAAAACGCCGGAACATTCAGGATATCATCATCAAATTTGCTATTATCATTCTGGCTTTTCTCTTCATCAAAAACCGTTGCGGTAAAAAACTGGCGGCGTTTTTTTTCGGCCTCTTCAGGCTTAACTTGTACTTCAATTTCTTTAGATTGTTTTGGTTCTTCTTTGACAATCTCTTCAAACTCTTTTTCTTCAGATTTTCCGGTGTTCATAAAGCTGAAAAGACTAAAACCGGAAGCATCTTTTTTTGATTTGGCTTTAGTAGATTTTAGCGGTTTTTTAGTTTCAATTTTTTGTGTTTCCTCATTGGCGATTTTTTCAGCAATTTCATCACCAAAAAAACTCACCTGCATAAAACCATCCCCATCTGCAACCGGAGATTTATCTTCTATCTTGCCATAATTTTGATTTGCTTCCTTAAGGTAGGATTTTTTTGGCTGGAAATTTACCGCGCTGATTTCCTCAAGATTTTCTTCAGGGTGATTGGAAATTCCGGGATCAAAAAATGTTTTGGTTTCTGATTTGATTTCATCCTCATCGAAATCCACTCTAAATCTGCTTGGCTCTTGACTGGTTTCGTTTCTTAAAGATTCGCGTTTGAATTCTTCAGCGTCAATTCCGGTGGCCACAACTGAAATTCTGATCTTGCCTTTCATGTTTTCGTTAAAAGCTGATCCAAAAATTATGTTAGCGCTTGCATCCACTTCTTTCTTGATAGCGTTAACTGCCATATCGGCTTCAAACAAGGTCATATCAGGCCCGCCGGTCATATTAACCAAAACACCTTTGGCACCTTTTATTGAAATATCGTCAAGCAAAGGATTGGAAATTGCCGCATCACAAGCGGCAATGGCGCGGTTTTCGCCGGTGGCTTCGCCGGTTCCCATCATGGCTTTGCCCATTTTGGTCATGATGGTTCTGATGTCGGCAAAATCGAGATTCACCAAACCAGGCATAGTGATGAGATCAGTGATACCACGCACTCCCGCATGCAAAACATCATCGGCCATTTTGAAAGCCGATTCAAAAGTTGTATGCTCATTGGCAATTCTGAAAAGATTTTGATTCGGGATGACAATCAAAGTGTCAACGTATTTTTTTAATTCTTCGATGCCTGATCCGGCGGTTTCCATGCGATATTTGCCTTCAAAATGAAATGGCTTGGTAACAACGCCAACAGTTAAAATATCGCGTTCACGCGCCAGTTTGGCAATCACTGGAGCAGCGCCGGTGCCGGTTCCTCCACCCATGCCGGCAGCGATAAAAATCATATGCGCATCTTCCAGAAATCTTTCAATTTCGGAAACATTTTCTTCCGCTGCCGCACGTCCGCGATCAGGAAAAGAGCCAGCTCCAAGACCTTTGGTAGTTTTCATGCCCAATTGAATTTTGTTAGCGGCAAGAGAATTGTTTAAAGCTTGAGCATCAGTATTTGCCGCCACAAATTCGACACCTTCGAGATTGGCGCGCATCATGTTGTTGATGGCATTGCCACCCGCCCCGCCAACGCCAAAAATCACGATTCTCGGCTTTAACATATCGGGTTGTGGAATATCAATTTTTAAAGACATAGGAGAAGTTTTAGATTTTCGTGCCATGAGAAAATAAAATGCGCGGCGTTTTAGTAATTGCAAAAATATTTTAAAACATCTGTTTCGCCGCTATCGAGAATACATCAACTCTGGTTTTGTAATGAGCGTTTAAATTTCCTGCGCTTGCATTGATTAAATCAACTTTTGCGGTTTTAAAAAATTGGTGAACATAGGCGACGTCGATTTCCCAACTTTTATTGATTTTGTAATTGAATCCGGCGCTGATCCAAACTCTGTCGCTGGTTGGAATTTTTGGATCTCTGGCCGAATCGCTGGTTGCATCCTTTTCGTAAGCAAGCCCTGATCTGATCAGCCATTGATCGTTTAATGTAAAATTAGCACCAATTGAGTGAAGAAAAGAATCGTGCCAATTGAAGGTTGCAGTTTCGCTTAAAATTGAATTTTGATAAGCGTGAATTGAAAGTTTTTTTAAGCGCGACCAGCGTGTCCAGTTTGCATCATAGGCTAATTCAAGATTTTTATCCGCTTTGAAGGCAATACCGGCAACCAAACTTTCCGGGGTTGTGGTTTTGGCCTGAATATCGGAATAAGCAAAATTGATAATTTGCGAGGTTCCGATTAAAGTATGATCGATTTTTGAACGATAACCAACGCCAAATTTGAGATATTCATCAAATCTGTAACTTGCCCCCAAATTATATCCATAGCCTAAATCGCTGCCATGCGCCTTGCCAATCGCATCATAGCCGATATTAACCATTTTGGTTAAGGTTGTTTTGTAATATTGAGCAACAAGGCCGACGCCAACGGAAAGATCATCAAAGAATTTGTAAGAAAGCGATGGATTGAAATTTACAGTCGCAATTGAGCTTTCAACCGCATGATATCTTCCAACCCAGTTTTGGTCATATTTGGTTGCGAGTCCAAAAGGCGAAGTTATGGCTAAAGCAAAAGCCATCTTTTTATTTATCGGCATTGCAAAGAAAAGTTCGGGAATTTGCGAATCAACACCGGCGTTGTTTTCATTAATTCCGGATTTATTGCTGCTCACATGCTCTGGTTTGCTGTTAATCTTTAGATAGGTTTCTGAAACAATAAGTTCGGAATTTGCCAAATTGGCCGATATTGCCGGATTAAAAAAAACATCGCTGGCATCGTGAATTCCCGTAACTGATCCGGCATAAGAATTTCCCAATCCCGATGTTGAATAAATTCCGGTAGAATATCCGGCCGCAAGGGAGCCATTGCTTATTAGCAGGGTGATAAAAAATATTTTTTTAATCATTATTGGAATAAATTTGTTAAGAACCTGTCCTGAATCTTTTTTAACCCCAGATTTTAGAGCCTGTCTTAAAACCCAACGTGTCTCGATTTTCCATAAATTTTGAGCGACTTTTTGGCAAAATTTTGCCGCTGTATTCAACATACTGCAAAAAATTTTGCCAAAAAACGAGCCAAAATTTATGGAAAAGCGAGGCGCGGTGGGTTTTAAGACAGGCTCTAGCATGTTTTTAGCGCTTTTTTGACAAAATTATGAAGCGTATCTGGAAATACGGTGAATAATTTTGTCAAAAAATAAGCAAAAACAGGGTAAAATATGGGGTTAAAAAAGATTTAGGACAGGTTCTAAGATTGTTCGAGTTTTTAAAAATCAATCAACCCATCGCGATCCACCTCATTCCAGATCGAAATGGTTTCAAGTAATTGCGACGGATCTTCTCCTTTCATGAAATAATCATCAAATCCGGCATTTAAAATTCTTATTATTTTTTCATCGTCATTATCGCCGGTGAAGGCAATTATCGGAATTAATTTTAGGTTATTTTGCCGTTGCAATTTTCTAATTTCTTTTACCGCCATAATGCCGTTTATTTCCGGCATTTCTATGTCCATCACAATTGCGTCATAGGCTTTATCTTTATTCATTTGCAATGCTTCCTGTCCGTTTTTGGCCTCATCAACCTTGACTTTATGATTACGTAAAAATTTTGCCGTTAACGCCAGATTTGCACTGTCATCATCAACCAGCAGGATATTTTTATTTTCTAAAATTTTTTTAGTTTCTTCCTTGTCGATCAAAGGATTTTTGATTTTGATTGCGCTCCATTTGAAAATAGTTCTGATCATGATATTGGCTGCATTGGTTTTTGCCACATAAGCGCTAAATTGGGATTTTTTTAATGACTCAATCACCAATCTCAAATTTTTTGATGAATATGCCACTATTGGCGTTGCAAGATCAAATTCTCTAATCGCTTTTGCTGCGGCAATTCCATCCATTTCCGGCATTTCTATATCCATTAGAATTATCTTGTAATCACGTTCCTTAAGCATTTTTAAAGCCTCGATTCCGTTTTTTGCCATATCGCAACAGACAGACTCGAGATTATCTTCCAAAAGTTTTTTGGTAATTAGCAGAGTGGTTTCCTGATCATCCACCAAAAGAATGTGATTAACCTGTTTTGCTTCAATATTTTTGGGGAAAGCCAAAGTGAATTCGCTAAATTCTCCTTGCTTTGAATTGCAAGAAATCGCGCCATCAAAATTTTCCATGGTTTTCTTACAAAATGCCAGACCAAGTCCGGTGCCCTCTTCCTTGCCATAAGTTGAAAAGGCCTCAAACAAATGAGGCAAATTATTTGCAGAAATGCCTGGGCCATTATCACGAAAATAGATTTTGTTATAATCATCACGATTGGATTCAGCTCTGATTGTTATCTTTAAATCAGGATGGGATTTTAAGTAAAAAAACGAATTTCTAAAAAGGTTAAAAAAAACATAACTAAGCAAAATCTTGTCACATCTGATGTTAAAATCATCTTCTGGCTTAATCTCGATTTTAACTCTTTTTTTCTCATCTTCGGTAAAGCTATATTCCAACATCGCGATCTTTAACATTTCCGATGCAGCAATATTCTTGAAATCTCCGACATTGATTGGTTTTTGCCTAATGCTGCCAAGAATCATATCGATGATTACATTGCCACGATTAGCTGAAGAATTGGTTATGCCAAGATACGAAATGATTTCGTCAAAATCATTCCTTGTTAAAGGAGTAACCTTCTCGTTGCTGGTGCTATTGCAGCAATATCTCTCATTGAGATTAGCAACGGCTAATTTCTGCCTTATGAGGTCGGTTGATTGTTTTACCGCATGAAGAGGATTGCGCATTTCATGGGCGATAAAGCCGCTTAATGCCAAATAATTTTTTCTATTTTCAAATTGTTCCAAAGCGCGGTTCAAGGTGTCGTGGACTTCTTCAAAATTCCACGGCTTGGTCAAATAGGCAAAAACATTGCTTTTATTGATAGCACCAATGCTGTCTTCCAGGTTTGCATAGGCTGTGGTTATAATTCTTATAATGTCTCTATTTTCTCCCTTAACTCGCACCAAAAATTCAATTCCACTGCCTTTTGGCATTCTTTGGTCTGAAATAACAGCCGCTATTTCACTGTTTCTTTTTTTGAAAATATCCCATGCTTCATCAAGATCAGTGGTAGCAATAATATTAAAATGATTGCCAAAAGCTTTTTGAAAATACTTTACTGAATTTTCTTCATCATCGACGAAGAGAATAAGAAGATTTCGTTTCTGATTTTGAGACATGGAAAAACCTATAGATTTTAGAGCCTGTATTCAAATTCATTCGCCCCCGCTTTTTTGTAAATTTTTTTTCGATCGCTAAAAATTTCCTAAAAAATCGGAGACGAATGAATTTGAATACAGGCTCTAGAGGTAAAGAACTCCTTTACGATCGTCTTTAACTGTATTTTAATTTGTTTCTTTTGAGATAAATAAAATAACCCCAAATTAAATATCAAAACCTGGTATTAGCCTCAAAATGAGACATAAAAAATAAATTTAGCAATGGAGAAAAAAAATCTTGCTGGCGGAGAATTTGTAACTTTTGTCAATAGTCAGGGAATAAAAGTAAGAGGCACTTTGCTGAAGCTTTCCATCAACCAAATTATTTTTGAAGTTTATAACCCGTATTCATTGGTGCAAATGAGCGAGGTGCTTTCAGATTTAACGATTGTCAGAGTCGAGAAAAAAATTTATCAGGGCAAAGCCACAGTAACCAACACGGTCAATACCGGCATAATTTTAGTGGTTTATGCCACACTTTATGAAAATTTCTGGAAGAACAATATTGATGTTTCCTCCCGCGAAGAAATTGAAGCCGAAATTAATTACCTGTTCAAAAATTTTGATTCAGAACAAAATATTGATGCTGAATTTAAGACATCAGTTATTGCGGTTCGCTCATTTCTTTTAGGATTACGTGCTTGGTTTGAAAAGCTTGAGCCTGATTTTGCAACCGCAAAAATTGATGTTAATGCTGAATTTCTATTACAGAACTTCAAATTACTTTTTGAAAAAATGTATGAGATGTGTTGTAAATTACATCATTCAGGCATGTCTGTAGATCAAGATAGATTCCATCATTACATGATTTTTGTACAGGATTTGCTACATCAATTTTTTATGTCTTCACCATTTCCACATCGCGCTTACTCTAAACCGCTTGGTTATGCTGGGGATTACGAGATGATGAGAATGATTCAGAGAGAAAATGCGGAAGGTCCAAATCTTTTTACAAAATTCATCAATGTTTTTTACACCAACATTCCTATAGCTAATTGTGTGAAGAATCGAACCGTACAACTGGTTAAGTTAATTACCAAAAAGATTAATGAAGCGGAAAGTCGTGGCGAAGAATTTCGTTCTTTAAGTATTGGTTGTGGCCCGGCTCTCGAGATAAAAAAATTTTTGAATAACAACAATCCAAAGATCAAATGCCATTTTACGCTATTGGATTTTAACCAAGAAACTCTTGACTTTGCAGTAAATCAATCTCTTCAAGCCGCAAAAGGAAAGTCATGCGAAATTTATGGAGAGATAAATTCAGTCCACGAATTATTAAAAAGAAGTGTTTCTCTTCAGAAAGAAGAGGAAAAATATGATTTAGTTTATTGCTCAGGATTATTCGATTATCTTTCTGACCGGATTTGTAGCAAATTAATTAAATTATTTTTTACCATGATTAAACTTGGCGGCACAGTATTAGTAACCAATATGCACAGCAACAACAAAGATAATAAAATAATGGAGATGTTATTGGAGTGGAACCTTATCTACCGTGATGAAGCTAATATGAGTTCATTAGTTCCTGGATTAGGAAGTCAAAAATTATTCACTGATGAAACCGGTGTGAACTTATGTTTGGAAATCAACAAATAGATCAAGAAATTCTTGTCTCTTACAACATATATTTTTCCGACCTTCGCAAGAAAAGACTAAAAATTGTTATTCTATTGGCGCTGTTATTCATAGCGCTGTTTGGCATTCTGGATTTAACTTTATATCCGCAAACCGCTTCAACTCTTATCAAATCCAGAATTGTTTTTGATGCTATCTTAACCGCATATTTTCTAGCTATTTTCTATCGGCCATGGATTAAAAATATGCGCTTTGCGGTAATGTTGGTAATAATTACCATACTTACTCAAATTAATATTCTAATCTTCATAACTCATGATGGCGCAACCTCGCCATATTATGCAGGACTTACTTTAGCTATAGTTGCTATTACAATAGTTATTCCTTACACCTTTTTTGAAACCTGCACAATATTGTTATCCTGTTTGGTATTATACTTCTTGACATTGATTGTTGATCATCAAGTTCACGGAACTCCCTACCATTTACCGCTATTGGTAAATAATTTATTCTTTCTAATCTCAACAAACACTTTTTGCATCGTTGCTAGTTATTTAAATGTTATTTTACGTTTTAATGAATTCCGTATTAACTTCGATTTAAGAACAACATTAGGAAAATTAAAAACAGCTCAAGCTCAACTAGTCCACAGTGAAAGAATCAGCGCTGTTGGAAATCTTTCTGCTGGTCTTCTTCATGAGGTTAATAATCCCCTAAACTACGCAATTACCGCTTTGCAGGTGATGAAGATGGACCCCAATGTCAGCTCTGATGCTGACTTGAAAGAGACGGCAGCGGATATTGAGAACGGCATGATGCGCATAAAAAATATCATCACTGACTTACGCGCCTTTGCCTATCCGCAAGAAGCGGATAGGCAATTTCAGTTTAAAATCCATGAAGCAATTGAAAGTACTATGAGGTTTACTGCGCATGAAACCGAGGATATCGAAAAAATTGTTAATGTACCGCAAGATCTGATGGTTAGGGCGTCTAAATCTCATATTGTTCAGGTTTTAATTAATTTGATTACTAATGCTGATAAGGCAATCAATAAGGCTAAAAGAGAAAATGGTAAAATCATAATTTCAACAAAGCAGGAAAATGATCGAGTAATTGTTTCAGTTTCTGATAACGGAATCGGCATGAATGAAGAAACATTGCAAAAAATTTTTGACCCGTTTTTTACTACTAGCGAAATCGGAAAAGGTTTGGGCTTGGGTTTAAGCGTCAGCCACACAATTATCAAAAATCATAACGGAAACCTCGCCGCCAAAAGTGTTTTGGGTGAGGGGAGCGAGTTTTATTTCGATTTACCAATTTAAAATCTATGAATGAGCAACTTACAAAATCGCCTTTCAAAATTCTCTTCGTCGATGATGAAGAGAATACCAGAAAATATTTTGAAAAAGGTCTAAAAAACTATTTCAACATTTTCACCGCTGGAAGCGTTGACGAGGCACAAAAAGTAATTGTTGCAAATCATCATGATATTGCGGTTGTGCTTACCGACCAAAGAATGCCAGGGGGAAATGGAGTAAAATTACTGCATTTTTTGCGCGAACAATATCCACAAATTATCCGCCTTTTAACCACGGCCTATTCCGATTTAACCGATGCAATAGAGGCGGTAAATAGCGGAGAAATATTGCGCTATATTCAAAAGCCATGGGACTATAGCATGCTCAAACATGAGCTAAAACAAGCGCTGGAACTATTTGAATTGCGTTTGGAAAAAAACAGATTTCTGCATGAAAAGGTCATGGTGAGAAGAAGAATCTCCAAAGTTGATCGCATAAGATCGCTGCTTATTTTTGCCAAAAGTTTGAATTTCATTCGGTTCAGCGAAAATTCGACGACAAATTTTATCAACCGCTTTGCCGCTGAAAGCACCAATGATTCCGATAGCTGGAATGATTTTGCACAGCATGATTTCGGCAATTATGAAATTTCCGAAACAAAATTTTTTCTTGCCCTGATCAAAAAAGTGCAAAAAGAAATTTCACCTACAGGCCTTTATGATCTTGACGCAAATCTTATCGATTTTGCCATGTTGGTGGAAGGGGTAAAAGGCGAGTTGAATGTTCAACTACAGATTTCTGAATTATCGCAGATAAAAATTAACCGCCAAACTTTTCAGAAATTGATTAAAAAATTATTTGAAATTTCTTCCTCGCTAAATGCAAAACAAACCTCCATCTCTGCTAATGGAGATGTTATAAACCTGCATTTAACCCAAATAACCCGACCAAAAAACAGTGATATTTTTTCGGTTAATCCACAAAAGCTGGAATCTGATCTTCAAATCAATTTGTTGATCTGCTACCTACTCGCCGGCCACAATGGCGCAATTTTTGACGCGGTTATGAATGATGAAAATCTTAATTGTGTTATCAAACTATCGCCCGATCCAAAACAAGATTTATTTCCTGACAATGAAATCGAGAATATAATTTTATCTGCAATGCTCAACGTTGGCTAGAGCCTGTTAACTAATGGCGAATTGTGATAACCATAGCCAAAATAAACGGCCAATCCAAGCAGCGACCATAACATGAAATAGAGACCGGTTTGAAGCAATAAAGTGTAGATCAGATAACCACAGCTTAAGACAGCGAGCGGCACTGTAATATAAACTGCCGGACATTTGAAGGAGCGATGAATTTTTGGTTCGGTAAAGCGCAAAATTAAAACTCCGATAGCAACAACTGAAAAAGCAAAAAGTGTGCCGAGGCTGGTCATGTGACTCAAGGTTTCGAGGGGAAATAAACCGGAAATTGTTGCAACCGAAAACGAAGTAAGCATCACGCTTAAATGCGGCGTGTTGAATTTTTTATGCAATTTGCTCAATGCTGATGGAATCATACCGTCACGCGACATCACAAAAAATATGCGCGATTGGCCGTAGATTAACACCAACAAAACCGAAGTAATTCCGGCAATGGCACCGGTTGCAACTAAAGCTCCGCCGATATTACTGCCATTTTCGCGCAAAGCTCGGGCCAAAGGTTCGGCATTGTTTAAAGTTGAAAAATGGACGATTCCGGTAAGAACCAAAGAAACTGCAACGTAGAGAATAGTGCAAACTATAAGCGAGCCAATGATGCCAATTGGCAAATCACGTTTGGGATTTTTGCATTCTTCGGCAGCGGTGGCAACACAATCAAAACCGATATAGGCGTAGAAAACTGTAGCTGCGCCAATAATCACCCCTTCAAATCCAAAGGGAAAAAATTCAGCATAATTTTCTGTTTTGATCATCGGAGTTGCAATCATCAAAAAGAGAAAAATTACGCCGAGCTTTGTTGCAACTAAAACACGGTTCAAAGTAATGCTCTCTTTAGTTCCACGATAAAGTAAAAATCCGATGAAAAGAGTGATTACAACTGCCGGAAGATTAATAATTCCGCCACTTGCGGGAGAATTGGCAAAAATTTCAGGAACAATAATGCCTACAGATTTTAGAATGCCGACGATATAGCCAGACCATCCCGAAGCAACGGTTGCAGCGCCGATGGCATATTCCAAAATCAATCCCCAACCAACCAGCCAAGCGACAAATTCTCCCATCACCACATAGGAATAGGTGTAAGCGCTGCCGGAAACCGGAACCATCGAGGCCAATTCGGCATAAGCCAAACCGGCAAAAACACAGGCTAAAGCGGCGATAACGTAGGAAAGAGAAACCGCCGGACCACCATATTTTGCCGCAGCGATGCCGGTGACTACAAAAATTCCGGTGCCAATCGTGCAACCAATACCAAGTAAAATCAGATCAAAAGCATTGAGAGTTTTTTTCAGCGTGTTTTTTTCGGCATCAGCGATGATTTGGGAAATATTTTTTTTACGAAAGATAGTCATATTTTAAAATCCAATTGGATGGAAGCAGGCAAGATGTGTCTTTGCGGGCTTGAGCACGAATTAGCTTAGAAAACTTCTTTTACGGCTATAAGCAAAATAAACCACCAAACCAATCGCAAACCAGATGAAGAAAGGTTTATAGGTCTCGGAAAGAAGAGTAAGAATCAGATAGCCGCAGCTAATCACGGCAATTGGAGCTACAAAAAACACCGCCGGACATCTGAAAGTCCGGTGCAAATCTGGGCGTTGCAGGCGCAAAGCCACAACTCCAATCGAAACAACACAAAAGGCAAAAAGTGTTCCGAGGCTGCTCATATGTCCCATGGTTTTGATTGGAGTAAATCCGGAAATCAGCATAACCACTAAAGTGACGATGATGCAGCTAATGTGAGGCGTGGCATATTTTTCATGCAATTTGCCAAAAAAACTTGGTATCAAACCATCGCGCGACATAGCGACAAAAATGCGCGTCTGCGCATACATCATCACCAAAAGCACCGTTACCATCCCCGCAACCGCGCCAGTTCCAACCAAGGCTGATCCAATATTGCTGCCATTTTCACGCAAGGCGCGCGCCATTGGCTCGGCGTTGCTGAGGGTGGAATAATGCGAAATGCCAGTCAAAACAAGCGAAACAGCAACGTAGAGAACGGCGCAAATCGCCAAACCGCCGATGATGCCAATTGGTAAATCGCGACGTGGATTTTTGCATTCTTCAGCAGTTGTTGCCACAGCATCAAATCCGAGATAAGCGAAAAAAATTGCTGCGGCGCCAGTTAAAACACCATGCCAGCCAAAAGGGAGAAATTCGGCGTAATTTTCCATTTTGATTTCCGGCGTGGCAACGATGAGGAAAATAAAAATTACGATTAACTTCAAGCCAACCAGAATACGATTGACAATAATGCTTTCTCTAGTGCCGCGATAAAGCAGCAAACCCACAAATAAGGCGATGCAAATTGCCGGCAAATTTACAATTCCTCCTTGCGATGGAACGGTGGTAAATTTTTCCGGAAGTTCGATTCCGCCCTGTTTTAAAATTCCAACAAAATATCCCGACCAGCCAGCAGAAACGGTTGAAGCAGCAACGGTATATTCAAGCACTAAACCGCAAGCAACCAACCAAGCGACAAACTCTCCCAAAACTGCATAGGAGTAGGTGTAAGCGCTGCCAGAAATTGGAACGGTGGAAGCAAGTTCAGTATAAGCAAGACCGGCAAACATGCATACGATGCCGGAAAGAAGATAAGAAAGCGCAATGCCGGGACCGGCATGCTCAGCGGCGGCAACGCCGGTTAAAACAAAAATTCCGGTGCCGATAGTACAACCAACGCCAAGCAATATCAAATCCAAAGCTCCGAGAGTTTTTTTGAAATGAGTTTTTTCCGCATTTTTTATGATGGATTCGATGCTTTTGGTTCGGAAGAGAGATTTCATGTTCCAGTTGTTAATTTGATTGTTCTCAAAATCTTGTGTCTTTTTCGTGCTCCGTGCTTCGTGGATTAAAATTACCGAAGCACGAAGCACGATGCACGGAGCACGAAATATTCCGGACACAAAATTTTGCTTAACAACCGTTAATTGTTATTCGTTAGCGGTTAAAGCCTCATTGGCGGTTTCTTGTGAAATTATGCCTTTGGTCAAAAGATCTGTGACCGAATCTTTCATCAAACACATGCCACTTTTTTTGCTGAGTTCGATGATGGAATTGATTTGTGGAATTTTATCCTCGCGAATCAGATTTCGAATTGAGGAATTGGCCAGCATAATTTCATAAGCTGCTATTCTGCCACCACCCTGTTTTTTCATAAGACGTTGCGACACAACAGCTTTGATCGAAGTTGAAAGCATGGTGCGCACCACCGCTTTATCTTCAGAAGGAAATACGTCGACAATACGATTTATGGTTTGCGCTGCGGAAGAAGTGTGAAGCGTGCCAAAAACCAAATGTCCGGTTTCAGCAGCAGTCAAAGCAAGGTGAATAGTTTCGATGTCGCGCATTTCGCCAACAAGAATCACATCAGGATCTTCACGCAAAGCGCTTTTCAAAGCGTTGGCAAAAGACAAAGTGCTGTTTCCAACTTCGCGCTGATTGACCAGAGATTTTTTACTTTTGTGAACAAATTCCACCGGATCTTCAATGGTGATAATATGCGAAGAATGATTGGAATTGATGTAATCAATGATGCCAGCAAGAGTGGTTGATTTACCGCTACCGGTTGGCCCAACCACTAAAATCAAACCTTTGGTGGCATTGCCAAGTGAGCGAATAATTTCCGGAGCATGTAAAGCAGCAAGGCTTTTGATTTCGGTTGGAATTTCACGAAATACCGCCGCCGGTCCGTAAATGGTGCGAAAAGCATTGACACGAAAACGCAAAGTCTCGCCGATTTGCACCGAGAAATCCATTTCCATTTTTTCCTGATAAGTTTTTTTCTGATTGTCATTCATCAGGGAATGAATCATGTCCAACACCTGTTTATCATTAAGCGCGGGAGCGTTTGGGATCGGTGCCATGTCGCCATCAATACGCAACATCGGCACGGAATTGGTTGTAATATGCACGTCAGAAGAGCCCTGCTTTTTGGCATAGGCCAGAATTTTTTCGATCATAATTTGTTTCTGATGGATTGGATTCTTTTTTGAACCTGGTCAAGTGGGATGGTCTGGTTATTGTCGGAATAATTTTTTGCAACATTTGAATAAAGATCGAGCGCCTCTTCATGATGACCTGTTTTATCATAGATCACCGCTAAATTATATTGATAATCGAGATTGTTTGGATCAAGCACCACAGCCTTTTTAAACAATGAAATTGCCTGATCATAATTTTTGATTTTGTCGTAGGCGATTGCCGCATGAGCAAGAATATCCGGTGATTTCGGATTCTGGATTGAAAGGCGTGAAAGCAAATAAATCGCATCACGCGGCGATTCCTCAATCATGATCGCAAGTAAATTTCCAATCACTTCATTTTGATCTTCGTAACCACTCTTCAAAAGCTGATGATAAAGGGTTTTAGCTTGGCGAAATTGCCCGATTTTCTGATAAACTGTGGCTAAAGAAAATTTAACATAGGAATTGTCTGGCTCACTATCCAGAATCTGTTTATAAAGCTGGATAGCCACCTCATATTGGCCAATCAGAGCGGCATTATATGCCAAACGTTCTTTCTCCCTGAAATCAAAATTATCAACCTTCGGATCAACTGCCAGAATCTGCACTGAAGAAGGGGAATTTTCTTCTTTTTCACCTTCAGTTTCAGTCTTGATGATGCTGAAATCGCTTTTTTTTGTTGCGCCATTTTTGCGATAAAAATCAACTTTCTGCCGCGATTCCTTGTCAAAAATTAAACTTTTTTCAATTTCTTTGATGATATCAGTGGTGGAAACGTAATTTTCAGCGAAAGAGTTTTGAGAGATGAGGAACAAAAAAAATGCACAGCTTTTTAATAGATTTTTAAAAAGATTATATCGCATTTTTTACTTTGAATTTACTCCTGATATAAATCATCACCGCCATAATTGATGCCGGTGTGATGCCTTGAATTTTCATGGCGGAAGCGATTGTTGCCGGCCGGAATTTGTTGAGTTTTTCACGCACTTCGAGCGAAAGACTTTGTATAGAGCCATAGTCAAGATCAAGTGGAATTTTCATATTTTGTTCCTGATGAAAAATTTCCAAATCATGTTTTTGGCGCATAAGATAAGGATCATAAAGCGCATCAATCGCAATCTGCTTTTTTATCTCCCGATCAATTTGAGAAATTTCCCCAAAAATTTCTGGTGGCCAGATTTTTTCAATCACATCAAATTCTATTTCCGGAAATGAGAGCAACTGAAAAGCGCTTCTTATCACACCATCCTGTTTGATGTTAACACCAAATTCGGAAAGTTTTTTTGGAGAAATTTTTAAACTATCGAGCAAATTTTTCGCGGCAGAAATTTTTGCTTTCTTTTCATTAAAAAATTTTTCGCGATTGGATGAAACGCAGCCAATTTTAACTCCCATTTCCGTCAAACGTATGTCGGCATTGTCAGAACGTAAATTCAGTCTGTATTCAGCGCGCGAAGTTAGCATGCGGTAAGGTTCGGATGTGCCAAGCGTTGTCAGATCATCGATCATTACGCCGATATAACTTGAGGCACGATCTAGGATGAATTCGTGCTTCGTGCTTCGTGCAGTGTGCTTCGATATTAAGGCGGCGTTGATTCCGGCGATGATGCCCTGCCCTGCAGCTTCTTCATAGCCGGTGGTTCCGTTGATTTGTCCGGCGAAGAAAAGTCCGTGGATTTTTTTGGTTTCGAGAGTTGGCAATAATTCGCGCGGATCAACAAAATCATATTCGATGGCATAACCAGCTTGTGTAACACGGCAATTTTCAAGGCCGGGAATGGTTTTTAAAAATTCGGTTTGCACTTCAAGCGGCAGTGAAGTTGAAAGACCGTTTGGATAAATCAAATCGCTATCAAGACCTTCCGGCTCAAGAAAAATCTGATGGCGCTCCTTGTCATAAAAACGATAAATTTTATCTTCAATTGAAGGACAATAGCGTGGTCCAGTGCTGCCAATATGACCTCCATACATTGCTGAACGTTGCAGATTTTTTTTAATCACCTCATGGGTTTTTTGGTTAGTGTAGGTGATGAAGCATGAAATTTGCGGGACGGAAACTTTGTCGTTGAGATAGGAAAATGGCTGCGGTTCCTCATCGCCCCTTTGCTCTTCAAGTCCGGAAAAATCAATCGAATCTCTGTGAAGACGTGGCGGCGTGCCGGTTTTTAAGCGTGACAAAGCAAATTGATGACGTTCAAGAAATCTGGAAAGACCGTAAGACGCTTGTTCATTAACACGGCCGGCGGGAGTTTTTTTATCGCCGATATGGATCATGCCGCGAAGGAAGGTGCCGGTTGTCAGGATTACGGATGAAGCGGTAAGCGATAAGTGATTAGTGGTAAGTCCGGTTATTTTGCCATTTTTGACTTCGATATCCGCAACTGAATCAAAGATGATTTCGAGATTTTTGTAATCACGCAGGATTTCGTTGATGGCCTTTTTGTAGAGTTTGCGATCAGCCTGCGCGCGCGGAGAATGAACTGCCGGACCTTTGGAAGAATTAAGAATGCGAAAATGAATTCCGGCCATGTCGATGGCTTTGCCCATCACACCATCAAGCGCATCAATTTCGCGCACAATCGTTCCCTTCGCCACCCCGCCAATAGCGGGATTGCACGACATCTCACCAGGATTTTCCGGATTTTTCGTTATCAATAAAGTTTTTGCCCCCATACGCGCCGAAGCACACGCCGCTTCAACTCCGGCATGACCGGCTCCGATAACGATGACGTCAAATTTAGAATTCATTTATTTTACCCACAATAACGTTTAAGAAACCCAGATTCAAATTTACAGACTCTAAGCTAAATCACAAATCTCACCACACTGTCACCCCGCACTTGTTGCGGGGTCCATCTCGTCAAAGACTTGATTTTATTGGTTGGGACCAAATGGACCCCGCAACAAGTGCGGGGTGACAGTGTGGTGGAGTTTATTGGTTTTACTCAGAGTTTGTAGACTTAAGCCATAATTCCTTAAGCGTTATTGGGGTTAATATTGATATTAGGCGCCACGTGATCTATCGCGTGTTGTTCCTATAGACCTACTAACCTGTTCAGCTGCAACTGGAGTTGGTGAAGAGGATGGTATGTCTTCCTTTGGTACATCCACACACAACATGTCAGCACATTGTCTGGCCAATCCAATCGCCTTATCACGCAACATGCCAACAATAGAATCGCTACGCTTCATAGACGGTTTTATAACATGATGCATTCCGAGCTCTCTTTTCTCTTCCACTTCTTTCTCTCCTGCAGCTAGAAGAGGCTTAACCATAAAACCAATTTCAGCAAGCTGGCAGCGAACTAAAGCTTTTTTGAAATATTCTTCATATCTGCGCTCATCACCATCAAATAAAGCAAACAGCTTATCCTTTTTCTCCTGATTCGTAATGTCGCCTAGTGGTTGCATTATAAGGCTGAAATGAGTCCCGTCTTCTTCGACATATCGCAACATTGGTTTCGATCTGCATGCTTGCAAACTTTGTCCATCTTCTCCAATTTCAATCTTGACGACAAGATCAAATAGTTTTTTTTCCTCCTCATATACCCTATCAACCACTGCATACCTGATGCCGGACAGTTCTTCCCGTAATGTATTAATATGCCTTGCAAGGTTTTGGCAATATTTCATGTTTCCACCACAAAGATCATTATTGATTGCAATGATAGCTGGGTGAGCAATATCAACAGTGCCGTTAACATCATCAAACTTACAATCATACTTTATATTTTTACGCGCTCCTCCCTCATCATAGCATATGAGTATTTCTCCGGTTTCACTAACACGAATATCAACATCTCTTGCATCAGCCCCAACAGAAATTGACATTCCTGAATCTTTCGCTTTTTGCACCGCCTTTTCCATCTTAGTAATCACAAATCCTCTCTCATCAACCTCATAAACAAGATCAGTACAGGAATCATCAGTTCCGGAATGGACAGCAGCAACGCGTTGATTGAGCTTTGTGATGACTGGACGATCAAGTCTAAACGCACTTTTTAATCTCGACACTTCATGAGAAGAGGATTGGCCATTGAACAAAATGCCAACGCTGCGTTTGCCATCTTCCCTAACACCAACGGCTTTTACTTTCAGATCTTTGAATTTATCCGCCGCATATCTTCCTTCCTCGCCGAGGCTGGCTTTCAACTGATCAGGAGTCATTGGCTGATAATGACCATCGCGACCTTTATGAAAAATACCCTCATCAACCACTATGTCGCCAATCTGACATTCCTCCTTGTCGACAAATCTGCCATTCTCAAAAACTTTCATTTTGCCGGGTTTGGTAGCTTGTCTGACTCTGGCATAACATTGCGATGTACCTTCGAGATAAACATAAACCGTGTTTAATTCACCACCGTTAAAATTGATGGTTACAGTGTCATTATCATGGCGCAAAATTGAGGTGGCGCCTTTATGTGGAGAATCCGGCAATGGGGATTTTAACAATCTGTCGAGCGATGCCATGGAGCTCTGCCGAGCTGCGGTATTAAATGTTCTACCCAAAACAGTGGTGCTGCGCTTTTCCCATTGCTGCTTCATCATATCAACTTCATCAAGTGTAAAATCCAATTCATGGCGGTTGCGATGCTCTGCCGATCTTTCCGCTTCTTTGGCGAGATTATGATGCAATTCATCTGAGGCGTATTTTTTGGCTGTGATTATTTGATCTTCGGTTGCTTTGCTTCCACACACAACTCCTTGATTCAAAGCCCGCACACGCTCCAATGCTTCACCAATCCTTCCCATTCTTGGATCATCAGGATCATCAGATGACACTGATAATTTTACATCAACTTCAAGACCTTCAACCACGGCAAATCTTTCTATTTTTTCTTTTCTTACCTCAACTGAATCTTCCGGCTTAAACTCAACATCTTTTTTTAATACGCCTTTTAAAGACAATATTGCCAGATTCAGACTGGCGCTCTCCTGAATGGCCTCCACTTTATCTTTGTCCAAACCATGTTCTGTTAGAACTGATAGCGCCTTATCTATTTGACTCCTTGTCACAGAACTATCGCCATCAAAAAGACGATCTATTGTTTTCACTGCAGACTTCAGCTCTTCAACTGCAGACTTCAGCTCTTCATTATCAGGATTTTTTGCAGCAAGATTTGCAGCAAGATTTGCAGCAACACCTTTCATCGAATCTTTGGCACCTTCAAAACGCTTTTTATACCCCTCAACCAGAGCCAGCTCTTCTTTGACAATCATCAAATAATCAAGCTCCTCCCGCAAAGCTTCAGTTTTTCTGATATGATCAAGATAGGTTTTGCACAAAGCTTTGCTCTCTCCCAACGTGGGAGAAAATTGTCTTTCAGATATGAAAGTTTGCGTGGTTGCACCACGCACCTGGCTGGTGATGCAATATGAGCTGCGTTTTGATGCGCTGCCTTCAAATGCATATTTATCAACAAAAGCAACCGAAACTCGGGTTTTACCGGCGGGAACATCTTTAGAGCGAGCAGCGTTACCTGCCTGATCAAAAAGAGCGCGCAAACCATCTTCGCCTTGATAATATTCAACCAGCAATCCGGAAGGATGCTCACGCAACTCTTCACCAGCAACTTCCAAAACCCGCAATTGATGATTTTTTCCGTCTTTAGCGTAGTTTTTGCGGGAACGCTCCATTGAAGCAAAATCAGTAATTACGACTGCCTCCACATCAAAACTATGATCAACCAGCTCTGGATCAGTAAATTGCGACTCTCCAAAGCGCGGCCACTTTCTTCTCTCCTTCGCATCCTTTAATTCAAGAAAATCTCTGCGCAGTTTAAAGTCTCTAAAATCTCTTGCGATTGTGGTTTGCGCTGCTGCGGCAACCGTATTATCTATAAAATCCTCAATCTGATTATCTTTACCGGTATCAATTAGCACTTTACCCTTAATTACTCTTCTTTGATTTTCTTTCACCAAACGCACCGCAATTTCCAAATCACTTCCAGCAGCTTGACGCCCAACTGAACTACGCCCGCCATCAGCTCCAAGCAAAGCCCTGATTTCACGCCGGACCGGATCAATTTCAGTGGATAAGGTTGCAAATAATTTATTTGTTTCTGCATCAGGAAAAGCAATGGTTCTGCCGCTAAATGCCCACAATTTATTAACCGCATTTACTAACCCATTGTCAGCGTTCAACTCACTGTCTCTTCCTTGTAATTTTAATCTCACTATCCCATCCAAATTTTCTCTCCCTATCCCATCCAAATTTTCTCTCCCTTTTGTCCCTAAAATCAGATTACATTCCTCATCGGTTAATATTGGAGGCTCTTTGCCTCTCACCGATTCCGCTACATTCATCATTATTCCGGCTATGGCAGAGGAATTATTGCGGACAACACTCTTTACGAGAACAACAAAATTATCATAGGAAAAATCTTTCAACTCTGGTTTTGCCATTTGCAAATCAGCATATTTTAAGCGCAGATATGTACCAAAATATGAATCTGGGTTACAAGATAAACCTAATGCCTTATCAATCGTTCCAGACTTTGTTTGATCCACAAACTTAGGATCATCATAGCAAGCAATCAGTAATCTTTGTAACAAAGGCCAACATCCTGCAGGAGGATGTGCCAGTAATCCTTGTAACAAAGGTAGAGATATTGCAGAAGGATCTGTTAAATCAATTTTACCTCCGAATTTACCAAGCATATTATGACACCAGAATCCAACAGTTGCCCCTATTTGAGCTTTATTTTCAGCAGTTTTAGGATCGGACCACCAAACTTCTCTTCCATAGCGCTCTTCCGCAATAATTTTTGTGATCCCTCTCATGCTCATCTTATTAAGATAAGCATCTTTGATTCTTTCGGCCAATTCTTTTCGTAAGTCATTCACTCGTTCTTTTTCTGCAGGCAATATGGCAGCGGCAGCGCGCGCTATGGCCGCGAAGGCTATGCGTTCTTTTTCTGCAGGCGATATGGCAGGAGCGCTTATAGAAGGAGCTGCTAATGATGGAGGCGAAGCTGATGAAGCTGGAGGCGGAGCTGCTGAATCTGAAGCTGAATCGGCAGCGGCAAGTGCGGCGGCGCTAACTGAAGCAGCATCAAGACTGGCGGCAGCAGCAGATGCTTCAGCGGCGGCGGCAGCAGAGGAGGCTGATGAAGGAGTTTGTGCCTTCACCAAACGCAACGCAATTTCCAGATCACTTCCAGCAGCTTGACGCCCAACTGAACTGCGTCCATCGCTAGCTCCAAGAGCCATGAGTTCACGCTGAACTGGATCGATTTCAACAGACAGAGTTTCAAGCAATTTTTTGGCATCAGAATCTACCTCGGGATTAGCCTCAGAAGCTCGCTTCCACAGAGCATTAACAGCCGCCACCAATAATGGATTTTCATCACCTAACTTATCATCTTCTTCCCGCAATTTTAACCGCACTATCTCATCCAACTCTGCTCTATTTCTCTCCAACAGATCACATTGATCATCGGTTAATATTCTAGGTTCTTTACCTCTCACCGATTTCGCTATATCCATCATTATTCCGGCTATGGCAGAGGAATTATTGCGGACAACACTCTTTACGAGAACAACAAAATCATCATAGGAAAAATCTTTCAACTCTGGTTTTGCTATTTGCAAATCAGCATATTTTAAGCGCAGATATTTGCCAAAATATGAATCTTGGTCACAAGATAAACCTAATGTCTTATCAATCGTTCCAGACTTTGTTTGATCCACAAACTTAGGATCATCATAGCAAGCAATCAGTAATCTTTCTAACAAAGGTAGATGTCCTGCAGAAGGATCTCCTAGTATTGGACCAACTCTACCTACTTTACCTCCGAATATATCAAGCATCGTATGACACCAGGATCCAACAACTGCCCCTTTATCTTCAGCAGGTTCATGACCGGACCACCAAACTTCTCTTCCATAGCGCTCTTCCGCAATAATTTTTGTGATCCCTCTCATGCTCATCTTATTAAGATAAGCATCTTTGATTCTTTCGGCCAATTCTTTTCGTAAGTTATTCACTCGTTCTTCTTCTGCAGACAGTGTGGCAGGAGCGCTTGTAGGAGGAGCAGAAACGCTGGCCTTACTAGGTGCGGTTGTAGTTGAACCTTGAGGAAGAGCGGCTGTTGGTTCTGAAGAAGCTGAAGCCGGAACTGCTGATGAAGCTGAAGGCGAACCACCTCCTCCCGCAAACCTTGGCTCTTCTGTAGCATGACGTTCCAAACTAGGATTTAATTCATCTTTCAACTCATCATTCGAAAGAAATTCTTCCGATAGAGACTCAACAGCGGCTGAAGCTGGAGGTGCTGGAGGTGGAGGTGGAGGTGGAGCTGGAGCTGATTCTGAAGAAGCTGAAGCTTCAGCAATCCATGTAGCATCTTTTCCAAAAGACCTTTGAAGAGAATTTAGTATCCGACCGTAATAATTACCACTTCTTCCTCTTCTGATGTCTAGAATTCCTTTTCTCCTAGCTTTTTCATTCTTTAAAAGCTCACTTAACGAGTTTGTAAGACTTTTTACTTCTCCAAGAGCCTCTTCCACATAATTTCCATCCTTACACTTAAACGTGTGAAACCCTTCGGCAGCTTCGTGATTGTTACGATACCAAACGGAACCATTGCCTCCGAATGCGATGGTGGTAAACTTTGTACCTCCTTCCTTTTCCTCGGTGAAAAAAAATTCTTTTCCACCGCCATTCCCACTAAAAGCCTTACTATAAAAAGGTGAACCTCCCGGTCTTACTTCTATTTTACCTTTAGAAAATTTTGAAACTACTTTACTCAATTCAACAACTTCACGCAAAAAATTTAAATCCAACTCCTCCAACGGATATTCCTTTCTATCTGGTATACGCTGTTTTGTGACTCCTTTCTCTCTATCGTAGACTTCCATTCTGTCGCCTATTTTCTGGTAGAGTGCTCCTATATCGCAGACTTCTACGTTGTATCCTAGCCGTTTCAAGAATGCAGCCCTTCTTAATGCAACCCTTAATGCAGCCCTTCTTGCCTCCAGATCAGCTCCTGCAGCGGCTGCCGTAGCTGGTGACCGTTTTTCAGCTACTTCCACTGCTACTGAAGCTTCATGAGAAGCAACAGATGTTTCAGTTGGAGGAGAGGTGGAAAAGCTGGGAAGCGACCCTACTGAAATGGCCGGTTCCAACTCTGCTACCGGTGATGGAGAAACTGAAGCCGAAGCTGAAGCATCAATGGAGTCCACATGCGAAACTATCGGAGCTCGGATTGCTAATAAAGATGGCGATGATTGTGAAGATGATGCGCTACTCACACTATCATCACTTCTGTCAGTAGCACTTCCTGATGATGGCACTCCATCATGTTCAGTATCTTCAAAAGGACGAACCCCATGGATATCGTCTTTAGCAACAGATGATCTATGAGACACAAGACTAGAAACCTCAGGAACAACTGTGGAGCCAAACCACAGAAGTGAGCTATTAGATACAAGACTAGGAGCGGGTAAATTAGGTAAGTAGAGCGAGGGCACTGATGAGCTATGAGATACAAGACTAGGAACAGAAGCCGGAGCCGGAGACGTTGTAGGTATAACTTCTCTTACCTTTCTTCTTCTTCTAAAACGTTCTCCCCATCCTGCTAATTTTGAAGCGGCTGGCCGCGCTTGTTCTGCTGCAACAGGTGAAGTCGGAACCGAAGAAACTGGAACTGAAGGAGCTGAAGCTGAAGTTGGCACAACTCTTCCAGTAGCTGATATTCCTTCGCTACTATTTGGAAGAGCTGCTGGTGAAGATTGCGATGATGTTGGTTGAGCATCAATAGCATCAGGCGTAATTCTTGCGTATCTTCTTCTCAAAGGAAGCCGTCCTCTCCATCCTGCTGATTTTGAAGCGGCTGGCTGCGCTTGTTCTGCTGCAACAGGTGAAGTCGGAACCGAAGAAACTGGAACTGAAGGAGCTGAATCTGAAGCTGGCACAACTCTTCCAGTAGCTCTAGCAGCTGAGCTTTCTTCGCTACTATTTGGAAGAACTGCTGGTGAAGATTGCGATGATGCTGGTTGAACATGAATAACTCTTGAAACTCTTGTTGTGGTTCTTCTTGTCATATCCTAAATAAATTACCTTTTTCCAATTTTACTTTTTTGCCAAAATTTATCCGACCTGATTTCGTTTAAACGCGAAACCACCCGTTCAAAGCCTTCAATAACAAAAACTTTTTTTAGATCAATTTTGGCGAGGATGATTAAGGCGGTTTTATTTTCATAAACTTCGTCAATGAAAAGCATGAAACGACGCACCTCATTTACATCATCTTTGTTAAGAGAAGGAAGTTTTGACAAAAAAATCAAATCAAAATTTTGGCAGATGGTTTGATAGTCGGAGGCAGAAAATTCGGTTTGGCATAGATCGTTGAAGGTGAAGAGGGCGATTTTTTTAATAAATTGTGCTTCGTGCTTCGTGCTTCGTGCTTCGTCATCCCGAACCTGCAAATCAAAAGTTTTTTTTATTTTGATTTCTCTGCCCCAGACTTTGAGTTTTGTTGATTTTGGTTTTCTTCCTGCGCAAAAACTTTCCAGCACTTTTTCAAATTCTTGGCGATTGGTGAAATAACGTTGATCTAGGTTTTCTCTTAATTGCGCGCGGTAATCGGTTGGTGAATTGAGGTGTAAAATTTCACAATTTTTGAGCAAAATTTTATCAACAAATTCCAGAAATAATTCACGCTGTAATCCATTTTTGTAAAGTTCTTTTGGATGTGAATTGGAGGTGAAAACCACCACAATTCCCTGCGAAAAAAGATAGGAAAAAATACGCGATAACAACATCGCATCGGCAATATCAACAATTTGAAACTCATCAAAACAAACCAGATGATTCCAGCCGATAACTTTTTTAACCGCTTTAATCAGCTCATCTTTTGATTTTTTTTTCCTTTTGCGCAAATCGCGCAAAGCCTCATGAATAGCGCGCATAAAGCTGTTGAAGTGAAAATAAATTTTTGGCGTTTCATGCAAAGAGTGGAAAAAATCTTTCATCAACATGGTTTTACCGCGCCCAACATCGCCATGGATGTAAAGGCTTTTTAGCAGAATTTTTTTGCTGAAAAATTTTTGCAAAAAACCGCTGCTTGAGAGATGTTCCAGCTTTCGTGTCAGCTGTTGTAGTCGATGCTGTATTACTGATTGATGATAGTCGAAAAACATTTATAAAAAAACCCAATAACGCTTAAGAAAAATTCTACAAACCTTACTCTCTAAGTTTAACCCCAATAACGCTTAAGGAATTATGGCTTAAGTCTACAAACTCTAAGTAAAACCAATAAACTCCACCACACTGTCACCCCGCACTTGTTGCGGGGTCCATTTGGTCGCAACCAATAAAATCAAGTCTTTGACGAGATGGACCCCGCAACAAGTGCGGGGTGACAGTGTGGTGAGATTTGTGATTTAGCTTAGAGTCTGTAAATTTGAATCTGGGTTTCTTAAACGTTATTGGGGTTAAAAATAATGAAGAGCGAAGTGCAAAAGCAATATTGATTCTAATTTTATCGCCTCATAAAAATCCGCAAAAATTTCCTCCAAATTCAAAGAATTCATGCATTTCCCCATCCTTTCAACTTTGATTTTTTTGCCGATTTTGGCGGCAATTCTGCTTTTGGTTGTGAATCTTAAGAACAGCCGTGGATACTACATCTACGGGCTTTTCATCAGTTTATTAAATCTGGTTTTAAGCTGCAAACTTCTGTTTTTATTCGACAAAAAAATTGCCGATTTCCAGTTCACCGAAATTTTTAGCTTCATCTCCAATCACGACATCAAATATTTCGTCGGCATCGATGGAATTTCTTTGCTGATGATTGTGTTAACTGCCTTCCTCACACCAATCTGTTTGGCCTTAAGCATCAATTCAATCCAAAAACGCGTGAAGGAATTTGTGATCGCATTCCTTCTGATTGAAGGCCTGGTGATCGGCGCATTTTGTGCGCTTGATTTACTCTTCTTCTACATTTTCTTTGAAGCGATGCTGATTCCGATGTTTCTTGTTATCGGCATTTGGGGCGGTGAGAATAGAATTTATGCGGCTTACAAATTTTTTCTCTACACGCTTTTTGGATCAGTTCTGTTTTTAATCGCCATCATTTTAATCTATATCTACACTGGCACCACTGACATTGTCTCGCTCTCAAAAGGCCTAAAAAACTTTTTCCCGCTTCCCTACCAGAAATGGTTTTTCCTCGCCTTCTTTGCCTCTTTTGCGGTGAAAGTGCCGATGTTTCCGTTTCACACATGGTTGCCAGATGCCCATGTGCAAGCGCCAACCGCCGGTTCGGTAATTCTGGCCGGAATTCTAATCAAACTCGGCGCTTACGGCTTCCTGCGTTTCTCACTGCCATTTTTTCCGGCCGCTTCACAATATTTCGCCAATTTCATTTTTGTTTTGAGCGTTATTGCAATCATCTACGCCTCGCTTGTGGCCTTGATGCAGGAAGATATGAAAAAAATGATCGCCTATTCTTCAGTGGCACATATGGGTTTTGTAACCATGGGAATTTTTTCTTTCACCCGCCAGGGCATTGATGGCGCAATCATGCAGATGATTTCTCACGGCATTGTTTCTGCCGCACTTTTTGCCTGCGTCGGCGTGATTTATGATCGCCTTCACACCAAACAAATCAAGGATCTCGGCGGCATCGCAAACAAAATGCCAAACTTTGCCATGCTCGCTATGATCTTCACTTTGGCTTCGGTTGGATTGCCCGGAACCAGCGGATTTGTCGGCGAATTTTTAAGCATCGTCGGCACTTTCAAAGCCAATAAAATTGTCGCAATTTTGGCAACAAGCGGAGTGGTTCTGGGAGCTTGTTATATGCTTTGGCTCTACAAACGCGTGTGGTTTAGCGAAATTCACAATCAGCATATCGGGCATATTTCCGATTTAGGAAAAACCGAACTCATCTCACTTGGATTAATGGCTTTGTTCGTAATTCTGCTTGGAATCCTGCCAAATCTGGCTTTGAGCTTCTTTGAACTGCCTTCAGCACAACTCGCAAATTTGATCAAACCATGAGTTTTATCGCGATCATTCCCGAAATCACATTATTCTCTGGCGCACTATTCATCCTGATGTGCGACGTTTTTTTTGGAAAAAAACTCAAAGAATTTTTCTACATTTCGCATTTGTTATCCTTGCTCATATGCGCGATTACCCTGGTTTTTATCACACAAAATTTCGTCAAAACCGAAGTGATTTTTAATCAGATGTTTGTAAGCAACGCCCTCACCTCCTTTGCCAAAGCGGTTGCTGTTTTGCTTTTAACAATCGTGATTTTGATCTCGCTTGGCTTTGTTTATAAAATTCAAAAAATCTCTGCCGAATTTTTGGCATTGCTGATGATTGCAACCAGCGGCGGCATGATCCTGATTTCAGCAAATGATTTTTTAGTATTTTATCTCGGCCTCGAATTACAGGCGCTTTCGCTCTATCTTCTTGCTGCGTTAAATCGCACTTCAGAAAAATCTTCCGAAGCGGGAATGAAATATTTTATTCTCGGCTGTCTTGCTTCCGGCATTCTGCTTTTTGGAATTTCGATGATTTATGGCTTTTCTGGCACAGTTAATTTCAAGGCTTTAACCGATCTTTATCATCCGGAAAATGCCGAAGCAAACGCAATTCCGGTTGCGGTGATGTTCGGCTTTATTTTGGTAATTACCGCCATGTTTTTCAAAATTTCCGCCGCGCCTTTTCACATGTGGACTCCTGATGTTTACGAAGGATCCGCCGCAATCGTCACCACTTTTTTTGCCACCGTTGCAAAATTCACCGCCGTTTTAGCCTTGCTGCGCCTTCTTTCAACGTTAGTCATCGGCTGGAATGGCATTGAAAAAGTTTTTATTCTTGTCGCCATGTTATCTCTAGCGGTTGGAAGTTTTGGCGCAATTTTCCAAAAAAATTTCAAAAGACTTTTGGCTTATAGCTCAATTGGCCATATCGGTTTTGTTGTTCTTGGCATGGCATCTTTTGGCCCAGAATCTTTCGCCGCATGTATTTTTTACATGCTGGTTTACGCGCTGATTTCAATTGGCTCTTTCGGATTTTTAACATTGGTTAAAGATGAAGAAAATCTTTCAGTTTCATCGCTTTCAGGCCTGGCCAAAACCAATCCCACAATGGCCTTTGCTTTAAGTGTTTTAATGTTCTCCACCGCAGGAATTCCACCACTTGCCGGCTTCTTTTCCAAATTTTATATAATCACCGCCATCATCAAAAATGGATTATTGATTTACGCCATCATCGCAATTTTATTCAGCGTAATTTCTGCCTTTTATTATCTTCGTATAGTCAAGCTGATGTATTTTGATGAGCCGCAAAATCCGCTTCAACTAGAAGATTTTAGTAATGTCAAACTAGTGATTTTAATCAGCGCCCTCATCAATCTGATTTTAATTTTCTTCCTGAATCCACTGATGAATTCGATTACAAATTTCTTGTAATGTAAATTCCAACCTCCTTTGAAAAAGGAGGTGGCGCGAAGCGCCGGAGGATTTCAAAAACCTCCTTTG
>MEMO01000002.1:10100-23992 GCA_001767955.1 Alphaproteobacteria bacterium RIFCSPLOWO2_01_FULL_40_26 | reverse complement strand
GATCAGTGATGAGGTTAGGAATATTTTGGAGATGATTTTACCGCACTAGGTAGGACAAGTTGGGAGATTTTGCGGGTGGTTTAGGGTGTCATACTAAATTGCTCAAGTCAGGAAAACAGGGTAAAATATGGGGTTAAAAAAGATCCTGAACAGGTTCTCATAATTTTATCTCTGATTTTTTCTTCCTCAGCTTTTGCCAAAACCTATGATTTGGAAATCAAAAAACAGGATGTTTCTATTACCGGCAAAGCAGTTGAAGCGATTACAATAAATGGCTCAATTCCTGGCACCACTTTGCGTTTCAAGGAAGGTGAAGATGTTGTGTTGAAGGTAAAAAACTCAATGGCCCCGTCGCAAATCAACTTTCTGAAAAATCTGAACCCTTGATTTACAAGGGCTCGTCGAGTTTAAAAATGGTAAGAAATGGGGATTTGCGACAGTCCCATAATCAGTTTTCACGTGAAACTTCTAACTTTCCGATCATCTGCTGAATCTTTTCAAAATCGCTAAATTTAATCGAAATTTTTCCGCTGTTTTTAAAAGAGTTAAAAAAGATTTTAACTTCCATCCCAGTCAATTCCGAAAGCCTATTTTCAAGAGCGGTCAGATGTTGGCTATTTACAAATTTAATCTTCGATTCGGTACGAACAAAAACTGGAATATTTCTGGCTTTTTCGATTCTTTCATCACGAACCAAATCTTCAACCTGGCGCACATTTAGCGATTCGGAAATAATTCTTTTTGCCAATCTTTCAGGGTTATTTGAATTGATAATAGCGCGTGCATGACCCATAGAAATAGCATTTTGATCGAGCAAATTTTGTACCGTTTGCGGTAAAGTCAGGAGGCGTAAAAGATTAGTGATATGGCTGCGACTTTTGCCAATTCTTTTGGCGATTTGATCCTGAGTATAAGCAAATTCCTCAATCAGCTGTTTATAACCACTAGCCTCTTCAATCAGAGACAAATCAGTTCTTTGAATATTTTCGATTAAAGCCAGTTCTAAAGCTTCGTGATTATTAATTTTTGTAACGATGGATGGAATTTCAGTTAGTCCGGCAATCTGTGCAGCGCGGAATCTTCTTTCGCCAGCAATTATTTCAAACTGATCTTCGTCGCCAACTTTACGCAGGATTATCGGTTGAATCAGACCATTCTCTTTGATTGAATCAGCTAATTCTTCAAGCTCGGTTTCATTAAAATTTTTACGCGGCTGATAAATACCGGCGACAATTTTGTCCGTTTTAATCGATTCAACCAATTTTTGATTCTGATTAACCGGCAATGGATTTTGCGATTTGCTTTCACCAAGCAAGGCAGATAAGCCACGACCAAGTTTTTTTTGTTGAACTGCTTCTTTCATTTTAACCTCATTATTGGACTGTAGCAAATCCCCATTTCTTACCATTTTTAAACTCGACGAGCCCTTGTAAATCAAGGGTTCAGATTTTTCAGAAAGTTGATTTGCGACGGGGCCATTATTCATGTGAAAATTTATTTTAGACTTTCTTTGTACAAAATTTCTTTTGCCAATTTGATATAAGCTGCTGAACCATGGCATTTTGAATCATAAACTATGCCTGGAAGACCATGAGATGGTGCCTCTGATAGCTTGACATTTCTCGGAATTGAATGCTTAAAAACCTTATCTTTTAAAAAATCCCGCACATCAATTTCAACCTGCTCAGTCAACTTATTTCTGCGATCATGCATGGTTAAAATTATGCCACTAATTTTAAGATGATGATTGAGGTTTTCTTTAACCAGATCGAGAGTTGTAAGCAGATGACTCAAGCCCTCAAGCGAAAAAAACTCGCATTGCATCGGAATTAAAATTGAATCAGAAGCGGTCAAAGCATTGATTGTCAACATGCCAAGAGATGGTGGGCAATCAATCAAAATAAAGTCGAAATCATGTATAATTTCCTTGAAGGCGCGCCGTAGCAAATATTCCCTTTTTTCCACATCGGATATTTCAATTTCACAAGCGGATAAATCGACAGTTGAGGTAATAATTTTGAGATTAGGAATTCTGGTTGGAATTATGGCATCTTTAATGTGGCATTCGCTGATTAAAACTTCGTAAATCGTTTTTTGTCTTTGTGATTGTGCTATACCAAAACCAGTACTGGCATTGCCTTGGGGATCGATATCAACCAATAAAACTTTTCTTTTTATTGCGGCAAAAGCAGTAGCAAGATTTATTGCTGTTGTGGTTTTTCCAACTCCGCCTTTTTGATTTACGATTGAGAAAACCTTAGCTCTCTTTGAGTGAAGATGTTGGTTTTTGTGATGATGATTTGTCATGGTTTTGTATAGTTTTATACTCATTCGAGTTGAAAGAGCTGATCTCTGAGTTCGCAATTTTTCCCCAAAAATTCTTCGTCACAACTCGGCATCTTCAACTTGAATGGGTATAGTTTGAAATAAAAACATACCGCAACTTAAAAATGACTTTTCTTCTGTCAAATGGTTTCACGTGAAAAATAAGCAGTTATTCTCGTTAGAATCTGTATTAGAACGCCAATTCAAGATAAGCCTCAACATTTTCCAATCTCAAATCCCAACAACTTTTCTGTAAAAAACTCTAAACGCCAATTCCGATAAGAACCTGCCTAAATTTTTCTCGATCTACTCCCATCTCCCATTGTGGGAGAGGGAACTAATCGAGATTGGCTTGATGCCTTATCCGGAATTGGCGTTAGAACCTGTCCTAAGTCTTTTTTAACCCCATATTTTGCCCTGTTTTGGCTTATTTTTTGCCAAAATTTTTCAAAATATGTCCATATATTTATCAAAATTTTGGCAAAAAAGCGCTCAAAACATGACAAAATCTGGGGTTAAAAAAGACTTAGGACAGGTTCTTAGAAATGAATCACCTTCCCGTAAGCATCTAGTGCTGCCTCATGCATCATTTCAGACATGGTTGGATGAGCGAAAATCGTATGCATTAAATCTTCTTCGGTAAGTTCGGCTTGTTTGGCGATTACGTAGCCTTGGATCATTTCAGTTACTTCAGCGCCAATTAAATGGGCGCCCAGAAGTTCGCCGGTTTTTTCATCAAAGATTACTTTGATTAAACCTTCGCTTTCACCTGCTGCGATGGCTTTGCCATTGGCGGCGTATGGGAAGCGGCCGACTTTTATTTTCTTGCCGGCGGCAATGGCTTTTTTCTCGGTTAGGCCGACGGAAGCAATTTGCGGCATTGAATATGTGCAACCCGGAATGTTTTCGACTTTGATTGGATGGATTTTTTTGGCGTCATATTTGCCAAGTTTTGACGCGATTTTTTCCGCCGCGATAACGCCTTCATGCGAGGCTTTATGAGCTAGCCAAGGCGCGCCTACAACGTCACCGATAGCAAAAATATTTGCCTCGGCAGTTTCCAAATATCCATTGGCAACGATTCTGCCTTTATCGGTTTTAACTTTGGTTTTTTCGAGTCCGATATTTTCAACATTAGCCACGATGCCCACAGCCATAATGACTTTCTCTGCTTTCAATTCTTCAATTTTTCCGCCAATTTCAATTGTTGCGACCATTTCATCTTTATCTTTTTTTAAAGATTTTAGCAAAGCAGAAGCGTGAATTTTAATGCCTTGTTTCTCAAAAGATTTGCGCGCCAATTTGGAAATTTCTTCATCTTCAACTGGCAAAATATTTTCGGCCATTTCGATCAGTGTTACTTCCGATCCCATATTTCTGTAGAAGGAAGCAAATTCCGATCCAATTGCGCCGGAACCAACAACCAGCAAAGATTGCGGCAAAGCCTTTGCTGTCATGGCTTCGCGATATGTCCAGATATTTTCGGCATTTGGTTCCATACCAGGAATCACACGCGCTCTAGCGCCAGTGGCGATGATAAAGTAAGTTGCTTCAATTTGCGTAAATTCTTTTCCATCTTTTGAAATTGAAATTTTTTTTGAATCCAAAAACTTGCCAAAGCCATCAATTACTTCGATTTTATTTTTCTTCATTAAACCAGAAATGCCAGTGGACAGGCGTTTTGACACGATGCGCGAGCGCTCAATAATTTTTGTAAAATCAAATTTTATTTTTTCCGCAGAAAATCCAAATGAATCCAAATTATGTAAAAGATGATTTACTTCTGATGATTTCAGTAGCGCCTTGGTTGGAATACAGCCCCAATTCAAACAGATTCCGCCAAGATGATTGGCCTCAACAATGCCAACTTTAAGCCCAAGTTGTGCTGCGCGAATTGCTGCAACATAACCGCCGGGACCGGCGCCGATTATGCAAAGATCAAATTTTTTTGTATGGGAAGTCATAAAAGATTTAAGATTTACGATTTACAGTTTAAACGGTTGTTGTCAAAAATGTTGTGTCTCTAAAATAGATCCTGAAACAAGTTCAGGATGACATGTTTTGGAACCATCCTCCCCAGATTGTCATTTTTTGGACACAAAATTTTAAGAACAATCTTCTTAAATCGTAAATCATAAATGTCATGTCTGCCGAAATCGAAAATTTAATTACTGCTGTTGAAGTTTCTCTAAATCTTGTTTCGAGGTGTCTTTGACCCGGAGAAATTGAGGGTGCGTTTCGATGAATTGAATAAAAAATCCGAAGATCCGGAATTGTGGAATAACAAGCTGGAAGCGCAAAAAATTCTTAAGGAAAAATCGTTGCTTGATGAAAAATTAAATCAATTTTTAGCAATTGAAAATGGACTGAAAGATAATCGCGAATATTTTGATTTGGCCAAGTCTGAAGCCGATGCACAGCTTTTATCAGATATTGAAAAAAATCTCCTCGAGTTGAAAAAAAAGTCAGACGCTTTTGAAATTGAATGTCTTTTTTCCGGCGAAAATGACGCCAATAACTGCTTTCTCGACATCAATGCCGGCGCCGGCGGAACCGACTCTTGCGATTTTGGTTTGATGTTGCTGCGCATGTATGAACGCTTTGCCAATCGTCACAAATTCAAAGTGGAAATTGTCAGCATGCTTGATGGCGAAGAGGCCGGAATTCGCTCGGCGACTTTAAAAATTTCCGGCAAATATGCTTTTGGTTGGCTGCGCAAAGAATCTGGCGTGCACAGATTGGTGCGCATCTCGCCTTTTAATGCCAACGACAAAAGGCAAACCAGCTTTACTTCGGTTTGGGTCTATCCCGAAATTGACGACGAAATTGAAATTGAGGTTTTGGAAAAAGATTTGCGTGTTGACACTTTCCGCGCTTCCGGCGCTGGCGGACAGCATGTCAACAAAACCGATTCCGCCGTAAGAATGACGCATTTGCCAACCAATATCGTTGTGCAATGCCAAAGTGATCGCTCGCAACTTCGCAATCGCGCCGAATGCATGAAGATGCTGAAATCACGACTTTACGAGCTGGAAATGCAAAAGAAAAAAGATGCGCAAGCGGTAAGTGAAGCCGCTAAAACCGATAATAGCTGGGGTCATCAAATTCGCTCTTACGTCTTGCATCCTTATCAATTGGTAAAAGATTTACGTACCGATTTTGAAACCGGTAATATCCAGGCAGTTTTGGATGGTGAGTTGGATGGTTTCATCAAAGCCGCCCTAACAGAAAAAAAATAATTATGCGTTGTCCGTTTTGTGGAAATATTGAAACACAGGTTAAAGACAGTCGCATCTCCGATGATGGCGAGGCGATCAAACGTCGGCGTTATTGCGCAACTTGCGACTCGCGTTTTACCACCTATGAACGTGTGCAATTGCGTGAGATTTTGGTCATCAAAAAAAATGGCGAGAAAAAAATTTTTGATCAGGAAAAGCTGAAAAAATCAATCGAAATGGCGGTGCGCAAAAGGCCGGTTTCAGAGTTGCAGGTGGAAAAACTGGTTAACAACATTGTGCGTCAACTTGAAACAGAGAATGAAACCGAAATTGCTTCTGCAAAAATTGGCGAGATGGTGATGATGGCTTTGGAAAGGTTGGATAAAGTAGCCTTTGTGCGTTTTGCTTCGGTTTATAAAAATTTTGAAAAAGCGGATGATTTTCAAAAATTCATAAAACAGATCGCCAAATGAAAGAAATATTGCAATTTTATGCCGAGAATGGTTTGAACGAAATCATTTCCGAAAAGCCACAAATCAAACGGCCGCAAAACTATTTGCGGCAAAAAAAGGAAGTTTTTATTCGACCGGTATTTTCAACATCAGAAGCCATATCCAGTTTAGCAAAAAAATCACAGATGAATAATTCACAATTTTTATCGCTTGATGAAATCACATCCCAGGCAAAACAGCTTGCTTTCGATGCAAAAAATCTCTTTGAATTACGCCAGGCGGTAGAAAATTTTGATGGTTGTAATCTAAAAAAAATGGCAACCAATACAGTTTTTTGTGATGGTAATTCTGATGCAGAAGTGATGGTGGTTGGTGAAGCGCCAGGTAATAATGAAGATTTGCAGGGCATTCCTTTTTGCGGTGATTCGGGAAAATTGCTTGATGAAATGTTTCGTGCAATTGGTCTGACACGGGAGAGTTTTTACATCACAAATGTAATTTTTTGGCGTCCTCCCGGCAATCGTCGTCCAAGTGATGAAGAATTGGCGATTTGCCGGCCTTTTGTTGAGCGTCATATTCAATTGGTTAATCCAAAAGTTTTGGTTTTGGTTGGAGCAACAGCAATGAGCGCAGTGCTTGGTATCAATGATCCGGTTAGCAAAATTCGCGGTCAATTTATGGATTTTTCACCGCAATTTTTGCCAAATCCGATTAAAACTTTTACCATCTTCCATCCTTCATATCTGCTGCGTCAACCATTTAAGAAAAAAGTGGCATGGCAGGATATGTTGGCTTTGGAAAAATTTTTAATCTAAATTAATATGTCTCATCCCTTGTCAACAGCGGTTAGAGGAGGTATCTCCATACTTTCCGCGCGTAAATTATCACAAGTATCGCAATTGAAATTAGAGACCGCTGGTCAATTAATGTCGTGGATGAGGTATGTTGCAGGACGCAGGCTTGATTCGTCGCATTGTGAGCTAATAGAAAAAGCGAGTATATTTGACGAAGCAGCATGGGTTGTTGCTAATCAGCAAGTAAGAGAAAATCCTGATAAATTTAGATCAGGACAAAGAAATTTATTAGCCGGAAAATTGGTTGTTGTTGGTGAGGATGGAGAAGTGGAAGAAGCAAGTGTAGATGATGCAAAAAAAGTTAGGATTGTTTGTGGCACGGGTCTTGGAAACGGTAGCGATAAAAAGAGCTTGAGGCAGGTTTATGAAAGTATGAGAAAATTATTTCCCGATATTGAAAGTGAAAAATATGGAGTTTTTTCTCACCCATGCGAGGGGGAAGATATAACTACAAGATATCTGCGCGGGACCATGGGTTATGTTAATCCAACTGCCGTAGATTCAGAAGCGTCACGGGTGTTTTTTGAACAGGTAATCAGAACGAATTTTTTTGATAAAGACAGACTTCTTCCACCAGAGGCCTGTCCAAGAATAATTATGGCTAGTCATAGCATCGCTTCTCGTGAGGCTTCTTTTTATCTTAAATTTTTTAAACAATTTCTGGTGGAAAGGGGTATTCCAGATGTGTCGAATTATATGAATAAATTTTTGCGTGTTAATATTGGTTCTCCTTCGCTTTCCGGATTAAGATCAACAGCGCCTGTATTAAATTTTGTTGGCTTGGAAGACATGGCAATAAGGAGTCCGGTGAGATTTTTTCGCGATATATATTTAAATCCCGATCTTCATGGCGAGAGGGGAGAAGAAAGAGTTGATGCCATGATACCCTACGCCGATGGTTTTCATAAAGTGCTTATTACAATGGGTCGCGGAACTGTTGCCAATGGTATGGTTTTGCAGGACAGATTTGCTTCCAACCCTTTAGGACATGGTCTTGAGCATTATGTTGTTTCTATTCTTCGCAATCGTAGAACATCGGAGGTCGTAAGACATTGTGCCGAGTTTCTTGATGAATCAATGTCCGTGAAGGAGTTTCAACATCAAATGGCATGTATTTTGTCAGATGCCAAAATTTATCCAACGCAGGCAAGAATTCCAAAAGAAGATAATGTTGTAGCTCTTGCGGGAACATGGCATGATTATATAGAAAGAGAGCGCAACGCAAAGAAATCCGCAATGGCACGAGGTACACCTGTGGAAATTATTGGATCACAACCGTTCAGCATAAAAATAGAAGAAGATATATTCGAGCGACGAAAGAGAGAAATGACAGAAGAAACATTAAAAGACTTAACCAAACATCAGAGAAAAGATAAAAAAATAGGGGGAGTAAGTGGAGGAGGAGCTTCAAGATGACAAAAAAACTTTTACCGGTCGGTTTTTACGATCTGCTTTTTGATGAGGCGGAAAAAAATCATCGCAACATTAACGATGCTCTTACCACTTTCCTTCGCGCCGGCTATCGCCTGATCAGATTGCCTTTGGTTGAGTTTGAGGAAAATTTTTCCAATACGAAAATTGCCAATTCTTTTCGCGCAACTGATGTGATTTCGGGGAAAAATCTTGTTTTTAGAAACGATATTACCCTGCAGATTTCGCGCCTTTTGACCACGCGTTTGCATGAGGAAATATTGCCGATGAAATTATGTTATGTTGGCGATGTGCTTTGCGCCAAAAATGATGAGCTTTATGCTGATCGCCAGCAAACTCAAGTGGGAGCAGAAATCATCGGTTGCGATGAGGAAAAATCTAACTTTGAAATAGTTGAAATTCTATTTGCAGCGCTAAAAAAACTGCAGTTGAAGAATTTGCTGATTGAATTTTCTCTGCCTGATTTCTTGGAAAAATTTTTACATGAAAAGGGAATAAAAAACAGTTTTGAGTTGCGCGATGCGATAATGCAAAAAAACATTTCACTAATCAGAAAACTCGCAAAAGAACAGGCGGAAGCGATTATTCAAATTGCGCTTTCAAACAGCAATTTGTCAGAGATGGCGCAAAAAATTTCTTTTCCGCAAGTGCAAAAAGCGCAAAGAATTTCCGGCTTTATGAAGAAAAATTTTCCTGAAATTGAAGTGCGTTTCGATTTGTTCGGCGATCACAAATCTTCCTATCATCACGAACTTTCTTTTGATGTTTTTTGCGGGGATTTTTCTTATCCCGTGGCTCGCGGCGGGCGCTATAAAATCGGCAAAACCGATGCTGTTGGCGCTACGATCTATATGAATCGCCTGCGCAAAATTTTATAATATTGCTGCGATAAAAATTTGGCTTTTGCCCTTCTTCAAACAGAAATTTTTGCATAAAAAACCCGCTTAATTCCAGACCTTCGAGCAGATGTTTTTCGTCAAACTGCACCTCATCTTCGATCAAAAAATTCGGCAATTTTAACAATTGTTTCTGATAATTTTTTCCCGCTGCAAAAGATACTGCCCGCGCTGATTTTGGTGAGACAAAAGCCAAATCAACCTTGGTATTGGTAACTACGCATGATGATAGATCAATGCCATAGCCAAGAGTTTTTAAAATCTGTAGTTCCAGCCTGATATAGTGGGCAAGAAAATTTTTTGTTTCACAATTTTCTTCTACGATTTTTTGTAAGAAAATCTGAATTTCTTCAAAGAGATCCGCATGATTCTCGCGTTCCAAAAACAGCTCATCAATCGTTGAAAATAGCGAGCTTGTGCAATTAAGTTTCAATTGGTCAAATATAATTTTTGAGCAGTATGATTTAATCAAATCAACCGCAAAAAAACTGCCAAGATTTTCCTCGATGCGGCAGCGAAATTCAAAAGATATCAAATTTCCGATCTGATAAATTGCTCGTGTTTTTGCTGATTTTACTGATTTGACAAAGCCGCGATAAATGCCGTGATTATGCGAGAAAACTTTAACTATCGCGGAATTTTCGCCATATTTTTTGATGCCGATTATGATGCCTTCATCGCTGAATTTCATTTTGCAAAAAACTTAAAACCGCATCCGGATTTACAAACACATGTTTGTTTGGCAATTGGTTGCGAAACCAGGTCAATTGCCTTTTGGCGTAATTTCGTGTTTTTTGTGTGGCAATTGCAATCATTTTTTTGCGATCAATTTTGCCGGCAAGAAAATCGCGAATTTCATAAAATCCTAAAGTTTTGCTGATTGGCTTGTCGTCAGTAATGCTCTGATCTGAAAGCTTTCGAACCTCATCTAGCGCTCCGTCTTCAATCATTTTTTCAAAACGCCAATTGCAGTTTTCATAAAGTTTTTTGCGGTCTGGATTGAGATTAATGTGAATGAATTTTGCCTCTGGGAAAATTTTTTGTTGCTGTTTTTGCCAGAAAGAAATCGGTTTTTCTGTTTGCAATGAAACTTCACAAGCTCTTATCAGACGCTGCTTGTCGATGATTTTTCCTTCACCGAATTTTTTTTGGAATTCCTGATGCCCGATTTTTTCATAAAGCTCTTGAGCCTGTTTTTTTACTGTTGCGAAAATTTGCGGAATTTCCGCAATGCCTTCGATTAGCTTTGAGATATACATGCCGCTTCCGCCAACAATCACCGGCGTTTTTTTCTCCTGCCAGATTTTTTCAATTAGCGGTTTTACCAGCGCAAGCCATAATCCAACCGAAGAAGTTTCATGCGTTTTCAAAACCGAATATAAAAAATGCGGCACTTTTTTTCGCTCTTCTTCTGTCGGTTGCGATGATAAAATCGGCAGGCCTTCATAAATTTGCAAAGCATCGGCATTGATGATTGCGATGTCATAAAAATCAGCCATTTTCAAAGCCAAAGCGGATTTTCCCGAAGCGGTAGGGCCAGAGATTACAATGATTTTTTCAGGCATTTTTGACTATTGTAGCAAAAAATTTTTGTAGCGATTTTACTTCGTCATTATGGTTCTGTCGCAAATCCCCATTTCTTATCATTTTTAAACTCGACGAGTCCTTATAAATCAAGGGTTCAGATTTTTCAGAAAGTTGATTTGCGACGGGGCCATTATGAGCCTTGATTGTTGCGTCTAGATAAACATCAACATCAACATTCGTTTCCCATGATATATAAAAACCATTTCTTCGCGCTAATTCATTTAGCAGCAATTTTAAGGTTCTGCCATTACCTTCACGAAAGGGATGGAGTGCGTTTAGTTCAGTATGGTAATGCGCTAAATGATAACAAAAATTGTCGTGATTCAAATTCAGCAAAAAATTTTCATCTGATAATTTACAAAAAATTTTTTGTGCTTCTTTTTCAATAAATTGTGGATGCGAAAATATGGTTGATCCTTTTGACATCTGAACCTTTCTGACTTGGCCAGCCCATTTGTAGACATCCTGAAATAAGATCCGATGAATGTTTTTCCATAGTTTAAAATCAATTCTGTTTTGTTTGATAAAGTTTTGGGCTTCAAATAATCTGAGGGTTGTGGCTTTATCTTCAAATTTTTGCAGCTCTTCAAAATCAGTTATTTTAGGAATGTTTTTTAGAATCCCGCTTTTTTTGTAAACCAGCTCATCTTTGCTGCTGAAGTAAGAATCGTCAGTGTTTTTCATGTGATAGCTCCAAACAAAGTGATAAATAATCCGAAGGGGAAATTTTTTGGTAAATCAGAAGGTCAAAAATTTTTTTATCCAGTTTTGAAGTTGTAAAACCTTCAAAAACGCTAATAGCTCTGAAATTTTCTAATTCTTTTTTTCTTTGATTAATTTCTGATTTAGAAAGCAGCGTTTTTCTTTGTGAAAATTTTTTAATTTTTTGTTCTAGAGTCATAAGTGTCTGTCAACTTTATTCTGAACGAGTAGGTCTTGCAACTTTTTTAAATCCTCTGGCAGTGGAATTTCAAACGACATTTCTTTTCCCGTTCTTGGATGTAAAAAGCCTATTTTGTAAGAGTGGAGTGCTTGACGCGGAAAATTTTCAATGAATGTTTTTGTTTCTTCATCGAGATTTTGTGGCGCAGTTTTTTTGCAGGAATTGTAGGTTTTATCGCCAATCAGTGAATGTTTTTTCCACTCGAGATGCAGGCGGATTTGATGAGTTCTTCCAGTTGCAAGCCTGCATTCAACAAGGCTGATAAAACCACCTAAAAATATTTCTTTGGTTTCATAATTTGTGATTGCGCAACGTCCGCGATTTTGTGACACCGTCATTTTGGTACGATCACGATTTGAACGTGCTATATTGCCCTCAATTCGCCCTTTGAGCGGATCCATCGCGCCATAGATGAAAGCAAGATAATTTCTTTTGACTTCCCGTTTTTGCAATTGTTCTACCAGATTTCGATGGGCAAGATCATTCTTGGCAACCAGCATCAATCCGGTGGTATCACGGTCGAGGCGATGCACAATGCCAGGACGCAATTCACCACTGATTTCCGAAAGACGTCCTTGATGAGTGAATAAAAGTGCGTTAACCAAAGTGTCGCAATGATTGCCCGCACCTGGATGTACCGTAAGATTTGCCGGTTTGTTGATCACCAGCAAATCATCATCCTCAAACACAATTTCAAAATTGATTTTTTTCGGTTTAAGCCCGCATGGTTTTGGATCTGGAATGATGACAGAAATTTTTTGTCCGGTTTTGGTTCTTGCCGCGCCGCTAGGAAAAGGTATTCTCTGTTCATCAAACACCGTGTGTTGTTTTATCAGAGCTTGAATTCTGTTGCGGGTGATGTCCGGAATCTTTGCCATTAAAAACTTGTCGAGTCTCATCCCTGCTTCTGTGGCAATAACTTCAAATTCAAATTTTTGCATAGTGGTTATGAGTGAGTGATACGAATCTCTCTTGCCTCCTCTTTGCCCGCAATAGTTTTTATTTCAATTTCCGTATAATTTTTTTTTAAGAAATTTTTAGCGATTTCTGGCCATTCAATTAAACAGATTCCATTTTTTAAAGCATCAAAGAAACCAATATTTTCAAGTTCTCCAGCGTTTTTTAAGCGATACAGATCAAAATGAAAAACCTCACCTTTTCTTGTGTTGTAAGAATAAACCAGATTGAAAGTCGGGCTTAAAATTTCCGTTGGTTTTTCCTGTAAAAAATTAATGAAATTTTTGGCAAAAAAACTTTTTCCCGCGCCTAAAGTTCCCTTCAAACCAATAACATCGCTTGCATGAGATGAAGCCGCAATTTCTCTTGCTAAATTGGCCATTTCATTTTTTGAATTTATAACAATTTTTTTCACAGCAAATCAAAAACAGTTTCAATTGGCACATGATCCGATGGCTGATTTTCGATACGAAAATCTTTGTAAATTTTTGCCGTTTTGATGCGGGATTCCAGGTTCGGTGTTGTCCAGATATGATCAAGCCTGCGACCACGATTTGACTTGAACGGATCAAGAGCGCGATAACTCCACCAGCTGTAAAGTTTTTCATTTTCCGGCACAAAAAAGCGATGAGTATCAATCCAGTTTAGCGTATTTTGCAGACGCATCATTTTTTCAACTTCAATTGGTGTATGCGAAACCACATCAAGCAATTGCCTGTGCGACCACACATCATGTTCAAGCGGCGCAATGTTCATATCGCCAACCATGATGATTTTTTTGTTTTTTTGCGGCGCAAAAAATTCACTCATCCAATCAATGAATTTTAGTTTGTGATCGAATTTGTCATTGATCCCTGGATCAGGAATATCGCCTCCTGCCGGCACGTAAAAATTATGCAGATCAACCTCGCCGAGTTTGGTTGCAAGCGTAGCTGAAATGTGGCGCTTATGACCATAAAAAAGCACATCAATTTTTTCAGTTTTTATCAGCGGAAATTTCGAAAAAATCGCCACGCCATTGTAAGATTTTTCACCAAAAAATTCGACGAAATCAAAGCCGAGTGACTTAACTTCAAGCAATGGGAATTCTACATCGGAGACCTTGATTTCCTGCAAGCATACAATGTCTGGATTTGCCTGTGCGATGAATTTTTTTAATAATGGCAAACGCAGGCGCAGTGAGTTAATGTTCCAGGAAATTATTTTCATAAATCTTTTTCATAAGTTTT
>MEMO01000002.1:0-10086 GCA_001767955.1 Alphaproteobacteria bacterium RIFCSPLOWO2_01_FULL_40_26 | reverse complement strand
TATACCCAATCCAGCTGAAGAAGCCGATTTATGACGAAGCATTTTTGAGGAAAAATTGCGACGGAGAATGAAAGCCGTATCAAGTGATACGGCGTCATTCTCCGAGCAAATTTTTACCAAAAAGGCGAAGTCAGAGATCGGCTTCTTCAGCTGGATTGGGTATAGACCCCGTCATTCGACGGGGTGACAATTCGGAGAGTGGTGACAATTCGGAGAGTTAGCGGTAAATGCATGGCTTTAGCCGTCATTTTTTAAGCGCGACTGGGATTTTCATAAATTTTTTTCATAAGTTTTTCACATAAAGACCAGCGACATAACCATCGCTTCTTTCACGCTCGCCTTCAAGTCGAAAGCCAAATTTCTGATGAAACGCAATCGAAGCCAGATTTTTTATTGGCTGGTGAATGATGCGGCAGATTATCGTTTTAAAGTTTTTTTCTTTTGCTGTTTTGATCAGGGTTTCAAGAAGAGCCGAGCCGACACCGTTATAGCCGACTTTTTTGGCGATATGTTTATAAAAAATTATTTTTTCCTGCGGGAGTTTTTTGGAAATTTCAAGGATTGAAACTTGCGATAAAGTATCGGCTCCGCTCTTATCAAGTCTGCATGCAGTCAAATATCCAACGATTTCCCCTTCACTTTCTGCAGCCAGACAAAGGTGATGCAAATCACCAATCATTTTTTGTGCATCGCTTTCTGTTACTTTTGTAACCAAAAATCCCTCTTTCTCGGCTAGATCCTGTCTGTTTTGCACAAGATTTTCAGCGCAAATTTCTTCTATCGCTTTTGCATCTGCGATTGTTGCGACTCTTACTTTCATTGCAATTTATTTTGCCATAAGATTTCCAAAAATTTTTGCCAATGCATGATTTCAATTTTGCCGCTTTTACGGTTTAGATTATCCTGACTGACAAGAATATGACGTTTGGTGATTTTTTCTTCAGCTAGATAATTTAGGTTTTTCAAATGTCTGTCGGCTACTGATTTTGTTGATTTGATTTCAATTGCTATCTCATTGCCGATAATCAGATCAACTTCATGACCATTTTTTGAGCGCCAGTAAGAGATTTCTTTTTTAACACGACGATAGCTCAAATAAGCCCTGGTTTCCAAAATCAAAAAATGTTCAAACGCTTGTCCATAGATTTCAGACAGCGGATCAATTTTTTTGATGCCGGCAATGGCGTTGCGAACTCCGATATCAAAAAAATAAAATTTTGCCGTAGTGATTGCCTTGCGTTTTTTGGATTTTGTCCAAGCCGGCAACATGAAGCCAACAAGAGTATCCTGTAAAATCTGATAATATTCCCGCACCGTGGAAAGAGGCGCCGCAGCATCTGAAGCAATGTTAGAAAAATTTATCATCTGACCGCTGGTTAGAGCGGCAACTTGCAGAAAACGGGTGAAAGCAGGAATTTTTCTTATTAGAGATTCGGCCTGAATTTCTTCTTTGAGATAGGTGTTGACATAGGCGTCAAGCTCTTCTTCCGGATATTTGCTGCCGTAAACCGCCGGCAATCCGCCAAATTGCAGATAGCGCGAAAGGTTGAACTTTTTAATTTCAGAGCTTGTTAACGGAAATAAATTAGCCTGCCATGCCCTGCCGGCTAGAAGATTTATACCGCGTCCACGCAATTTTCTGGCGCTGCTGCCGGTAAGCAAAAAACGCAACTTTTGTGTTTCGATCAGATCATGAACTTCATTAAGAAGCTCCGGAATGCGTTGTATTTCATCAATAACAATCAGTTTTTTCTTTGAGTCAGAAATAATTCCGCGAATAAGCGAAGGATTTGAGCTTAACCGCAGATACATTTCAGAATTAAGAAGATTTATTAACAAAGCTTCTTTTCCCAACTGTTGCCTGATCAGATAAGTTTTTCCAACTGTTCTTGGACCAAAGAGGAAAATTGATTTTTTCGCAAGAATTCCGGTTAGATTTAGCTCTCTGTTGTAGGTCATTTTTTCATTTTAAGAATCGGTAATTAGCGGTAGTATTGCTATTAGTTAAGATAAATAGCAACAATATTGTTATTTATCTGATCAAACTCTGAGGTTCGTTTTGTTTGATTTTGAGGAGATGGGAGAAGAAGGATTTCATTTGTTTTCTAGAGCCTGTCTTTAAATTCATTTAACTTTGATTTTTTGTAAATTTTTAGCGACTTTTTTGAAGAATTTTGAAGCTGTATCAAGCATACTGCAAAAAATTCTTCAAAAAAATGAGCAAAAATTTGCGGAAAAGCAAAGTTAAATGAATTTAAAGACAGGCTCTAGCCTTGGAAATATTGCCTTCGGTTCATTGATCCTATGACCCGCTTTTAATGCATTGCTTAAGGCGGCAAAATTTCTTTGTGAATCCTGAATGTTAAGAAGATCAAGAATTCTATTTGCCGATGAAGGAGCGAAAGACAAAAGCAGAATGGCAGTTATGCGCGTTGATTCTGCGGCGATGTAAAGCGCTTCATTCATTGCATCGATTTTGCCTTCCTTTTTCAAATTCCACGGCGCGGCATCGTTGAAATTTTTGTTGGTAAGAGTTGCAAACTCAATGATTGAACCGATTGCGCGGTCAAAGGAAAAATTTTTCATTGCAGAAAAATATTCTTCAAAAAAGTTTTTTTGGTAAGAATTTTCTGTTAAAATTTTGCCACCGCAATTTTTCCAGATCATCGTCAGGCTGCGTTGGGCAAGATTTCCGATATTGTTAGCCAATTCGGAATTTATGCGGTTGATAAAATTTATGCGCGAATAATCGCCGTCATTTCCAAAGGGAACTTCACGCAAGAGAAAATAGCGGAAATAATCGATGGCAGTGTCACGACTACAACCAAAAGATTCCAGCCACTCCAACTCTTTGTGCGGATCAATCACATTTCCAACTGATTTGGAAATTTTTTGCCCCTCATTTGTCCACCAGCCATGGGCATAAATTGAATGTGGAATATTGAGATTAGCCGCCATGAGAAAGGCCGGCCAATAAACAGCATGGAAGCGCACTATGTCTTTGCCGACCATGTGGATTGGTGAATCAGCGGCATTGACCCAAAAATTTTGATACAATTGATTTTTTTCATCAGGAAATCCTAGCGCCGAAAGATAGTTGGTGAGGGCGTCAAGCCAGACATACATTACGTGCTTCGTGCCTCGTGCTTCGTGCTTCGTGGTTTCTGGAACGGGGATTCCCCACGAAAAAGAAGTGCGTGAAATTGATAGGTCTTTGAGGCCGCTTTTGACGAAAGAAACCACCTCATTGAAGCGTGATTGTGGGCGAATGAAGTCTGGCGCTGCTTCGTAGAGTGTCAGCAATTTTTCCTGAAAGGCGGAAAGTTTGAAAAAATAACTTTCCTCCTTATGCCACGCCACTTCAGCGCCGCTTGGAGCTTTACCATTTATCAACTCATCTTTTGCATAAAAAGCCTCGTCGCGCACGGCATACCAGCCCTCGTAAATGTCTTTGTAAATCCAGCCATTTTTTTCCAGAATTTCCCAAAATTTTTGCGCGCATTTTTTGTGACGTTCTTCAGTGGTTCTGATAAAATCATCATTGGATAGATTCAATAACACTGCCAGCTCGCGGAATTTTTGTGAAACTTCATTGCAAAATTCCCGCGGATTTTTTCCTCGCGCCAAAGCTGATTTTTCAACCTTTTGTCCATGCTCATCAGTTCCGGTTAGAAAAAAAACATTGTGATCTTCAAGCCGCTTAAACCGCGCCACCGCATCACATGCAATTGAAGTGTAAGCATGACCGATATGAGGCACATCATTGACGTAATAAATCGGCGAAGTGATGTAAAAATTTTTTGAACTCATTGTTTTTTGATTTGCTCTCGATAATTTGCGCGACCTTCAATTTCATGCTTTTAAAGCATTTTTCAAAACATTTTTATGTCCTTCACGCAAAAGCTCGATGGCATTGTTTCCAAGTTTCATGAGCTGGAAAAAAAACTGCTTGATCCTGCCGCGTTAGGGCAAAATTTTGCCAGAATCTCAAAAGAACATTCTGACATGGCGCCAGTTGTAGCGCTGATTGAAGAGTATAAAAAAACTCACAAGGAACTTGCCGATATTGATGAAATACTTCCCGCAACTTCTGACAAAGATATGCGCGAAATGATGGAAAATGAACGTTTCGATCTCTCAAAAAAAATTCCCGATCTTGAACAGCAAATCAAACTTTCACTGTTGCCGCGTGATGAGGCTGATGAAAAAAATGCCATCTTGGAAGTGCGTGCCGGAACGGGCGGAGAAGAGGCGGCGCTCTTCGCTTACAAACTCTTTGCCATGTATCAAAAATATGCCGAAAAAAGACGCTGGAAATTTGAAATTCTCTCAATTTCTGACACTGGTTTGGGTGGCTATAAAGACGCTTCAGCCTCGATTTCCGGGCGTGGAGTTTTTGCGCGGTTGAAATTTGAATCGGGAGTCCATCGCGTGCAACGCGTTCCTGAAACTGAAAATCAGGGTCGTGTGCACACTTCAGCGGCAACGGTTGCGGTTCTTCCGGAAGCTGAAGATATCGACATCAAAATTGATGAAAAAGATTTGCGCATTGATGTGTTTCGTTCGTCTGGTCCGGGTGGGCAATCAGTGAACACAACCGATTCAGCGGTTAGGATCACGCATCTTCCAACCGGTGTTGTGGTTTCGATGCAGGATGAAAAATCGCAAATTAAAAATCGTGAAAAAGCCATGAAAGTTCTGCGTTCCCGTCTCTATGAAGCCAAACGCGAAAAAGCAGAAAAAGAGCGCGCCGCCGCAAGAAAAGAACAGGTTGGAAGCGGCGATCGTTCGGAAAGAATCCGCACTTACAACTTCCCGCAAAGCCGCATAACCGACCATCGCATCAACTTAACCTTCTATCGCATCGATGATGTTATGAATGGCGAATTGGATGAATTTATCGATGCTTTGATTGCCGATGATCAAGCCAAAAAACTTTCGCGCAGTGAATTATAGACCCCAATAACGATTGAGTGATACCGGCAACCAAAAGCCGATGATTAAAATTACGATTGAAAGCTCAATAAGAGAAAATGCGCGTTTCATAGAAATTTAATTAGAGCCTGTCTTAAAACCCAACGTGTCTCGATTTTCCATAAATTTTGAGCGACTTTTTGGCAAAATTTTGCCGCTGTATCTGGCATACTGCAAAAAATTTTGCCAAAAAACGAGCCAAAATTTATGGAAAAGCGAGGCGCGGTGGGTTTTAAGACAGGCTCTAGAATCCAATGGTGAACAAACCATATTCTGTGTTATTTTCGAAAGAAAATCTGGCAGAAATTTTTTCATCAATGCATTGCAAATCATCAGCTAAAACTTGTTCCCTGATATAATTTGCGAAATTTTTTGCTACTTCGCAAATATGCGGATTGGTTGAGGAGAGTTGCAATTTTATGTGATCGGAAATGTTGAGATTGGCATCTTTTCTGTTTTGTTGAATTGCGCGCACAATGTCTCTTGCTATGCCTTCATCTTCCAGTTCTTTTGTTACTTCAACATCGAGAGAAACCAGATAATCATTGGTTGGAAGGGCTGCGATGGCGAATTTTTTTTCATCGTGATTTTTGCATGTCAGCTTAATTTCAAATTCATCATCAATCAATTTTACATTGGCAATTTCGATTTCTTTTTCAGAAATTTTTTTCCACTCGCCTGATTTTGATGCGGCGGTGATTTCCTTAATTTTCGCGCCCATTTTCGCGCCAATTTTTTTGAAATTTATCTGCAATTTCAGCTCAGCCAAATCAGAAAATTCTTCTTTGATTGCAACATTTTTTACATTCACCTCATCGGCAATGATTTCTTTAAATGGTAAAATACGCGCTGAATTTTTTCCGATAATTGTCAGCGATTTTAGTGGCAATCTCACGCGCAAATTTTTGTGATCGCGCAGAGATAAAGCCACAGAACATATGGACCGAATAAGATCCATATCGGCGACTAATTCCTTTTCATCCGATAAAAAAGAAACGTCGGGAAAATCTTGCAGATGGACAGAAATTTTGCGGTCAATCATGTTAAACCCTCTTTGAAAAAGAGGGTGGCATCGCACGTAAGTGCGATGACGGGTGATTTGAAAGAGACAAACTCTAATTATGAGTTTGTCTCCACAAATCCTCCGTCTGATTGCTTCGCAATCAGCCACCTCCTTTTTCAAAGGAGGTTTAAGAAAACCCTCTTTGAAAAAGAGGGTGGCATCGCACGTAAGTGCGATGACGGGTGATTTGAAAGAGACAAACTCCAATTCAAAGTTTATCTCCCCCAAATCCTCCGTCTGATTGCTTCGCAATCAGCCACCTCCTTTTTCAAAGGAGGTTAAGTTAATTCTCCGATTATAAAAACCTTTTCACCATGTTGTTCGAGAATCTTTTTTACCTCATCAGCGTGATTTTTTTCAATCACTGAAACCATGCCGATGCCGCAATTAAAGGTGCGATGCATTTCGTCATCGGCGACGTTGCCGAGTTTTTGCAGTTTGTTGAAAATTTCCGGGCGCATCCAAGATTTGTAGTCAATTTTTGGTTTGACATTTTTGCTTAAAACGCGCGGTAAATTTTCAGTAAGGCCGCCGCCGGTGATGTGTGCCAGCGCTTTGACTTTGCCGGTTTTAATTGCGGCAAGACAGGATTTGACATAGATTTTTGTAGGCACAATCAGCTCGTTTCCAAAATCAGAAAGTTTGATGGAATTTTTTTGCAGAATGTGGCGCGCAAGCGAATAGCCATTGGAATGTAAACCGGATGAAGCCAGACCAAGCAAAATATCTCCAATTTTGGTTTCGCGCGGCAAAATTTGATCGCGCTCAACCGCGCCAACGGCGAAGCCGGCCAAATCATAATCACCCTCGGCATAGATTCCCGGCATTTCGGCAGTTTCACCGCCAATCAAAGCACAGCCTGCTTGTTTGCAACCATCGGCGATGCCTTTGATTACCATGCTTGCCACTTCAACATCAAGTTTGGAACAGGCGAAATAATCGAGAAAGAAAAGCGGTTCGGCGCCTTGAACCGCAAGGTCATTTACCGACATGGCAACCAGATCGATTCCGATTGTGTCATGTTTGCCAATTTCAATTGCCACTTTGAGTTTGGTGCCAACGCCATCAGTTGAGGAAACCAGAACCGGATCTTTGAAATTGCATTTTTTGAGATCGAAAAGCGCGCCAAAACCACCCAAATCTGAATCGGCTCCAAGTCTTTTTGTTGCCTTGGCAAAGGGCTTGATGCGATTGACCAATTCGTTTCCGGCATCAATGTCAACGCCGGCTTGTTTGTAATTTAAAAACATTTTCATTTAGGAAATTAAACAATTAGTTAACCAATCCTAAATCCTAAATTTTTACCGTGTTAAGATTTTTCTTAATTTTTCTGTTCTTTCTAAATTTTGCCTTTGCCGCCGAGCCCAATCTTTATCTTGTTGAAGGGGTTGTTGTTAATGTTGTTGGCAAAACTCCAACTGCTGCAAGAAATACTGCTGTTGCAACAGCAAGACGTGATGCTTTTCTGATTTTACTCACCCGTATGGAAATGAATGTTAACATCGCTGATAACATTGCTGATGACGAAATTTCCGACATGGTGCGTTCCGAGCAAATTGAAAATGAGAAAATTGCTGGCAACAATTATTCCGCCACTTTCAACATCATGTTTGCCAAGGATTTTATTGATCACATTTTGTTGCAAAAAAAATCTGAGAATATTTCGGTGAAAGAAATTACCGATGAAACCCATCTTTTAATTCCGGTAAAAATGCTGAAACGCCGCGCCATTTTGTGGGAAGAAAATAACGATTGGCGCAAGGCAATTGCCATAGATTTAAGCAAAAGATCAAAAACCAGATTCATCATTCCAGATGCTGATGTAAGTAATATCGCGGTTCTAAACCGCGACAATGTTGCGCTGGTTGATTATATTGGTCTTGAGCCGATATTATCGCGTTACAAAGCCGATGCCGCTTACACTTTGTTTCTCAATTATGATGAAGGTGAAAACAAAGTTAAGATTGATGTGATTTACACGCGCAAATTGCAGAAAAAACAAATCAAACTCAGTTTCATCAATGCCGATGGTTTGAGCTATGATGATTTACTCACCAAAGTTGCGGCAAAAACAATCGATTACCTTTCCAACTCGCAAAATGTTGAGAATAAGGCTCTGAATTCAAATCTGGCGCGGTTCGGCATTTATATCGGCAGTCTTGGAAACTGGCTGATGATCAAGAACAAAATTGAAAACAGCAATTTAGTGAATCAATTCAACATCGAATCACTTTCCCGCGATTTTGCTTTGGTTACGGTGAATTACATTGATGCCAGAACCGACATCATTGAAGCTTTTGACAGGATCGGAATTTCTCTCAACAAAAAGGGAGAAAATTTTTATACTTTGAACGCAAACTGATATATGATCACACGCGATAAAATTATTTTCTCTTCTGTAATTCTCATCGCATTTTGTCTGCTGATCTATCTCATTAAATCAATCCTCACTCCCTTTGTTATTTCCCTGATTATTGCCTATTTGCTCAATCCTTTGGTCGAACGCATGGTTAGGAAATGCGATGTTTCAAGGTTGCGCGCCACTTCTTTAATCATGATTTTATTTTTCGCGCTTTTTGTCTGTGTCTGCATGTTTTTGTTGCCGATACTTTACACGCAGTTTGTTTCATTGCTCGAAGCTATGCCGGAATATTTCCGCGTAATTACCAAAGAATTTTATCCAAAAATTGTTTCCGATCTTAATGAATTTGGTTTTGAAATTGACGGCGATTTAGTGCATCTGATTCAAAATGGCGATAATGTCGCCGTGAGCAATTTGGGGAAAAATATCGTAAGTGGCCTACTCAATTCGACAATCGCGATGATCAACATTTTGTCGCTGATTTTCATCATGCCATTTCTGGTTTTTTATCTGCTGAAAGATTGGGACAAGATGTTAAGCGAAGCGCGCGTTCATCTGCCAAAAAACATTGCTAATCAAACAATTAAAATTTTTGTTAAAATTGATCAGGTTTTGTCCGGCTATCTTCACGGCCAGTTTAATGTCTGCATGATTTTAGGTCTGATCTATGCGGTGTTATTGAGTTTTGTCGGCCTTAATTTCGGATTTCTGATTGGATTTCTGACCGGACTTTTTTCCTTTATTTCCTACGTTGGAATGTTTATCGGCGTACTTCTGGCATTGTTAATTTCCCTGTTTCAATGGGGATTGGATTTCTATCACATTTTGCTGACATCTCTGGTTTTTGTTTTCGGACAAATTATCGAGTCAAATTTTCTTACTCCCAAGCTGGTTGGCGATAAAATCGGATTACATCCATTCTGGCTGATTTTCGGACTCTTTGCTTTCGGCGCTTTATTTGGGATTGTCGGAGTAATAGTCGCCGTGCCCCTAACCGCGATTTGTGGAGTTGTGATCAGAGTCTGTTTTCAAAATGCCAAACAATATTGCTAAAGAAGTCGAAAAGATTGCTGAAGATCTCGGTATTGATCGCAAAAGATCAATTGGCGAAGTGGCAAAAGATTTAAAAATAAAAACTCATGTTATCCGTTTTTGGGAAGAAAATTTTCCGCAAATAAAGCCGGAAATCGGCGCTGGCGACAGGCGTTATTACTACAACAAACAGCTCAAAATTCTTCGTCGCATCAAAAAATTTCTTTACGAAGAAGGATACACCATCGCCGGATTAAAAAAACTTTTGGGCAGAAAAATTCAGGATGATCGAAAAGAGGAAGATCTCGCAATAATTGCCAAAGAAACACCGGAATTTGCTATTGATGATTTCATCAATCCTGAAGTGAAAATAAAAACCGGAGTTGCAATTTCATCAGAGGCAAAATTGTTTGATTTCAAAGGTCTGAAAGTCTCAGACATTGATCCAAAAATAAAAAAGGAAATCAAACAATCGGTGCAGAATGTGAGACAGAATTTAAAAGATTTTAAGTCTCTTTTCCCAACTTCGGCCACCTAGTGCGACAAAATCTTATCTAAAAACTCCTGAACATCTTTTTTGATTTCAGATCTGATTATTACTTCTCGATTGTTTAGTTCGTCGTAGAGATGTGCGTCGGTTATTTCTTTTAGTTCG
>MEMO01000001.1:18263-27360 GCA_001767955.1 Alphaproteobacteria bacterium RIFCSPLOWO2_01_FULL_40_26 | reverse complement strand
TGTAAATCAAGGGTTCAGATTTTTCAGAAAGTTGATTTGCGACATGGCCAAAATTTCTGAATTGATGTTTTAAAATTTACCCCTCACCCTAACCCTCTCCCACAAGGGGAGAGGGTAGTAGATCGAGAAAAATTTAGGCAGGTTCTTATTCGGAATTGGCGTTTAAACTGATTTGGCAGTGCCTGTTTGCAGGTTATTTGACGTTGCTTAACTTTACTCAAGAAATTTTTCTAACATGATCAAGGAACAATTTTTGAAAGATATCGGAACCGAATTACAAAACCTGAAAGAACAAGGCCTTTACAAGTCCGAATATCAAATCACCACATCGCAATCATGCGACATCGAAATTTTTTTGGGGAATGAAAAAAAACGCGTTCTCAATTTTTGCGCCAATAATTATCTCGGCCTTGCCAATGATAAAAAATTGATCGCAGCGGCAAAAAAATCCCTTGATGATTATGGCCTTGGAACCGCTTCCGTACGCTTCATCTGCGGCACTTTTGATTTGCATAAAACATTTGAAAAAAAACTCGCCGAATTTTTGCATTTTGAAGATGTCATCACTTTTTCATCCTGCTTTGCCGCTAATGGTGGCGTGTTTTCCGCACTTCTTGATGAAAATGATGCCATAATTTCTGCCGATTTAAATCATGCCAGTTTGATTGATGGAATCAGGCTGTGTAAGGCTTCACGCTATTTCTACAAATTTGACGGCATGGCAGAGTTGGAAAGAAAATTGCAAGAAGCGCAAAAACACAAAAACCGTTTAATTGCAACCGATGGCGTATTTTCAATGGATGGCGACATTGCCAAACTCAAAGAAATTTGTGATTTGGCAGAAAAATATGATGCCATGCTTTTGCTTGATGATTCGCACGCCACTGGCTTTATCGGTGAAAATGGGCGAGGAACTTTGGAACTTTGCGCCGTTGAGGGTCGCATCGATATTTTAACTTCAACCCTTGGCAAAGCCTTGGGTGGAGCTGGCGGAGGCTTCATTGCTTCCAAAAAAGAAATTATCGAAAAATTGCGCAACAAAGCACGGCCTTATCTTTTTTCCAATAATATTTTACCAATGGTTGCAGCAACTGGAATTGTGATTCTGGACATGATTTCAAAGTCCAAAAACCTTATCAAAAATTCTGTGGATAACACTTCCTATTTCAGAAAAAAAATGCTTGAAGCCGGCTTTAATCTACGTGACAAAAATGCTATACATCCGGTTGTTCCGGTGATGCTTGGCGATGCGGTTTTGGCTGGCAAATTTGCCAAAATGATGATTGAAGAAGAGGGAATTTATGTCGTCGCTTTTTCCTTCCCGGTTGTGCCAAAAAATGAAGCGCGAATTCGCGTGCAAATTTCCGCCGCACACACGAAAGAGCAATTAGATCAGGCAATTGCAGCTTTTATAAAAGTGGGAAAAAAGCTTGAAGTAATATGAGCAATTTTGATCTCGCTTCCTTTGCCGTTGATGAAAATAAATCGCGTGGGCGACTTCATTTCGAAATTTATGATGATTCAAAATATCGCTCGGTTTTCGGACGTGATCGTGATCGCATCATTAACTCCTCCGCTTTCCGCCGTTTGCAGTATAAGACGCAGGTTTTTGTTAATGACACTGGCGATCATTATCGCACGCGCTTGACGCACACTCTTGAGGTAGCACAAATTGCGCGTTGGATTGCCGGCGCACTTAAGGTTAACAAGGATTTGGCTGAAATTGTTTCGTTGGCGCATGATCTCGGACATCCTCCATTTGGACATGCCGGAGAAGAGGCTTTAAATGAGAAGATGCAAGCTTTTGGAGGTTTTTCACACAATGTTCATACCTTAAAATTGGCAACAAAAATTGAGACGCGTTTTATCGAATTTGAAGGCTTGAATTTATCGTGGGAAATGCTGGAAGGCGTGGTTAAGCATAACGGCCCAATTCCGGATTTATCAAAGGTTTATGCCTATATTGCTGAATATAATTCAAAACATGATCTCGACCTAAAAAACTACCCTTCAATTGAATCACAAATTTCTGCAATTGCCGATGATATCGCCTATAACAACCATGATATTGAAGATGGTTTGCGCGCGGAATTATTCAGCATTGAACATCTTTTTGGCTTGCCTCTTGTTGGAAAAATTTATCAGGAAATTTTAGCGAAATATCCGCAAATAAAGCATGAGATGTTAGTAGGAGAAGCCAAGAAACGTCTGACTTTAGCGATGGTTGTTGATGTTATTGAAAATACCCAAAAAAACATCGCGGCAAATAAAATCAAAGATGAAAATGATGTGCGTAGCTGTGCAAAATTTCTGGTAAAATTCTCTGATGAAATGGAAAAAACGCATCAGATTTTAAAACAATTTCTTATGCAAAACATGTATCGCCACGAGAAGGTGAATCACATGACCGAAAATGCCAAAAAAATTATTTCTCATCTTTTTGATTTTTACATATCGTCGCCAGACCGCTTGCCACAAGAACGTGCAGATGAGGCAAAAAAAATTACCGACAAAAAAACTTTGGCGATTTTAATTTCCGATTATATCGCGGGGATGACAGACAGGTTTGCAATTTTCAATTATCAATTATCAAACAATGACTAACATTTTATCTTACCGTGGAGTGCTTCCAACCATTGATTCATCTGCTTTCGTGGCTCATACGGCGATTATTTCCGGTGATGTGAAAATTGGAAAAAATTCCGGAATTTGGTATGGATGTGTGTTGCGCGGCGATGTGACAAAAATTGTGGTTGGAGAAAATACCAACATTCAGGATAATTGCGTTTTGCATGGCACGCGTCCTCATCATGCGCAAAACAAAACCGGAGCTGAAGGCGCTCCAGTGTTGGTTGGAGATCATGTGACCATTGGGCATAACGCCATCATTCATGCCTGTATCATTGAAGATTATGCCTTTGTTGGTATGGGTTCAGTGATCATGGATCTGGCGCGTGTTGAGAAATATGGCATGCTTGCGGCTGGTGCGGTTTTAACTCCGGGAAAGATTGTAAAGTCAGGCCAAATCTGGGCCGGTAATCCAGCAAAATATTTTCGCGATATGACGCAGGCAGAAAAAGATTACATCAAAATTTCCGCCGATAATTATGCCGAGCTAGCGCGCGAATACAAAACGGCCAGATGAAAGAATTTTTTAATAAAAAACGAAGCACGAAGCACGAAGCACGAAGCACGATTCTTCCCCTAATAGCCCTCACCACCATAACAGCAGCAATCCTCATCATTTTTTACTGCGATCTCTTCTATGATTTTGGTCTGATTGCCAAAGAAAGAATCATGACAAATCCATTTTTGATATTTGTTGCAACGCCATTTTTTTTCTGGGTTTCGGCCTATTTGTGCAGACATTTTGCCGTCAATGCCTCTGGCAGTAATTTGCGCCACATCAGAATGGCTTGCGAGCAATTGCAACGAACTCCTGATTCCTACGAAAAAATCTCATCTTTCCTCGGCTGGCGCGTGATATTGGTTAATTTATGTAGCTCGCTAATTTCTGCTTTTGGCGGTGGATCACTTGGCAGGGAAGGGTCATCAGTGCAAATATCGGCAGGAATTTTTGCCGGTTTTGCCGATAAATTCAGAAAATTTTCCCCCAAAATTTCCCCTAACATTTCTTTGGAAAGCTGGGTTTTTGCCGGTTGCGGAGTTGGTTTGGCGATTGCTTTTAACTCACCTTTTGCTGGTCTGGTTTATGTGATGGAAAAATTGTATGTCGCAAAATGGAGAAATTTTATTCCGAATTTTGTATCAGCATTTTTTGCCCTGATTTTTATTGCGATTATACTGTTTAAGGCAGAGACGATTTTTATTTTGGAGCCGCTTGATCTCATATTAAACTGGCAAATTTTTTATCTGTTTTTTTTGGCGATCATTTGCGGAATTGCCGCTTTTTATTTCCTGAAAATCTGCAATTTTTTTTATGATAAATTTTCCGCAATCAAATCGGCGAAATGGCATTTGGTTCCGGTAATTTGTGGCCTTGTAGTTGCTTTTGTCAGTTTTTATGGCGGAGTTTATTCAATTGGCGGCGGCATAAAAACTGTTAATGATGCGCTTGCCAATTCCGGAATTTTGCTTTCTTCCACTGAAGTTTTTGGCCGCATTATCAGCACAATTTTAACCTTTATTTCCGGTTGCGCCGGAGGATTAGTGATGCCGGCAATCGCAATTGGAGCCAGTATCGGTTCAATTTTTACCGGATTATTTTCTTCACTTGGCATAAAAATTTTTATCCTTGGCGGAATGGCGGCTTTCCTGAGTCCGGTATTGGGAATGCCACTCACTGCCGCAGTGGTGATTTTGCAATCCACCGCACAGCCATTGATTTTTTTACCGTTGTTATTGCTGCTTTGTTTTGTTTCCGACTTTGTTAAAAAAATATGCTTGATCACTCCCAAACCGAAAAAATAATTTTGTATTCCCGTGAAGCTGGAGAGATAGCGATACAAGCCTTTAAATCACGAAATTTTGAAATCAGAAAAAAATCCGATGGCTCAAAAGTGACTTCTGCCGATATTGCGATAAGCAAGTTTTTGCGGGAAAAATTAACCACAGAATTTCCGCAAATTCCGGTGATTTGCGAAGAGGGCGATCTACGCAAAATTTCTGCAGAAATTTTTTTTCTTGTTGATCCAATTGATGGCACTGCAAGCTTTATTTCCGGCAGCGATCAATTCTGCATCAACATTGCCTTGATCAAAAATCGCCAAGCTATTTTTGGCCTGATTTACGCTCCACTTTTTGAAGGCGGAAAGCTGATGTTTTGCGATAAATCGGTTGCAAATAACGAAGCACGAAGCACGAAGCACGAAGCACGAAATAATCTCCGCATTATCACCAGCTCCCGCTCCAAAGATGACGATATAAAAAATTGCGTTGCACAGCTTTACCCTGATTTTGCGCAAAATTTCTCCGTTGAAAAACTTGCTTCGGCAATAAAATTTTTTCGTATTCTCGAGGGAAAAGCCGATGCTTATCTACATCTTCGCAAATCAATGGAATGGGATAGCGCCGCCGGACAGGCTTTGGTTGAACTTATGGGTGGAAAAGTAAAAAACTTAATTTTTAATCGCGGAAAATTCAGGTTGGGAGAAGGATTGGTCTATAAAAAACCTGATTACGAAAATAATTCTTTCATAGCTTATGGTAAAAAAATTTACGGCGAATTGTGATTTTGGCGGCAGAAAATCGCCGGTAACGCTTTATGTTGGCAATCCCTCTACTGGATCGCATCCGCTTAATTTTCAAAATAAATGGCTGGCTGACAATAAGGGCGGATCGGTTCCATCGGAAATTATGAGTTCATTTTCAAAGCTGGCAGAAATTTCCGAAAAAAACCGCGTTTCTTTCGAAGATCTCTGTGCTTATGTGATTGATGAGCTGAAATCCATCGAAACTCTCGCAGCTGATGCTAAACAGGCCAACGCACTTTCCAAAAAAGATGAAAAAAAATAGAAATATCGCCGTTCTCATGGGTGGCTGGAATTCAGAACGTGAAGTATCTCTGCGCTCTGGTGAGGCGGCATATGAAGCTTTGTTAAAGCTTGGTCATCACGCAACCAAGATTGATTTTTCACGCAAAATTTTTGAGCAATTGCGTGAGGTGAAACCTGATATCGTGTTTAATGCTCTGCATGGCCGTTATGGTGAAGATGGCAGAGTTCAGGCTGTTCTCGATATTTTGCAAATTCCTTATACCCATTCCGGAGTTCTATCGTCAGCTCTTTGCATGGACAAGGTTTTGACCTATAAAATATGCGATACGATTGGTGTCAAATCTCCTGCTTATGAAGTTTTAAAAAAAGGCGAAGATGAAAAAAATAAAGAAAAAATCTTTGCCGTCGGAAAGCCCTTTGTAATCAAGCCAATCAATGAAGGATCAAGTGTTGGTGTCGAAATTATTTTACCAAACACGCCGTTTGATTTGTTTGATTTGTCGCAATATGGCCATGTCGCAAATCAACTTTCTGCAAAGTCTGAACCCTTGATTTACAAGGGCTCATCGCGTTTAAAAATGGCAGGAACTGGGGATTTGCGACAGTCCCAATATGGATGGGCTTATGGAGATGAAATCATCATCGAAAAATATATTGCCGGTCAGGAAATTCAGGTGGCGGTGATGGATAACAAAGCTTTAGGCGCAATTGAAGTGCGGCCAAAAAAATTATTTTATGATTATGAATGCAAATATACCCCAGGAATGACTGATTATATTATGCCGGCCGCCATCAGTCATGATCGATATGATGAAATTTTAGATTTGGCTGCGAGGTGTCATAAGATCACCGGCTGCAGAGGAGTGAGCAGAATTGATTTTATTTTGAACAATAAAGATGGAGGAGATGACAGATTTTATTTGCTCGAAGTCAATACCCATCCTGGTTTTACCGCAACTTCTTTGGTGCCAAAAATTGCCAAATATGTTGGGATTTCGTTTGAAGAGATAGTTGAATATTTGGTGAAGAATGCGCGTTACGATTAATGGGCTGTCGCACTTTTTTATGATTGTTCTTAAAATTTTATGTCTTTTTCGTGCTCCGTGCTCCGTGCTCCGTGCTTCGTGGATTCAAATTACCGAAGCACGAAGCACGAAGCACGAAGCACTAAATATTCCAAACACAGAATTTCGTCTAACAACATTTTTTATCACTAATCAATTTTTTCGCAGAATTAAAAATTTTACCCATCAAATCTTAACCCCACTTTTTACCAAATTTGTGCTGTTGTTCATCACTTTTCTGATTCTGGCTTTTATTGTTCTGAAAATTTTTAAACCGGAATTTTTGACAAAAATTTATACCAAATCCTCATTTTATTTTTTTCATTATCTCAATCTCGACAATCATGAATTTGCTGAAATAAACATCAGCGGCAACAAGCATGTAAACAAAGAGCAAATCATCGATATCATCAATTCAGCCAAAGAGAAATTACTGCAAAAACAAAACATTGAATATCAGCCTTTGGTACAAAATCTGATTGATGAGATAAAGACCAATCTGCCATGGGTAAACAAGGTGGTTATTTCGCGTAGTATGCCCAGAGTTCTAAATATTTTTATCACTGAATATGAACCATTTGCGATCTGGCAATATGATGGCAAAAAATACATCATTGATAAGGATGGCAATGCAATTCCATTTGAAGAATCAAGTGAGTTTGATCACATGGTGATATTGTCGGGAAAAGCCGCCAATATTAATGCCAAGTCGTTGTTTAACATTTTTACCGCCGATCCAAAATTGAGTCAGAATGTTTATTCCGCAACCTGGGTTGGCAATCGCAGATGGGATATTCGCTTTAGCAATGGCCTGTTGATAAAATTACCGGAAGCCTCAATAGCGCAGGCTTGGGAGCAATTAATAAAAATTAATCACACCCAAGGTTCGATCATAGGTCTTAAAATGATTGACTTGCGCATAAAAGATAAAATTTATCTTGAGTATGAAGATTCGGTGATGAAAGAGATTAGAGAGTTATGAAATTTACGAATTACGATTTGTTCAAATCATAATTCGTAAATCGTAAATTTTTCATGTCCAAATCTCCCAAAAAAGGAAAAATTGTTGCCTGTCTTGACATGGGTTCGTCAAAGCTGGCGTGCATCATTGCCGCTGTTTCTGATGACGAAATCAGGATTCTTGGTTATGGTCATAGAGAATCGAAAGGTATTTTGGCTAGCGCGATTTCCGATATGAATCTGGCGCAGAAAGCCATTGTTTCCGTTGTTTCCGAGGCGGAGAGAATGGCTGGTTTCAACATCGAACAGCTTTTAGTTGGTATTTCCGGCAGTCAGATAATTTCGCAGCGCAAGGAAGTTAGCGCCAAAATTACTTCCGATGTTGTTAAAACCGCTGATATTACCAATCTTGCATCCAGACTTCGATTAGAGTTCAAGAAGAATAATCGCGAAATAATCCATCTGATTCCATTGCAATATCGCATTGATGATTCTGTGCCAATTGTCAATCCGCGTTATATGTCCGGTGAAAAGCTTTATGCCAGATTCCATGTGATTTCTACCTCACAAACCACGGTCAGAAATATAGAAAATTGTTTAAGAAGATGTCAGCTTTCCATCAATAGCTATGTGATTGAACCCTACGCTTCTGCGCTTTCATGCTTATCAGATAATGAAATGAATCTTGGCACTTTGTTGCTTGATATGGGCGGTAGCTCAAGTTCTTTTTGTGTAATTCTGGAAGGAAAGCTGATTTATGCTTCCCACTCGCCAATTGGCGGAGTTCATATCACCAAAGACATCTCAACCATCCTTGGCATCAACATGGATATGGCAGAAAAAATCAAGAATCTGAATGGTTCGCTACTGATTTCACCTTTTGAAGAAAGGGAGGTTATCAAGTTTAAATTTTCCGAAAGTCAGGATGATTCAGGAATGATCCGCATCACACGTCTTGAGCTTCGCGATATAATCCAATCAAGATTGGAAGAGCTATTCGAATCAGTAAAAACCATTTTGGAAAAATCTGGAATATCACATTTGCTGTTGAATAATATCGTCATTACCGGCGGTGTTTCTTCAATTGTTGGCATTGATAAATTGGCGGCAGAAATTTTTCAGAAAAATGTTCGTGTCGGCTATCCCGCCAAATTCAATCTTGCCCCGTCAGAAATTCTAAATCCAACTCACTCATGTGCCCTTGGCATGCTAATTTTTTTAAGAAATCTTTATCTTAAGGAAAAAATCAAAGATGGTTTTGAGAGCAGAAATAGCTGGTTTAAGAGATTGATTGAGAAGTTGGCGGCGGTTTAGCTAGTCCATCCTGAAATACCCCTCCACCCCTTATTCCACTTGCCTTCACAACACTTTCTTCTACCACTTTTTTACCAGAAACCAATGGTTCACCACTCATTTTCCGATTGTTCTTAAAATTGTTCTTAAAATTTTGTGTCCTAAAAATAACCCCAATAACGCTTAAGAAAAATGCTCCCAGCTTTACTCTTTGAAGAACATTACCCCCCTCACAAAATATTTACCCCTCACAAATTATTTACCCCTCACAAATTATTTACCCCTCACCCCAACCCTCTCCCACAAGGGGAGAGGGAGTAGCAC
>MEMO01000001.1:0-18243 GCA_001767955.1 Alphaproteobacteria bacterium RIFCSPLOWO2_01_FULL_40_26 | reverse complement strand
AGGGGAGAGGGAGTAGCACCGAATTCGGACTAACTCCCTCTCCCCTTGTGGGAGAGGGTTGGGGCGAGGGGTAAATAATTTGTGAGGGGTAAATGACCTAGAAAGAGTAAAGTGATTACAAATTTTCTTAAGCGTTATTGGGGTTAAAAATAGATCCTGAAACAAGTTCAGGATGACATGTTTTGGAACCATCTTCCCCTAATTGTCATCCTGAACTTGTTTCAGGATCTGTTTTTTCTGGACACAAAATTTTAAGAACAATCAAAAACATGACCAAAAAACCAACAAAAAATAATCAAAACAGAGCACAAATCTCGAAATCATTGAGAGAGAATGAGATTGTGAACAAAAAAAAATCCTCCATAACACGCTCTTCCGCAGCTGAATATTTAACCTTTGTTGCGGCAAGTGGCGGTGGAATCGAGGCTGCTTATGCTGAGGAAGATGTATGGCTAACTCAAAAAATGATGGGAGTGCTGTATGATGTCGAAACAAATACGATAAATTACCATCTTAAAAAAATATTTTCAGACAGCGAACTAGAAGAAAATTCAGTTATTCGAAATTTTCGAATAACTGCCAAAGATGGAAAAGATTATAACGCTCAACATTATAATCTTTCGGCAATTATTGCGGTTGGCTATAAAGTTAACTCAGAGCGCGCTGTGCAGTTTCGTAAATGGGCAACCGCCATTATCAAAGAGTTTACGATTAAAGCCTACACAATGGATGATGAGCGCATAAAAAATGGCGGCTCCATTCTCACCAATCGATATTTCGAAGAGCAGCTTCAGCGCGTAAGAGAAATTCGTTTAAGCGAGCGTCGCTTTTATCAAAAAATCACCGATATTTATGCCACATCGATTGATTACGATATCACTGCGCAGTCAACAAAGCGTTTTTTTGCAACTGTACAAAACAAGCTTCATTGGGCAATTCATGGTCAAACAGCGGCGGAAGTTATTCATAGTCGCGCTGATGCAAAAAAACAGAATATGGGGCTTTCTACTTGGAAAGATGCGCCTCGTGGAAAAATTCAGAAATTTGATGTGAATGTCGCCAAAAATTATCTCACAAATAATGAAATAGCGCAACTAGAACGACTTGTTTCTGCATATTTGGATGTGGCAGAGGATATGGCATTAAGAAAAATTCCTATGACCATGCAAGATTGGGAAACTCGCCTTAATCGCTTTATTGCAGCAACAGATAGAGAAATTTTGCAAGATGCTGGAAAGGTAACGGCCGAAATCGCTAAAGCTCATGCTGAAAGTGAATTTGAGAAATATCGAATAATTCAAGATCGAGTTTTTGAATCTGATTTTGACATCGAAGTAAAGAAAATTTTGGAGCTGGGGAAGTTGAAAGGCGGGGGTGGGGATGAGTGAGTGGAAAGAATTTACAATACAAGATTTTGGGGAAATTCTTAATCACAAAAGGGTGCCACTAAACTCTGCGGAAAGGAGTAAAAGAAGAGGTCGATATCCGTATCACGGAGCTTCTGGCATCATTGATTTTGTGGATAGTTTTATCTTTGAAGGTGAACAAAATTGACACCTTATATTAATCACTAGCCTAATCGTTATTATGAGCAAATTTAGAAATTTCTGGAAATGGTTTGGACAGTCTTTAAAAGATAGCAGCTGGTTTTCAGCTTATGTTCAGTTGTTATTTCTAGCTGTAACTATCTACGCTTTATTTCTTACTAATATTACAGAAAATATTGTTACTTCTTTAGGAGAAGAAGCAAAAACCCTAAAACAAGAGGTTAAGAAAATTAATCTCGATATTGAAAATTTAAGCCTCTCAAAAGACAAAATTATAAAAGACAAAATTACCATAGAAGAAGAGCTGCGAGACTTAAAAGAATTAAAAAGCGAATACGTTTCAAATATAAGTGAAGTAGTAATAAATAATATAATTCTAGAGCTAGAAAAGAAGTATAAGAATAGTCATATTTTGAACGAAAAACTAGCCACAATGCAAGACTTCCAGAACTGGCTGACTAAATGGGGCAAAGAAGAAAATCATGAGATAAATCCAAATCTTACGGATTTAGAAAAAACAAAACGATTTCAGCAGCTAGTTATTCAAAAAACTGAAGAAGAACCGAAATCATTTTCGCACGAACTTCGAGAGGTTTCTATAAATTGGCTTAAGAGAAATAGATGTACTGATTGCAATGAGAATGAACCTGTACTAACTGAAACTGACGTGTTTAATCAGCAAAAAGAATTTCTACAGAAAAAAAGTAGTGAATATGGTTATGAGGTAATCAACTCAGTATCAATCACACTTTTACCAACCTCAGATAAAACAAAGTTAGAACATTTTTTAAATAACTACTCCAAAAAGGCAATCTACCAAAAACCAATTTACCTTAGATTAACTAAGTGGGATTATAAATATCTGAAAAATAACTCAATTGTATTACAAAAAAATATTAGCGATCTAGAAAGCGATTTACCGAATCTAAAAAATGAACTAAAAAATTTCTTTAATAAGCTATAGTTCAGAAGTTATAAATAAAAAGGAATCAACTTTTGCCGATGGCAATTTTTATAGTGCACTATAACTAGTATTTTCGCCCCTTTTTAAGAGCGGAGATTGAGTTCGAAAAAGACATCCCCGCTAGAGCGGTTGAAAAATATCGAAATTGCCGACCAAGTCCTCAGCCCTTATTTACCAACGCTCTAGACCAGTTGGAGAGAAAGTTCGAAAAGGTGCCCCCGCAGAGCCATTTCTTTTTCAGGCCTAGAGCCACGAGGCTCCAGACGGTTTTCCAATTTAAGAGCAGATTATTCGAACTAATCTCCGCTTCTTCCTTACACAGTCGGTGCTGAAGAACCCACTTCTCAAACTAACAACTCCTAAGTCGATAAATTTTTAGTAAAAATATCCCCAGCAGTCGGAATAAAATTTGGATCAAAAAATTCTTCCTGACTTGTCACATTGGTGCGACAAGATTTTTCAGAATTTCTTTTGTCTCATCAGAGACTTCCGATCTCATTGTAATTTCTCGTTTGTGAATTTTGTCGAAGATTCTGGCGTCGGTGATTTTTTTGAGTTCTTTGACCGTGGATCTGATCGATTTCTTGGTCTTGATTTCGATGTATTTGGCTAGAGCTAGAGCCATGAAGCAGATCAGAATATGAGCTTCGATTGCCTGCTGTTTATTATGGAATATCGGTCGTGCTTTGAGATCAGATTTTGAGATGCGGAATGATTTTTCTACGTTCCAGAGATTCTTGTAATGCTTGATGATTTCTTCGTTTGTGAGATTGCTGCAATTGCTGTAATAGCCTTTAATTCCAAGTAGCAGCGTGGTTTTGTGAATCAGATCTTGGTTAAGTTCATAGCCTAATTTTTTCCCCTTGAGGAATTTAGTTCTTTTAATGATCTCAGCGGCACTTGGAGTTTTTAGAATAAATTCTGCCTTCGCTAGCTGCCTCTCCATCTCGCGCTTCTCTTTGCGGTAGCGCTTGTCTGAGAAGCTGAGAATTAAATCTCCTTTGCTTGCTGTGGGAATACGAATCGTCGCCTCATCTTTTTGATTCAGCTGTTTGGATATTTCTTCAATGGTTGGAATCGGAAGATTAGCTGTTCTTGCGGCAACGATGTAATCAAGCTTTTCTGATTTTAAAAACTCGACATTTTTATCAGAAATCATCGCTGAGTCAGCAACCACAGTCATTTGCTTGATTTTGTATTTCTTTTTTAAAGCAAGAATTGATGGCATCAGAGTGTGACCTTCAAACTTATTCCCGGCAAAGAGTTGGTAAGAAATCGGAAAGCCTAAATCATTAACCAGAAGCCCAATCATGATCTGAGGATTGCTGGCTTTGTTATCTTTACTGAAACCTATTTTTCTGAGATCATCTGTTTCAAAGCTTTCGAAGTAGAGGGTGGTTAGATCGTAAAAAACGAGAGAGAAATTGAAGCAGAAATTCTTCTTCGCGACAGAGATTATTCTTGCCCGAGACTCTTCTTGCCACCAATTCAAATTACCAGCTTCGAGCTGACGATAAAATGTAGTTCTGTGATGCTTGATACCGAAGAGATCTTGAATAAATTCAAAGGCTTCAAGCTTTGAGCTGGGAAAGGCAATTCGAGCAATCACCAGATCATTCAAAATTTTAGATTCGGGGATTAGATGAAATTTAAACTTAACGGACAAGCTCCACAAAACATCGTAAAGCAGCTGATAGCGAAAGCCGAGATATTGGCATTTATCAATTGAGATTAGTGAGCTACTAATTTTTTCTTTCTCATCACCAACATCATCAAAATCCAGAAAAAGTGAGAGTTGATTTTTATTGGCTCGATTAATCCAACTTCGAGCAGATGTTTTTAATTCTAAAATTTCTTTCTCATCCCTGCTGCTACCGATATGAGCCTCGATAATTCTTTGACGTTTCAGATAACTTACAACCTGCACCGAAGTAGCGCCTGACGGCGTTTTGTTGGTTCTTACATAAAACATAAATCACGCATTCGCCTTTAAATTATTTTAAAGAAGCAAATTTAACGCAATTTTTACAAAAAATACCCCCTTGGTGCGACAAAATACCAAAAATCAACTTACGAGACCCCGATTCTATTGGGTTGAGGAAATTGGGTTTGGGGGTTGTGACAAGTCAGGAAAACAGATCCTGAAACAAGTTCAGGATGACAATTAGGGAAAGGTGGTTCCAAAACATGTCATTTTTTTGGACATAAAATTTAAGAACAATCACCTCCATGCCCCACCGCCTCTTCCTCCTGGTTCGTGACTTCTATCCTGTCTTGTCTGAACCATCTGTCTGAATCCGCCTTGTCCGGTCGCGCTGTTAAATTTGCCGGCTTGCTGATGTTCTTTGTAAGCTTCAGCCGCTTCTTCCAGTTTTTCCTGATCTTTTTTGCTTAATTTTGATCTTTTAAGCCGCCAGATCATTGATTTTTTTGCGGTGCTAGCGAGGGGATTGAAAGAGCCCATGCGATCAACTTCTTCCGAGCGATCATCCCAGACGTCTTTGATACTAGCCTCAACGCGTTCTTTATTTTCCTTTTCCAATCCAACTTTTCCCTCTTCAGTTCCTCCAACTTCGCGATCAAGATTTCTTTGTTGATTGCTTTGAGGCCTGATTCCTTCGGCTTTTGCGCTTTGCGATTTTTCTTCCTGAAGTGATTTTTTATTTCTTACTTCCTGTTCTTTGGAAAAATTTGATTGCGCGATTAAATCTGAATTTTTTTCAGTTAAAGGAGATGCAGATTTTACTTTTCTGCTTTTGATGAGAGAGGCTATAATTACTAGAACCGCAACAGCTCCAATTGATAGTGCGGTAAAATCAGGATTCATAATAATTCCTCCAATTTTTTAATTGCTGCAAAGGCGGAAGAAACTTTATCGCCATCCTCTGCAAATAAAACACGTTGTCCGGCGTGGATTTTGACCTTATTGCCACTGGCAAAAATCATCGCAAGCAATTTTTCCGGATTGGCGAATTGATTGTTTTTAAAACCTATCAAAATTCCTTCCATAATGCTTTCAAGCCTTTCAATTCCGAGTTTCTTGCAGCGATGTTTTAATTTTGCGATTTCAAACAGATTCAGGATTTCTGTAGGAATTTTACCAAAGCGATCATTCATTTCATTGTGTAGAATTTCAGCCTCTTCATCATTTTTTACATTGGCGATTTTTTTGTAAAAACTCATACGCAAGGACAAGTCCGGCATGTATTCTTCGGGAATTAAAAGGGAAAGGCCAAGTTTTATAGTTATTGAGTGGTCAGTGGTAAGGGGTAAGTGGTTAGTGGTGGTTTTCATTTCCTGAATCGTTTCAAGCAACATCTGCTGATAAAGCTCAACTCCTGTTTCTTTGATGTGACCGGATTGTTCATCGCCTAAAAGATTGCCGCTGCCGCGAATGTCCATATCGTGCGAAGCGATAGTAAAGCCAATTCCCAGGGAATCGAGATTTTGCATCACTTCCAGTTTTTTTCTGGCCTCATCGGAAATTTTTTTGCGGTTATCGGACATGAGATAACAATAGCCGCGAACCTTGCTGCGTCCAACGCGGCCGCGTAATTGATAAAGCTGCGCCAGCCCAAACATTTCCGCTTTGTAGATGATCATGGTGTTGGCATCAGATATGTCTATTCCCGATTCGATGATGGTGGTTGAAAGCAGCATATCGATTTTGCCGTCAACAAAATCATTCATGATTTGGTCAAGATTGCTCGGCGACATTTGCCCGTGGGCATGAGTGATTTTGATTTCGGGAAGAAGAATTTTTAAACGTGCTTCCATCTCTTCAATATCGCGCACTCTTGGAACTACAAAAAACACGCGGCCGGAGCGATTATATTCGCGCATCACCGCTTCGCGCACGATTACGGAATCGTAAGGCATAAAAAAATTGCGTATGGAAAGGCGATCAAGTGGTGGAGTTGAAATCAGACTTAAATCTTTGACGCCGGTTAACGACATTTGCAAAGTGCGCGGAATTGGCGTTGCCGAAAGGGTTAAGATGTGAACTTCGTTGCGCAATTCCTTCAATCTTTCTTTTTGTGCTACGCCAAAATGCTGTTCTTCATCAATGATTGCCAAAGCAAGATTTTTGAATTTGATGTTTTTTTGCAAAAGTGCGTGAGTGCCAATCACAATTTGCGCCTCGCCCGATTCAATCTGTTCGCGCGCTTTTTTACTTTCCGCTGATGAAACCAAACGCGAAAGCTGAACAATTTTTATCCTTGTTCCCTCAAAGCGTTTGGTAAAATTTTTATAATGCTGACGCGAGAGCAGAGTGGTTGGGGTAATAATTGCAACTTGACTCACCACTGACCACTTACCACTTACCACTATTGCCCCAGCCCTCATCGCTACTTCCGTTTTCCCAAATCCGACATCGCCGCAAATTAGACGATCCATCGGTGATCCTTTGCGCAAATCTTCTTCAACTTCAGCGATTGCCTGTAGTTGATCATCTGTTTCAACAAAACCAAAACGGGCGCAAAATTCGTCATAAAAATGCTGGTCGCAAACAAAAGCCGGTGCTTTTTTCAGCTTTCTTGCCGCGGCAATTTTCAGCAATTCTTCCGCCGCAATTTTGATTTTTTTTCGAACTTTTTCGCAGCGGTTTTTCCACGATGCAACTCCAAGGCGGTCAAGCTGAATTAGTGGATTATCAGCGCCGTAGCGCGTGATCAGATCAATGTCATAAACCGGCACGAAGAGCGTATCATTGCCGCCATAGGCGATTTTGATCATGTCAGTTTTTATACCTACAGCATTAACTAGAACTATTCCTTCAAACCTTCCGATACCGTAATCGCGATGTACGACAAGCTCACCTTGCGAGATGCTCAACCCTTCTTCCAAAATTCGTGCTGATGCCGCTTTGGCAATTTTTTTTCTGATTACTTTTTCGCCAAAGATTGCCTGTTCGCCGATGAGAAAAAAATCAGAAGTGTAAAAGCCGAAATGTAGCGGCAGAACGATTGATGAACATTTGATGCCGTAATCAGGCAGTAGTTTTTGGATTCGATCTTTTGAAGATTCGGTGAGGAAGGCGAGGCTGGTGGTAAGTGGTAAGAGGGGGTTTGTGAATTCCTTCATTAATTCAAATGGGTCACGTTTGTTGGTTCTTCCGGCCAGGGAAAAATCCGGTATGGGTTTGATTTCAAGATCAATAATTCGCTGATTTTTATCGGCGCAGTCGAATTGTTTAAATTCGATTATTGTGTGTTTTTCAAGATTTGTCTGGAATTCTTCGGCAGAAAAATAGAGCGATTCTGCTGCAATTGGTTTGTAAGTTAAATCATTGATGCGGGCTTGATAATATTCGTTTGTCAGCTGTTTGCGATGTTTGGCGAAATCAAAAATTTTTTCGTCAAAAAACACGATTGGCTTTCGTAAATAAGAAAAAAAACTAACCAGATCTTCTTCATAAAATAATGGCAGAAAGTGCTCCATTCCTGAACAAGAGCGACCTTCAGAAATTGCGTTGTAAAGCTGATCATCGATAGAAAGGCCAAATTTTTCGCGATAATTTTTACGAAAATTTTCAACAGTTTTCTGATTAAGAATCACCTCGCTTGCCGGCAAAATTTCCAGAGATTTCACCATTTCCTGCGTGATTTGCGTGATTGGATCAAAAATTTTGATTGATTCAATTTCATCACCAAAAAAATCGAGACGATAGCCAATCAAATCAGCAGCTTTTTGCATCACGATATCAACAATTCCACCGCGTATGGCAAATTCGGAAGCATTATTTGCAACAGCTTCGCGAGTATAACCTTTGCTAATCAGAATTTCAGAAATTTGTGTCGGAGAAATTTTGCTGCCGGTTTGTAAAAAGAGTCCGGAGTTTTTGATTTGAGATGGAGAGATGGTCTTTTGCAAAAGAGAATTGACGGACGAGATGATAAAAAATTTTTCTGCAGACTTGGTATTTTGATACGAAGAAGTCGACGCGCATGCGCGACCTCCCCCTTGAGGGGGATGGGGGGTGTTAAAAACATTCGCAAACTCGATCTCTCCCAACGAAGAAGTCGACGCGCATGCGCGACCTCCCCCTTGAGGGGGATGGGGGGTGTTAAAACGATCAACTAATCGACAAAGAGTTTTTACCCGTTCAGCTGAAATCAGCGGTTTTGGCGAGATGCGATCATATGGCAAACAATCCCACGCCGGAAAATTTAACAAAGAAAATTGTGGCGCAAAAAACTGGATTTGTTTTTTAACAATTTCCATCTCCGCATCATTTTGCGCGATAAACAAAATGTCAGAAATTTCAGAAAAATTTTCCGCAATTTTTGCTGCCAAAAATCCATGCGCATCCGCAGGAATTCTGGTTAGAATGCAAGATTCGCGGATGTTTTTCAGTTTGATTTTGTAGTCCAAATTATTTTTCGTTTAGGAAATTCATTACCAGCTTTGTCAGCAAATCTTTTTGTTTTGGATTGCTTTCTGCAACTAGAAGCGAAACGGCAACCAATGTGTTATCATTAATTTTTTTCTCACCGTTTTTACGCAATAGGTAAGAATTTTTTACTAAAAAAACTATGAATAAAAAAGCCGCAATGCGTTTATTTCCATCGGAAAATGGATGATCTTTGATGACAAAATAAAGCAAGTTAGCGGCCTTTTCTTCAATGGTTGGATAAAGTTCTTTGCCGCCAAAAGTTTGATAAATTGAAGCTAAAATTCCCTCTAAAGCCTTTCCCCTTTCATAACCAAAAAGTTCTGATGCTTCCTTTCTTTTCACAAGCTCGCGCTTCAGATCTGAAATTGCTTTAACAGCATCTTCATATTTTAAGATTTTTCTTGATTTTTTTGATTTTTTTGGCGCTTCAATTTTTTCTTCATCGTATTTTTGCAACAACATCCAGCTATGAGAATAATTGGTGATAATTTCAAGCAAGCCTTGCGCTTCGTGATTTTTTAGCTGTTTTGACTGGATTACTTTTTTAACAAGAGCAATAGCTTCCTCAAATTCTTCCAAACCCTTTTCATCCAGACGTTTTTGATTAATGGTAAAACCTTTTGTTAAGTGATCTTTTAAAGTTGATGTTGCCCAAATGCGGAATTGGGTGGCGCGTTTGGAATTTACTCGGTAACCAACGGCTATGATTACATCAAGATTGTATATATTCATTTGGCGCATTTTGCCATCTGCAGCAAGCTGTGTAATTTTTGCACAGGTTGAACTTTCACCTAATTCATCGGAATCATAAATATTTCTGATGTGCTTAACTATTACGCTACGGTCAACGCCAAATATTGATCCTACTCGATGTGAATCAAGCCAAATAGTTTCATTTTCTAATCTAACTTCAATTTGATTATTTGGAGTTTGATAAATGAGGATTTCTGATTGCTTTTTCATAAGAGTTTTGGGTTGGGTATATCAGAATTTATCATACATCACTCCACTTTCTCAATGCTGAAATAAGCTTCGCTTTCGTTAATGTCCGGTTGGAGAATTTGGATGTTGTGGCTTTTGGCAACTTGCAAAAAAACGATGATTTTGTCGGTGTTGTCGATTTCGAGATTGATTGAAGCGGTTAGAAATTCTGGCAGAAAATGTGCTTTCAGATAGGCGGTTTGATATGAGATCATGGCGTAAGCAGCGGCATGAGATTTGTTGAAGCCATAGCCAGCAAATTTATCGACCAGATCAAAAATTTCTCCTGCCTGTTTTTCAAAAACGCCGTTTTTTACTGCGCCTTTTACAAAAACTTCGCGCTGTTCTTCCATCTCTTCTTTGATTTTTTTACCCATGGCTCGGCGTAGTAAATCTGCGCTGCCAAGGCTATATCCAGCTAGAACTTTAGCAATCTCCATCACCTGTTCCTGATAGACAATTACGCCGTAAGTTTCTTTTAAAATCGGTTCAAGAAGTAGATGGGGATAGGAAATTTTTTCTTCGCCATGTTTGCGTCGAATGTAGGCCGGAATGTTATCCATCGGACCGGGGCGATAAAGCGAAATTAGTGCGATAATATCTTCGATTTTGTCTGCTTTCATTTGACGAAGCACCGCACGCATTCCTGAAGATTCAATTTGAAAAACGCCAATTGAATCACCACTTGCAAGCATTTCGAAAGTTTGTTTGTCATCGAGTTTGAGGTTGCCGATGTCAATTTTTACTCCTCTGGTTTTTTCAATCAGTTTTACGGTTTCAGAAATGGTGGTTAGAGTTTTTAATCCGAGAAAGTCGAATTTTACCAGCCCCGAGCTTTCAGCATATTTCATTGAATATCCAACTGCCGGCATTGTTGATCTGTCGTCAAAATAAAGTGCGCAAATTTCGTGAAGTGGTTTGTCGCCAATTATTACGCCAGCGGCGTGAGTTGAGGCATGACGGTTTAGACCTTCAAGCTTTAAAGCAATGTTAACCAGTTTGGTGATTTGCGGATCTTCTCTGATTGCCTGCTGTAAATCCTTGTCCATCTCGATGGCTTTTTCGAGGGTGACGGCTTCAATCGCATTGAATGGAATCAGTTTGCAAATGCGATCAACCTGATTGTAAGGCATTTGTAAAACGCGGCCGACATCTTTTAAAACCGCGCGTGCCTGTAATGTTCCAAAGGTGATGATTTGCGCCACATATTCTTTGCCATATTTTTTTTGCACATAATCGATCACTTCATCGCGACGCGATTGGCAAAAATCCACATCAAAATCCGGCATGGAAACGCGTTCAGGATTTAGAAATCTTTCAAAAAGCAGACCAAAACGAATGGGATCAAGGTCGGTAATTGCAAGCGACCACGCCACTACAGAGCCAGCGCCAGAGCCGCGTCCGGGGCCAACGGGAATCTGATTGTTTTTTGCCCATCTGATAAAATCGGATACGATTAAAAAATATCCGGAGAAGTTCATCTTGACGATGATTGCGATCTCAAACTCAAGACGATCAAAATATTCTTTTTCAATATTTTTTTCTTCAGTTTCAGATTTACGTTGAAGTCTGATTTTTAAGCCTTCGCGCGCCTGTTTTTTTAATTCTTCCTCTTCATCAAAATCTTTTTTGCCGCTGAATTTTGGTAGGGAAGGCAGTCTTTCAAAGGCCATGATATGACATTTTTTGGTGATATTGATGGTGTTTTCAACAGCCTCTGGAAGATCAGAAAATAAAGCTTCGAGCTCTTCCTGATTTTTAAAAAACTGTTCTTGCGATTTTTTCTTGCGATTTTCTTCCGCAAGAACACGGCCTTCACCGATGCAATTTAGTATGTCCTGCGCCTCATACATGTCGCGAGTTAGGAAATAAACATCATTGGTTGCAAGCATGGGAATGTTATGTTTGAAGGCGAGATCAATGAATTTTGCTTCGGTTTTTTCTTCTTCTGCGAATCCGTGGCGTGAAATTTCCATGTAAAAATTTTGTGCAAAAATTTTCTGTAATTCTGTGATTTCACTTTCAACGCTCTTTTCCTGATCGTTTAAAATCAGTTTGCCGATAATGCCATCAATGCCGCCAGAAAGAGCTATCAACCCTTCGGCATTTGTTTTTAAAAAATCAAAATCGATATGGGGAGAAATCCCGCTTTGGCGATATAAAAATGAATGGCTGACAAGATACATCAGATTTTTGTAACCCCGCTCATTTCGTGCAATCAAAGGCAATTTGGCAAGAGAATTTTCGATATCGAGATTGGAGAGATTTTTTTGCTCGCGCCTGTCAAATCTAACCAACATTTCGCAACCAAGAATTGGTTGAATTCCGGCCTTTTTGCAGACGGAAGAAAATTCGAGAGCGCCGAAAAGATTCTGGCAATCCATAATGCCAAGCGCCGGCAATTTACAGGATTTTGCGGCTTCAACCAAATCAGGAATTTTTATCGCGCCTTTACACAAAGAGTAGGTTGTGTGATTGCGAAGGGGAATGAACATTACTTTTTACCTACTATCAGATATCCGCGATATACCTCCTCGTCCTTGCTATTCATAGCCTCAACCAGTTTTGGTAGCGGAGTCCAGAACCATTGGTTTTTGTGTAATGCTGGATCAAGAATTAGAACTGAATCACTGATTTCATCATATGCCACCAAAGGTGCGATATGGCCGTTTGTTTTTTGTTCCAGGATTTTGCCGTTAAAATTTGACAGGATGAAATGGTCGCTATCAGCAAGAATTTCTTTGGCGATTTTGCGAAATTTTTCGATGGATTTTTCATCATTTCTAACCATGTGAGTTTTTTCGACTTTGAGATTGTGGGTGATAAGAATTTTGGCAAAATCGCTTAAACTCAAGCCGGCGTCGTAAGTTTCGTGCCATTCGTTATTTTCAAAAATAGAGCTTTTGGCTTCTCTCATTTCGATTAAAGTGCGCGGTTTGATTTTATCAGTTTCCTCATTGAAAAATCCTCGCTGGGTGTAAAGCGGAAATTGGATAATTTCACTGCTGTTATGTTTTGCAATTTCTCCGGCTTTTTGACTTGAAATTTCGCCGTAATTTAAAGCGTTTAAAATCATCACTCCGCTTGCTGCCGAGCAGTAAAGCGGATTTATTTGCGCCTGATAAAAATTTGCCAGCTGATAAAAATCATTTTTGAATTGACTTCTGCTCAAGCGTCCCAAACCTTCAGCTTTATTCCAAACTTCAACTGCAAAAGCTGAATTTGAGATTAAAAAAATGGTGATGAACAAAGATTTTCTAAACAACATTTGCGACTCCAAAACAAAATTTTTAATTGAAAAGTTTTTACGCTTTTTGGAAGTGGAAAAAAAATATTCCGTAAACACGTTAATTTCTTATCGAACCGATATTTTTTACTTTGTTGAATTTATTTTTCGCGAAAAAATTTCGTTTGAGGAATTAACCATTCATGATTTCAGAAAATGGCTTTCGTCAAGAATTGATGATCACAACAATGCTTCCAACGCCAGAGCAATTGCGGCTTTGCGCTCTTTTTTTAGTTTTTGCAATCAGAATGATTTGCTGAAAAATCGCGAAATCGAAAAATTAAAAACTCCGAAAGTTGCCAAGCCAGTGCCGAAAGCGGTTGATTTGATCGATATCGAAAAAATTTCTACGGATATAGCGCAATTCAGGAAAAATGAATGGCAAGCCAAGCGTGATTTGGCGTTGCTTACTTTGATCTATGGCTGTGGTTTGCGTATTTCTGAAGCGCTCTCAATCACCAAAAAAAATCTTGAAAATTCACAAAGTCTGATTGTGGAAGGGAAGGGCAAGAAGCAAAGAATGGTGCCGCTTTTGCCTTTGGTTAGAAAGCAACTTGATGAATATTTTGCAATTTGTCCTTTTGAAATTTTGCGTGATCAGCCAATTTTTTTGAGTTCTAAAGGCAGAATTTACACCCGTCGCGAGTTCTCACGCTTGATTTATAATGTTAGAAAAAATCTCAACCTTTCCGATACGATTACACCGCATTCATTTCGTCATTCTTTTGCTACACATTTGCTTGAGGCTGGAGGCGATTTACGCACGATTCAGGAACTTTTGGGACATGAAAATCTTTCTACCACGCAACGTTATACCAAAGTAGACAAATCAAGGCTGTTGAGTGTTTATGGGCAGTTTATGAAAAGATGAGTTTTACGACTCAAACTTCACATCAACTTTGGTGATCTTTTTGTTGAGCCTTTTTAGCACCTCATCGGAAACATCGAGCTCTTCTTTGTAAAACAGGGTTTGTGAAGCGGGGACAATGACGTCCATTTCTTTTTCTTTCGAAAGATCAGCAATAATTTCTTTTACCTTGTCGTTAACTTTGCTCATGGCATCAAGTGAGGCTTTTTTCAGACTGTTTTGTTTTCTATCAACAAAGGTCTTGAACTCGTCAACCCTCTTTTCAAAAGTCCGAGTTTCCTTGTCAAAGGCATCAGCTGAAAGCACGCTCTTTTTGCTTTCAATACGTTTTTGTTCTGCTTCTAAAGCATCCTGTTTTTTTGTTACTTCCTTCTGATAATCATCCTGTTTTTTGCTGATTTTTGATTGGATATCGCGCATTGCGGATGATTCCTTGATGATCTTATCAACATCAATAATGCCGATTCCTGCGGCATTGGCATTGGATATAAAAAATGCCAAAATTGTAGCGATGGTTAATGTGGTTTTATTCATAAATCCTCTGAAATTTGTTGAAAGGTCGGCGCAAGTTATTTTTGCGACTTTAGTTTTCAAGTAGCTTGTAATTTTGGATAGTGGCTTCTAGCTTGCCCGCCCCTTTATCTCAAAAGTTTTAACTACATGAAAGAAGTTTTACGTCCAACCGACAAAGCAGCAGAAGAAGCGGTTCGAACTTTAATTTCCTGGATTGGTGATAATCCTAATCGTGAAGGACTTCGCGAAACTCCAAAACGCGTGATTAACGCCTATCGTGAATTTTTTTCCGGCTATAATCTCGATGCCAAAAAAATTCTCGGCAAAACCTTTGAAGAAGTTGAAGGATATGACGACATGGTTTTGCTAAAAGACATGCGCATGGAATCACATTGTGAGCATCATATGGTGCCTTTTGTTGGCATAGCGCATGTTGCTTATGTGCCAGATCACAAGGTGGCCGGAATCAGTAAAATCGGACGTTTGATTGATGTTTTTGCCAAAAGATTGCAAACCCAGGAAACCATGACAGCGCAGATTGTCGATGCCATAAACACAGTTCTAAAGCCAAAAGGCGTTGCGGTTTTAATCAGCGCCAAGCATCAATGCATGACTACGCGCGGCGTTCACAAAACCGATACCGAAACCGTAACCAAAATGATGAGCGGAGTTTTTAAAGATGATCCGGAAATGGAAAAAAAGTTTTTGATGATGATTTCATGTTGATTCTTGCCTCAACTTCAAAAATTAGAAAACAAATTCTCAAAGAGGTCAGATTAAAATTCAAAGTTGTAGCGCCGCTTTTTGACGAAGAAAAAGCCAAGAAAAAATTAAGATTGTCTCCGCAAAAATTGCCGATTTTTTTGGCGAAAGGAAAGGCTTTGTCGATTAGTCAAAAATTTCCCGATGCTTATGTGATTGGCTCTGATCAGGTTTGTGAATTTCAAAATCAGGAAATTCCAAAATCAAAAAATGCCAATGAAGCGTTAACGCAACTCAGAAAATTTAACGGCAAAATCCATTTTCAAAATAATGCGGTTGTAGTTGCTCATAAAAACAAAATAATTTTTGAAAATTTTTCTCGCGTCAAAATGACAATGCGCAAAATGCCAATCAAAGAAATTGAAAATTACATCAGTCTGGATAAGCCATTTGGCTGCGCCGGCAGCTATCGCTATGAATCGCTCGGCAAACATCTTTTTAAAAAAACCGAAGGCGATTATTTCTCAATTTTAGGCCTTGCAATTCAACCTCTAATCTTTTTCCTTAACCAAAAAAAGATTTTAACTTACCACTTACCACTTACCACTTATCGCTAATTTTTTTATGGATCTCCTAACTTACGACATTTTTTTCAGCCTCTTAACCTTAACCTTCCTCGAAATCGTTCTTGGCATCGACAATCTGATTTTTATTGCGATTGCCATTTCAAACTTGCCTGCGAAGAATCGTCGTATCGCGCGGGTTTTCGGTTTATCTTTGGCGTTTATTATCCGCATTTTGATGTTGTTGACCTTGTCTTGGGTGATGAGTCTCACGGATCCGCTGTTTTATGTTGGCGATGTTGGATTTTCTTTCAAAAATTTCCTGCTGATTTTTGGTGGTTTGTTTCTTCTTGTTAAAAGTGGCTGGGAAATTGCCAATGATGTTTTGTTCGGGCTTTATGCGCAAAAAGAAGGAAAAAAAATCAACATGGCAAAAAACATGCTGGCAGCGATTTTGCAAATCACTTTAATCGATTTTATTTTTTCTTTCGATTCGGTGATCACGGCAATTGGCATGACCAACAACATTTCCGTTATTGTCACCGCAATTTTAATTTCGATGTTTGTGATGTTGATCGCCTCGGAAAAAGTTAGCTATTTTCTGCAAACCTATCCTTCTTTAAAAATTGTGGCTTTGGCCTTTATTTTTATGATCGGGGTAATACTCCTTGCTGATGGTTTGCATATGCCGATTTCAAAAGGATATCTCTATTTCTCGTTATTTTTCACTGTTGCGGTGGAATCACTAAACATCGTGGCAAGAAAGAGGCATAATCAACAATCAACCAAAAACTAGGAGTTATATGAAAAAAATTTTTCCGGCATTTTTATTTATTTTTACCCTTTCTTCCTGCTCATTTCTGCAAAATTTTCAAAAGCAACAATTGCAAGTCGATAGCTTGGATAAAGGGGCGAAGATGGATATGCGCAAATTTTTTGTCGGCGATCTTGAAGGTTTTGGTATTGTTCAGGATCAAAACGGCAAAATCACCGACACTCTAGCCATCACAATTAACGGCAAATGGGAAGAAAACAAAGGCGTAGTACAACAAAATTTCATTCATACTGATGGCAAAAAAGACAGCAGAACTTGGTTAATCACTCTTGCCAATGATGGCGGTTTTACCGCGGTTGGGCATGATATTGTTGCTCCGGCTCAGGGAAAACAAACCGGAAATGCGCTGCAGATGATTTACAGTTTATTGTTGCCAGGCGAGATGGGAAAGCAGCAAATTGCCTTTGACGACAAGATTTATCTGATTGATGAAAAATCAGCAATTATGATTTCCGACAGTAAAAAAGGCTTTTCCGGATCAGGAAAATCAATCATTTCCCTCAAAAAACTCGTCAATGGTAAAGAGTAAAAATAAATTTTAATGAGCGGCCATATCATTTTTTCCTATGCCTTTGATGCTGAAGGCAAGGCCACCAAGCTTGATAATCGTAAAGTTTCTGAAGAGTTAAAAAATCAGGGATTATCCTGGGTGCATCTTGATGCGGAAAATAAATCTACCGCCAAATGGCTGGCGCGTGAAGTCAATTATCTCGATCATCTGATCATCGATGCGCTGATTGCTGAAGAAACAAGACCAAGGGTGATGGAGTTTAATGACGGACTTTTGATCATTTTGCGCGGCATAAATCTCAATCAAAATTCCGAGCCGGAAGATATGGTTTCAATTAGAATGTGGATTGACAATGACCGCATCATCACCGTGCAACGCCGTGAGATGAAAGCTTTGTTTGATCTTGGCAAAGATATTGAATCGGGAAAAATTATCAAAAATTCCGGTGAGTTTCTGTATAATCTGTTATATCAAATTCTTGCCGTAACCTCGCCATTTCTTTATGCTCTTGGTGAAAAAGTTGATATGTTGGAAGAAAAAATCATGAGCACTCATGACGTTTCTTTTCGCGAAAAAATTTTACAGATCAGAACACAATTGGCTGTTTTTAAACGCTATTTGGCCCCGCAAAGAGAAGCGATTGCCAAGCTGCGCATTTGTGATCACGAATGGATCAATGATTGGACTAAAAGACATTTTCAGGAGAATCTCGATCACATCACTTTAATGATCGAAGAAATTGATGAAGTTCGCGATCGTTCGCAAATTTTGCATGACGAACTTTTTCACGGCCTGACCGAAAAGTTGAATAAGAGCATGTATGGTCTCTCGCTGGTTGCCTCAATTTTTATCCCGCTAACTTTTTTTACCAGCATCTTTAGCGTCAATATTGGCGGAGTTCCAGGGCTTAACAATCATAATGCATTTTTCTGGATGATGATAGCAATGGCATTTACGGTTTTGTCGCAGCTCATAATTCTAAAAAAGAAAGATTTACTTCGTTGAAACACCAATTCCGGATAAGGCATCAAGCCAATCTCGATTAGTTCCCTCTCCCCTTGTGGGAGAGGGTTAGG